>DATAEH010000133.1:0-1976 GCA_036258115.1 Streptosporangiaceae bacterium
GCGCGGCAGATCATCGAGCGGCTGAAGGCTCGCTATCCGGACGTGCCGGTCATTGCGTTTCCGCGCGGCGCCGGCATCCGGTATCAGCGGTTCTGCGAGGCGGTCCCAGCCGATGGCGTCAGCCTCGATAGCAGCGTATCCCTGGATTGGGCGCGTCAGGTTCTGCCCGGGGTCTGCCTGCAAGGCAACCTCGACCCGGCCGCTCTGGTTGCCGGTGCCGAGGTCGCATGCCGGGAGGCCAAGCGCATCATCGAGACCCTGTCGGACCGGGCGTTCGTGTTCAATCTGGGGCATGGCGTGCTGCCGCAGACCGATCCTGATGCGGTCGCCGCGCTCGTAGACTACGTCAAATCCGTACGTTTGTCGGAAACGCCGCGGCCGTGAGCGACCTGACACTGTGGCTCAAGGCTCTGCACATCATGGCGTTCGCTGCCTGGATGGCCGGGCTTTGGTATCTGCCTCGCCTGTTCGTGTACCACAGCCAGGTCGCGGTCGGCAGCGAGGCGTCGGACAAGTACAAGATCATGGAGCGCCGGCTGCTGCATGGCATCACCACGCCCGCGATGGTCGCGACCATCGCCTTCGGAATCATCCTCGCGACCGTCCAGGGCCAATGGTCGGCGGGCTGGCTGCACGCCAAGACCGCTTTGGTCGTGCTGCTCGCCGGCAGCCACGGCGTCATGGCGCGGCTGGTCGGGCAATTCGCGGCAGACGGCCGGCCGGCGCGCGAGCGTACGTTGCGTTGGTTCAACGAAGTGCCCACGGTATTGTTCATCGGCATCGTGATGCTGGTTGTCTTTCAACCTGGCAGATGAGCGTGCCAGCCTTTTCGACGGCGTGTTGGCCGGTTTGGGTTTGACAGGATAGGGCGAATTGGCTAAGCACGCGTCGAGTCCAGTCCTCTCGCGAAGCGTCGATCCCATTCTCACAGGTCCCCCTCCCCGCAAGCGGCGACCCCGCGCACGAGTCGAGCGCGTGCCAATGCATGACTACCCAGAACCCGGCGACACTGAGGTGCTGGAGGAACCTCCGGTCCCCCTGAGCGAAGGTGAAGCCGGCGTTACCGGGTTCATGAACCTGTCGGAGCTCAAGCGGCGCTCACCGACGGAGCTGCTGGAATATGCCGAGGAACTCGGCATCGAGAACGCGAGCACGCTACGCAAGCCCGATCTCGTATTCACCACGCTCAAGCGGTTGGCCGAGAGCGGAGTCCCGATCTACGGGGAGGGCGTGCTGGAAATCCTGCAGGACGGCTTCGGGTTCCTGCGCACGCCCGACGTCAACTATCTGGCCGGGCCCGACGACATATACGTGTCCCCCAGCCAGATCCGGCGCTTCGGCCTGCGTACCGGGGATATCGTGGACGGCGAGGTGCGCGCGCCCAAGGAAGGCGAGCGGTACTTCGCCCTGCTGCGGGTCAACACGATCAATTTCGACCCCCCCGAGCGCGCGCGTCACCGCGTGCACTTCGACAATCTGACGCCTTACTACCCGACCGAGAAACTGAAGCTGGAGGCCGAGGGCGCGAAGGACATCAGCTGCCGGGTGATCGACATCATCGCGCCACTCGGCAAGGGGCAGCGGGCGCTGATCGTCGCCCAGCCCCGCACCGGCAAGACGATGCTGATGCAGAACATTGCGTACAGCATCGTGGCCAATCACCCCGAGGTCTACTTGATCGTCCTGCTGATCGACGAGCGCCCGGAAGAAGTGACCGACATGGCGCGTACGGTGCGCGGCGAGGTGGTCAGCTCGACCTTCGACGAACCGGCGACGCGCCACGTCCAGGTGGCCGAGATGGTGAGCGAAAAGGCCAAGCGCCTGGTCGAGCACGGCCGCGACGTCGTCATCCTGCTCGACTCGATCACGCGGCTGGCGCGGGCCTACAACACCGTCGTGCCGTCGTCCGGCAAGGTGTTGACCGGTGGCGTCGACGCCAACGCCCTGCAACGGCCGAAGCGGTTCTTCGGCGCTGC
>DATAEH010000134.1:0-2642 GCA_036258115.1 Streptosporangiaceae bacterium
CCGTACTTGCTGAGGTTGGTGCGGTAGTCCTCGAGCGCTTTGGCCGCCTCGGGCGTGTCGAGCGTCGGCCGCCAGTCGCCTTCCCCGTAGTATTGACCGCCATTGGCATAGAGATAGTTCGACCACTCCATGGCGATCGGGTCGGGCCGCAGCCCCTGGTTGACGACGCCGTAGAAGTCCGTCTGGCCGTCGCCGTCGGTATCGCGGGTGAAGAACTCCACCTGCTTCATGTACTCGTCCCAGGTCTCGGGGACGCGCAGCTCGATGCCGTACTTGTCCTTGAACGCCTGCTGCTCTTGCGGGTCGTTGACCATGTCCTTCCGGTATGTCAAGCCCATGGCATAGTTGTAAAACGGCAGCATGTAAGTCACGCCATCGACCTTACCGACCAGGTTCATCAGTGAATCGAAGTAGACCGAGGTATCGAAGCCATCCGCTTCGATCCGCTCGTCGAGCGGCTGCAACCAGCCCGCCTTGGTGAACTCGCCGACCCAGTAGAAATCGACCACGATGACGTCGTAGCTTCCGGTCGGCGCCACCAGCTGCGGCACCAGCTTGGTGTGCATCTCAGCATAGTTCACGACCTCGATCTCGACGTCGATGCCGGTCTGTTGCTCGAACTCGGGCACGACCTCTTGCACAAAGCGGGTGTCGGGAACGCTCTCCATGAGAATGTTGATGGTCTGGGCGTGCAACGGCCCGGCGAGCAGCCAGCAGGCGGTGCCAAGCAGCAGCTTTCTCATGACCTCTCTCCCTATGCTTCCCTTGGTCGCTTCGGATCATCCTCACTTGAGAGCGCCGAGCGACAGCCCCTTGATCAGATATTTGCGCAGGAACGGCAAGAGCACGAACACCGGCAGCACCGCGAACAGGGTCGCCGCGGCGAGCAGCGCGATCTCGACCCCCCGGTGCGTTTCGAGCGCCGACAGCCCGACCGGGAGCGTCTGGGTCTGCCTGCCGGAGAGAATCAGCGCGAACAGGAACTCGTTCCAGCTCAGGATGAAGCCGAGCAGGCCGGCGGCGAGGATGCCGGGGGCCGCGACCGGCACCGCAATCCACAAGAAAGCCTGAAAGCGCGTGGCACCTTCGATCCGCGCCGCCTCCTCGAGCTGGCGCACCTCGCCCTCGAAGAACGCCACCAGCATCCAGGCGAGGAAGGGCACGTTGATCGCAAGATGGGCCGTGATCAGGGCGATTCGGGTGTTGAGCAGGCCGGCACCGAGAAACAGCGCGAACAGCGGCAGGACCAGGATGACCGGCGGCAGCATCTGGCTCGCCAGGACGCCCAGGCGAAGCGGCGTGCCGCCGGTGTTGCAGCGGGCGAAGGCGTAGGCGAGGGCGACCGCCAGCGGCAGGGCTATCGCGGTCGAGCCGATCGCCACCGCCACGCTGTTCAGGAACCAGGTCGCGAACGGGTAGGCGGTGAAGATCTCGACGTAGTTGGCCAAACTCGGCGCGGTCCACTCGGGTGGGATCTTATAGGCGGTGAGCTTGTCGGTGAGGCTGACCCGCAGCACCCAGAGCAGCGGCAGCACGATTGCCGCTGAGAACAGGATCAGGATGAAGTGCGGCAGGGCGGCGGCAAGGGCGCGGCGCAGGACCACGGCACGACGAGCGTGCGGCGCCATGACCCTGCTCTCGGCCAGCGTCGCCATCCGGTCTAATCCATGCGCACGCCGCCGGTCACGTTCAGCGCCTCACCGGTGATGAAGCGGGCGGCGTCGCTCGCCAGGAACACCACCGCATCGGCGACGTCCTCCGGCTCCTCGAGGCAGCCGAGCGGGGTCATCGCCACGTACTCGTCGATCACCGCCTCTCGGCTGATGCCGCGCAGCTTCGCCTCCCAGACCACCTCGCGCTGCTGCATACTGGTTCGCACCAACCCCGGGCAGACGCAGTTGACCCGGATGCCGTGCGCCGCGACTTCGCGGGCGAGCGCCTGGGTGAAGCCGACGACAGCGAACTTGCTCGCCGAGTAGTGGGCGAGGAGTGGCGTGCCCTGCTTGCCGGCGAGCGAAGCGGTGTTGACGATGACGCCGCGCACCCCGGCCGCGAGCCAGTGCCGCACCGCGGCTTGGTTGGTCAGGAACACACCCTTGGCGTTGACCGCCAGATTGTGGTCCCACTCCGCCTCGGTCAGATCGACCACATAGTTCATGGTCGAGACCCCGGCGTTGGCGCACACGATCTCGAGCCCGCCCAGCCGATCTGCCGCCTCTCGGAACACCGCGCCGGTCGCGGCGGCGTCGGTGACGTCGAGGCGAAGGGCAATCGCCGGCTTGCCGAGCTCCGCGGCGACGGCCTCGGCCGCGAACAGGTCGAGATCGGTGATCGCCACCTCCGCGCCCGCAGCCATGAAGGCCCGAGCGATGGCCCGGCCAATCCCCGCGCCGGCGCCCGTCACCAGCGCGCGTCGCCCGTGGAGAGAAGAGACTTCCGACACCCGCGGTACTCGCACAAGCCCTGCCACGCCTGGACCGAAATTACCACCTGCCCGTTCCCCAAGCGCGCAGCTCCGGCTCGAGGCGCCGGCTTGCACAATCGCCCGGCTTCTCGGCGACGGTCGCGCCGTCAACGTCGATCAGCCAGGTATCTGGCCGCCCGGGTTGCGGTGATCGGCCGCCTTTTTCATGACTGATTTC
>DATAEH010000135.1:0-1554 GCA_036258115.1 Streptosporangiaceae bacterium
TCGGCGATGAATTCGGCGTACCGGACGTCACAGAACCGAGCCTGATCGTGCCTTGAACGCACGGCCATGAAGTGCTCGAGGCCGCGTGCCCACAGCTCGAGCTGATCCCGGCCGATGACAGCGCCAGCGAAGGTCTGCGACCAGCCTTCCGTCGCGTGTGCCGCCAGGCTGCACGCCGAGGCGATCGCCTCGCGCGGCGACCGGTGCGTCTGGATGACGAGCGCGTCCGGGTACGCCGTGAGCAACTCATCGAGCGCGAACAGGTGGCTCGGGTTCTTCAGCACCCAGCGTCGTCCGGCGTCCGCCAGCCCGATAAGCTGCAAGTTGCGCCGGTGCCGCCAGTATGCGCCCGTCCAGTCCTGGTTACTGAGCCACGACGAGTACGTCGGCAGGTGGGCCAGGCATTCGAAGGAGATCGAGCGCATCGACTGGCGCAGCAGCTGCCAGCACTCCTCTACCTGGTCGGCGGCGATGAAGTGCACGCCGATGAACTCCGGATGCTCAACGTGGTGCTGCGCATACGCTGCCTGCAGCTGTGCATAGACGGGGTTGGCCGCCCAGGTCTCGCGCGGCGGCCTCGGCTGCGGCGCCTGCGTCAGCCAGAGCTCGAGACCCTGGTGCGCGGGATCTGCGGTAAGCAGCCTGTGCAGCGCGGTCGTACCGGTCCGCGGCAGCCCGGTCACGAAGATCGGCCGGTCGATGCCGACGGCAGCGTACCCGGGATGGCGGCGCCAGCCAGCTTCGCTGATCAGCCTGGCCGCCAGGGCGCCGCGCACGAAGACACGGCTCATCTTGCTGCCGGTCGGCGTCAGGTTCTCGTCCTTTTCGTAGGACTCCAGCAGCACGGCGAGGCCGTCCTGATAGTCGTCGGCGCCGAAGTCGTCGAGCCCGGTCATCCTCGCCGCCGAAGCGTGCAGGTCAGCGATCGTGCCGACGCTGGTCCGTGCGCTCATCGGGCCCGCCTGCTCAGTGGTGGAACTCGCCGCAGTTCACGTCGAGGCACTGGCCGGTGATCGCCCGCGCCAGCGGCGAGGCAAGGAAAACGACGGCGTCGGCAACCTCGTCGGGCTCGGGGAGCCTGCGCAGATCGATGTTCGCCGCCGTCTCGTTGTAGATGTCCTGGGCGTCCACGCCGCGCTTCTTGGCCAGGTAGCCGAAGTACCACTGCAGTGAGTCTCCCCAGATATGGCCCGGTGCGACGCTGTTAACCCTGATCCCCTGCGGGCCCAGCTCGCTGGCTAGCGACTGCGCCACCGCGAGCAGCGCGGCCTTGGTCGCCTTGTACGGCCCCATCGTGCGCTGGGAGAACCTGACGACCATCGAGTTGATCATCGTCACGGACCCCGAGCTCGCGGCCAGGGCGGGCGTGAACAGCCTGGTCATCCGCAGCGCCCCGACCACGTTGACGTCGAACGCAGACTTGATCGCCTCAAGGTCGACGACGGACAGATCCTTGATCGGGGGCATCGCGAGGGCGTTATGCACGAGCGCATCGGCACGGCCGAATTCCGCGAGCGTCGCGTCCCTGAGCCGCTCAGCCGCTGCCGGGTCGGC
>DATAEH010000136.1:0-3866 GCA_036258115.1 Streptosporangiaceae bacterium
GCGACCTGCTGGCCCAGCTGCGCTCGCAGGGTCGCGTACGCGTTGGACTGCGCGCGCGCCTCCTGGACCCCGGAGATCCCGAACAGATACGCGAGGAATCCGAAGAGGAATACCCCGAAGAGGATCAGGCCGACCCCGATGCCGTGCGCGGTGGCGTCCTTTTCCGGCTGCGGGGTGAGCTGCGGTGGTGTGGCCGGCGCCTGGTCAGGCATGCTCGGGCTAATGGTCTGCGTCACGTCTTCCCCGGTTCCTGACGCCTGCGGCGCCGCAGCCAGCCGCTCAGCGCTGGTGGCGCCACGACGGCCAGGACGATCGCAACCGCGGTCAGCACGCTCAGCATGAGCTTGCTCGGACTGCTGGCCGCAACATTGACCACTTGTGGTGTGACCGCGATCGGCCCGGTGTTGGTGGTCGGGCCAGTGGATTCCACGGAGCCAGGGGACGCTGAGTCGGATGCGCCTGGCGACGGTGAGGTGCCGCCCTCCCCGGGCTTGGTGGCCTTGCCGTTGACCACGACGCAGTTGAGCGGCTCGCCCTTCTTGTCGCACGGGGATGGCTGCGGCGCGTCCAACAGCAGTGTGAGCTTGCCGTTGGTGAAGGTCGGGTTATCGCAGCCGGCCAGCGTGGTGAGGTTCGGGCCTGGGATGGCACCGGGAATCTTGGAACTCTGCAGCAGTCCGCCCTTGACCAGGTTGAGCGGCAGCGGCGAGTAGCCAAGCGCAGCCACTTCCTTTTGGCCGCCGCATAGGAAGTAGTCGGCAAAGGTACTGAGTGTCTTGCCCTTGGCGTTGCTGAAGTTGGTTGGTTGGTGCGTGCCGGCTCTGGGCACGATCAGATAGCTGTAGCTGGATAGCGGATACGAGCGCGGATCGGTGAACGTGTAGACCGCGTCGAGATCCTGCTGCAGGAAGTCAGGACTGCTCGCGTCCTCGTTGATGACCGCCTTGGTGAGCGCCACGGCAACGTTGGACGCGCTCGGCAGCACGTAGTAGCCCGCTGCGTTGAGCACTTTGACGACCGGATAATGGGAATTCAGCGCATAGGCATATTCGTCGTAGCCGATCGCGCCGTTTCCATAGCTGGCGGTGATATACGTGGCGACGTTGTTGGAGCCATTCTCGGACTTGGCGCCGCGGAACAGCGGGTAGAACTCGGTCTGCCCGCACGGGGGGTGCACGCTCGGCTTCACCTTCTTGCAGAACGCGTTCCAGTCAGACGGGAAGACGTGCGCCATCCAGCGGGTAAAGAAGAACGACGCACCCGAGCCATCTGACCTGATCACCGGGGTGATGGGCAGGTTCGGGAGCTGCGCGCCGTAGTCTTTCGTGATCTGCTTGTCATCCCAGTTGGAAATCTGGCCCGTGAAGATCTTCATGATCGTGTCGCCGGACAGCCGCAGGTTCGTGATCACTTTCCCCGCCACCTCGATGTGATACATGAAGGCGGTGCCGCCAGCGGTATCCGGGATGTACGAGTACCCCTGTGTCGGGTGCTCCGCGCCGGTGCCGCCTAGCTGGTCGTGGCCGTTTCGGAACGGCGGGTCAGAACCGGCGAAGTCGTCCTGGTTGGCCATGTAGTCGCCGCGACCGGCCGCCGAACCATCCGGGTTGTAGTTGATGACAAGGCCGTTCGGCCGCAGGTCCTGCTGCCACTGGTCGATCGCCACCGCGCTCCAGGACGAACCGGAGCCGCTGATTGCGATGTAGTTCGCGGCGCTGGCCGGAAGCGGTGCCGCGATCACGGCTGCGATCGCCAGCGCGGCGCACGTCCGTGCCGAGGCTCGTAGCAGTGCTGGTCGGGGCGTGCGACGCTTCACCTTCTGCTTCTCCTTACCAGGCGTAGCCGGCGTAGCCGGCGCACACGTTCGCTGATGGCTGCCGCGTTGCCGAGCATCATGGACGACGCTCCGCCCAGGGTTGCGGCGCCGCCGACGATGAGCAGGATCGGCAAGGCATATCTGATCGGACCCAACGTCTGAGCGGCCTGCTTGACCGTGACCACTCCTGCGCCGAGTGGCGTCTTTGACGGGCTGGGGGCCGGCGTGGGCGACGGTGGAGGACTGGGGCTCGTGCTCGGCTTCGGGTGCAGGCTGTTGCCCTTCTGGTTCAGCACGAGCTGGGCGGCCCTCATCGTCTGCGCCCTGAGCTTGGTTGGCAACGGCAGGTACCCCGGCGGCAGATGACCGGGCTGCAGGCCCGGCGTCTGCCCAGGCCCTGCGACGAATTGCAGGAAATGGGCGATGGCATCGGCCTTGGCCTGCTTCACGTGGCTGGTCGGCACCAGTGCGTAGATCACCATGGTCAGCGGGTACGCGTCCTTCGCGACCTTTTTGTAGCTGATGTGCTGAGTGATGTGGTTCTTGCTGGATCCGACCAGGGCAGGGAGCGCGGCGGCCATCGTCTTGTTCGACGGTGCCACGTAGTGGCCGGTGTGATTCAGGATCCTGGCAGTGGGGAAGCGGAACGCGGCCGCGTCGCCCTGATCCAGGATCGCGAATAGGGCTCGCTCGCCAGGTATCTCGATGGGGTCCCTGGGGAAGTTGCCGAACTGGTCCTTTTCCCAGAATGTGCCGGGTTCCCAGTTCTGCACCTGGTAGTTGGCGACCAGGCTGAGCGGGAACACGGGGCTGTACTTGTGCGAGATGACCGGATAGGAGTCCTGGCCGGTAAACGAGTCAAGGGGGTATTTCAGCCCGAGGTAGTCGGTGTTGACGTGCATCCCGAATCTGTCGAAGTGCCCTCCCATGAAGCTCTGGGCGGCGTGGTTGGCCGCGATCCACCGCGTCACCTCCCAGGTCATGTCGCTGTGACCGGACTCGACGGTCGGGACCTGGAACGAGGCGCCGCCGCCGAATGGTCCAGGCACTCCGTGGTTGAGGTGCTTGAAATGCGGATCCTTGAACAATGAGAGCGGATTGCCGTCAACGGCGGCGTCGCATCCGATCTGCTTGTTGTGCCGTGTGCCGTGGGCGCAGCCGTCGTTGTCGAAGTTGTAGGACTGGGTCAGCAACTTGGCGACGAGCAGGGGATCCAGCTTCAGGCGGCGCACCGGCTGCCCGGTCGTCGGATTATCCACCCAGTACGCGATCGAGACCGCCGAGATGGCTATCGGCGCGTAGGCATAGGTCTTGTTGCTATTCAGGTGCACCGGGCCCGGTCGTGTCGTCAGGGCGATGTCAGCGAGGCCGGTCGGCAGGTCGGCGATCGCTTCAGGCTCCGTGATGGCCGCGTTGAACGTGAGCGCGATCGGATTCGATCCCGTACAGAGGCCCGCCCGCCACTGGTTCATCGCACGCAGCAGCATCGGCGAGCCCATCGCCGCGAAGTTAGGCTTCTTCAGCCTGCAGTTATCCGGTGCGGGCGCGAAGCTCAGCGGCACGACGATGCGCTTGGCCCACGAGCACTGCCCGGTTTCGCTGCTGAAGGCAAACTGCCCGAGATCGGTTCCCGCCGGGTCAAGACTGTGATCGGTGCACTTCGGCGGCACGCTCAGGGTGTCGCCTCCCTGCGATGGAACGATCACCAGCGAGCATCGGTGATGGATGCTGCAGCCCAGGAATTGGTTTTCGGCCAGCGTAAGGACCTGGATGTCGAGCTGCCCCGCGCCCTTTTTGGACGTGGTGGCGTAGGCCGAGTTCATAGGGCCGAAGGGCCCGAAGGCTCCTTGCACACCTCCGTTGTCGCCGCCGTAACACTGCTTGAGGCGGCGCGGGTGAACGGAGTTGCACTCGACGACCATGACCGGGTAGTCGGTGACCGACTGTTGGTAGAGCACATCGCTGCTCGGCGTGAATCCAGTCCACGAGACATGGATCATCTCGTTGACCAGGTTCTTTGTCTGGCTGACCGTCACCGTGCTGCTGGCCG
>DATAEH010000137.1:0-24758 GCA_036258115.1 Streptosporangiaceae bacterium
CGACCGGACGGAGGCCGCCGACGATCTCCTCTCAGAGAACCTGCTGCGTTAAAGTCCGCTGCGATGTCAGGGCGAGCCGCACCAGGGCTGGCCAGCCGGCCAGTTCGCGCCTGGGCGGCTGCACGTCGAGCAGCCGGGCCACATTGCGTTCCTCGGCCGGGGTGAACGCGAGGTCGAGATGGGCCAGTAGCGCTTGAGAAGCCGGGCCAGCAAGCTGATGCATGTCGTCAATGAGCAGGCACACGTCGATCGGCGACACCTGGCGCATCGCCGCGATGACATCGGCCCCCGGCCCCTGGAGACAGCGTCGTCGGCTCCGATCGCGCGGCAGCAGGCGGCCGCGAACTGCACAGGATTCTCGTCGTCAGGCTGGCACGATACCCAGGCGTCGATGCCGACCGGCGCGGCCAGGTTCTGCCGCATCGCCTGGGCCACCAGTGTCGTCTTGCCGAATCCGGCGCCAGCGACAACCGTCGTGACCGGCCGCTCAAACCGCCCGCCAAGGACGGAGAGCAGTCGGCCGCGACTAACTTCGCCAGCAAGGGCGACGGGCGGACCAGGGGATTGGCGGGCGGTGACTGGCTGCACGAATGGCCCCCCTGGATGGTCGAGGAAAGGCGGGGCTCTCTGGCTGCCAAGCAGAAATCGCAATCGCATGCCCGGCCTGGTCACGCCCCAACCGATATGAGGGCAACCTAAAGTCGCGGTCCCGCTTACAGCATTCCGGCACCTGTGCAGGCGGTTTGCAGATCCTGTGGAGATGGTGTGGAGAAGCCACGTCAGGAATGGCTCAGGAGATTGGCTCGCCAAGAAGCCAGCCCGCGGCAAGTTCGAGCACGTCCGCGTGACTGCGCGCGCCGTGATCGGCGGCCATGAAGTGGTGACCGATGACCAGGGAGAAGGCCAGCGTGCTCCGGGCTTCGACCTCAGCGTCATTGGCGCAGATGGCGCCGAAGAGCGATCGCAGGTACTCTATCCGGCGGTTGTCGACCCGCCTGAGCCGCTCAGCGACCGCTTCGTCATGCCGTGCCCAGGCGCGGATCGCCAGGTCGACCGGCAGGAGTTCGCTGGAGAACGTCAGCGCCCCGGCGCGGCGCAGTTTGGCACGGACATCACCGCCCTTCCTCTCCACGCGCGCGAGCACGTCGTCGGTGCTCATCCGTTCCCAGGTATCGAGCATCGCGTCCAGCAACCCATTCCGGTCGGCAAAGTGCCCGTAGAAGCCGCCCTTGGTCACGCCCAGTGCCTGCGCCAGGACCTCGACCCGCACCGCTTGTGGTCCTCCGGAGGCCAGGGCGCGAAGGCCGGCCCCAATCCAGCTTGACCGGGGCGTCCTGGTGACCGGAACCATTGCCTACTGCCCCTCCGTGATCGCGCGGCCGATAGCGGTGCTACCGTCGATAGATACGGTACCGTATAGATGGAGGCACGATCATGACGCAACCCCGTGCGGGCGGCTGGGACCTGCGGCTGCCGGCCAGCGCGCACACGTCGCAGCCCTGGCGGATCCACGACCTCACGGGCGATTTCAGGCTGGAGGATGTGTGGGCCCTGCCGACGCCGGGCGGCAAGGACGACTTCGGCCTGCTGATGCGACTGCTGACTTCGCGTGATGGTCCGCTGCTGACGTCATCGTCCCGTTCGGTGCGCGTGTTGTGGGCGGCACGTAAGGCACTGGGCAGGGTGTTCGGCTGGGACGACGCTCCGGCCGGACGCGACAGTGCCGGATACGACAGTGCCGGATACGACACTGCCGCATACAACACTGAGCGCGAGATGCTGCGTGACCGGCTGCCGGACGACATTGCGAGCGGCGGCGGCGACCAGGGCCTGCGGATGGCGCCTTTCACGACGCTGTACCTGCTGCACGACGAGTGGGCAGCGGAGCTGGTCAACCGCACGATGCATGGCGTTATTCACATTGGCTGGGTGCAGGACGGGTCTGGCGGGTACCGCGGCCAGCTGGCGGTGCTCGTGAAACCGAATGGCCTGCTCGGTGCCGCCTATATGGCGGCGATCAAGCCGTTCCGCCACCTGATCGTGTACCCGCTGGCCTTGCGCCAGACCGAGCGGGCCTGGCGCAGGCGGCTACCGGCTGCGCTCGTGGACGATCTGGCCGGCCACGATCGTCAGGTCAACCTTTGCTAGCGCGATGTCCTCGACTGGGTGGGCGAACAGGTTCCTGTCCAGCACCACCAGGTCCGCCGCCTTGCCCGGCTCGAGCGACCCGCTGACATCGTCGGCGTGGTTCACGTACGCCGACCCGATCGTCGCGGCGGCGATCGCGTCATGAAGGCCGATCCGGTCACCTGGCAGGAACACGTGTCCCGCCCCGGGCCCGGCGTACGGATACCCGGGCGGCACGGTCCTGTTCACCGCGACATGCATCTCCCACAACGGATCGGGGCTCGAAACCGGCCAGTCGCTGCCGAAGCACAGTTGCGCGCCCGATCGCAGCAGGCGTCCGAAGGGATATTGCCAGCTTGACCGCTCTGGTCCGAGGAACGGCAGCGTGAGCTCGGTCATCTGTGGTTCCTCGCATGCCCACAGCGCCTGGCAGTTCGCTAGCACGTCCAAGTCGCGGAACCGCGGCAGGTCATCGGGATGCACGACCTGGATGTGGGAGATGTGGTGCCGGTGGTCAGCCGGGCCGTTGGCGTGCCTGGCCACCGAGACCGCGTCCAGCACCTCGCGAATCGCCCGGTCACCAATGGCATGGAAATGGACCTGGAAGCCGCGGCCGTCGATCGCGGTCACGGCCTCGTTGAGCTCCTGCGGTGCGAAGAAACTCGCTCCGTGGCCGGCCGTCTCGTGCCCGCGGATGTCCAGGTATGGCGTCAGCATCGACGCGGTGAAGTTCTCGCATACGCCGTCCTGCATGATCTTGACGCTGGTGGCACGGAAGCGCCCGGCGCCGGATGCCTTGTCCCGGCGCTCGGCCAGGCCGTCGAGCTGGCCCAGGCCGATGCCGCGCTGCCACCAGAGAGCACCCACTACCCGGGCGGTGAGCAATCCGCGCCGGTCGGCCTCGAGGTAGGCGTCGAAGCAGTCGGGTACGACGGCGTAGTCGCCGACAATCGCCTCCTGCCAGCCGGTGATGCCAAGCGAGTGCAGGTAGCGCTGCGCGTCGACGATGCCGTCCACCTGCTCGTCAACCTGCGGTCGCGGCACCACGCGCTCGACCAGGCCCATCGCCCCTTCCTGGAGGGTGCCAGCAGGCGTGCCGTCTGCTTCGCGCTCGATCCGCCCGTCGGCAGGGTCAAGGGTGCTCGCGCTCACCCCGGCCAGTTCCAGCGCCTTGCTGCTCACCCAGGCCGCATGGTGATCGCGATTGGACAAGAACACAGGGCGCTCACCGACTACGCGATCGAGATCGTGCCTGGACGGGACGCCGCCAGGGAAGACGTCGATCGACCAGCCTCCGCCGGTGATCCAACCCTGACCGGGGTTCGCCTGATCGTAGGCGCGGATCACGTCGAGATATGCATCTAGGCCGTGGGCCTCCGACAGATCGCAGCGCAGACGCTCGAGCCCGGCGGCCGACGCGTGCACGTGCGCGTCGATGAAGCCAGGCAGCACCATCCGGCCGTCGAGATCGACGACCCGGGTTGCAGGGCCGGTCAGGCTGGCCACCTGTTCGTCGGTGCCCACGGCGAGCAGCACGCCGTCGCGCACCGCGACCGCCTGCGCCCACGACCGCGCCGCGTCGACGGTGTATATGGCGCCGCCGCGTAGCACCAGGTCTGCGTCCTGCTTGCTCATCCGCGCCCGTCCTGTTCGTCGGCAGCGCGCAGGGCCGGGTCCCGGCGCGCTGGGTCTCCGTATCCGCCGCCGCCGCTGGTCTCGATCTTGATCACCGATCCTGGCCGGACCCGCAGCGACGCCTTCGAGCCGACCGGCATCTTGCGGCCGTCCGGGTCGAAGATCGTGATCCGTGATGGCTGCCCCTCGGTGCCGCCGAGCACGCCGCGCGGTGCGAAGCGCGGATCGGTTTGCTCGGAGTACACCGTGACCATGGAGTCCCGGCCGAGCACTTGATACTCCCGGCGCAGCCCGAGGCCGCCGCGATATTGCCCGTCGCCCTGGGAGCCCGCTATCAGCTCGGTGCGCAGGATCCGGACGCTGTAGTTTGACTCGGCGACCTCGACGGGCATCAGGCCCACGTTCGCCATGTAGGTGTCGACGCCATCCAGGCCGTCGCCGCCGCTGTGAGCTCCCGTCCCGCCGCCCGCGACCTCGGCCATCACGCTCGGCAGCCCGGTCCGCGGCGACACGCTCTCCAGGTTCATGCCGAAGAACGCGACCGTGCTGCTGGCCACGGCGCGGTCAGGCCAGATCTGCGCCGCGGCCCTGATCAGGGTGTCAGCGAGCCGCTGGCAGGTGTTGTGCCTGACCGAGACCGCGCCTGGTGGCTCCGGGTTCAGCACGGTGCCACGCGGGCAGATGATGTCTACCGCCCGCAGGATGCCGTCGTTGGTCGCGCGGGACGGGTCGGTCAGGGCCCTGATCGCGTAGACCACGCTGGCCCTGGTACTCGCCCACGGGACATTCATCGCGCCGCGGACCTGGGCCGCCGAGCCACTGAGGTCGGCTATCAGGCTGTCGCCGTGCTTGGCAAGCCGGACTCCGATCCTGGTTGGCGCGCCGCCGACGCCGTCGTCGTCCAGGAATCCCTCTGCCTCTGCCGCGCCGTCAGGCAGGTCGGCCAGGTCCAGGCGGATCGCGCGCTCGACCGAGTCCAGCATCATGTCGAAGACGCGGAACAGGACGGCGGCGGAGTATCGCTCCGCTAGTTCCCTGACGCGGCGCTCGCCGACCAGGCAAGCCGCCCGCTGTGCGCGCAGATCAGAAAGCGTCGACGTCGGGTCGCGGACGGCGGCTCCGACGAACGCGAACACGTCGGGGTTCTCGTCGCCCCCCAGGTAGAGCCGGACGGGAGGCAGCAGCAAACCTTCTGCGTATACCTCGCCCAAGTCGGGGCCCTCGGTCCCCGGGCGGACCCCGCCGACGTCGATGTGATGCGCGGTCGTGCCCGCCCAGCCGGCCAGTTCGCCGCCGATGAAGATCGGCATGATCACGTTGAGGTCAGGGGTGTGCATCGCACCGAGGTAGGGGTGATTGGCCAGGTACGCGTCGCCCGCCGCGATCGCGCCTCCCCAGCGAGCGATGATCGACTTCACGACCAGGGACATCGCGCCAAGCTGGGCCGGGATGAAGTCGGCCTGCGCGACTAGGTCGCCGTCCGCACGGAAGACGGCGCAGCTGAAGTCGTCCATCTCGCGGATGATCGGGCTGTAGCTCGAGTGCTTCAGCACGCCGCCCATCTCGATGGCCGCGGACTGCAGCGCGGCGCTAACCAGTTCGAAGGTAATGGGGTCCACGCCGCTCACCTGCACCCCTCGAGCCACATGCTGCGCTGTGTATCGACCCGCGCTCGCTGGCCGGGCAGGACGACGGTGGTGCTGTCCAGCTGGTGCACGATCGCCGGGCCCGCGACGCATTGACCGGGCTCGATCCTGTCGCGCTGATAGACGGGCAGCGGCCGCGCCGAGTCAGACCCTGGCAGCCGTGCGGTCACCTCGCCGGCTCGGGCGGTGTCCGGTGCCGGGTCTGCCTGGCTGTCAGGCGCCGCCTGACGCCGATGCGGCGCCGGATCGGCGTCACGGGCGCCGACCGGCAAACCGCCGAAGGCCGACAAGCGCACGTTCACCACCTCGACCTCCTGATCGGGGCTTGCGTGCCCGTAGGTGCGCAGGTGCAGGTCCCTGAACCTGTCGGCCAGCGCCTCGACTCCGCGCGTGCCTGGCGCGGTGAGCGGCACACTCAGCTCGTAGCCCTGGCCGACGTAACGACAGTCGGCGCTCGCCGTCAGGCGGACCGAGTCCTCGGGCACGCCATCGCCGCGCAACTGCGCCGTCAGCTTCCTGCCGCTCGCGGCGTACCAGGCCGCGAGGTGGCCGAAGAGCTCGGGCCGCAGCGTCTGCAGCACCGTGCGTGAGTCGTCCAGCCGGATGTCGGTCGACGTCAGGCCGGACGCGGCGAACAGACCGGGAAAACGGGGCACGAGCACCGAGCGGAACCGCATCTCCTCCAGCAGCAGGCCCGCATGCAGCGGCCCCGCGCCGCCGAACGCCACCAGGGTGAAGTCTCGCGGGTCGATCCCGCGTTGCACGGAGACCTGTCGCAGCGCGGCGCTCATCTGAGCCACCGCCAGGCGGATGATGCCGTCGGCGGCCTCTGTCGCGGGCAGTCCCAGCTGGCAAGCGACCCGCTCGATGGCCGCATGCGCGGCGTCGGCGTCCAAGGCGATCTGCCCGGCGAGCGGCAGATCGGCGGGCAGCGTGCCGGCCACGACGTGGGCGTCGGTCAGCGTTGCGCGGTCGCAGCCCATGCCATAGGCGGCTGGGCCTGGGGTTGCTCCAGCGCTCTCCGGGCCGACCCGCAGCCGGCCCGCCCTGTCCACCCGCGCGATGCTGCCGCCGCCAGCGCCGACCGTGACGATGTCGACGGCCGGTGCGAGGATCGGGCTCGCATTGATCTCCTGTCGCGGAGCGACCGGGGGGATGCCGTCAGGCACCAGGCACACGTCGAGTGATGTGCCGCCCATGTCAAGCGAGATCAGCTGGCTGATCCCGTAAGTCGCGCCCAGTGACACGGTGCCGGCGACCCCGGCGGCTGGTCCGGACAGGACAAGCCGGTGTGCTTGCTGCGCAGCCCGGTCGGCTGGCAGGCAGCCTCCATTTGACTGCATGATCTGCAGCGGCGGGCTGGCCGGCCGCGCCGCGCGCGGCCGTGAGCCGAGCCTGGACCGAAGCTGCAGCAGGTAGTTTCCGACGACGGGGCGCAACGCCGCGTTGATCACGGCGGTCGATGTCCGCGGGTACTCACGGAACTCGCGAGCGACGTCGGCCGATATCGTCACCGGCACGCCTGGCAGCTTCTTGGCGATCGCGTCGCCGAGCAGGCGTTCATGCGCGTCGTCCAGGTAGCTGAACAGCAGGCATACCGCGACGGCCTCAGGGTTCGCCTGCGCGACCACGTCGGCCACGCGCTCGGCTTCGGCTGGCGTCAGCGGGGTGACAACCTCGCCGAGGCCGGACAGCCGCTCGCTCACCTCGATCCGGTCCCGGCGACTCACCAGCTGCCGCGGCCTGGGCTGAGTCAGGTCGTAGACGACGGGACGCGAGCCGTTCCGGTACCCGAGAACGTCCCTGAATCCCGCCGTTGTCGCCAGCACGACCCTGGCCGTCTTGCCGGTCAGCAGCGCGTTCGTGGCCACAGTGGTCCCGTGGAAGATCATCAGAACCGACTGGTCCGTGACGCCGGCGTGGCCGAGCTCGGCCAGGGCGCGCTCGAACGCAAGCCGCGGATCCTGCGGGGTGGACGGTACCTTCGCCACCAGTACCTGCCCGTCCGTGCTGGTCGCGATCGCGTCGGTGAACGTCCCGCCGACATCGACGCCGACGACCCAGCCGGCTTCAGCCACCCGAGCCGCCAGCGGCGAGATCCCTGACCAGCGGGGCGACCTGCTCGGCGAAGATCCGCAGCGCACGCTGCTGTAGGTCCCAGCTGAGCCCGGGGAAGTACAGCCGCGCAACGAAGTCCAGGTCACCGCCGGCGGCTACGCGGTACTCGTTGATCCGTTCCGCGACCTGACGCGGCGTGCCGAGAATGATCGATTCGCGGAGCGCGTCCTCCTCGGCCGCGGTCATCGGCGGCGCAGGCTGCGGTGCATCGCCCCGCCCGTGCGCGCCCTCCATATCGTCGTACTTCCAAGCGATGTACCGGACGCTATCCCTGATCAGGTCCCAGGCATCCTGCGCTCCGACCTCGTCCCAGGCGAAGACCGGCAGGTTCACGCTGATCGTGAACGCGCCTGTGCGACCGGAGGCCGCGAACTCGGCTCTGGCCAGCTCGGCCTGTTCTGCGAGCATTGCTGGACCGACCTCGGTCGCCATGAACCCGTCCGCGATCTTGCCAGCGCGCCTGACGGCGCGCTCGCTCATCGCGCCGACCCAGAGCGGCGGCCCGCCTGGCCTGGCGGGCAGCGGCCGGACAGGGACCGCTGCCAGGTTCTGGTGCGGACCGCCGGCCACGAGTTCGCCGCGCCAGCCGCGGCGCATCGTATCCACGGCCGCAACCATCCTGGGCACGCGCTCCCTCAGCGGAACGCCGAGCCCGGCGAACTCCTCATCTCGCCAGCCGAGGCCGATCCCGAGGATCAGGCGGCCGGCCGAGATCAGGTCGGTCACGGCCGCGTCCTCGGCGAGGCGGAGCGGGTCGTGCAGCGGGGCCAGCAGTACTCCCGTCCCGATCTGCACCCGGCTGGTGCGCGCCGCTATCGCGGCGCAGAGCGGCAGGCACGAAGGCAGGTACCCGTCATCGACGAAGTGGTGTTCTGAGACCCAGACCGAGTCCATTCCGAGCTGCTCCGCCTGGACCGCCAGGTCCAGGGCGTGTGCGTATAGTTCCGCGTCCGAAGTCTCGTCGCCTGGGTAGCGCTGGCAGGTGATCAGGCCGAAGCCGAGCGCGATGCTCACGCCGCCGCCTGACTGCCCGGCTGAGCGGTTTCGGGAGCCGGCCAGGCTAGGAAGCTGGAGTAGTCCAGCTCGCGGTAGGGCGCGGTGCACGGGTTCCCGTCGCTGACCCACATCCGGCGCGCGCGCAGGTCCATCAGAACCGAGGTCACGGTCATGCCCTGATCCTCAGGTGCCATCTTCGGGTCGGGATGGCAGCACACGCCTGACGGGTAGTTCGCGTGGTCGGACAGCAACCCGCGGAAGGTGGCCAGCGAGAGTTCCGCCGCGGCCTGGGCGCCGGCCCGCAGGCGTTGCAGCCGCACGGGGCTGTCCGGCATCACCCACACTGAGACGTCCTTGCCCGCGAACCGGTCGGCGAGGAAGTGATTGGTGTGAAGCAAGATCGGCTCGCCGCCGGGGTGAGCGGCCTCGGGGTAGAGGAAATAGAGCCTTGAGAAGTCACCTGGCGAGCCCTCAACGTCGATGGCGATGCCGTCCCGGTGCGCGAGCAGGTAATTAGCCGACGATGACCGGAATCCCGCCTGCAGGCTCGTGATCGCGTCGGAGACGTTCTCGCAGTCCAAGATCGCGCGAAGCAGCACGTGGTAGGGGAGGCCAGGATCGCCCAGGTCATCGGCGGTCACTAGGGCGTTCGTCACCAGCCCGAGCCCGGCGGCGTTCATCCCGGTCTTCGCGAGCAGGCCGGCTTCCACCACCGTCACGAAGTCAGGGCCGTCGTCCTGGCGCGCTTCCAGCACCACGACGGTCTCCGCCGAGTGCGGCAGCCAGTCCCAGTTCTGGCCGACCAGCGTGGCCCCTGGCTGTCCGGGCGCCGGGGCGACCGCGAACGAGCTGCACTCGGCGGGCCGCCGCCCAGCCGAGGCCGCCTGCCGCGCCTTCGCGGCGAACATGACCTCGGTGCGGACGTTGATCGCCAGCACGTCGCTGAAGTCGATCCCGGCGCCCTCCGCGATGCCGCGCATCTCGGCGAGGTAGCTCGGATTGAACGCGGCGATCGGGCCCTCGAACCTGGCCGCGTCCCTGCGTACGGTCGGCCAGTCCCAGCCGACCATGCTCGCGAACACGTCCCGGTAGGCGCTGACCGATCGCTGGACGCGGTCTCTGGCCTGCTCGCCGTACTGCCGGCCGCGCTGCTCCGCCGACCCTGTCACCCGTACGTGCGGGTACTCGCCCATCTCCGTTCCTCTCAGATCGCCGTCGTTCCGCCGTCCACGACAATGGCCGTGCCGGTGAGATAGGAGGCATCTTGCGACGCCAGGAACACGATCGTGGCCGCCACTTCGCTGGGGGTGCCGAGCCTGCGCAGTGGCACGCCGGTCTCCAGGTAGGCCTGCCCTGCTGCCGGATCGTCCATGAGCCGCAGCATCGGGGTGTCAATGACGCCGGGGCAGACCGCGTTCACCCTGATCCCGTGCGACGCCCATTCCACCGCCATTTGCCTGGTGAGTGACAGCACGCCGGCCTTGCTCGCGTTGTAATGCGCGGCCGGTTCCGCCGGGTCGGCGATCAGCGCCGCGGTCGAGCCGACATTGACGATCGACCCAGGCTGACCCCTCTCGATCAGGATGGACGCGAATAGCTGGCTGGTCAGGAACGGGCCGCGCAGGTTGATCGCCATCGTCTGGTCCCAGTCGTCTGGCGACAGCTCGAGCAGGGGTCGGATCTGGTAGATGCCGGCCGCGTTCACCAAAACGTCAGCTGCTCCGCCGAGAAACTCGGCCGCCTCGCCGAACGCATTGGCGACCTCCGCAGGGCTGGTCACGTCGGCGCGGACGTTCGGGATCGGCTCGCCAGCGTCCAGCGACGGTTCAGCCGGGGAGCGATCGATGGCGACGACGTCGGCTCCCTCCGCGCGCAGTCGCTGCGCGGTCGCAAGGCCGATGCCGGATGTACCGCCGGTGACGATCGCCCGCCGGCCTGCCATACGGCCGGGCGAGGCGGTGCCTCCGAGGCTACCTAGGTTGCCGAGGCTGCTCGGCTTAGCTGAGCCAGACACCGCCGTTGACTCCGATCGTCTGCCCGGTGACATATGCCGAGTCGGGCGAGAGCAGCCAGGTCACCGCGCCGGCGATGTCGGCGCCGGTGCCATGCCTGCCGAGCGGTACGCCCTGCGCGATGAGGCTGACCTGCTCATCGAACGTGGTGCCGGAGGCGGCGGCGCGAAAGCGCAATTCCTCCCAGTGCATCTCGGTTGCCATGTTGCCGGGCGCGATCGTGTTGACCCGGATGCCGTGCGGCGCGAGTTCGAGGGCCAGGGTATGCGTGAGCAGGGTGATCGCGCCCTTGGATGCGCAGTATCCAGCGCCGCCAGCCACGCCCTGCTGGCCGAAGATCGAGCCGATGTTGACGATCGCGCCCCCGGCGCCCTGGCCGATCATGATCCGCGCCGCAGCCCGTGATCCGAGGAACGCCGATCCGAGGTTGACCTGGAGCAGGCGCCAGAAGTCGGCGAAGGAGGTCTTGACTACATTGGTGTTCGGTCCGCCGATGCCCGCGTTGTTCACCAGCGCGTCGATGCCGCCGAGCGCGTCGGCCGCGCGAGCGATCGCCGCCTCGCAGGCCTGCTCGTCGGCGACGTCCGCGACGATTCCTATCACGCGGCCTGACTCGGAGCCCCCAGCCGGCCCGGCGGCAATCCGGGCGGCCGTTGCCGTCACCTCGGGGCTGAGGTCGATCAGCGCCACGCTGGCCCCGTCCGCGGCGAGGCGGGCGGCGACAGCCTCGCCCAGGCCACGGGCGGCGCCAGTGACGACAAGTCTGTGCTGACCCGGGGGAGCGACCCACCGGAGCCCCCCGCTCATAGGCGGCTCGCGATCTGAGCGGTCGTCGTGACCCACACGTCGGGCTTGCTCGTGACGAACGACATGAACTGGTCGAGGAACGCCAGCCGGGACGGCCGCCCGATGATCTGCGGATGCATGGTGAACACGCATGCGCCGCCGAGGTCCCTGATGCCGAGGAATTCCTCCTCCCACAGCGTCCGCACGTGCGCCGTCGTCGAGATGGTCTTGGTCCAGCTCGCGCCGTCGAACCAGAAATGCGGAGCGTCGTCGAGGATCCAGGAAATGGGCACCTCGACCAGCGGCACGGACTCGAGCCGGTATGGCCGGATGTCGTCCATGAGGTTCGAGGAGTACGCGAAGCCGTGCTGGTGCAGGAGTTCCAGCGTGTGCGGGCTCAGATCCCAGGACGGCGACCGGTAGCCGGTCACGTCCGCGCCGAACCCGCGCAGGATCTCCAGGCCGCGGACAAGCTCGGCCTCCTCTTCATCACGGGACAGCTTGATCGGGGAGGTGTGGGTGTAGCCATGATGGGCGATCTCGTGTCCGGCCTCGACGATCGAGGCGACGCGTTTGGGATGCCGCTCAGCCACCCGCCCCGGGATGTAGAACGTCGCCTGCACGCCGTGCCTCGCGAGCATGTCCAGGATCAGCGGTATGGCGACCTTGGCTCCGTAGGTGCCCTGCGAGAGGACGCCTGGGCAGTCCGCGTTCGCCGGGTCCTCTCCGATCCAGACTTCCTCGGCGTCGAAATCGAAGGTAAACGCAGCGGCGCAGCGCGCCCCATCAGGCCACATGCGGATCTGGACTCCCTTCCTGCTCGCCTTCGGCTTGCTCGTCCTCGGCCGCCACCTGCTCGTCTTCTGCCGCCCACGCGGCGACCCTGCGCCAGTACCGGCCGACGAAGCCGACCAGGCCGTCCGGCACGAACACGACCACCACCAACAGGAACAGGCCGAGAATGGTGAACTCCGCACCAGGGTGGGTGACCAGAAGGGTGGCGACGATCTGCACCATGATGGTGCCGACGATCGGCCCGGTGGCGGTGCCCAGGCCGCCAATCACGAGCATGGTCACGTACACGCTCATCGGCGTGAGCCCCATCACCGACGGCGAGATGCTCTGGTTGTAGCTGACATACAGAGCTCCGGCGATCCCCGCCAGGAACCCGGAGATCGCGAAGGCGAAGATCCGGTACCTGAGCGGGTTCACGCCGCGAGCGGCCGCGTAGGCCGGCGCGTCCCTGATCCCGCGCAGCGCGATGCCGAGCCGCGAGTGCCCGACAGCGGCAAGCGCGAGTGTCGCGATCACCACGACCGCCAGCACGGTCCAGAAGTATGCCTTCGTCGCGGCGTCCAGGCTGAGCGAGGAATACAGGCCAGGCACGATCGGCAGCCCGAACGAGCCACCGGTCAGGCCGGATCCATCGTTCAGGATCACGTACTGAATTACCTCGGCGAACGCGAAAGTCAGCAGCGAGGTGTATATGCCGTAGAGCCGCAGCGTCGGGAAGGCCAGCAGAACGGCGGCTGCCGCGGCGATCACGCCGCCGGCCAGCAGCGCGAGCCACGGCGAAACCGAGGAATGCAGCATGATGATGCCCGCGCCGTAGCCGCCGAGCGCGTACAGGGCAAGCTGGCCGAAGTTCCAGACGCCCGCCACGCCTAGCACGAAGTTCCAGCTGATGTTGAGCACCAGCAAGATCCCCGTGGTGACCATGACGCTGAGCGTGTACTGATTGCTGATCACCAGCGGGATCACGACGGCGACAAGGGTCGCCAGGCCGGCCAGGCTCCACCGGCTCGTCGTCATACCGGGGAACGCGGACGAGGCGATTTGGGGGTGGTCAGCCGCGGTGTTCTCGGTCACGTTGTTCTCGTTCACAGGCGCGCCTCGGATGGTCGGCCCAGCAGGCCGTACGGCCGGACGATCAGGACGAGCAAGATGACGCCGTACAGGATCGGCAGCGACCAGGTGGTGCCGACGATGACCTCGGCGGTCGCCTGGATCAGGCCGATCGCGTAGGCGGCATAGACCGTCCCCGGCAGGCTGCCTAGACCGCCGAAGATCACGACGATCAGCGCCTCGAGCAATGGCAGGTCCCCGGCCTGCGGATAGGCGAAGTACAGGCCGCCGAGGAACACCCCGGCGATCCCGGCCAGCGCGGACGCGAGCCCCATCGTGATCGGGTACAGCTTGCTGACGGGGACGCCCATCAGCCGCGCGGCATCCAGGTCCTGCGCGACGGCCCGGATCGCCATGCCCCACCGGGACCTGGCCAGGAACACGCCGAGCCCTACCATCAGGGCGATCGAGACGAGCGCCATCGTCAGCGACTGATAAGGGAGATCCACCCCGTGGTAGACGTTGATGCTGCCCGAGACCACCGACTTGACGTTCCGCTGGAACGGCCCGAAGATCTCCAGCGCCACGTTCGTGAGCACCATTGCCACCGCGAAGGTGGTGATGAAGGTGACCATTTCGAAATCGATCGCGTTCCGCCTCTTCATCAGCGGCTGCACAGAGACAAGCTGGGTGAGCGCGCCGAGTATGAAAGTCGCGATGAACGCCGCGATGATCGCCAGGATCGGGTTCCAGCCCGCGACCACGAGGATGCCCCAGCCGATGAAGCTGCCGACCATCACCATCGAACCCTGGGACATATCCAGGATCCGCAGCGTGCCGTAGATCAACGTCATTCCGATCGCGACGAGCCCGTAGATCGAGCCGAGAATGATCGTGGTGACGAGAATGCCGACGATGTCCGTTGCGATCATGGGCTACAGGCTTCCGAGGTAGGTCCGCACGATCGCGGGATCCGTTGAGAGTTCGGAGAACGGCCCGCTGGCGATGATCGTGCCCGCTTCGATCACGTGTACGGCGTCGGCCACCGAGCCGACATGGGTGAAGTTCTCTTCGACGAGAACCAGGGTCGCGCCAGAACGCTTCAGCTCGCCGATGGCGTCGTACACCGCGTCGATCGCAACCGGCGCCAGTCCGAGCGATGGCTCATCGATGAGCATGATCTGCGATGGCCGCATCAGCGCACGGCCGAGTGCGACCAGCCGCCGCTCGCCGCCCGACAGGGTTCTCGCTCGCTGGCTCGACCGGTCCGCGACCACGGGGAACTGCTCGTAGATCTTGGTCACCGCGGCGCGCCTTCCCCGCCAGGACGTGGCGGGGAAGGCCCCCATCATGAGATTCTCTTCCACCGTCATCTCGCCGAACAGCCCGTCGCCCTGCGGCACGTGCACCAGGCCAAGGGCGGCGATCCGCTCCGCGGGCCGGCCCGTCACATCTTGGCCCGCCAGCATCACCCGGCCAGCGGTCGGCGTGATGATGCCGCTGATCGCGCGCAGCAAGGTTGTCTTGCCGTGACCGTTCGGCCCGATCAGTACGGCCGCCTCACCAGGCTGAACGGCCAGGCTCAGGTCCCTGATGACCGTCGTGTCCAGGTACCCGGCCCGCATTCCGGTCACCTCGAGCATCGGCTCCCTGGTCATGCCCATGCTCATGCCTGGCCGCGCTCCCGCCGCGCGCCGAGATAGACCTCGACCACCTTCTGATCGGCCAGCATCTGCGCGGGCGTCCCGGTGAAAAACACCGCGCCGTGGTGCATCACCATGACCCGGTCCGCGATCGTGGTCAGTGCTCGCATCACGTGCTCGATGCAGACCACCGCCAGACCGCGCTTCCTGATGGCGCCGATCAACTCGATCGTCTTGTCGATCTCGCTAGGGCTCAAGCCGCCGAACGGCTCGTCGAGGAGGATGGCCGAGGCGCCGGTCGCCAGCGCGGTGCCGAGCATCAGGCTCTTGCGGTCGTACACGCCGAGCAGGTCGGACTGCGCCTGCGCCCGCCCGGCGAGCCCGACGAACTCGAGAAACTCCGCCGCGACCTCGCGCGGATGCCGCCGGTCAGCCCGGCCGGCTCGCGGCCTGCCGAAGGCCGCCGCGAGCAGCATGTTCTCCGCGACCGTCAGGGATCGCGCGACGGTCGGCTGCTGGAACGTTCTGGCCAGGCCGAGCCTGGCCCTGACATGCACTGGCTCCGCCGTGATCGGTCGGCCCGCGAGCAGCACCTCACCCGCGGTGGCCCGGGTGTGCCCGGTGATCACGTCGAACAGAGTGGTCTTGCCCGCTCCGTTCGGTCCCGCGATGCCGAGCACCTCGCCGGCCACGACCTCGAATGACACGTCCGCGACGGCGCGCAAGCCACCGTAATCCTTGCGGACCTCGCGGGCCTGCAGCACCGCCTGGCTGATTCCGGCCTCGGCCACGTCCGCGGCATCGTGCGTCACGTTAGTGGTGCAGCCAAGGCGGCCTCTGGTAGCTGCCGGTCGTATAGGGCTCGGGCGACACCAGCACCTGCTTGCCGTTCTGAATCTGGAACGTCAGGTGCGGCATGCCCAGGCTCGGGTCCTTGGTGTAGTCGGGGTACGGGTAGCAGGTCAGGTAATCGTCAGGGAAGCGGTAAGTTCCGCAGACTCCTCGGTACGTGGTGCCCTTCACGACCTCGTTCACTGATTTGAAGTCGTTCGGGTCGCCAACCACCTCAACGGCCTGAGCCCACAGCTTGACCAGGTCGTACTGGTCGCCTGCGTTGCTGAACCCGGGCTGGGCGTTGAATTTTGCCTGGAACGCGCTCTGGAACGGCGCGGACACCGGATCGTCCTGCAAGATGCCGACCACGGTCGACCACAGGACGCCGTCCGCGGCGCTGCCTGCCAGGTTCAGGTATTGCGGGATGGAGGGCGCGTACTGCTGATAGACGAGCGATTGGGTAGGTGACTGGCGGAACTGCTTCACGAATGAGGCCTCGTCGCCGGCCGCGTAGTCGCTGAAGAAGATGATGCCCGGCGGATTTCCCCTGATCTTCACCAAGGTCGCTGTCCAATCGGCCTGCGGCACCGTGAACTGGCTGAACAGGGTCGTCTTCCAGCCGATTTTCTGCATCCCCGACTGGAAGGACTTGGCGATGTTCAGGCTGTATGGGTCGTTGCTCGTGACGATGGCCATCGTCTTGCTGGATGGCGCCCACCGCTTGGTGGAGATGAGGTTTTGCAGCGTCACGACGAAGCCGGGTCCGTACCAGGTCTCCGATGGGTCGCCCTGGAAGATGTTCGTGATCCCGTGCTGCTTCACGAAGTCGACATTGCCGTGCCAGGTGTTGACGTGAAAGGTCGGGATTCCCGCCTGGGCGACAATCGGGAATTCGACCGAGCTGTACGTGCAGAAACCGCAGAACATCGCAGAGACTTTCTGCGATACGAACTTCTGGAAGACGTTCTTCATCACATCAGGTTGCTGCGCCTGAGTGTCGAGCTTGGAGATGACGAGCTGCCGGCCAAGCACGCCGCCCTTGGCATTGAGCTCAGCGACCGCGAGCTGTTGCCCGCGCAGCTGCATAATGCCGTCTCCCGCGTAGGCGCCCGTTAGCGGGCTGCCCGAGCCGATGACAATCGGTTCCTTGTTGCTGGAGGTCACCTGCGCGTTCCCGCTTGATGAGGATGATGAGGCCTTGCCGCCGAAGTAACCTCCGGCGCCGCCGACGATCAGCCCGCCGGCTCCGGCCGCTCCGAGGCCGCGCAGGAAGTCCTTCCTGCTCACGCCACTAGTGTTCGCTGCCAACCTCGGCACCTTTCTGCCGCACGAATGGTCATGCGAGGTCAGTCCGACATGGTTGAAGGACACTCTTACTCGGAGCTACAGTCAGCACAATCCGTAAGTTGACGGATATCGAGGGGTGAACGTCCCATCGCGGGCCGCGATGATGCGTCGGCCGCGGCGAGGGGGAGGTGACAGGCTGGCGGTGACCTCGGCCGAAGGTCGGCGCGACAGGCCAGGAGAAACGCCTGGTCGTTCAGCGGCGCCTGGCTCCAGCGGTCCGCCTGCCGCTCGCTTCCTGACACGCTCTGCCCAGTCCGGGTCCCGCACGGCTGAACCCCAGCCCGACGATGCGCTGCACTCCTATATCCGGGCGTTCGCCGGCAGCGGCTGGGAGTCGGCCAGCTTCCTGTGGCACACCGGCCGGAGCGTCTGGTTCAGCATCCGGTTGTATGCCACTCCCGCGGGAGACATCAGGGTGGCCGCCGAGCAGGTGACGCTGCCGCACCGGTTGACGGCGCGCGAGCTGGACGTCCTGACGCTGCTTGCCATCGGGCTCAGCAACACCGAGATCGGCGCCGTGCTCGTGTCGAGCCCGCGGACCATTTCCACCCACGTGGAGCACATACTTGCCAAGCTCGGCCAGACCAGCAGGACCGGAGCGGCCGGCGTCGCGGTCGAACGCGGCTACCTCCGGCTGCCGCTCCCGGGGCTGCCGCTCGCAGGGCTGCAGCTCGCCGGGTCGACATTGCCCGGGCGGGGGTCGGCGCACGGCAGCCTCGCGATCTGCGCCCTGCACGAGCGTGTCGTGGCCGAAACGGGCGACGGTGCGGGCAAGCCGGGCTCAGGCAAGCCGGGCGCGAGCAAGCCGGGCTCGGGCAAGCCGGGCTTGGGCAACGGAGCCGGGCAGGCCCGCGCCGGCAGGTCAGCGCCCGTGCGGCGGAGACCAGCTGAGCGCACGCTTAGGATCGGCTCCGCATTCCCCCTCGCCGGGCTCGCCGGCGACGACGGGCATCAGATGGTCAATGGCTCGGCGCTCGCGATCGGGCAGCTCAACGCGAGGGGCGGGATCGGCGGCCGGCTCATCGAGCAGATCGTCGTCGACGTGGACGTGTTCTCCCCAGACGGCGTTGCCAAGGCGTTCCGGCAGCTGTTCGAGGCTGACGTGGACGCCGTCACGTCGGGCTACGTGTTCCCCGAGGACGTCGCCGCCGGCTTGGCGGCGCAATACGGCGCGCCGTACCTGCACGCGATGACCTCGCAGTCCCAGGCCGAGACCGTACGAGACAATCAGGCGGCATTCCGAAACGTGTTCCAGGTCTGCCCGACCGAAGTCCACTACGGTCCCGGCTTCGTCCGGTTCCTGGACTCCGAGCTAGACAGGGGCTGGCAGCCGCGCAGCCGGCGAATAGCATTCGTGGACACCGACCTGCCTAGCGGCCAGCTGCTGAACGCCCGCACCGTGAGCGCCGCCGAGCAGTCCGGCTGGCAGATCAGCGGGGCCAGGACCGTCGCCGCGATCGAGGCGGACTGGGCCGCACTGGCCCGCGACCTCGAACGCCTCGAACCCGCAGCCGTCATGATCGCCCAGTTCCTGCCCGGGGAACTGGCCGCATTCCAGCGGGAGGCAGCCGCCCGGCTGCCGGGTACGTTGATCTACGCGATCTACGCGCCCTCGGTACCTGAGTTCCTCAAGATCGCCGGTCCCGACGCCGAGGGAACGGTCTGGGCAACGGTAACCGGGACCTACGACGATTCGATCGGCCAGCGGTTCCGCGCCGATTACGCGGACGCATTCGGGGAGTTGCCTGGCTGGTCGCACGCGGGTATCGCCTACGACGAGATTCATCTGCTCGCGCGGGCATGGATGTCGGTGCGACAGCCGCGCGAGTTCGCAGCGGTCTCTCGTGAGCTTCGCCAGGTGCGGTACCGCGGCGTAAACGGCTCCTATTTTCTCGACAACGCCGAGCAGTCGGGGCTCGGTTTCCCTGACACGACCAGGGACCCCTCGCTGGGCCAGGCACATCTGGTGCTGCAGGTGCAGGACGGCTCGCACCGCATCATCAGTCCGGCACCCTATGCCGAGTCACGCTTCCGCGAGCCCGTCCTCGCGGCTGCCGGGCGGACACTCCCAGGCGGACACGGCCGCGTGGCCGCCGCGGCGGTAATTGCCGGCGGCGCCGATTACTGATTAAAGGCATTTCCCGGGAATAACTTCCGTGTCGTCGCTGTCGCTGTCACGCCACCGCCATTCGATCGCCGTGATCAACTCAATGCCCGAGTTCGCTGACTTTGGGCTTCCCTGGGCGCGACGCGAATTGTTGCGATGACTCACAGCAGCGAGAAGTGACGAGAGGTAGCTAAATGTCACAATACCTTGACTTTAGAGTGAATTCGCCAATGATTTGAAGGCATGGAGAACAAAGATGTTCAGCGGCGCAGTGGCTCCACTCGCCGGACGTTCCTGTCCGCCTCGGCCGCGACGGCTGTCGCCGCGCCGATCATCGCCCAGTCCGTCACCGCCAGCGCAGCGCCGGTCGCCGGCGCCGCAGGGGCACGATCCGCCACCATCCTTCCGCCGAGCAATTTCGACCCCGCCCTGAGGGCGCTCATACGTCAGATCGACCCTAACCGCATCCAAGCCACCATCGAGAATTTGGTCTCATTCGGGACCAGGCACACCGCGTCCAGCCAGACCGACCCCAACCGCGGAATTGGCGCGGCCACGGCCTATGTGACCCAGCAGATGCAGTCGTTCGCGGACGCCTCGAACGGTCGGATGACCGTGCAGCAACAGACCTTCACGCAGCAGCCCGTCCCGGGCCGGATCCCCGTGCCGACCCAGATCACGAACGTGATCGCGACGATCAAGGGAACCGCATCGCCTGAGCGGTTCTATGTGATAACCGGGCACCTGGACTCACGTTGTACCGACGTGCTGGACTTCACCAGCGATGCTCCCGGCGCTGACGACGACGGTTCTGGCGTCGCCGTGGTGCTCGAGCTCGCGCGCCTGTTCTCGAGCATCGATCACCAGTTCCCCGGCACGCTGGTGCTCGCCACTGTGGACGGAGAAGAGCAGGGCCTGTTTGGCTCGGCCCACATGGCCACCGCGATGAACAATGCGGGCAACGATGTCCAGGCCATGTTCAGCAATGACATCGTGGGTGCCAGTAAGTCGTTCGACGGCAGGCCGCCGGACCCGCACACCCTGCGGCTGTTCGTGGAAGGCGTGCCGACCAACGCGACGCCGAACGACATCCAGATCCTGACGTTGACCGGCGGCGAGAACGACAGCAAGTCGCGCCAGCTCGGGCGCTTCGTTCTCGACGCAGCACCGTTCAGCCTGACGAACATGAACATCAGGACCATCTGGCGGCGCGACCGCTACCTGCGTGCCAGCGACCACGTCTCGTTCGAGACGTTCGGTTACCCCGCGGCCAGGTTTACCGAGCCCCGGGAGAACTTCAACCACGAGCACCAGAATGTGCGGGTCGAGAACGGAGTGCAGTTCGGAGACCTGATCGACTTCGTCGATTTCGACTTCATCGCCCGCGTCGCCGCGGTCAATGCTGCCACCTTGTGGGCGCTGGCCACCGCACCGGGCACGCCCAAGAACCTGCAGATTCACACGAATCCGCCTCCCGGTCTGCCCGGCACCAACCTGACGACCCTCAGCTGGAACGCCAACCCGGAATCGAACCTCGCTAAGTACGAGGTCGTCATGAGGGAGAGCACCGCTGCCGACTGGACCGACGTCATTGACGCGGGCAATGTCACCACCGTCACGCTCGACATCTCCAAGGACAACGTCCAGTTCGGGCTCCGAGCGGTCGACAGCGCAGGCAATCGCAGTCCGGTCGCCTTCCCGGTCGTCGTCGGATAGGCCAGGACTACGCGCGAACACATCCGGGCAGGATCCGCCGGCACAGTGCCATCACACGGGCGCGGGCGGGCGCCTGCCCGGCGGTGTTCTCGCGTTCCTGGGGTCAGAGCGACGTCAGGAAGTCGACAAGGCCGGGGAAATAGTGTCCGGGGTCGTCGAACTGCGCCAGGTGGCTGCCATCGGGGCAGTGCAGGTAGCGCCCCTGCGGCAGCTGCTCGGACATCCACCGCATGTGATTGGGGTCCATCGTGTCGTGCGCGGCGCCGATGACCAGCGTGGGGACGTCGATCTGATGAAGATCTGCTGACCGGTCCCAGTCCTCGAGCGAACCGCTCAGGCCGAGCTCACTGGGTCCCTGCATCGGCACGTAGATCGCGGGGTTGATGTGGCCGATGGCCCGGTTCACCGGATCTGGCCATTCCTCGACGGGCAGCCGGCAGACATGCAGAACGTAGTGGTGCTCCATCAGGAGCTTCTCGTACCGCGGGTCATCGGTCTGGCCCTCGGCCTCCATGCGCTTGATCTCCGCGAGCACGTCCTGATCCATGGCGGGCATGAGGACGTCCTTGGCGTAGGCGTTGTACAGCGGCGCGCTGGACATCATGTTGGAGATCACCAGCCCCTTGAGGTGCTGCTGGTGATGCAGCGCGTACTCCATCGCGAGAAGCCCGCCCCAGGACTGACCGAGCAGGACGAAGTTGTCGTGGTCGAGGCCTAGCGCCTGGCGGACCTGCTCGACCTCGTCGACAAACCGATCGAGCTCCCATAGCGACGGATCGTCGGGCTGGTCGCTGCGGAAGGACCCGAGCTGGTCGTAGTAGTAATACTCAACGCCAGTGCGCGGGAACCAGGTGTCGAAGCACTCGTATGCCTCGTCGGTTGAGCCTGGCCCGCCGTGCAGCAGGAGAACCTTGAGGTCGGGGTTGTTGCCAACGCGCTTGGTCCACACGTGGAAGTCGCCGCTGGGCGTGGTGACGGGGATCTTCCGCGAACCGCCGGAGAGCACGTCGCGGGGATCCCAGGTAGAGGTGTCGAAATACGATGCAGGCGGGCTAGTCATAGCCGACAAACTAGCCCACGGCAACGCCATGATGAGCGGCGCCAGCGGTATATTCGGCCGACACCTGGACACGGACGGAAGCGGGCTGATGGTGGGTTCGGTAGCAGACGGGGCAGCAGAGTTCGAGGCGAAGCTGGCGTCGTTCGTCAGGGACAACCGGCTGTACGGAGCGGCCGCCGGCGTGGTACACGGCGACGACCTTGCCTGGTCCGGGGGCGCGGGCTTTGCCGATCTGGCCGCCGGCCGGCCGGCCGGGATGGACGCGGTTTACCGGGTCGCGTCTATCACTAAGACATTCACCGGCACGGCGATCATGCAACTGCGCGACGCGGGCAAGCTCGACCTCGACGATCCCGTCGTCAAGTGGGTGCCCGAACTGGCCGACAGTGCGACACCGCAGACCATGGGCGGCGTCACTATCAGGCGCCTGCTCTCGCATGAGTCCGGGCTCGTCAGCGAGCCGCCCGACACCGACTTCATGGCGCCGCAGCCGGTCTACCAGGGCGTGGTGGCCGGCAACCTCGAGCGGGTTGGTGAGATCTACACTGCCGTGCCGCCGAACACACAGCTCAAGTACTGCAATCTCGGGTACCAGCTGCTTGGCGAGATCGTCAGCAGGATCAGCGAGATTCCGTATCCGCAGTACGTCGCCGAGCGGATCCTGACACCGCTGGGAATGGCGTCGACGGGATTCGAGCCGCTCCCGCCGGAAATGGCCAACCGGCGCGCAGTCGGGTACGCGGGCCGAGCGTTCTCCGACGTGTTGGCGCTCGCACCGTCGATGCCGCCGGTATGGGCCGAGGGCGGGCTCTGGTCGACCGTGGCTGACCTCGCGAAATGGCTGTCCTTCCAGCTTGCCGCCCACTTCGGCGCGACTGCGGACATCGCGCAGGCCGAATCGCCAGTGCTCGCGGTGGCGACTCGCCGGGAGATGCACAAGCCGCGGTATCTCAGCGACGAGGAGTGGTCCAGTGCCTGGGGGATCTCCTGGTACTCGGTGCGTAAAGGCGACGTCACCTGGGTTCAGCACTCGGGTGGGCTGCCCGGCTACGAGTCGAATGTATGCTTCGACCGGAGCTCGCGGGTCGGCGCGATCGCGCTGGTGAACGGTGGAGCGGACGCAGCGACTCTAGCTATGAGCCTGGCCGCCCAGGCGCGCGAGCTCGCCAACGCTGCCGCCCCGGAGCTGACTGCGCCCGCGCCCATGCCAGCTGATCTGCTCCCACTGCTCGGTGTGTACGCGCCACCCGACATGAGCTACCTGGTCAGGGTCGAATGGCGGGACGGGAAGCTAGCGATCGTGGAGGGCTCAGGGCCGGGCGAAACGGTGGCGCTAGATCGCGGGACCGAGCCAGCCAGCTTCGTGGCCGCTCCGGGGTTCCGTCAGTCGGGCGAACCGGTCTTGTTCCAGCGCCGGACTGACGGGGCGGTTACGTCGATGTTGATCGGCGGCGGCTCCCTGGTGCGGCTCGACCCGGTGTCATGACGGACCCCTAAACGCCACAACTTGAGCACCGTGGTTGCAGAGGACGAGCGCATCGAGCCGTTGGCCCTCTCGGAGTTCCAACCCGCCCTCATCAAGTCGGATATGGCTCGGGTTTTGTTTCGTATCTTCGGCCGTGCGGGGTGGTCCAGAGGAGGACGCCTGGTTCGGGCTGAGACAGGTGCCAGCCCGGTGTTTGCTTCGCCTGGTGATGACGCCTGCAAAGCGGGGCCAAATTACACTCGCAGGTCATGCCGCCCTGGTCGTAGGGGACCGTGTGATCATCGTCACAGGCAACCGCCGGTCGGCGGCAGCCCGGGAAGGCGCAGGTCCTCTGGCGGACTTTGACGAGTGTGCGCAGCACGCCGTCCGGCCGGTAGCCGGGAACCTTGTGCTCGTGTCGGCAGATGCCGCACTCGATCCGGCTGAACGTTAGCCTGCCGAGCCAGGCTCGTTCCCTGCCTGGCGGATCAGGACCGGGAGGTCCGCCACGTCCGCGAGGCACGGGAGATCCTGGTCCGGCGCCACCGCAGGCGTGGGCGACGGCGCGGCCGTCGCGGCCGGTCAGCGTGACGCACCAGCGGGCTCCTGGGCCGGGTCGAATGCGTTCGGCCAGTTCACGGCAGGTGTCGGCGCCGAGCGCTCCGAGCCCGGCCACGTCGCCTGGGGCGTCGGATTCGCCGAGCCAGGCAGTGAGCGGCATCGTCAGGTTCACCGAGCCGCCGAGCCCGGGTCCGGCCCACCACGGGCGCTCGGTGCCGGACAAAATGCTGCCGGACGAGCGTTCGCCGTGCGCGGAGCTGGTGCCTGCTCCCGGCCGAGACTGACTCGACGCATCGGCCCCGTGCTTTGCCGCTGGCTCGGCCTTGTTCTCGTCCGGTCGGGCCGGGCGACCTGTCTTGTCGGCGTCGTCAGGCGGCAGCTCTGGGTCGCGGCCGGTGAGCAGGGCTACGAACGCGGCCGCCCTGAGCTGATCCATCGTCCCGGCGGCTCCGGCTTCCTGCAGAGCCCGCGCGATCGCAGAGATCCGGCGGTCGGCTGCGATCGCATCCGCTGACGGGAGCTCACGGCCCGCCAGCGCGCCGTTGCCGGAGCTTTCTGACCACGTTTCTACGCGCGCATCTTCCCTGGCCTTGGCAGCCCTGCGCCGTACGGCGGCCGGATCAACGGTCAGCACCATCCGGCGCAGTGCATAGCGCAGTCGGCTGGTCGTCATCGACCCGGCGATGTCGATCAGCGCGTCGGCGATAGCTGCTGCGGCGACATCTCCGAGCGCGGCCAGTTCAGCGGCGAAGATCTCGGCTCTGGCCCGGTCGATCCGGCCCTCCGCCAGGGCGCGCAGGACCATTGGCAGCCGGGCGAGATCTCTGGACAGGCACAACAGCGTGTCGGCAGAACGCCCG
>DATAEH010000138.1:0-32519 GCA_036258115.1 Streptosporangiaceae bacterium
GATCAGCTGGCGGGCAAAGGAGACTGACAAGCTGCCGCCGGCCAGCGCCTCCGCGACGGCGGGGTGGTGCTCGAGGCGGCGGGTCCAGGCGACCGTGCCGCGGGCGGCGCCGGCGGTGACCCGGGTCTGCCAGGTCAGCCAGGTCCGCGACGATCCCTGCCCGTCGTCTTCGTACCCCCGCTGCGCGCTGAACGCGGCCAACGTCCTGGCGCGGGCGGCGGTGTGGAAGGACAGCAGCCGCTCCAGTTCTCGCAGCGCCTCAGCCTGCACGGTCACCGGAACCGACGCCAGGTCGGCCCGGGCCAGCCAGCCCAGGCCGGCAGCGGCCATCTGCAGCGCCTGGCCCGCTGACACCGGCTCGGCGGTGTCGGCGGGGCCGGGCGGCGGGATCGGCATGGGCGCCTCCTCGAACCTGTGCTCTATGTTGGTTTCACTGGTGTCACTGCTCTAGGTGCTATGTTTGAGAGACTAGCACCAGCCTCTGACAATTCCGCCGCAACACACCGCGCCCACGGATCCATGTCAAATGCGGGGCGGTGCGGACCCAGCCAATTGAGTCCTCGCCAGGAGGCCACGCAAGCCCATGGTCAGTCCCGCTCCCGGCGAGACCATTGCGCTCCGATCGGCCTTCGAGCGACCAGATGCGTAGACCTGTGTCGACGTCGGTAGGAGGGCTGACCGGGCGCTTCGAGCGAGCTAGGAACCGTCGGCGGGGTCTTCGCCCACCAGGCCATCCACCGACTCGCGGATCAGATCGGCGTGGCCCACATGCCTGCCGTACTCCTCAACCATGTCCATGATGAGGCGCCGCAGGTTAGGACTCCGGCCATCCGGCCAGGTGAAACTCGCTCGCCTGTCCAGGCCGCCATCAGCGAGCGCCTCTGCTACAAGGGAACGAGAGCGCTCCGCTGATTCCCGCCACATGGTCATGAGCTGCGCCGGAGTGTCTTCAGCCGCGGTTCGCCATTCCCAGTCGGGATCTGCGTCCCAGTCCACCGTGTTCCATGGCGCGCTCCCATCCCGGCCATGCAGCTTGACGGAGAACGTGTAGTCCTCGCAAAGCGCGAGATGTTTCAGCAAACCGCCCAGCGTCATGGTGGACGGCCCTAGGGTCGCGCGCGTGCCGGCAGCGTCAAGGCCGCCGCATTTCCACGCCAGGTACCGCCGCAGTCGCTCGAGGGTGCCTAGGAGCGTGTCTACCTCGTTTCCGGCGATGGGCGGTTCGGTGAGTAGTTCGTTGGTGTCGCTAGTCATGGTTCCGCACGCTACCGTCGGTTCCGGACGCTCTGCTTCCGGGATGGAGCCAACATATGACACCCGACCTGAGCCCGACCGCAAGGGCCTTGCTGACGCTGGAGGCCATCCAGAACAACCCCGGCATCACGGCCAGCAAGCTCGGGAACAGGCTCGGGGTAACTGAGCGCGCGGCTCGCCGGTACGTCGAGATCTTGCGTGAAGCCGATCTTCCTATCGAGTCGCTCACTGGCCCCTACGGCGGCTACCGGGTTGGCCGCGGCATGCAGCTCCCGCCACTTATGTTCACGGCTGCCGAGGCAATCGGCCTCGTCATGGCGGTGCTTGAAGGACACAGAGGCGCGGCCGACCCCGCCGACCCAGTCGGCGGTGCGCTGGCCAAGATAGCCAGGGTGTTGCCGACCAGGCTGGCGAGCCCTGTTCTCGCGTTCCGTGACACGAACGCTCCGCGCAAGGCCACCCAATCCGCGGTCAATCCCGAGTTGGTGACGGCCCTGATCGAATCCTGCGCTTCGGCGAGGCGGTTGCGCCTGACGTACCAGATGGGCAAGCCCGATGACTTGTCCATCGAGATAGACCCCTGGGCGGTAGTGCTGCGACATAGCAGGTGGTATCTGCTCGGCTGGTCCGCTACGAAGCAGGCCCGGCGAGTGCTCAGGGTCGACAGGATCACCTCGGTTGACGCAGGGTCCGAGACGTTCATTCCGCCGGACGAGCTTGACGCTCTCCGCACGCTCGAGGATCACCTGTCCCAAGGCTGGACTCACCCAGTCGAGGTTCTAGTCGAGGCCAGCCTGGAGGAAACGTCCCGATGGGTCTCCAGGAGCCTTGGCCGACTTGAGCCATGCGATGACGAGCACACCTGGCTCAGGGCTACAACCGATAATCCGGCTTGGTATGTCAGGGAACTCGCCGCCATTCCTGCGCCGTTCCAGGTCATCGGGTCATCGCTGATTCAGCAAGCCATGACCGATCTTGGCCGCAAGCTGACAGCATCCGTGGAGTGCGCGGCCGTTTCTAGAGGGCGCAGATGAGTTCCGCGGACCTGCCCGATCTCGAGCGCAAGCGGCTGCGGGCGTTGCTCGCGGCGGACATCAAGACGGCGGCGCCTATGCATGCCGAGGACTATCAGCTCGTCACCCCGAACGGCTCGGAGATGACCAAGGACGACTACCTCGGTGCCATCGCATCAGGACAACTCCGTTACCGGGTCTTCGAGCCAGTCTCGAACATCATGGTGCTCGGTGACGAACCCGTGGCGGTCGTCCGGTACCAGGCCAGGATCAGCTTCGACGACCGCGCCGGCCTGCTCTGCTGGCACACGGACTGTTACAGGTTGCGCGACGAGCGCTGGCAGGTGGTCTGGTCGCAGGCGACGCAGATCCTCGATCCAGATGACTGAGGCTGTGGTACGAAAACGCATCATTGTGTTGTTTACGCATCCCTGGGACCCGCATACCGGGCTGGATCTGCGCGATAACCCATGATCCATCTCAAGACTGTCTGAACTGCTATTGCGACGCCGCGGCTACCGGAGTTGGATAGTTAGGCAGGCGAACGCCGCAACGCGAGAGGGTTTGACAGTGGCGGTCGGCGGCAGGCGGGTCATTGCCGGGGTTAGCGGCTCGCTGCGTAGCCTCGGTGCGCTGAGGGCTGGAGTAGAAGAGGCCCGCCTGACGGGTGCGTTGCTAGTGGCCGTTCTCGCCTGGGAGCCGGCCGGAGGAGAACTCGCTTACCGGCGGGCCCCATGCCCGATCCTGCTGAAGCTGTGGGAGGCCGCGGCGGTCGAGCGGCTCACTGGGGCTTTCGATGCCGCATTTGGGGGCCTTCCCCGGGACGTCAACGTCCGCTTGCTCGTTGTGCGCGGTAAGGCAGGGCCCGTCCTCGTGGACTTCGCCGATCAGCCCGATGACCTGTTGATCGTGGGTTGCGACGGCGGGAACTGGCTGCGGAACAGCTTCCGCAATTCGGTGACCCGTTTCTGCGTCGCGCACGCGCGCTGCCCAGTCCTGACCGTCCCGCCGCCCCAGTTGATCGTCGAGATGCGGTCTCGTCCGCACCGCTGGCGTCCCGCGGATTTCGCGGCTCCGCTCGACACGCGGACCGCGCCTGCTCCGACGGCAGAAACGCCGCGCCGCGCCGCGACCGCCACTAGCGAGCGTCCAGGTGCGCACGGCATGACCGACCTGCCCGCCTACCGTGGCGCCCCGTATTACCAGCCCGCACCTATGTCACGGAAGGACCGGACGATCCGGCGGCTCCGCCTGGCGTTGATACTGGTCGGTGCGATGTTGCTTGTCACCCTCGCCGGCGTGCTGCTCTCGCAGAGCCTGCAGTAACTGCCCGCACCCATGGACCACGGCGCGCGGCCCTAGAACACAGAAATGTGGACGTGGTCGTAATGGTTCGCGGTGATGCTGCCGCGATCTGGCATCGCAACCCACCCCGCCGACGCCATCCGGATATCCCAGATGTGCTGCCGGTAAATGATGTACATGATCCCGAGGCTCGAGGCGTTCGCTTGCGCCCAGTGGGCGATCGCGTACCCGAGCTGAACCCGCGACGCGGTGGGCATGACCCCGCCGGTGCTGAGCATGAAGTCGCACGCGCGGCCCAGCGGATGCTCGCCGGTTGCCTCGGGCCGGTAACAGCCGATGGCGGCGAAGGGGCCGAATCGCCGGTCGACCGCGTTCTTCACTGCCGCCATCCGCGGGGTTATGTTGCCGCCGATCACGGGGGACTCGGGGTGGAACTTGTCCAGCAGTTTCTTGACCGCGGCCCGCTGGTGCTCGAGCGCGGTGATCATCTTGCGCAGATGGCCGATCTTGGTCTTCGCGGCCTTGTTCGCGCTCGCACTGGTGAGCATCAGGTGTCGCAGCGCGCGGTGCCTGGCGCTTTGCTGCTTCGCCAGGTACGAAAGCATGGCCGACCTGGTCAGGACACCAGTCGTTCTACCGCTGAACAGCTGCATGAGCGATTGGTCCGTGCCGCCCGCCAGGTATCGGGCGACGGCGAGCCTGGCCATCTGATGGCGCGAGATGGCGAGCTGGTGGCGGACCATCTGGGCTCGTGCTGTTGCAGCCCTCGCGTCGGCTTCGGCGCCAGCGAGCGTGTTGAGCTCGCCCCGGTACTGCTTAGCCAGGTTTGCCGCCTTGGCCTCCAGCTTGGCGAGCTTGATGTGCCCGTCGCCGCCGGCTAGCAGGGCGCTCACCGTGCTCAGGGACTGAGGGCTGGCCGTGGCCACGTCACCGGCCGACGAGGCGACCAGGGCACCGACCAAGATCGTGACCGCGGCGGCCGGGCGGATGAACCCCCGCGACGAAGCGGTTCCGAGATGGGAGTCAGAACGGCGCACAGGGTCACCTCCTCCCCGCCGTCCGCGGCGTGTCAGGCACGCGCCGTTTCCACGTCCATGAGGAGCGAACTGTCGCCGACCATAGCAGCCCAAACGTTTGCCCGTAGGGCATCTGACCTGATCGGAGGCCATGCGTCGGCCAGAGCGACGCTCCCCGAACCGCCTCGCCGGCCACCGGCGGGCGGGTCTTCGGGCAGGTCGGCGGCCTTACCCACCTGCGCCAGCCCGGGCTCACCGGCCGCCCGTCCGACGGCGACCTTTCGACACCGGATCTGATCGGGAACCGGCGTGCCCCGGCACCACACGAGAGCGGGAAGAGTCGGGGCAGTCGCGGACGCCAACGATGGCACTATTCGGAAATCAGGTTCATTTTCGCCATAACGGGAAACCTCCTTGCGCCCTCGCGCGTCAACGTATGGGCATTCAAGTCGTCGCCGCTTAGCCGCGTGATCGTCAACGGCGCGGGTCAGCCGCCTGACCAGCTCAAAGGAGTCCTCGACATGCGCAAGGTCCGCACGATCATCACCGCGTCCGTGACGGCCCTAGCCGTCCCGGCATTGGCGGTCACGGCTGCCGCAAGCGCCTTGACCACAGCGCACGCCTCGACCAAAGCGCACGCCTCGACCACATCGTTCGTCTCCACCGCGACACGGGCCGCGCCCGCGGGTCCCAAACCTGTCGTTCGCGTGCAGGGCATGCACGTTATTCATGTGCAGCTGCCCAGGACCCACCTGCCGCACCTGATCCCCCACGACGTCGTGAGGAGCAGTAACTGGTCCGGCTACGCCGCCGTCGCCAGGCCGGGCGTTCGCCTGCGATTCGTCCAGGCCAACTTCACGATCCCGAGCGTCAACTGCGCGAACTCCCCGCTCGGCACCTTGGGATTCGCGTATGCGAGCAACTGGGTTGGCTTGGACGGCTTCCACAACATGACCGTCGAACAGGCCGGCGTCGACTCCTTCTGCGACTCGACTGGCGTGCCGCAGTACGCCGCCTGGTATGAGATGTTCCCGCTCGCCCCGGTCGCCTTCGGCCCGGTCAGTCCCGGCGACGCGATCTCAGCATCGGTCTTCTATTCCAGCAGTACCAACAGGAACAGCATCACGCTGACGGATCTGACGTCCGGCGCCAAGATGCAGGCGACTAATCTGCGCTGCCCAGCGGGTTCGACCTGCAGGCACACCTCGGCCGAAGTCATCACGGAAGACCCAGGCAATTCCGTGCCGCAGATCAACCTGGCCGACTACGGGATGGTCAACGTCACCGGCGCAGCTGTCACCAGTGCCGACGGTACGAAAGGAACGCTGAACGCCAACTCGCGATGGACTTCCAGCCAGATCATTATGAGGAATTCCAACACCAAGACTGTGATGTCGCAGCCATCGGGGTTGTTCGGCGGCAAGGCCTTCAACGTGACCTGGAAGGCCGCGAAGTGAGCTAACCGCCTGCAGGCCCTTCGCGTCCACGGCCGGCGCCGCTAGCGGGCGCCCTGCTCAAGTTCGAGCAGCGCCCGCTTGCGGCCGAGACCGCCTGCATAACCCGTCAGCTTGCCCGTGCTCCCCACGACGCGATGGCAGGGAATCAGAATGCACAGCGGGTTCTTGCCGACGGCGGCACCCACCTCCTGTGCGCTCGCGCTGCCGCCCAGCCGGCGGGCGATCTCTCCGTAAGTAGTCGTATGACCATACGGAATCTCGGCGATCAGCTTCCATACCGCCAGCTGGAGTTCGCTGCCACGAGGATCAATCGGCAAGTCGAACGCGGTCCTGTTGCCATCGAGGTACTCCGCAAGCTGACCGGAGACGTCGTCGAACCCCTCATCCGCCCGCGGCCCGAATGTCGCCGGGTCTGGCTTATGCCAGTGATGCGGGAAGTACAGGCCGGTCAGCGCGTCCTCGTCCCGCACGATGGTCAGGTCGCCCAGCCGCGTTCTGACAACCGTGTGCCTGGCGGTCGTCGTCAGCATCGTCTGCCTCCTTGTTCGTCGATACCTGGCCAACGGCGGGGCCCGGCCTTTCGTGAGGTCAGTGGACAGACAATCAAGATCTCCGACCTCACAGAACAGAGCTCTGGGGCGTCATCAGGGCAGGCAGGCACAAGGCCGTTCTCGCGACCTGCCGCAGACGCGGCAGGATGCTGTCATCCAGGAGGCTGATGAAGATGCGGATCGTTACCGACGCAAGGACCGCCGACCCTGACATCTCATTCGAGGCCAGGGTCCGGCGGGCCGATTGGAACGCAGCCCGGGCTGGCCTTGAGGAGTACGGCTGCGGTAGCACTGGACCACTTCTGACGGCGGACGAGGCGAGCGATATCGCGCGGCTGTATGACGACGAATCGCGCTTCCGCTCAACCGTGAACATGGCGCGGCACCGCTTTGGCGAGGGAGAGTACCGCTACTTCGCCGAACCGTTCCCGCGCGCCGTGACCGAGCTAAAGGAGGCTTTGTACCCGAGGCTGCTGCCGATCGCAAGGGACTGGTGGGCCAGGCTCGGGCGGCCGGCTCCGTGGCCGGACAGCCTGGACGAATGGCTCCAGATGTGCCACGCAGCAGGTCAGACCAAATCCACGCCGATCTTGCTGAAGTACGGTGCCGGGGATTGGAACGCGTTGCACCGCGACCTGTATGGCGATCTGGTGTTTCCTCTGCAGGTGGTCATCAACCTAAGCGATCCAGGGGTCGATCACACCGGCGGTGAGTTCGTGCTCTATGAACAGCGGCCTCGTGCGCAGTCGCGCGCCACGGCCACGCTCATACCGCACTGCCACGGGCTTGTTTTCGCTACCCGAGACCGTCCGGTGCGAGGCAGCCGCGGCTGGTCGGCGGCGCCCCTGCGGCATGGCGTCTCGGCCGTCCGCTCCGGCCAGCGGCTCAGCCTGGCACTGGTGTTCCACGACGCGGCATAACGACGATGAGCGCCCGGGCCGGCCCGGCTCAGCAGCCAGCCCGAGCGCAGCGGCATCGCTAGGCGAGTTGGCGGCGGGTTGTTGCGGCGCATGCGGCGCGCGGAATTCTTGGGTGACCGGCGCGGACCGCATACATCCATGGCAGCTTGTTGGTGGCGGCGTACATCCAGGGCAGCTTGTTGGTGGCGGCGTACATCCACGGCAACTGGTTCGTGCTGGCGTACATCCACGGCAGCTTGTTCGTGCCCGCATACATCCACGGCAGCCTGTTGTGGACGCAGACGGTGAGTGCTGCGGCGCGGGGGAGCCGGACGTGCCCGGCCGACGGGTGAGGCGCTCCTGGCGAGGCCGCGGCGATGGCCCCCAGGCTAGCGAGCATGACGGCCGGAACGACGAACTTGCGGGTTATCCGAGCGCTGAGCGAGGATGCGCGCCGGGAACGTCCAGCCATTCTGCGGCCTCGCTCGACTACAGACCGTAATTTCCTCTGAGTCTCCATGGTGAATTCCCCACTGTCGATGAGTTTTGTTCTGAGCCTTCCAAGAGCGAGAAGCTACACCGAATACGGCCGTCTGACATCACCTTTGGCAGAGTTCTACGAAAAGCCTCCGCAACAGCCTTCACCTGCGACAACGTCGTGTGAATCACAGACAGCGTCGTGTGAATCACACGCGTATGAATCGCACGGACGGTGGTACCGCTATCGCGGGCAGTAGCGGTTTTCGAGGAATGAACGCAGCGGTCCGGAAGACCGTTGCGCAGTGCGATATTGGGAGTTCGACGGCTAAACTCATGCGTCACCTATAGTTAGGCCTGCAGCTGCGAATCGTTCCGTCGGTCGTCATTGGTCCGGCCGCCGAGGTTCCCTAACCCGGTGCCGGACGCGGTGCCGAGGCTCGCGGCGAGGCGCGCCGCCTCACCGCGGTTGCGGGCCCCGAGCTTTGCCAGGATCGATGAGACGTGGTGGTCGACGGTCTTAGGCGATATGAACAGCCGCTCCGCGATCTCAACGTTGCGCAAGCCCTCGGAAAGGTGGGACAGCACTTCCATCTCGCGGACCGTGAGATTGGCTGGGTTGCTCTTGGTTGTGGCCCGCGGCCCGCGGGTCTGACCCCTGACGCCGAGATTCCTGAGCCGCTGGCGCACGGCTGCGGCGGCTGGCCAGGCACCGAGGCGGGTCAGTTCGGAAAGGGCGCTGCGCAGGTCGTCCACGTTGCCGCTCTCGCCGAGCGCACGGGCGGCTTCATAGGGGCAACCAAGCTGGCGCCAGCGGCGGCATGCGCCCACCCAGTCTCCTTGCATTTGGAGGATGAACGGATTGTCGCCGGGCACCTGCAGGATAAGCGGTTCAGCTGCGGGCGGCTTGCCCAGCCGGGAGCTCCAGTACGCCAGCTCGGCAATGCCCCAGCCGCCGGTGCCGTCACCGGCCGCAGGGAAAGAGGACAGGACGCCGGTCACCACGTCGAGGGCGTGGTCGCGGTCGCCGGACAGATCAGCAGCCTCTGCCCACGCCGCCGCCACTGGCGCGCTTCGAAAGGAGTCGCGCAGCCGGGTCGCGAGGTCGGCGGCCTCGCGCAGGACCGGCAGGGCGCCTGGATCCCCGCGGCGCACCAGGATTTGCCCCTGGACGGCAAGGGCGACGACCCTCGTGACCGAGGTCGTGCGGGGTTCCCGGAGCACCTCCTCGGTGGCGGCGAACGCCGTCGGCCAGTTGCCTTTGTCCATCTCGAGCCTTGCCTGCCAGGCGAGCATGTACATGCGCCACGAGTCCAGATCATGGTCGGCGCAATAGGCGATGCCTTCGGCAAGCCAGCGATCGGCCGCTGACAGGTCGTGCAGCGTGACGTAGCAGGTACTGAGATTGGTAAGGGCCCTTGCGACATGCTCCTCGTCGCCGTTGGCGCGGGCCAGAGTGAGGCTTCGCATGAGCTTGTCTGGCGAACCTGGCGGTGTGCTGAGCGCTTCCGCGGTGGCGACATTGTTCAGCGCGTGGGCCAGGATGCCGGGCCGCTCCAGCCGCTCGGCGAGATCGATGGCCAGCTGTCCCCAATGCGACGCGACGGATACATCTCCTGCGAGCATTCCTAGCTGAGCAAGGTTGCTGTAGGCCATGGCAAGCTCAGGACCTGGCTGGAGATCCTCAAGGACGTCAAGCGCCAGGTGGCCGTAGCGGTCGGCATCGGCGGTCTCGCCACAGAACCAGGCGAGCCGGGAGAGCCACCGCAGCGTATCGCCTTGGCGCAACCTGTCGCCGCAGGCCCGCCAGCATGCAAGGGCCTGGTCGCTTGAGGACGCCGCGGCGTCGAACTGATTCGTCAGGTAACACTCGTACGAGTGCTGTTCAAGCAGGTCGGCGAGCGCCAGCATGGGCAGGCCAGAGGCGAAGCGCAGCGCTCGCTCGTACTGCTCGGCGGCTGCCTGATGGGCGCCAAGCGCCGCCGCCCGGCGGGCAGCCGGCACCGCGTGCGCGAGCACGGCGGCCGTGTCACCCGCGCTCTCGGCGTGATGTGCGAGCCTGGCCGAGTCGAGCGTGAAATCTGGCCGGGCCAGCAAGGCCGCGAGCGTGAGCTGATGCAGCTCGGTCCGGCGGCCTGGTGGCATGGCCTGATCGACGGCCAGCCTGGCCAGTTCGTGGCGGAACTCGACGCCGCCAGGGCGGCCGCGGAGCATCCCGGCCGCCACGCACTCGTCGAGGTGCACGGCGTCCGAGCCCGCCACCTCTCGGAGCAGCCAGATCTCGGCGGGCGGCGTGACGACCGCGGCTGCGTCAAGCACGTGCCTCGCGGGCGCTGAGAGGCGGGCGGCACGCGCCAGGACGGCGTCGCGGACGGTAGCCGGGATGTCGGTGCCTCCCGCCGCGATCACTTCGGTGACGAAGAACGGATTCCCGCCCGTAATCGCGTACAAGTGATCGAGATCCACGCCGCTGTCTCCAGCGACCTCCGCAACGCCATCGGCTGACAATGGCGGGAGCTCCAGGCGTCGAACGGTGGCAGTAGCGGCGAGGTCACCAAGCATCAGGCGAATCGGGTGCGCAGGCCCGATCTCGTCGTCGCGGTAACTGCCCAGGATGAGCACTCGGACATCACTGATCCGCCGAGCGAGGTACTTGAGGAGGTCGAGCGTCGCGTCGTCGGCCCAGTGCAGGTCCTCGACGACGATGATCCACGGGCGGCTTTCGTCGCTGAGCCTGTCGAGCAGGCTCCCGAAGAGCGGATCCCTCGATACTCCTGACGGGTCCATGCCTGCCGTATGGCCTGGCCCAGCCGGAGCCTCCGTCCGCAGAAGGGCTTCAACCTTCCCGCCGAAAGCTGCGGCGACGTCCGCCAGCGGCCCGAGCGGCCTCGGCGTGGCGAGAGTGTCGCAGGCGCTCCACAGCAGGCGCGGGCGAACCCCGTGCGCGCCCTCCGGCCGTGCAGCGACGAACTCCTTCAGCAGGCTTGTCTTGCCGACTCCCGCCTCGCCGCCCACGAGAACCAGCCGCCCTTGACCGGCCTGCACTTCGTCGTTCCACTTGCGCAGGTCGGCCAGTGCAGAGGACCGCTCCACGAGGCTCATATCGCGGCCAATACTAACCAGGGCCAGCTCATCGAACGTGCGCCCGGCGAGCCTAAGACCCGGTCTCGGCATGCGCTCCCGGCAGCCGGTAGATGGCGATCGGGGCATCAGTGGGCTCGGTGACAACTGGCCTTATCTCGACGAGCCCAAAGCCGTTCTTCTCTAGGACGCGCCGTGAGGGGGTATTCGCCGCGTCCGGGCCCACGAGCATCCCGGCGCCCGGATGCTGACGGCGTATTTCTTGAACGAGAGCTGCGATCAGCTCGGTACCCGCGCCGCGGCCTATCCACGCCGGGTCGCCGATCGCGTAGTCCATGCCGGCCTCGCCATCTCGGGCGCCCATCGCGGCTTCATCATCCGGGTAGCTTGCCCAGCGATACCACTGGCACCAGCCGATCGGCCGACTGTCCTGCAGGACGGTGAGCATGATGGTGTCGGTGAGCGCGTCAGGCCCGATCCGTCGCCGGTACTTGGCGAGCTCGGCTTCCGCCGTCGTGTCCGGCGTCCACCAGCGGGCCACGTGCGGCAGCCGCAGCCAGGCGTCGATACCCGGAAGGTCCTCGTCGGTCATCGGCCGCAGGCTGATCGCCATCGGACCAAGCTACTGCTGTGGGCTTACTATGCGCTGGGCCTGGCGTCGTTGACGTGCAGCAGGACACCGGACGCAGGATGATGGAGGCCTAGTCCCGGGATGCGGAGGTGCGGACCATGGGTCGGCTCGTCGAGGTCAGTGACACCATGCTCTGGGTGGACGAGCGCGGCGATCAGGACGCCTTCCCGCTGCTTGTCTTCCACGGCGGACCAGGGCTAGATCACACGATGTTCGCTGACTACCTGGACCCGCTGGCCGAGGACGGGCGCTGTCGCCTGATCCTGGTTGACGAGCGGGCGTGCGGCCGCTCGGACCGGGCCGCGGCGCCGGAGAGCTGGACGCTCGCGCAGATGTCGCAGGATGTTACGGATCTGGCGGCCGCCCTAGGCGTCCGCGATCGGTATGCGACGCTTGGTCACTCCTACGGCGCGTTCGTCGTGCTGCAGCATGCGGTTGACCATCCAGGAGAGCCGCGCGGAACGATCGTGTCCTCGGGCATGGCCGCGGCGCGCTGGCTTGCGGAAGTCGGCCGCCAGCTGGAGGCGTTCGAGCCGGCCGAGCTTCGTGAGCAAGTGACATCCTCGTGGGCGCGCGAGACGGAAGTCCGGACCGAGGACGAGGTCAGCGCGCTCATGGAGGATCAGATGCCGTTCCACTTCAAGGACCCGCAAGGGGCGGCGCTCAAGGAGTACCTGCGCAAGACAGCGGGCCTGGCCAGGTACGCGCCTGACGTCGTCCGGCACTTTGCGGCGCAGGATTACGGCGGCATCGAGGTCGAGGCCCGGCTCGGGCAAGTGACGCATCCGGTGCTGGTGCTGGCGGGCCGGTATGACCGAGCATGCGCCGTCGGTGCCTCGCTGGACATGGCGCCCCGCCTGCCCGACGCCGAGCTGGTCATCTTCGAAAATTCGGCGCACATGACCTTCGCGGAAGAGCAGGACTTGTATCTCGCGAGCGTGCGGGCGTTCCTCGATCGCATCACGAGCTGACCGTAGACGACTAGGTCGCCGGGTAAGCGGCGATCAGCAGGAGGGCATCGAGCAGGCGGGCCCAGTCGGCCTCGGCCAGATCCCTCCCGATCGCGTCACTGAGCATGGCCAGGGCCGCCACGAGCTGGGGCGAGAGGCCCTCCGCGTCCCGGTCGAGCGCGGCCGCGATCGCCGCAACGGTATGCCTGAACCTGGCCGTGCGTCCGAGCCGAACCAACGAAGGCGGTACGTCGGGAGCGGGGTGAGCAGTCGTTGCGCTGTCCGGCACCAGCGCGACAACCAGCCGCATCCCGAGCGCTTCGGCGAGACGCGCTAGCGCCGCCGTCGTTGGGTTGCCGCGCCCGTTCTCGAGGTTGGCAATGTACGGGACCGACAACCCGGCATCGGCCGCCACGGATGCGACAGTCCGCCCTGCCGCCGTCCGCTGCGCCCGCAGCTGGCGTCCGATTGCCAGATCCTCCACGCCGCATCCTTGTCTTGACAGTGCAATGATCTGGAGAACTATTCTGACAGAATAGTCGATGAGCGGGCGGCGGTCATGTTCCAGGCTCTGCGGATCAGGGATTTCCGCCTGCTCTGGGGCGGTAGCCTGGTCAGCTCGCTTGGATCATGGTTGCTCATCCTCGCCGTTCCCGCTCACGTCCTGATAGCCACTGGTTCCCTGCGCGACAGCGGCCTGACGCTCGCCGTGCAATACGCACCAGCACTAGTCATGGGACCGGTGGCTGGTGTGCTGGCCGACCGATGGGACCGGCGGCGCCTGATGATCGCGGCCGACCTGGTATGCGCTGGCGCCGTCGCCGCGCTGTTGCTCGGCCTCGCTCCCGGACGGCTGTGGGTGCTCTACGTCGCGCTCATCGCGGAGAGCAGCGGCAACGTCTTGTTCGCTTCCGCGATGCAAGCTCGCACACCCGCCATCGTCGGCACGGGGCCTCTGCTGACCAGTGCGAACTCTCTGCTCGCAGGCAGCGACGGCGTCGTGCGACTGATCGGCGGGCCGCTGGGCGGCATCTTGCTGGGCGTCGTCGGTATCCGCTGGCTGATCGTCGCCGATGCGCTGAGCTACCTGATCTCCGCGGCCGCGATCGCGCTGATGGCGCGCACCCCCGGCGGCGTTCGAACTCGCCGCCACGCTCCGGCCATTGCGACTGACCTCGCGGGCGGCATACGGGCGCTGCGCAACCATCGGGTCGCGGCCGCGTTGCTGCCGGTGACGGTCATGTTCCTGGCTGCCAACGCGTCGCTCAGCGCGGTGCTGGTCGCGTTCGGGGTGCGCCGGCTTGGCGGCACCGGGCACACCGGGTTCCTGCTGTCTTGCCTGGGCGTTGGATTTCTGCTCGGGGCCCCGATGACCCGCATGGCACTCGACCGCGTTCAGCCGCGGACGCTACTGGCGGCGACGCTGAGCGGCACGGCCGCGGGATATTTAACGCTGTTCACCACGCCCCGACTCGCGCTTCCCGCCGCGGTGTCGATCGGCATGTTCGGCTCGATGTCGCAGATGATTCCGCTCACCACGGTGCAGCGCGTAGTTCCGGACAGCGTGCTGGGCCGCGTCTGCGCGGTGTTTCTGACCGGCGAAGCAGCGGCGACACTGACCGGGTCGGTGGCCGGGCCGATCGTGGCTCAGGCGGCGCAGTTCGCGGGGTTGGCGGCCGTGGCGAGCGCCCTCACCGTGGCCGCGGCCGTGCTGACGCTGCTGGTCGTGCCCGCGGTGTCGATTGGCCGCCGGCATTGGCGGCGCCAGGCATGCCGGCCGCCCGAATCCAGCGGAGCCCGCCGAGGGCGTGAGCGTCTCACGGATGACGTTCGACGCGGCAGGTGCCGCCTGTCCGGCGGGCGCCGCGGGCACCGTGAGCGCGCCATCGCGCCTGGAACGCCAGCCGATCACGACAGCGACGGCCGCCGGCGCGAGCAGTGACCAGCCGCAGTACGGCAGCATCGCGAGCACGGCGAGCGAGGCAACGTACGCGGCCGCGCGGCCGGCACCTCGGAGGAGGCGGGTGGCCGCGAGCATGCTGCCGAGGTACACCGTGAGGAACAGCGTGGTGGGGAGTATCACCAGCGCCGCCGTACTCACCAGCCGGAACCCGTAGAGCGTGATGAACACCAGGCTCCATGCGCCGATCACCAGCAAGAACGCGGGAGCGCGACCGCCTGCAGACCTGGTGAGATGGCGCACCATTGCGATCGCCCCGTTGACGTAGGCGTTGGCCGCGCCGACGGTGAGCACAACGGCAGCGGCTGCCGCCGCGATCGTTCCCGCCGGACCGACTGCTATGTGGAGCAGGTCGGCGAGCGGCACGGTGGTTCCCGGTCCGAGCACGCTGACGGCCGCGATGGCCAGGCCCAGGTAAAGGGCCGTCGTAACGGCCAGCGCGATCGCGATCACCCTAGGGAGCTGCCTGGAGGGGTTGGCGAACCGGGAAGTGAGCGGCGCGACGGCCTCCCAGCCGACGAACGACAGCATGAGAGTGGTTGCGGCGTGGCCGACGGAAAGCCATCCGTGCGGGGCGAACGGGCTCCAGTACTCGAGCCGCGCGGACGGGATCGATCCGATGACCGCCATGGCCACGACCGTGATCAGCAGCACGACCAGAACAAGCTGGGTACCGGCGCTGGCCCGCAGCCCAGCCGCCGACAGGCCTAGGACGACAACGACCAGGAGCCCGGCCACCGCGGCACGTACGGCGAGGCCGCCGCCGGTGAGCGCCGTGATGTAGCTAGCTCCGATCAAGCAGACGATCGGCGCGCCGCCCACGACACCGGTCAAGAAGCACCAGCCGGCCACCCGGCCGGCTCGCTGACCTAGTCCGGCGGCGATGTAGCCCACGATCCCGCCGGCCTGCGGGAATCGCCGGCCAAGCCCGGAGAACACGGCCGCGAACAGGCCAGACAGGAACAGGAGGCCTAGCCAGGCCACGATCGAGGCCGGACCCGCTTGGGACGCCGCGAGCCCTGGCAGGAGAAGTAGTCCAGGGCCGAGGAGAGCGCCAATGTACATGGCCGCTCCGCGTGTCGTCGTGAGGTTTGCTGTCCCGCCTACTGGTGCCTGTGTCATAGCTCCAGCCTCTCCCAAATCGGCCGGCACGCGATGGCAAATATGGCGCCAGATCAACCGGCCAGCGCCACAATGTTGCGCTAGATCGGCGATACATTAGATTTCATGCCTGAGCACATACCGGATCGCGTGGATCGTGCCATCGTGACGGCGCTGCAGCGCGACGGCCGGATCGCCAACGTCGACCTTGCCGACGAGGTCGGCCTGTCGCCGTCGGCGTGCCTGCGCAGGGTCAAGGCGCTGGAAGCGAGCGGGATCATTGCCGGCTATCACGCCGAGGTCAGCAGGGCCCGCGCCGGGCTCGGCCTGACGGTGTTCATCGGCCTTAGAGTCTCCGGGCATTCGCCGGAATCGTCGTCGGACATCGAACGACAGCTGCTGGCAATCCCGGCGGTTGTCGCCGCCTATCTCGTCTCCGGGACCGACGACTTCCTGGTCGAAGCGGCCGTTCCTGACCTCGCGAATTACGAGCAGCTCCTGCTCGGGCAGATCCTGGCCATCCCCGCCGTCGTCGAGGCGCGCAGCACGTTCGCGATCAGGACCATCCTGAGCGGAGGCCCGGTGCCGCTGCAGCACTGGCGTTAGCGCCTCTACATTCGAGCAGCACCCGCCGCCAGGTAGCGGCGACGATCGCCACTTCGGCGGGCGGCGTGCTCATCAGACCGCGGTCTGGCTCGGCGCCGCTTGCTCGCTGTACTCCCATAGCCGGGCTGCGAGCTCGGGCGTAGCGAGCCGGCTCGGCTCGGTGCGTTTGCACTTGTCGTAGTACAGGCCCGTCTCGCCGGCGACTTCAGGTGAGGTCGCGCAGTACAGGGACGTCCTGGCGCCCTGCTCGATCGTGAGCATCCGCCTGGTGACGATCTGCCGCACTGGCCACGGCACCCGCCGCCAGATCTCCGAAGCGACCACGCCAGGATGCAGCGAATACGCGGTGACATCGGTTCCTGCAAGCCGCCTGCCGAGCTCAGCGGCATGCAGCACGTTGCAGAGCTTGGAGACCGCGTATTCGGGCAGGCCGGTAATGCCCTTGGTGCGAGAACGCAGCCCGTCGAAGTTAATGCCTTTGGCCTGGTAATGCGAGTCGCTGGCAACGTTCACGATCCTCGCCGGTGCGCTGGCGGTCAGCAGCGGCAGCAGCGCCTGGGTCAGCGCGAAATGGCCGAGATGGTTCACGCCGAAATGGATCTCGAAGCCGTCGGCCGTGCGGCCGCGGACGCCACCCACGCCGGCGTTGTTGATCAGTACGTGCAGCGGCTCGCCTCGGTCGAGTACCCACTGAGCTGCGCGCTGGACACTGGCCAGGTCGGACAGGTCCAGGCTGAGCAACCAGACCTCATTGCTGCCGGTCGCTGCCCTGATCGCGGCAATCGCCTGCTCGCCCTTGGCCTGTGATCGTGCTCCCAGGTACACGCGGCCGCCGCGCCTGGCCAGTTCCTCGGCGGTCGCGTACCCGATGCCCGCGTTGGCACCGGTTACGAGGAAGGTCCGGCCGGCCAGGTCAGTCACGTCAGTGGGCCTGGACCGCTCCGTTGCCCGTGCTGGGCTCCACCCTCGCAAGCAGCAGCGCGACGTCATCGCCGTGCCTGGTTTGCCTGCGCGGCAGGCTCAGCAGGTCATCGGCTAGGACCTCGAGGTCCTCGGCCGAGCCGAACGGCAGCACAGCGATCAGGGAGTTGAGGCTGTTCATGTCGCCGCTATCGGCGACCATGAGGCCGTCCGTGGTGAGCACCAGAATCGATCCTGGCTCGACAGTGGTCTGGCTTGTCGTGTACTCGGTGTCCTCGTCGACGCCCAGCGGAAGTCCCGCGTCGCAGTCGAGCACCTTGGGCCGGGCTCCGGGCGGCACGAGCAGCGCCGGCGGGTGACCGGCGCGGCAGATGGCGAGTTCCCTGGTCGCCGGGTTCACGACCACGAAACAGCAGGTCGCGAACAGCGCCAGGTTCGGATCGTTGGCGTTGAGCTCGACCAGCCACTGATTGGCGCGCGCCATCACCTCGGCCGGGCCATGGCCCTCCCTGGCGTAGGCGTGGACAGTAGTGCGCAGGCGGCCCATCAGCGAGGCGGCAATCAGGTTGTGCCCCTCGACGTCGCCGATTACCAGCGCGACCCGGCCGTCAACCAGCTGGACAACGTCGTAGAAGTCGCCGCCGATCTCGACGCCCGATGTGGCCGGCGAATAGCGGGTCGCGATCGTCAGTCCCGTTGCGGTCAGCTTGCCGCGCGGGAGGACGCCGCGCTGCAGCTCGGCGGCCATCGCGCCCTGGAACTCGTGCATCCTGGCACGCTCCAGCGAGAGGGCGAGCAGGGCCGAGGCCGCGAACAGCTGTGCCTTCTCCTCCGCCGGGAACTCCTGTGCCTCGGGAAAGCCGAACAGGCATGCCCCGACCTGCCCGCGCGAATCCCTGACCGGAAGGGCGACCCAGGCCTGCGTGGGGCTGTCGCCGAGCCGGCCCACCAGGTGCGGGAAGTCCTCGGCGAAGATCTCTGGCGAGCTGATGTAGACCGGGGCGGCGAACTGGATCGCCACCGAAATGGGCGCCGGCCGGTAGGACCGCAATCCGCTGAGCGCGTCGACGATGTCGTCGGATAGGCCGCAGGAGGCCTCTACCTTCAGCTGGCCGTCACGCTCGGCGACCAGGATCAGGCTGTCGGCGCCGAACGCACTGATCCCGGCCTGCGCCGCCTCGACGATGGCGCTGACGGTGATGGCCGACGCGAGCGCGGCCGTGAACGAGTGCATCCGCCTGGCCCGGTCGGCCACTTCCCGGAGCCTGCGCTGCTCGGCCTCGCGTTTGGCGCGCACCGTTGTGGTGTCGACCACCATGCCCATCATCTGCCCGGGCTGGCCGTCCTCGCCCGGCAGGATCCGGCCGCGCGCCTCCATGGTCCGCAGCGCGCCGTTGGCGCTCTTGATCCGGTACTCAATCTGGTACGTGCCGTTCGCCGCGGTCATTTGCTCCATGGCCTCCAGCAACTGCGGCAGATCGGACTCCGGCACCATAGATAGAAAGGTGTCGAGCGTGGCATCGGAGTCGGGCGAGAGGCCATGCATGCGGTATGCGGCCGGGTCGCCTGTCACCTCGCCCGTGGTGATATCCCATGAGAAGAATCCGGCGTCAACGCTGGTCGACGTAGGGCGGAACGGCTGCGACCCGCGATCTCTTAAGGTGCCTGGCACGCCATTGATGTTTTGGTCGCTGCGGGCATGGGCGACGAGCTCACGTGGTTGTGTCATCGTTCGCCCGCTTACCGTCGAGTCCCCGCGTCGCCGCACGCCGGGCGCGCTGTAACTATCTGTAACTAGGCCATCATAGGCGAGAGGTACCCGCCGGAGCCTGGAGTTTTTGCCGTTTTTCATGGATCTCACATGCAATTCCTATGGTCGCAGAAGCGGCGCGGCCGTGCACCCGTGCCGACCGGTTGTCAGATGGATCCCGGGGTTGATCCGGGATTCACGGATGGATCCAGGGATCGATCCGACCGCGAGCCTGAGAGTCGGCGAGTGCCGGCCGCTGCGACGCCGGGCGCTGGCTTGACTCCGTACCTAAGTACGGCTGCTAGCTTCGCAGTATGGCTGGTTTGACGATCGGGAAGTTCGCGGCCGATGGCGGCGTCAGCGTGGAGACCGTGCGCTTTTATCAGCGCGGGGGACTGCTCAGGCTGCCGGAACGGCGAGGCTCAGGCTTCCGCGAGTACACCGAGGCCGACCAATGGCGGCTCGCCTTCATCCGCCGCGCCCAGCAACTCGGTTTCACCCTCGCCGAGATCCGCGACCTGCTCGGCCCTGCCGGGGCGTCGTCAGCACCAGCCCGGTCTACCGACGACATCACCAAGGTGGCGGAGGCGAAGCTCGCCGCTGTCGCCGCGCAGATCGCCGAGCTTGCCGAACTGCAATGCCGCCTGCGACGGCTGGTCCAGGTCTGCTCGCACGGCAGCCGCGACGATTGTGTGGCTCTCCACCTCGGAGAGCGCGCCCAGGCGGCGGTCGGCTGATCCGCCCGGCTCCCTGCTGCTCACGATGTGAAAGGAAACGGTGATGAGTGCTGCCAAGGCAGTGACCGATGACAGCTTTGACGCCGACGTGCTAGCCAACCCCCGGCCGGTGATCGTCGAGTACTGGGCGCCGTGGTGCGGCCCGTGCCGGATGGTCAGCCCCGTGCTCGACGAGATTGCCGCCGAATACGCCGGCCGCGTGGACGTGGTCAAGGTGAACACGGACGAGAACCCGCAGTCGATGGTGAAGTACGGGGTCATGGCTGTGCCGACAATCAACCTGTTCTCCGGCGGTGAGGTCGTCAAGCAGGTCATCGGCGCGAAGTCGAAGTCGGCCCTGCTCCGCGAATTCGCCGACTTCCTGGCCTAACCCAACCCCACCGATGGACCCCTGGTGGTGCGATAGGCGTGCGATAGGCCCACCAGGGGTCCATCGGGTGCTGGGAAATGGGTGCCGTAGGCCCACCAGGGGTTCACCGGGGGTGGGACCAGGCGCCAGCGAGCGCGCTGGGTGGGTGGCGGAGGCTGGTGGGGGCGGTTACGGTGCGGGCATGAGCTCACCGCCGCGGCCCGCTTCGGTCGACTTTCATCTCGACCTAATGTGCCCGTACGCATACCAGACCTCGCTGTGGATTCGCGGGGTAAGGGAGCGGACCGGGCTGGAGATCAACTGGCGGTTCTTCAGCCTCGAGGAGATCAACCGGGCAGAGGGCAAGAAGCATCCGTGGGAGCGCGAGTGGTCTTATGGCTGGTCGCTGATGCGGATCGGCGCGCTGCTCCGGCGGCAGGACATGATTCTGCTGGACCGTTGGTACGCAACCGCCGGCCGTGCGTTGCATGTAAATGGCGAGAAGCCGCACGTACGGGAGGTCGCCCGCGAGATTGTCGGCCGGATGGGCCTGGACCCTGGCCTGGTCGACGCCGCGATCGCGGACCCGACCACCGGCGACGAGGTCCTCGCCGAGCACCGGCGGGTAACCGAGGCTGGCGGCTTCGGGGTGCCGGCGCTGTTCTTCCCTGACGGGCAAGCCCTGTTCGGCCCCGTTCTCATCGATCCGCCCACGGGTGAGGAGGCGGAGCGCCTCTGGGACGCGGTCGTGGCGTGGACCGCGTTCCCGCACCTGTACGAGATCCAGCGGCCCAAGTCCAGGTCGGACGCCGAGCAGATCGCCGCCACGTTCCTGCCGTACCTGCAGGCCCGGGACTGGGTAAGCATTGATCGCGGCCGCGTCGTGGAATTCGGGGGTGAGAGGTGACGGGCAGCGACCAGGATCTCGCCGAGAAGTCCCGCGTCGTTGAGCTACTCGCGCAGGAATGGGCCGTCATCGATGATCTGCTGGCCGGGCTCAGCGCTGATGACTGGTCTCGCGAGGCCCTTCCTGGCTGGGACGTTCATGACGTGCTCGCGCACATCATCGGCACTGAGCGGATGCTGTCAGGCGCCGAATTCCCGTCCGCTCCTGCCGCAGATCTGGGCGCGCATGTCCGCAACGACATCGGGAAGGCCAACGAGGCGTGGGTGCTCGCGCTCCGCGACCGGTCGCACGCCGACCTGCTCGCCGACTTCCGATCGGTTACCGCCAAGCGGCTGGGCAGCCTCCGCGCGATGTCTGCCGAGGAGTTCAACGCCCCGTCCTGGACTCCGGCGGGCCAGGCGACCTACGCCCGCTTCATGCGCATCAGGATCTTCGACTGCTGGATGCACGAGCAGGACATCAGGGCGGCCGTGGGGCTGCCTGGCAACGAGGGCGGCCCGGTCGCGGCCGAGGCGCTGGCCGAGGTCGTGCTGGCGCTCGGATACATCATCGGGAAGAAAGGACGCGCTCCCGACGGCTGCTCGGTGCTGATCAGGCTGACAGGTCCGGTCGAGCGAGATCTGCCTGTCGTGGTCGACGGGCGAGCGAGGGTGGTTCCGCGAATAGAAGGAGAGCCGACGGCGAGCCTGATGCTGCCATCGTCGCTGTTCCTGCGCCTCGCGGGCGGGCGCGAGGATGCCGGCAAGGCGCTCGGCCGGATCAGGCTCGGCGGCGACGAGGCGCTGGGCCGTCAGCTCGCGACGAACCTCGCGTACACCATCTGACCTGGACGGACATTCGCGAGGTCAGTGCGAGGCGGCGCGGGTGACCAGCGCGATTCCCTTGCCCCAGGCGGCGAGCTGGCCGGCCGGCAGGAACGCGGTGCCGCTCTTGGTGTGGTCCACCATGGGTGCTGCGACGTACCGTTCCTTGCCCTGCGGGTCGATGAAGTAGATCAGCGACGTGTGAATCACGTCGGCGTCCGGGTTCGGGGCCTGGACCTGGATCTCGTAGTTCTTCCAGACCGCCTGCATGCTCCTGACCGAGCCGGTAACGAAGTGCCAGGTCGGGATCGAGCTGAGCCCCTCGGCACTGGAGTACCTGGCCATGTCGGCCGTGGTGTGGTGGTAGGGATTGACGTTCACTGCGATGAACACGACGTTGCGGCCGGCCGCGCCCAGGTCCTTGTAGGCGTTGACGAACTCGCGTGAGACTAGCGGGCAGATGTCGGTGCAGTGCGCGTCCATGAAGGTCAGCACTATGGGGTGGCCGTGCAGGCTGGCGAGCGAGACCGGCTGCCCCGCCTGGTCCATGAGCGTGAAGCCGGGCGCCTTAACCACGGGCACCGGGGACAGCTGCATCATGGTTGCGAGCTTCGTGCTGACCGTTTTCGGTATGCCGGTTGTCCGCGGCGCGGACTTCTGCCCGGACAGGTTGGTCACCAGAATCGCGAACACGGTCGCGAACGCGAGCCCGCACACCAGCGCGATCGCGGTGAGCACCACCGTGGAGCGCCGTGGCTTGCCGAACAGCTTCCGGGCCGGGCGGCGCGCAGCGCCTGCGGAACCTGGCTCTACGGTGAGCGTGCTCGTAGAAGCGGTGTCGGCTGCGGGAACCGCGGCCTGAGCCGACCCGGCGTGCGCAGCGGCGTCGTCGCTCCTACCGGCGCCAGTCTCGCTCATGCCTGGCGGCTCCCTTCCGGGCTGCGGAATGACCTACGACAGGCTACCCGGCCCCGGTTCGACGCAGAATTCGTTCCCCTCTGGATCGGCCATCACGACGGTGCCGCCGTGCTGCTCGAGCACGGTCGCGCCGAGCCCTGCCAGCCGCGCCACCTCGTCGGATACCGGTCCTGGGGCGCGCAGGTCGAAATGGAGGCGGTTCTTTGCCGCCTTGCGCTCAGGCACCCTGTTGAACCAGACGTTCGGGCCGCCCCAGCCTGCCGCCTCGACGAATGCCTTGTCGGTGGTTGATTCCTCGTCCACATCGGAGCCGAACACAGTGGCCCAGAAGGTCGCGAGCGCTAGCGCGTCAACGGCGTCGAACGACACGGACTTAATCACGCTTGCCATGCTGGCTTACCTACCTGCTCTCGGGCAGGATCATCTGCCCGGTTTCGTCGCGGGTAACGGGGATCACTTCGGTGACCGAGTTCACCGGGAGCGGGCCGTAGATGTGCGGGTAGATTTCGCCGTCACCGCCGTCCTCGTAGCGGACTTCAGCCGGCAGGCTCGCTCCATCGATGACCAGGACGACAAGGTCGCTCACGTCGTCGTAGTTGGCCTCGGCTACCCCGCGCAGCTGATGCGGATGGGAACAGTGGATGAAGCCCTGCTGCTCGAGCGAGATTCCCCGGGTCGAGATCCGGTAGCTGCCATTGCGCTTGGCCGTCTCCCAGAGGATCCGCTCTGTGATGTGCAGCAGGTCGGCCATGGCCCAACGGTAGAGCCGCCTGCGTCCGCGCCCAAATGGATTTCACGTTGGCCGCAACCGGGTTCGCACGCCGTTGACGCGGTCGCGCTCACCATGGCTAGAGTCTGCACGACCGTTCGTGCCAGGCATAAGGAGCGACCAGGCAGAGCGAGGCTCATCGTCGACGGGAGATCCCTGTGACGTACATCTTCATGGCCGTGCATTACCCCGAGCCCGGAACCAGCGACGCTGTCTACGCCCGGATGTCGGCGATGGCCGAGTCGATGGCTGGAACGCCTGGTCTGCTGGAGATCGGGCCGTGGCTGGATACGGACGGTCAGCGGGTGATCGGCCTGTCGCGCTGGGAGTCGAGGGAGGCGTTCGAGAAGGCGATGCCGGGAAGCGGCGTGCCGAACACGACCGTTCATGCGGGCGAGAGCCGGCCTCGGGAGTACTTCCACCTCATCAAGCCCGACTGAGCCGGTTGTGGGTGGGCCGCAGTGGCTGAGCCGATTGCGGAGGAAAGGCCGGTGTCCGGGCTGAGCCGAGTCCGCCGGAACGAAGTCAGGCCGGATCTGTATGGCGCTGGCCGCCAGGTGTCCCCGTCACGCAGGCCGGCTCGGCCGTGATTCGCTCGGCCGTCACCGGCTCGGCGAGGCCCTGGTGGTCGGCCTTTCCGGTCTCCGGAGCGAAGAATCCCGCGGCAGCGGCGAGACCAAGCACGCCAGCCGCCAGGACGAACGCTGCGCTGTAAGAGACCGAGTCGACCAGGAAGCCGACCGCCACGGGACCGCTGACGGTGCCGATGTCGCCTGCCACCTGGTACGACGCGACGACCGTTCCGCCCTGTCCGCTGGCGCCGCGCTTGCCGCCCCCGTGCTTATCGGCACCGAGCTTGCCGGCACCGAGCAGATCGCCGATCATTGCTGCCGGCGCCACGTCCAGGAGCCCAGAGCCGATGCCGAGCACGCCCAGGGCGAGCAGGAAGCCCCAGAGCCCGGGCAGTATCGCCAGCATGACCATGCTCGCGCCGCTGATCAGGCAGCCAGCCATGATCACGGGCCGCCTGCCTAGCGTGTCGGCCAACTTGCCGCCAGGCAGCAGTGTGGCGGCATTGAGGGCCGCAACCACCAGGAAGCCGATTCCGGTCCAGGTTGCGGATTCGTGCAGCACATCGCGCACGAACAGCGGCACGATCGCGCTGCGGACGCCCATGACGGCGAACCCGTCCGCCAGGTTGGCCGAGGCGGCCGCCCGGTAGGCGCGGCTGCGGAGAGCGGCGACTATCCCGGCGAGCGCTCGCCCAGACCGGGCCTCGTCGCTGGCGTGGCGCGGGCTGTCGTGCAGGACGACGACGGCGATGGCCGCGGGTACCAGCAGCATGCCGCCGTAGATGAAGAACGGCGCCCGCAGCGACCACGCCGCCACCAGCCCGCCGATCGCCGGGCCGCTGATCCCGCCCAGCAGGAAGCCGCCTGTGTAAAGCCCGCTGGCCCGGCCGCGCAGCCCAGACGGCACCGATCGCAGCAGCAATGTTTGGGCCCCAACGCTGAACATTGCCGAGCCCAGGCCGCCGACGCCACGCAGCACGATGAGCTGGATGAAGGAGTCGGAGAACCCGGCGACCACGCTGCTGGCGGCAACGATCGCGATACCGATCGCGATCATCTTGCGCTCGCCGATGCGGTCGACCAGCCGGCCCGACGGCAGCGCGCCGATGATCCGCATCAGCGCGAACGCGCTGATCACGCTGGCCGCAGCGGCCGTGCTTACGCCGAATTGCCTGGCGAATGCCGGTATTCCTGGCGCCACGATCCCGTACCCGAGCGCGACCGTAAACGATACCGAGCTGAGGATCGCCACCTCGCGCGGGAGCGCGCGAAAAAGTCCTGGACTGCGGGGATGACGCACGACGGGCATTCTCGCAGGGCGATAACCAGGCACTGTCGCCGGTCCCTCCCGCCAAGCGGGTCGGCTTGCTCACGCCGAGATTCCGGCTGCGGCGGTCATGCGGCCCTCTGCCGGCGCTCTCTCCGGCCCTGAGTGTCCGAGCTTGCTGTGATACTGGAAGGGTGCTAGGAGTACGGAAAAACGCGCTAGTCGGCAGGGAAGCAGAGCTCAGCCATCTGGTGCGGATGCTCGAGTCGGCGGCCGCCGGCCGCCCGGTCGTCACGCTGATCAGCGGTGACGCCGGGGTCGGCAAGACCCGCCTCGTCACCGAGCTGGCTGCTCGCGCCCGCGAGAGCGGGTTCACGGTGCTGTCCGGCCGGTGCGCAGAGCTCGGCGACGCCGTGCCCTATCTTCCGCTCGCCGACGCGCTGCGGGACGCGACCACGGGCCCTTGCCCTGGTGCTCCGCTGCTCGACGCGCTAGCCGCGCGGCCCGTGCTGTCACGGCTGCTGCCAGACAGGAACGAGAGCCAGCCGGCCGGCGGCGACATGCCTGGTCTTGTCCAGCAACAGCTGTTCGGCGCCGTGCTCGGCTTGCTGACGGAGCTGGCCGCCGCCGACCCGGTGCTGCTCGTACTGGAGGACGTGCACTGGGCCGATCAGTCCACTCGCGACCTGATGACCTTCCTCAGCCGGATGCTGCACGCGGAAAGGATCGCCGTTGTCGCGACGTACCGATCCGACGACATGCATCGCAGGCATCCGCTCAGGCCGCTCGTGGCCGAGCTGCTCAGGCTGCCGACCGTCAGCTCGATTGATCTCGGACCGCTGACGTCGTCCGCGATGGCCCAGCACCTGACCGCGCTCTCGCTGCACCGGCTTGACGCTCACGCGATCGACAAGATGATCACCAGGGCGGAGGGCAACGCCTACTACGCCGAGGAGCTGCTTGCCGCGTCGTCGGCGGGAACGCAGCTGCCCGCAGGTCTTGCGGATCTCCTGCTGGCGAGGATGGAGCAGCTCTCGGTCGCCGCGCAGCACGTACTCCGGACGGCTGCCGTCACGGGCCGCCGGGTGGACGACGAGCTGGTCAGGCAGGCGTCCGGACTCGACGCGCTGGTCTACGACGAGGCGGTCAGGGAGGCGGTCGCGCACCAGTTGCTGGTCCCCGATGGGGACCAGGGTTACTCGTTCAAGCATGCCCTGCTGCGCGAGGCGATCTACGCCGATCTGCTGCCGGGCGAGCGCACCAGGCTGCACGCCAGGCTTGCCGACCTGCTCGCCGACGAGCGTCGGCTCGCCGAGGTTCCCGGCACGGCCGCCGAGCTCGCTCATCATTGCCTGGCCAGTCACGACATCCAGGGCGCGTTCTCTGCCTCCGTGCAGGCCGGCGAGGAGGCAGAACGCCTGGCCGCCCCGGCGGAGGCGCACCGCCACTACGATCAGGCCCTCTCGCTCTGGGAGCGAGTGACCGATCCTGAGAAGATCGCCGGCGTAAGCCGCGTCAAGCTGGCGTTCTGGTCTGCCGTCAGCGCCGCCGACGGCGGGGACCTCGCGCGGGCAGCGGGCCAGCTCCGCCGGTTGCTCGGCTATCTCGACGACAGCACCACAGACAAGAAGCTGCTGTGCCGCGTACAGGAGCGGCTGTCGTACTTCCTGAACGACCTCGGCGAGGACTCGGCCGCGGCCGCCGTCGGCCAGGCGGCCGTCGATGTGCTGCCGCCTGACCCGCCGACTTGGGAGCATGCCAGGGCGCTGGCCACCCACGCGCGCGCTCTGCTCGCCTTCTCCGACCACGACGCGGTGCGAGCCAGGGCCGAGCAGGCGCGAGAAGCCGCGCTGGCTGCCGGTGCGCCATGGGTGGAGGCCGACGCCCTGGTCACCCTGGGCCTGATCAGTGAGCGGTCCGGGAAGATCGCGGACGCCATCGCCATGTTCAGCACCGCGCACCGCCAGGCCGCCGAGGCGCGCGTGCTTGGCGTCGAGCTGCGCGCTACCTACCAGCTCGCCAGGCTCCAGCTTGAGCAGGGCGACCTGGATGGCGCGGCCGCCAGGGCGCACGAGGGTACCGAGCGCGCGAACGGCGCCGGTCTCGGGCTCGCGCAGTACGGTCTTGACCTGCAATACCTGCATTACCTGGCGCACTTCGCCGATGGCTCCTGGGATCACGCTGAGCAGATCGCGGACGCCTTCCCGACGCGGGTGACCGGCCCTGCCGAAGCCAGGCTGTCGGCCATGGCCCTGTTCATCGCGGTAGGCCGCGGCAGAGACGTCGCGGATGAGCGCCGGGTCTGGCTGGAGCCGATGTTCGCGCGCGACGGCTTCGTCGAGTACATCACCAGGGGCGTACTGGCCGAACGATCGCTGTGGCGCGGCGACCCGGCTGGAGCCATCACCGAGATCCAGGCGACGATCCGGGCAATCGAGGAGTACGACGAGGGCTATTACAGTCCGCAGCTGATCCGGGTCGCTGCCGTCGGGCTCTGGGCGGTCGCGGACCAGGCCACTGTCGCGAGGATCAGCGGTGATGCGAGCCGCTTGGATGGCCTGCTTGCTGAGGCAGACCGGCTGCTGGAGATCGCCAGAGCCGGCGCGGCGAACCCGAGAATGCCCGGATTCGCGCTCGGGGTTGACGGCCGCGGCTGGCTGGCCCGCGCCGAAGCCGAGCACAGCCGGGCGAACGGCGACAACTCGCCGGCGCGCTGGCAAGCGGTCGTCGACACGTTCGGCGAAGGATTCGTCTACGAGACCGCCAGGGCGCGCTGGCGCCTGGCCGAGTCGCTCGCCGAGGACGGCGACCGGGAGGCCGCTGCGGCGCAGTGGCGCCTGGCCGCGCAGGCAGCCGACCTGCTCGGTGCCGCTCCGCTGCGGACGGCGCTCGCTGACCTGGGCAGGCGCGCCAGGATCGGCAGTGCGGAGCGAGAGAACGGCGCGAGAGACCGCGGTCCGCTGGGCGGATTGACCGAACGTGAGCGTGAGGTGCTTGCGCTGCTCGCCGCCGGGTGCAGCAACAGGGAGATCGGCAGCGAGCTGTTCATCTCGCCTAAAACCGTGAGCGTGCACGTGTCAAACATCCTGGGCAAGCTGAATGCCGCGAGCCGGACCGAGGCTGCCGCTATCGCTCACCGGGAGAGTCTGATCCGGACGCCCGGCAGCTAGTGGACATGGCAACGGCCCGCGTTCGCGGATGCGAGCGCGGGCCGTCGGGTGCATGAGTCTGTTACGCGGCCTTGACGTAGACCGGCGGGCACGGAGGCTGCGGGCAAGGCTGCTGTGCGGCCCGCTGGCTGTGGTTGGCTGCGGCGCGGATGTTGATCGCGCCGCGCCGGGCGCGGCGTGCTTCGCGCACACGCCGCCCCCGGATGGCAGAGACCTGCATGTCCTTCACATGCTCGGCAGCCGCCATGGCTACGATCTGCGGATGCATTTCAACCTCCTGAGGTTTCGGGCCTGTCCTGACCCGGCACAATTCAGAATGCTCGTAAGGCCCCCTGCTCGGCATCGGGAAGATGTCTTATCTCTGCGTGCTCGCCAGGCTTAGATAAGACGGCCCCATGCTTAGGCGGTCTTCATGCAGGTCAGAGGGTCTCCCGTCGCCCTGATGCAACTCAATTTCCGCGAGCAAGCGAAGCACGTTTTGCGGTAATTGCCGCTTATGGGAGCGCTGCCGGACCGGCTGCGGCTGTGCCGAACAGCTCGGCGGCCGTATGAGTCGAATTGAGCTCGTCCAAGGCCGCAACGAGCCTTCTTTCCTCCCATTGGAAATGAGATTCGAGAATCGCCGTCAGGCCGTCGATCTCGCGCCTGGCGTGCTCGCTGTTATCGGGCGTCAGAGTCGCGAGGATCTCGCTCAGCTGACGCAGGACGCCGGCGACCAGCCGGTGATCCTGGCGAAGCTGGTCGAGGACGTTGGCGAGCTCGGGAAACGCCTCGGCCAGCAAGGAGAACGCGGTGTTGTCTTCGCTGGTGTGGTGGTTGGTCAGCGCCTGGCAGAAGGCGATGCAGCGGACCTGCCGCGGGTCGTGCGCAGGTGACTGCCCGGGATGGGAGTCGAGGTCGTCACGGATCCTGGCCAGCTCGGCCCTGAGCCATTGGTGGACCGCTACGAGCTCGGCGCCGAGCGACCTGGCCCTAGCCATCGAGCCGCTCCTGACGAGTAATCCGTCATCACCTGCAACCTATCCGGCCGCGAGGGTTACGCCCCGTCCGGCATCATCTCGTTCGTGCGCTACACAGACTTCTATCTCGGAAGCGTCACCGTCGCCGGAGCGCTGACCGGGCTGTTGTTCGTTGCCTTGTCGGTCGCGCAGGCCCGTGAGGAGGGCAAAACCTCGATCGAGCACCAGGCAGTTGCGGGGACGGCGTTCACCGCCCTGCTCGACTCGCTCTGGATCTCGCTCGTAGCCCTGCTGCCCGGCAGTAACGGCCTTCCGGCGGCCAACCTCGTCCTCGGATTTGCTCGGCGTGACCAGTACCGCCGGGCTTCGTTGCGGCTCTGACGGGCACGGTCAGGCGAGCACTTCAGCCATCGCTGGCCTGTGCTCCTCATGCTGATCCTGGCGACGTACGTGTGGCAGACAGTCGTTTCGTTCACGGTGACAGGCAGCAAGCACGATGAACTGTCTGCCGGTGCGATGTTCGTGCTGGTCTTCTTCGCCGTCGGCATCGCGCGCTCGTGGGAACTGCTCAGGCCGGCGCTGGCAGCGCCAGCGCCGGCCTCGACACGGCTAGTGCACCACGATCCTGAAGTGGGTGACGCCCCTCGCCCCCGCGCTGTCCTTGGCCGACACGGTGACGTTGTACGTCCCCGCCGCCGCGCTCAGCGTGCCCGTGATCAGGCCGTTGGTCGAATGCCTGATCGACCTGATGGACAGGCCCTTAGGCAGAGTTCCGTTGCCGTTGTAGTGCAGCAGGCTGACCGCGCGGCTGTCCAGGCCAATGATCTTGGCCGAGAACTTGTGTCCATGAGTGCCAGTCAGCCGGCCCGGGTCAACCACGGTCACCATGGCCTTGCTGCCCACGCCGAACCCGACAATGCCGTTCGGCGTACCCAGCCCGGTCGGGCCGTCGTAGCCGGGGCCAGCGGTGCACAGGTAGGGCTGGCTGGACGGGCACGGGCCGTTGTTACCGGCCGTCACGTCGAAAAGCTGGCCCGGACGCAGGTAGGAGTACTGAGCCGGGTAGGTGCGAACCTTAGGCATGCCGGCGAGCGCGTAGATGCCGGTGATGATCGGCGTCGACGCGCTGGTGCCGCCCACTTCGATCCAGCCTGGAGCACCGAATGTGTCGCGGACGACCACGCCGGTTGCCGGATCGGCGACCGCGGCGACGTCGTTCAGGGTCCTGCTCTGGCAGCGACTGCGGTCGGCGAGCTGCCATGACGGCTTGGCCTCGCCGTTGGAGCACCCGGAAGCCGTGGCCTCGCTAGCACTGGTGCGCCAGACCGATTCTGCCCAGCCGCGGCCGCCTGCCTGATGCACCAGGTGTGTTCCGCCGATGGAAGTGACGTACTGCAGCGAGGCCGGGAACGTGGGGCCGAAGCCGAGGTCACCGGAGGCGAAGTTGATCACGCGGCCCGGGTGGTTGAAGAAGTGGCTGAACTGGTTCTGGCCGCGGAACTCGCCAGCGCCCCAGCTGTTCGAGACGTACTTGGCACCCATCCTGACGGCAGTGTTGACCGCGGCGCCCATGTTGCCGAAGCGAGGGTTGTTCGCCTCGACCAGCAGGATGTGACAGTTCGGGCAAATTGCGGAGACCATGTCAAGGTCGAGCGCGATCTCGACGCCCCAGCTCTGCCTGTTGGCGGGCAGCGGGTGAGCCTTGCCGTTCTGATTGACGATCCGAAGGCAATGGTTCGACGTCGTGCACGGCGGCAGGTGGAACTGCGCGCGGTAGGTATTGAGATTGGCGACCGCACGCGGGTTATTGAACGCGTCGACGATCGCGACCGTCCTGCGCCGGCCTCGGTGCAGGGACGCGCCGACTAGCTTGTACGCCCTGCGCAGGTCCGACGGCGTGTAGGGCCCGTTCACCGATGGAGTGACCCCAGTGGCCGGAACTAGGCGTGACATCTGCACTGAGCGCACGATCGAGAAGCATGTGGCTTCGCCTGGCGATGCTGGGGGGCAGGCATAGTGCTGGTCCGCGGGAAGCGCGGGCCGCGCAGTCGACTGTGCTGCCGGCTGTTGCGTGCCCGAGCGAGCCGAACCTGAGGCGATGGCGGGCGCGGCAATGCCTAGCACCCCCACGGCAACGGCCGCTACCGTTACTGCCTGTCGTGTGAGCAACACTGTGCGCACAGTTCCTCCGATAGATCGATTGACTGTTCGAGCAGGCCGGGTGGCCAGGTATATCAGAGGGACTCGATCAAATGGCGCATTTCACCAAGGGATAACAATGTCGTTATGTGCGCTCAGTAACCGTCAGTTACGTCAGGTGACTCGCCGGCCGCGGATGCAGCGCGGCGGGGGAGGGCCGGCCCCGCGCGACCCCGATCGAAAGCAGGCCGAGAACCACCGCTACTGCGGCGCTCGCGCCGTAGATCTCGGGCAGCGTTAGCCCGGCGGAGCGGAGCGGAGCGGGCCGATGCCGAACGCGGCGATCCCGTAACCAACCCGGTAGCAGGCGATCACGCCGCTGGCGACCGACGACGACATCGAGAGCAGTCTTTCTTGCCCGAAGCTGATCGTCAGCGGCAGCAGCGCGGAGCAGCCGAGCCCGGCCAGACCGAAGGCGATCACGCCCAACGCTGGAGCGCCGGACGGCAGCAGAGCGATGAACACGAACGATCCGGCCAGTACGAACGGCAGGACGTGGTAGGCGACCCGGCTTGGCACCCAGCGCTGGACGGCCGCGAAGAGGACACTTCCAGCCGTGACCATCGCCCAGAACACGGTGAGCGTGAGCGACGCCGTCGTGACCGAGACGTGCAGTTTAGTGAGGTCGATCTGCGACCAGGTGCCGTTCATGGTCTCGCAGAACCCGTACAGAACAGCGGAGGCCGCGAAGACCCAGAACGTCGCGGGGATGTGACTCCCTCGCCTGGCGCTGGTGGTACCGGCCGTCCCGGCACGAAGCGGCAGCCGGGCACTTACCGTGATCAGCGCGATCAGCAGCCCCGCCGCCAGGATCGGCAGCCCGACCCATGCGCCGAGCCCCACGAAGATCGCGACAAAGACCGGGGCGAGCGCCGTGCCGAGCCCGAGCAGCGCGTT
>DATAEH010000139.1:0-2495 GCA_036258115.1 Streptosporangiaceae bacterium
GCACGGTTCACCGCGGCCAAGCGGGCCCGGCTCGGCGGCTCAGCCATTGCAACGGCCCTGGACGGCGATCCCGGCTTCCGGCGACGGGTGCTCGACGCCGCCCGGATGACACATCCGGGTCTGGTCGAGGCGCTGTCAGCCGGCCCGCCGCCGCCGGCCGCCGATCCAGCCGATGTCGCGGTGGTCGCATACCTGCTGCGCGCCGACGGCTGGGCCGAGATCGTGGCAGCCGCGGCCGCCGAGATCCGTCGGGCGAGCGAGGACGAGCAGGCCACTCGGGCCGACGTCACCACGGTGCGGCTACGCGAGCAGCTCGCGGCGGCTCGCGCGGAAGCTCGAGAGGACCGCGCGCGGTCCAGGGCGGAAAGCGACCGCCTCAAGGTGGAGAACGCCGCCTTGCGGCGGCAGGCGAACCAGGCGAGAGCCGACGCGACCCGTGCGGATGAGGCCGGCCAAGCCAAGGCGGCTGCGGCGGCGCGATCAGTCGAGCTCGCCGAGTCGGCCAGGGCATCCGCCGAAGCCGAAGCCCGGCGGCTGCGTGGACGCCTGGCTGAGGTGGAGGAGGCATTGAGCAGCAGCCGGCGGGCCGGTCGCGAAGGGCGCTCCCTCGAGACCGCGCGGCTGGGCCTGCTGCTGGACACGCTGGCCGAAGCCGCAGCCGGCCTGCGCCGCGAACTCGCCTTGCCGGTGGCGACCTCCAGGCCGGCGGACACCGTCGACGCCGCGGCTCCGGCTGTGGCTTCGGCGCAGAGGCGTCCGGGCGACAGCGCGTCGCTCGACGACCTGCTCACGCTGCCGCGGTGTCATCTCGTCGTAGACGGATACAACGTGACCAAAGGCGCATGGGCGTCGATACCGCTCGAGGCGCAGCGCACGCGCCTGGTCCAGCGGCTCGGCGTCCTGGCCGCGCGGACCGGAGCGGAGGTGACCTGCGTATTCGACGGCGCAGACGTATCGGTGCCTCCACCGGTGACGCCGGCGCAGGGTGTTCGGGTGCTGTTCAGTCCGCAGGGACAGAGCGCCGACGAGCTGATCCGGCGGTTGGTCGCGGCGGAACCACCCGGGCGCGCCGTCATCGTGGTGTCTTCCGACCGAGAGGTCGCCGACGGTGTCCGCAGCAGTGGGGCCTGGGCGGTCGACTCCGATCTCCTGGTGCCTCTTCTGGGCTGAGGGCTGATTTGTCAGTGCCCAGCCGTAGCGTCGATCGGAGTGATGACGTTCCCGCCGACGAAGGGCTGCCGATGCTCATCGACTGTGACCGCTGCAAGGTTCGCGGCCATGCCTGCTCAGACTGTGTCGTGTCGGTGCTGCTCGGCGAGCCTCGTGTGCGCGCAGAGTTCGATGGAGCCGAACAGCAAGCCATCGACGTGCTGGCCGAAGCCGGCCTGGTGCCGCCACTGCGCCTCGTCGTGAACGCGGGAGATGACGACGACACTGGCGAAACACCTCCGCAGAACTTGCCCGGCATCCGATCGGCTGGCTAGCCTGCGTCGCGGTGCCTGCTTCCCCCTGCCGGCCGAAGGGCCGACGAGCAGGTACTCCGCCGAGTTCGGGCTTGGTCTGCGTATCTGCGGATCGGGTCCGGAGCCGGGGACCCAGGTTCTCGGGGTGAATCGGACGCGCCCTGGCGCGCTCGTAGGGTGACTTCCCACCCGAACCCGTCAGCTCACCCGGTAGGCGGCGCGGAAGAAAGGAAACCCGTGCCCCTGCACGGCCGCCACGGCAGTCCTCGTCACGCCCTCGTCGTCCTGGCCACTGCCATCGTCGCCGGTCTCGGCACAGTGGTGCTCGCGCCGATCGGTCATGCCGACCCGACGCTGACCCTCGCCGAAGTTCGCACCCGTGTCGACGAGTTGAATCACAAGGCCGAACAGGCCACCGAGCTCTACAATGCGGCCACCGATGAGTTCGCGGAGGTCGAGCGCAGCCTGGCCAAGGCGCAGGCGGCGGTCGAAAGCCAGCAGGCAAAAGTCGACGAGCAGGTCGCCGAGATGGGCGGGTTTGCCGCTGCTACCTACCGGGCTGGTGGCATCGACCCGACCCTGAATGCACTCGTCGCAGATGACCCCGCAGAATTCCTGGCCAAGGCCTCGACGATCGACGCATACGCCAACCAGCGGTCAGAGCAGCTGGCAGCCGTTGCTGCCGAGCAGCAACGTCTCGAGCAGAGCCGGTTATTGGCCGACGAAGAACTCAGCCGGCTCAAGGCCGTCGAGGCCGATCTCACGCGTCAGCAAGCGACCATCGAGAAGCACCTGGCCGACGCACAGCAGCTGCTGGACAGCCTGGAAGCCGAGGAACGCTCCCAGCTCGAGGCGGAGCGCGTAGCGCGGGAACGAGCGGCCGCGGCAGAACGTGCCAGCCGAGGCGGCGGCAGCGAGGCACCGCTCCCGAACGTGCCGGCCTCCGGCAAGGGCCAGATCGCTGTCGATTTCGCGTTGGCCCAACTCGGCGAGCCCTACAGCTATGGCTCCGAGGGCCCGGACGCCTGGGAC
>DATAEH010000140.1:0-6350 GCA_036258115.1 Streptosporangiaceae bacterium
CCCCCCCACCGCGGGGGGTTTGTCGATGGTGCAGCAGATCGCCCAGGTGGACAGCCGGTACATGATCGGCGGCACGAACTGGGTCGGCCTGGCCGTTCCGCTGCACTGCTCAGCGCTCGGCAAGGTTCTGCTCGCGTACGGCGCGGCCAATATGCCTGCCGAGCCGTTCGAAGCGCGAACTGCCCGCACGATCACGACCCGCGCGGCACTCACGACCGAGCTCGCCGAGGTCCGCCGGCGCGGCTACGCCGTGACCGATGAGGAACTCGAGCCCGGCCTGGTCGCCGTCGCCGCCCCGGTGTTCGCGGACGGAGCGGCGGCCATCGCCGCGATCTCGGTCTCCGCGCCTGCGGTCCGGTTGAGCGCCGACGTGATTCCGGCGACGGCGGCCGCCTGCATCAGCGCCGCCGACGGCCTCTCTGCCATGCTCGGCGGCACTCGCGTGCCGCCGCCGGGCTTCGGCCGCCACGACACGAGCACTGCCGCATAACCGCAAACGACGTCCCAGATAATCCGAGCCGACGAGCCAAGTAGGTGCGCCAGATGACGAAAGAGGAACTGCTCCGCCAGCTGTACGACGAGACGCTGGTCGGGAACGGGCCGGCGGTGCTTGAGCTGACCAACACCGGGCTCGCCACCGGGCTCGGCCCGGAGACGCTGTTGTACGAGGCGTTGATTCCCTCGCTCGAAGAGGTCGGCGCGCGGTTCGAGCGCGGCGACTTCTTCGTCCCCGAGATGCTGATCGCCGGCAAGGCGATGGCCGGAGCGCTCGAGATCCTGCGGCCGCTGCTCGCCGAGACCGGCGCCGAGACGATCGGCAAGATCGTGATGGGCACCGTCAAGGGCGACGTGCACGACATCGGCAAGAACCTGGTGAACATCATGTTCGAGGGCGCCGGGTTCGAAGTGATCGACCTGGGCGTTCAGGTCGCGCCCGAGAAGTTCGTTGACGCCGTCACTCAGCACCAGCCTGACATCGTCGGCTTCTCGGCGTTCCTCACCACGACGATGCCGATGTTCAAGGCCAACATCAACGCCCTGAACAAGGCGGGCCTGCGTGAGAAGGTGCTGGTCATGGTCGGCGGCGCACCCGTCACGCAGGAGTACGCGGACGTCGTGGGCGCCGACGGCTACGCCGCCGACGCGTCAGCGGCAGTCGTCAAAGCCAAGCAACTCATCGCGGGCCGCCGCGCAGCGGCCCTGTCCGCCTGAGGCGAGTGATCCGGCCAATGGACACTGTGCTGCGCTCGGCCAGCAAAGAGGTCGTCATCGGCGCCGACCGGCCGTTCTGCGTGATCGGCGAGCGGATCAACCCGACCGGACGCAAGATCTTCCAGCAACAGCTTCGCCGCGATGACCTGTCCAGGATCGAGATCGACGTCGCGCAGCAGGTCGCGGGCGGAGCGATGGTCCTTGACGTGAATATGGGCGCCCCGCTTGCCGACGAGACCGAGCTCATGGTGAAGGCGGTCAAACTCATCCAGTCGCTCACCGACCTGCCGCTGTGCCTGGACTCCTCCATCGTGGAGGTCCTCGAGGCGGGGCTCGAGACCTATCAGGGCAAGGCCCTGGTCAATTCGGTGACCGCCGAGGACGAGCGGCTCGAGGCAATTCTGCCGCTCGTCGCCAGGCACGGCGCCGCCGTGATCGGCCTGCCCAACGACGAGGAAGAGATCCCCGAGGAACCGGCCAGACGGCTGGAGCTCGCCCGCAAGATAATCGACACGGCGACCGGTAAGTACGGCATTCCGATCGAGGACGTGCTCATCGACCCGCTCGCGATGCCCATCGGCGCGGACACGTCCGTCGTGGTCAGGACGCTGGAGACGCTTCAGTTGCTGCGCGAGGAGTTCGGCGTGAACACCACGCTCGGCGCATCCAACGTCTCGTTCGGCATGCCCGACCGCGCGGCGCTGGTAGCTGCGTTCCTGCCGATGGCAAGCGCGGCCGGCTTGACCAGCGCGATCATGGACGCCCGTTCCCCCGAGCTGGTTCGCGCTGCCCGGGCCTGTGACGTGCTGCTGAACAGGGATGAGTGGGGCGCGACCTGGATCGCCGCCCACCGCGCTTCGGTCGCAGCTGCGGCCGCGAACTGATCAGAGAGCGCTTCATGACGCCAGCCGAGCTTGCCGAACCAGGTGCGGCGGTTACGCCACGCGTGGATCTGGTCTTCGTGTCCAACGGCAGCAAGGTCAGGGTCCCAGCCGGGGTTACCATCTTCGACGCAGCGAGCTGGAACGGCATCGCCATCGACTCAACTTGCGGGGGCCACGGCACCTGCAAGAAATGCAAGATCAGGATCACCGACGGCGCCATTCCCGTGTCGAGCCTGGACACTCGCGCGTTCTCGCCCGACGAGCTGCGCGATGGCTGGCGGCTGGCGTGCCGGGCCGAGGCGTTGACCGATCTGCAGATCGAGGTCCCGCCGCTGACGACCAGGCCGAAGGCCGCCACGGTAGGCGTGGGCCGGCAGGTGATCCTGCGGCCTGCCGTGCAGAAGCGGTACCTGGAGCTCGACGAGCCATCACTGTCCGACCAGCGCAGCGACATTGAGCGGGTGCTGGACGGGGTCGACGACCTGGAGCTGCGGGTCGACCTGTCGGTGCTGCGCTCGATCGGCAGGGTGCTGCGCGCCGCCGACTACAAGGTCACTGCCGTCGTCGTTGACGAGGCGCTGATCGACGTTCAGCCGGGGGACACGACAGGCCGCCGGTACGGGATCGCCTTCGACCTTGGCACCACGACTGTCGTCGCCACCCTGCTCGACCTGTCCACGGGAACGCCGATGGCGGTCGGCTCGATGCTCAGCAAGCAGCAGCCGTTCGGCGCGGACGTGATCAGCAGGATCAGCGCGGTCATGCTCGAGCCCGACAATCTCGAGCGGCTCACCGAACTCGCACACGCTTCTCTCAGCGAACTGGTCGAGGAGGTCTGCGACGAGGCGGGCATCGATCCGCTGGACGTCTACGAGGTCGCGCTGGCGGGCAACGCGACGATGACGCACCTCGCCCTCGGCATCGACCCCGAGCCGCTCGGTGTCGCGCCGTTCATTCTGTCGGCCAGGCTGCTGCCGGAGATCCTCGCCGCCGACCTCGGGCTGCCGGTGCATCCGCGAGCGCGGGCTGTCGTGTTCCCGGCGTTCGGCGCCTACGTTGGCGGCGACATCACCGCAGGCCTGCTCGCCTCGGGCATGAACAGGGACGCCAGGATCCGGCTGTTTATCGACATCGGCACGAATTGCGAGATCGTGCTGGGCAGCCGGGAGTGGCTGCTCGCGACCGCTGCGCCGGCCGGCCCCGCGTTCGAGGGCGCCGCCATCCGGTGCGGCATGCGGGCCGCCGAAGGCGCGATCGAAGGCGTCCAGCTCGACGGTTCCGGAGCGGGCGCGGCTGACATGAACGGCGCGACGAGACCAGCTGAGCGGGGCGGAGTCAGCGACGGGGTTGCGTTGCAAATAATTGGCGATTGCGAACCTTCGGGCCTGTGCGGCTCAGGGCTTGTTGATGCAGTGGCCAGCCTCATCGGGACCGGCTTGCTCGACCATTCCGGCCGCTTCGTGACCGACGACGTCGCGGCGCGGATCGCGCCCGGGCTGGCCGCTCGCCTGGTGAAGCTCGGCGACGAGCGAGTGTTCGTGCTGCACTGGCGCGGCGAGCCGGGCGACGTCGCGAACTCGATTTTTCTGACCCAACGGGACGTGCGCGAACTGCAGTTCGCGAAGGCGGCCATCGCATCGGGATGGAGCGTCCTGCTCGAAGAGGCCGGGCTGAGCGCGGAGGACGTCCAGCAGGTGCTGCTCGCCGGATCGTTCGGCAGCTACCTGTCGCCGGCCAGTGCGATCAAGCTCGGGCTGGTGCCCAAACTCGGGGTACTGCGAGTGGTCAGCGCGGGGAACGTTGCTGGTGAGGGGGCGAAGATGGCGCTGCTGTCGGTCCGGGAGCGGGCCGCGGCCCTGGCGTTGCTCGAGGAGGTGAGGTATGTCGAGCTATCGGACCGGGCTGACTTCAACGACAGGTTCATCGAGCAGCTGCAGTTCCCGCAGTGAGTGGGCTCCGGCGAACGCTGGCGTGACCGGAACCGCGATCATCGCCTGCGGAGCGCTCGGCGGGCACGTGCGCGAGATCGCCGGTCGCCGGGGCTGGGATGTCCAGGTGCACACCCTGCCCTCGATGCTGCATAACTCACCGCGCGAGATCACCCCGGCAGCCGAGCGCCTCGCCGCAACCCTGCAAGAGGCTGGGCTGCGGGTCGTGCTCGCCTACGCCGACTGCGGTACCTACGGCGAGCTGGACAAACTGTGCGACAGGCTCGGCCTGTCCAGACTGCCGGGGTTGCACTGCTACGACGTGTTCGCCGGACCGGACCAGATTCAGGCGGCGCTCGAGGCCGAACCCGGGACGTATTTGCTGACCGACTTCCTGATCCGCAGTTTCAAGCATTCGGTCATCGAGCCGCTAGGCCTGGACCGCCACCCAGAGCTCTGGCCGGACTATTTCGGGCACTACCGGAGGGTGGTGTGGCTGGCACAGTCGCCATCGCAGGAACTGGCTGACGAGGCTGAGTCGGTGGCTGCCATGTTCGGGCTGCCGCTGACCGTCGTCGACGTCGGCACCGCGCGGCTGGAGCGCGAACTCGAGTCACTGCTGCAGGCCGCCGACGGCCAAGCGGGTCGCACGACGCCCGACTTCGTCGCCGCATCAACCTCAGGGAGCCTCACGTGAACGGGATCCTCTCGCGGGCGAGCGGGCTGCGGCTCCCGGGTTCTGGGCTGAAGCACCTCGGTCCGGTGATCTCCAACGCGCGGTACGAGGTGTTTCCGACCTCCGGAGTGGAGGCCGCCGTCCTGGAGTCGGTACCGCGGGACGTGGCTGTGACGGTCACCGCGTCGCCGACCAAGGGGCTGGAGCCAACGCTCACGCTGACCGAGCGTCTCTCGGCCGAGGGGTACAGCGTGGTGCCGCATCTTTCCGCCCGGCTCGTGCGCGACGCCGAGCATCTGCGCGAGGTCGTGGCCAGGCTGACGGCAATCGGGATCGACGACGTGTTCGTGCCGGCCGGCGACGCCGACCCGCCAGCCGGGAAGTTCACCAGCGCGCTGGACGTGCTCCAGGAACTGGCCGACATGGGCAGTCCGTTTTCGCGGGTCGGAATCACCGGCTACCCGGAGACGCACCCGAAGATCGAGGACGATGTCACCGTCCAGGCGATGTGGGACAAGCGTCGGCACGCCACCTACATCGTGAGCAATCTGTGCTTCGATCCGTCCGTGCTGCGGAACTGGATCATTCGCATCAGGCGCCGCGGCGTGACGCTGCCGCTGCTCGTCGGGCTGGCCGGACCGGTTGAGCGGACCAAGCTCATGCAGATGGCCACCAAAATCGGCGTCGCCGACTCGGCCAGGTTCCTGGCAGGTCACTCGTCTGCGTTCGTGAAGCTGTCGACGCCGGGCGCCTACCAGCCCGACAGGCTGCTCGACAAGGTCGGCAGCACTCTGGCGGCCCCGGAGTCGCTCGTCACTGGCCTGCACGTCTTCACGTTCAACCAGGTCCAGCAAGCCGAGGAGTGGCGCCAGGCCCTCCTGTCCCAGCTCTTCGCACGCGCCTCCCGCTGAGCGTGATCGCGGAAGCTGCGGACTAAACGCGGCCCGCGGGGTGGCGTGGTGCCGCAGGCATGTACGCAACGTGAACACGGCGTCGGTGCAAAGGCGTTGCGAATCGTGCACCCGTAGCCGGGCTCTTGTGAGTCCGCGTACTTAGTTACTGGTGAGTAGAAAAGCTCGTGACACGGCCGGAGCGCGATGCCAGCCTGGGATGATCAGGCCAACTTACAAGGGGCCGGACATGACCCTGAACAAGCAGATCTCGCGGTCACCGACGCGTCGCGGCCGAGAGCCGACCTGCTCGAGCCGCGCCGGGCTCAGCCGCGTCGAGCGCGGCTCGGTCCAGGTCGCGGCGGCGGCGGTGGCAAGTTTCGGCGTCTACGGCTTCGCGACGGGTTCGCCGAGCACCGTGGGCTACGTGTCGTCCGTGATCGCCATCGGCGCGACCATCGGGTGGCTGCGCCAGGCGGTGCTTCCGGGTCTCCTGGCGGCCGGGCTGGCGATCGCCGCCATAGCGACCCTGGCCGGGGAGCTGATTAATGTCGGCCAGAACGTGCTCTACAACGCGGGCATCGGCCCGTACAGCAAAACGCTGGCCACCCACTTCCTGCAGTACGACCACCTCGCGCACGGCTATGTGAGCTTCGTCGCCGCCTTCGCCTGCTGGGTCATGCTCGCCGCGCCGCATGCGGGCACGGATCACCGCCGCCAACTGGTGTTCGTGGCCGTCGGGGCCGCGCTAGGGCTGGGC
>DATAEH010000141.1:0-1513 GCA_036258115.1 Streptosporangiaceae bacterium
CGTATGCGATCTCGCCCTCGGTGGCGGGTCTGCCAGTGAACGGCAGGATGCCTCTCGGATTGTCAAGTACGGCCTGCCAGTACTGCTCGTACCCCGGATACATCCGGGCGCCGAGGATGAACGCGTCGACGTTGCCGACGATGTCGAAGGAGTCTTCCCAGGAATCCACCCAATCGAGCTCCTGGTTCGGGCCTTCGATGAACCCGTCGAGCGAGACCTGCAGTGCAGCGATGATCTTCCTCATGAAACTCTCCTATCGATCCCTCATGGAGTGGATCCCCAACGCGCCGCCGCTGACGCATCATCCACAGACAGCGCTTCAGCAGCGGTCAATAACGCCGCACCCAGAAGCACCAGGTCCTTCAGCAGGAATTGCTGGAATGGACTCGTGGGCGACAGGGCGCCGGGTGTGGTCACGAGGAACGACAGCGTGACGAGAAACATGCTGCCGGCGACCAGGCTCGCGTATCCCGACACGCGTGGTGCCCAGCGTCGGGCGAAGATCAGACCACCGACGGCAACTTCGAATGTCCCGATCAGGGCTGCCGCTCTCCGGACGTCGAACACTTCATACAGCCACCACAACAGGGGACTGGTGCCAACCAACGGTCGAATCCCCTCGGCCTCGAACGTGAAGAACTTGTAGCTGCCAATCAGCACGAGGAGAAAGGCCAGCCCATATCGCGACACGCTCAACCCGATTGCCCCGATCCGATCTGTCATGCGTCGGTGTCTCTCAGATGTCGTCACGAGAGTGCTCCTTCCGCGATCGTCGCGAGCTTCTGGTCACCGGCGACCTGACCACGCTCGTGCTGTTCCGGCGTCGATTCGCCGGGCTCGGGATCGCGTCGAACGTTCCGCAGCGCCACGCCAGCGACAAGCGCCAGCGCGATCGCGACCAGCGCACTGACGGCCGCTGCCACTTCGAATCCGTAGACGAACGCGTCGCGGGCGGCGTCGACGAGCCGAACGCCAAATTGCTCCGGGAGTCGCTCGGCGGCAGCGAGCGCACCGCTCAGTGTGTCGCGCACGGCTCGTTCGGCCTCCGGTGTCAGGCCCGAGGTGTCCGCACCGGCCATCACGCGGCGATACACAGCGGTCCCGATGCTGCCGAGGATCGCGATGCCGAGTGCCCCGCCAAGCTCAGAGCTGGTTTCTGACACGGCCGCGGCCGCTCCCGCGCGTTCCGGCGGCGCGGTGCCCACGATCATGTCGGTGGCAAGCGTGAACACTGGCGCGAGACCCAGCGCGAACAGGACGGATGCAGTGACCAGCGTGCCCAGTCCACTGCTCCCGATCTGTCCGAGCGCGAGGAAGCCGACAGCGGCGAGGGCGAGGCCACCGGCCATCACAAAGGCCGTCCGAACGTGCTGCACGATGGCCGGCACGATCAGGGAGCCGACAATGAATCCCCCGGATGAGGGCAGCGTCCAGAGCCCCGCGTGCCACGGCGAGAGTCCCAGCACGAGCTGCAGATATTGGGCGATGAACAAGAGGGCCGCGAAGTTGACAA
>DATAEH010000142.1:0-18246 GCA_036258115.1 Streptosporangiaceae bacterium
ACCGGCCGGTCAGGCCATGAGGGTCGCCTTCCTGCTGACCCAGGACCGAGGCGGGCCGGTGGATCTGACAGTGGGGCTCGCTAAGGAACTGACTCGCCGCTCGGAATGTCCTGAGATCGTGCTTGTCGCGCCGCCGCCAGCGTCCGGGGCCGATGAGGTGCGCAGCATTCTCTTTCCGCTTCAGGTCAGGTCGAAGGTTGACGCCAGCGGCTTTGCTGCGGTCCGGAAGGTAATCAAGGACGTTGCGCCTGACATCATTCACGCTCAGGACCGCCGCTCGGGCCTGGTCAGCGCGGTCATCGCCGGCAAGAGCCCGGTCCTGCTCACCTTCCATGGAGTGCCCGACAACGCGGCTGGCCGCTGGGTCGGCAGTGGTCCGCTCCATGGCCGTCGGCCAGGTCTATCTGGTGGCAGTCGCCTCGTCGCTGATGCGCTCGTCGCTCGACGGCTCGGGTACACGGTCGCACCGTCTCAGGCGATGGCCGACTTTCTCAGGCGCGAGCTTCGGGTGCCTGCTGACCGGCTACGGCTGCTTCGCAATGGCGTGGCCGTGCCGCCGAGCAGCAAGGCCGTCTGCAGCGTCCGGATGTTCGCTACGGCTGGATCATTCGCGCCGTCGAAGGCCACTCCGCTGCTCGTCGAGGCGTTCATGGCCGTTGCCGCCAGTCGCGCTGACCTGACACTCACCATGCTGGGAGATGGCGCCGACCGCCGTCGTTGCGAGGACATCGCCAGGTGCGGCGGCGGGCGAGTGGAGTTTCCCGGGTTCCGTGCGGATGTCGACGCCCAGCTTCAGCGAGCCGACGCCTTTGTTCTGCCCTCGCTGAACGAGAACTTGCCGCTGGCACTGCTTCAGGCAATGGCCGCAGGCCTGCCATGTATCGCGACTGACGTCGGCGGGGTCAGGGAGGTGCTCGATGAGGGCGCTGGCATCCTGGTGCCTCCCGGGAACGTCAAAGCGCTCATCACGGCCATGGAGCTGCTGATCTCTTGCCCAGAAATTGCCGCACGGCTGGGCGCAGCAGCCAGGAAGCGGGTCGAGGCGCGTTTTTCGCTCACTCGATGCGCCGATGATCACATGCGGCTGTGGTCAGAGATCATGGACGGCGATCGCTGAGTTTTGCGGAGTGTCCTGCTTGCAAGCGGCCGCCTCAAGGGATCTCGTCGGTTCTTCCGTTCTCGGCGTGCATGCGGGGCCTGCTGGAGTCACCTAGCCCATCAGGCGCATCGGCCGCTTGCGCGGGCGGTCGAAGCTTGACGGTCTCAAGTTGCTCGACCGGCCTGACTGCTCCAGAGACCGTGGGCGCTGCGCGTTCTGGCGTAGACCGAACTTGATGGGGTTCTGCTCGATGGTCAGGCATTGGTGCTCGGCCGGTCGCTCCGGTCGGGCCGCCGCGCCGCGACGCGGCAGCTGCAAAGTAATCCCAGATCAGCCCCGCGGAGGCAGCCAGAATGGCGGCCAAGATGACAACGACGGGCAGCAGCAGCTTCTTGCTAGGTGGAGCGGGCTGCGGAGCCGTCGGCTGACCGTACACGCGAGGGACGACGACGCCATTTCCGCTCACATGGGCGAGGAAGGTCTGAGTTGCAACGGCTGCAATCTCCCTCGCCTGAGCAGGATCGGGACTTTGAGCTACTATATTAACTATTGCGGCGTTAGACATGGCTTCGGCATGTACGTCGGCCGCAAGCTTAGTCGGCGTAATACTAAATGGCAGTTTTGCGGCAACCTCATCCAACAGCACAGGGCTGGAAACGAGCTGCACGTAGGTCGGAACCAAACTTATTATTATGTTTGGGTAATTTGGAAGAATGGTCGGCTTCTTCGGCGGAGGAAGGAGGGCGACTGACGAATTCGACTGATAAATCGTAGGACGAGTCAATATGACTCCTCCCCCGACTGCCAGGATGACGAGAAATACTAGTGCACATACAAGCTTCTGACGCCAAAGAGCCTCTGCGACGCGCCTTGACGTAATAGCACCCTTTGGTGCGCTCGGAGTCACCTAGCCCCCATTTGCCTCATTTATTACCACCCACGCTCATGTTGATACCGCGGCTTGCCATAGCTGGGAGCACACCCGTTTCCTGCCATAGGGCGACGGTGTCGCTCTGTGAACGCTGCACCGAGTAGCGCTCTACAGCGCGCCGCCGTGCAGCCTTTCCGAGTTGCGTGCGGCGCACTGTGTCAGCGAGGAGTTCGTCAACAGCCTTGGCGAGCAGCGCTGGCTCTTCGATCGGTACCAGGATCCCGGCCGCGTCAAGCGCCGAGCATCCGGCTACGCGAGTAGCCACGATGGCGGCACCGCAGGCCATGGCCTCGAGTAGGACCAGAGCCATGCCGTCGTAGCGCGACGGGACAATGACAACGTCGGCGGCCCGGAGCTCGGGCGCCGGATCGGGGCGAAACCCGATCAGCTCCACGCGCTGGGCGAGCCCCAGCTCGCTGGCCTGATGGGCAATCTTTGCCCTGTCTTCACCGTCGCCCACCAGCCGCAGCCGGGTCCCGGGCGTGCGCATGAGTGCCAGAGCGGCCACAGCGACGTCGGGGCCTCGCTGATGAGATAGGCGCCCGACGCTGACAACGAGCGGGTCGTCGGCCCTGGCGGCGACGGTGCCATCGGGGCTGAACCTAGTCACGTCAACGCCGTTGGGAATGACACGAATCCGGGAAGCACGGGCGCCGAGAGCGGCCCGGCCAGCAGATCGCTCCTCGCCAGACACGGCCACCACGAAGGTCGTCACAGGCAGCAGGATCCGCTCGGTAAGTCGGTAGAGCGCCGACAACCGTCCTCCGACCAACCAAGACCACCCGTGCGGGGTAAACACGCTGGGAGGTCGCCTCCGACCCAAGCTAGCCAGCGCGACCCTGCCTACTGCTCCGGCCTTGGACGAGTGCAGAAGGACGAGATCGTGTGACAGCGTAAGCCGCCTGACCTTGGCGACCGCTGCGAAGTCGCTGAGATGGGGAGATCGGCGCATCTCAACTCTTTCCCACTCGGCTCCGCGCTCGATGGCCCACGCAGCCAGGTCGCCTGCCTGCGGACAGGCCACAGTGACGTGGCAACCGCTGCGGACAGCGGCGTCCACTTGATCGCGCACGCAGACGGCGACGCCTTCGGTCGTTGGCTGAGAAAGGATCAAGAGTCTTGAAGGTCGCGGATGGCCGGGACACAATCCGCTGATTGACCGCTCACGGTGCAATGCCTGGCCACTCACATGCAGCTCAGTTGGCCTTTAGCAGCTCGCTACCGCGTTCGCCGCAGTCGTGCCGCTGTCGGAAAGAACTGCATGTCGGGCCCCCCGGTTACCCCGTCCCGGCGGATGACCCGCCAGCATTCCTTGATCTATCTACCCACATGCAGGCGCCTGACGCGGACCTGGGAAGCGCTGCCCGTCACGGTGCAGGGAGCAACAAGCAACTGTCGCCGAACTCGTGACCCAGGTAAGCCTCTTCCTCGGCTTCCGCGTAGGCCGCCTTGACCAATGCGTCACCGGCCACCGCCTGCAGGAGCGCAAGATGCGATGCCTCAGGGTCGTGCCAACCTGTGATGAGGCCCTGGACCACCCGCGCAGGACGCTCGGACCCCAGGACCAGCTCGGTCCAGCCATGGGCGGACCGGACGGTGCCGTCGGGATCGGCCGCGCTCTCCAAGGCCCTGGTCACCGTGGTGCCGACGGCGATCACCCGTCGGCCCGCAGATCTGGTCAGGTTGACGAGCCTCGCGGTCGGCTCGGGCACCGCGAACCGTTCAGGCAGCGGCAGCTCGCCGGCTTCGAGCGAGGCTACTCCGGCGTGCAGGGTAATTGGGGCGATAAGCACGCCCGCCGTGATCACGTCGACGACGAGATCCTTCGTGAACGGGCGTCCCGCGCTTGGCATCTCGGCGCTGCCGGGATCACGTGAGAACACAGTCTGATAGGCCGCGAGTGGCCACTCGTCCGGCACATAGCTGTACCTGATCGGGCGGCCGTGGCTGGCCAGGTATCCCTCGACCGAGCCGTCAAGTCCCGGCCCTGTGATCGATGTGACCCATAGCCGGTCCGCGGCCGGGTCTGGGTAGCGGTTCAGCAGGGTCAGCGCGACGTCACCAGGCAGCGTGATCGTCTCGGCTGGCACGGCGTCCGTCACGCGGCGGCGCGCGTTGTCGCCGTGCCGCAGCTCTACCACCCAGCAACCGTCGTCCTGCGGAGTGGAGAAGTGCACGGTCACCGGACGTCCGCCGGGCCGGCGGCCGTCGACTGCGGCGGCCATCGTCGCTGACGTGTTGACCACGAGCAGATCGCCGGGAGTCAAGAACCTCGGCAGGTCAGCGAACCTCGCATGGGCGAGCCCGTCTGTCGTAGCAACGAGCATCCGGATGCCGTCGCGGGCCAGGCCGCGTTGCTCGGCCGGCCTGTCAGCTGCGAGTCTCATTTAGTGACCTCCGCGGGGGACGGGATGGTCAGGTCGGCGGCCCGGTAGCGACCGCTCGGCGGCCGTTCGTCGATCAAGCGCAGCAGGGCGGGAACCACGCTGTCCGGCTCGGGCCGGTCGGAGATGTCTTCGCCGGGGAAGGCCTGCTGGTGCATCTCGGTTCGCATGTCTCCGGGGTCGAAGGCATAGCAGCGCAGGCCGGCCTCCTCGGCGGCCAGCACGTTGGTGATCTGGTCCAGCGCCGCCTTCGATGATCCGTAACCGCCCCACCCCTCGTACGCCTCGATGGCCGCGTCCGAGCTGAGGTTGGTGATCGTGCCACCGGCCGCGGCGAGCGGCTCGGCGAGCAGCTGGATCAGCGCCAGCGGCGCGATCACGTTGGTCTCGTAGACCCGGCGCAGCGCGCCGAGGTCATAGCCGCGCAACGGAGGCAGCGGACTCGGCCCGAGCGAGCTGGCGTTGTTGATCAGGAGGTCGAGCCGGCCGAACCGGCCGACCGCGGTCGCGAGGGCGGCGCGGTGTCCGGGGCTGCTGACGTCACCGGCGATGGCGACGATGTCCGGGAGCCCGCGGATGGCATCGGACAGGTCGGCCTCGCTGCGGGCGTCGACGACAAGCGACCAGCCACGGTTGCTAAGGGCTCGGGCGGTAGCCCGGCCTAGCCCTCGGGATGCTCCGGTGATCAGGGCGACAGGCATGTTGTGCTCCTCACTAGTGGATGCGTGCCATACTGGTTGTTGAAGTCAACTTCAAGTCAAGCGAGTCGCGGCGGAGAACCGATGCACACGACAGATTTGCTGACGGTGGGCGAGATTGCCCGCAGGAGCGGGTTCGCCGACTCTGCCGTTCGCTACTACGAGAAGCTCGGGCTGCTGCCGGCCACCAGGACATCGGGCGGACAACGCAGGTTCGAGCGAAGCACGTTGCGTCGGCTCGCGTTCATCAGAGCCGCCCGCAACATCGGGCTCAGCCTGGATGAAGTCGCTGCGGCGCTGGCGTCACTGCCCGCCGGGCGCACGCCGACCAGGGCCGACTGGACGACGCTCTCCAGCAGCTGGCGGGACCGGCTTGACGATCAGATTAAGGCGCTGGTCGCGTTGCGCGATGGCCTTGACTCCTGTATCGGATGCGGTTGCCTATCGCTGGACCGGTGCGCCTTCTCCAACCCATCGGATACCGCGCGCGCCGGCGGCCCCGGCGCGGTCTACTTGCCATCCGGCCTGCGCAGGGAGATCCCGCACCCGTCGGCGCCGCGGGGCGGACTAGAGAGCGCGGCGAGTTAGCCCGGGGGGGACGCGTCACGCCGAACGGGCCGCCGGTCCGATGACCGTCTGGCGCCAAGTACCCGGCACGAACCGGATTGACGCCGAGACGAAAGCTGGTCATGTACCTCAGGTAGAACGTGTTCTACTGTTATTGGACGCTCGGAACGGAGAAGGGCTGGCGGGCATGGCTGAGGCGTTCATCGTTGACGCGGTCAGGACGCCGGTCGGTCGTCGCGGCGGCGGGCTAGCCGGCGCTCATCCGGCGGACCTCGGCGCGCACGTACTCAGGGCCCTCGTCAGCCGGACAGGAATCGACCCCGGTGCCGTCGACGACGTGATCGTCGGCTGCGTGGACACGATCGGCCCGCAGGCGGGCGACATCGCGCGCACGGCGTGGCTCGCCGCCGGGCTGCCAGAGGCCGTTCCCGGCGTGACCGTGGACCGGCAGTGCGGGTCGTCCCAGCAGGCTGTGCACTTCGCAGCGCAGGCGGTGCTGAGCGGTACCGCAGACCTGGTCGTCACCGGCGGGGTCCAGAACATGAGCCAGATCCCCATCGCTGCCGCGATGACTGCAGGCCAGCCGTTCGGCCACGACGACCCGTTTAGCGGGTCTGCCGGCTGGCGGGATCGGTACGGCAGGCAGGAGATTTCCCAGTTCAGGGCCGCTGACCTGATCGCGGCCAAATGGGGGATTGGCCGGGCCGAGATGGAAGCGTACGCGCTTGCCAGCCATCAGCGGGCGGTCGCGGCAATCGACGGCGGCGAGTTCGATGCTGAGATGGTGCCCTACGGCGACGCAAAGCGCGACGAGTGCCCGCGCCGCGATACGTCGCTCGAGCGAATGGCCAAGCTGGAGCCGCTTCGTCCGGCCGCCGACGGCGGCATGGTCACGGCGGCCTTGTCCAGCCAGATCGCCGACGGCGCTGCGGCACTGCTGGTCGCCTCCGAGCGGGCCGTTGCCGAACACGGCCTGCGGCCCCGCGCGCGGATCACACATATCTCGGCCCGAGGCGACGACCCCGTGCTCATGCTGACGGCGCCGATATCCGCTACCGAGCACGCGCTGCGGAAGGCCGACCTGGCCATGGCAGACATTGACCTGGTGGAGATCAACGAAGCGTTCGCGCCGGTCGTCCTGGCCTGGCAGCGCGAGACTGGCGCGGATTTGCGAAGGGTGAACGTCTGGGGCGGCGCCATCGCGCTCGGCCACCCGCTTGGCGCCACCGGCGCGAGGCTGATGACGACGCTGCTCTACGGGCTGGAGCGAACCGGCGGCCGGTTCGGCCTGCAAACCATGTGCGAGGGCGGCGGCCAGGCCAGCGTCACGATCCTTGAACGCGTGGGCTGAGCGTGCTCACTCGCCGGTTGAGCCGCTGACGAGTTCGGCGACGATGTCGAGGTGGCCGACGTGCCTGGCGTATTCCTGCAGCAGGTGGAACAGGATCCGCTCGAGCGGCGGCTGGTCATCGCCGGCCCAGCGCTCGCCAGGCTGACCGATATCCGCGAGATCGTGCGACACGATCACTGCGGTGCTGCGCTCGGCTTGGGCCGCGAGAGTGGCGATGAGCCCGTCGAGCGTCTCGTCCGCGCCGACATACCAGCGGTCGTCCTTGCCGTCACCCCAGGGGTCGGCTACGTCCTGGCCCTCGAACCCCCACTCCAACCAGCGCATCTCGACGTGCTGCAGGTGGTTGAGCAATTCGAGAGGCGTCCACCCAGAGGGCAGAGTGCTGCGTGTCAACTGGTCGGCGGGCATCTCGCGGAGCTTGGCCACCAGCCGAGACCGGAAGTAGGCCAGATAACGCAGGAAGACTTCGCGCCGTGAGCTGGCCGGAATCGTCGGGGACGGGAAGTCAACAGGAGCACCGAAGGCATCAGTCGTCATAACGCAACCCTCGCGTAACGCATTCGCTGGAGTCGATCTATTTCTGCGTGAGCACTCAACAGCCCGAGGCGACAGCCCGCACGGCGGCTGCGATGCCGATCGTGACGACCGCGAAGACTATGGCCCACACCAACCAGCCTTCGGTAGCCAGACCTGCCGTGGCAGCCAGGAACAGCACGACTTCGGCGCAGAACCGCCAGGGATCGGGCCAGCGGCGGCGCGCACGCGGCGCGATCCCGATGCCCCAGATGACGACCGTGGCTACCGGGGCGAGCACCGCGATGGCGACGTTCGCGGCCGTGCCAAATCCGGCATTGATGCCCAGGATTACCAGGACGGCGAACAGCGCGAGCTCGGAAAAGAACCGGATGCCAAGGACGGACTGGCGCAGGGGGCTAGCCACGCCGGCCACCCTACTGGGCTTCTCGCGCCCCGGCTCTTGCACGCTCCCCGCTCCCGGCGCTCGCCGCTTCCGCACACCCGCAGAACCTTTGGTGGGCCCACCGCACCACCAAGGGTTCAGCGGTGGGGCTGGCTTTGGAGAGGTCCGGGGGCTGAGGCCGCTTTGGGCGGCTCAGGCCCGGCGGAAGCGCATCACGCCTCTGTCGATCACCACTGTGCCGTCTTGTGTGGCGGTCTGGAACAGGGCGCGGCCGGTGCCGTTGCCGGCCGCGCTCTCGGTGATCCACATCGAGACCGTCAGCGCGTCGCCTGGCAGGACGGGCCGCGTGAAGCGGCCGGACATCGCCGCGAACCTGGCCGGATCCGAGCCGCAGAGGCCGTGCAGCAATGCCCGTCCCGTGACGCCATAGGTACAAAGGCCGTGCAGGATCGGCCGGGCGAAGCCGCCTCTGGCTGCGAACTTCGGGTCCGCGTGCAGCGGGTTGCGGTCACCGGACAGCCGGTAGATCAGGGCCTGTTCGGGACGAGTCTCCAAGGTGATCTCGTGGTCTGCAGGCCGCTCAGGCCGCTCCCACGGTTCGCTGCCGCCGCGGTCGCCGCCGAACCCGCCTTCGCCGCGGATGAACGTGCCGCTTCTGGCCGTCACCATCGGTTCGCCGGTCCCAGCGTCAACGGCCTGGTTCTCGATCGTGATGAGCGCGCCTGAGCCCTTGTCGTAAATCCCGGTGACGGTCGAGACAGTCCGCACCGTGCCTTCCACCGGCAGCGGCCGGTGCAGCTCGAACGACTGCTCGGCGTGCACCAGCAAGGCGCGGTCGAAATCGCCGAGGTTCCGCCTGACCGCGGCCTGGGAGATCAGCACGGCGAACGTCGGCAGGACCTGCTGAGTGACGCCGCTGGTGTTCTCCGTGGTGAACCCAAGCTCCTCGAGAGGATCACCAAGCCCAGCGCCGACACCGACCGCGTACAACAGCGCGTCTTTGGACGTCCAGGACCGCTCGTAGGACTCGCCGGCTTCGCCTACCAAGCTATGGTCGAGTGGCACGAATGCCTCCTGAGGTTGGTTATAGCCCGGTATTAGAATTTCGTTCTAGAATCATTCTCCGAAGCTGCGTGCCGCCGTGTCAATGTTGCCTGGACTGGACCGACAGGAGTGAGCCATGGGCCTGCTGGACGGAAGGGTCGCGATCGTGACCGGCGCGAGCCGGGGGATCGGCGCGGAGATTGCCAGGCGATTCGGCTCTGAGGGAGCGGCGGTCGCCGTCGCGGCCAGGACTACCGAGGCAGGGCAGTCGCCGCTGGACGGGACGATCGGGGAGACGGCCGCAGCGATCGAGGCTGCGGGCGGTACCGCGGTGGCGATCGCGGCCGACCTGTCTAAGCCAGCGGACCGGGAGCGGCTGGTCGCTGAGGCGACCGAGCGGCTGGGGCCGCCCGACATCCTGGTGAACAACGCCGCGGTCACATACTTCACCAGGGTCGAGGACTTCACCCCGCGCAGGTATCAGCTGATGTTCGAGGTCCAAGTGCAGGCTCCGTTCCACCTGTCGACGCTGGTGCTGCCCGCGATGCGCCAGCACGGGCGGGGCTGGATCCTGAACATCTCCTCGCGGGCGGCGCTGCACCCGGAGATCCCGCCGAGCGCGTGGGGCGGCCGCGGCGGCACGGTCTACGGGATGTGCAAGGCCGCGATCGAGCGCTTCTCCACCGGCCTCGCGGCCGAGCTCTACGCCGACCACATCGCGGTGAACGCTTTGTCGCCCACTCAGGTGGTGCCGACACCCGGCACGATCTTCCACCGCCTGACCACGCCCGATGACGAGAACGCCGAGCAGCCGTCGGTGATGGCGGCCGCCGCGCTCGAGCTTTGCCACGCCGATCCGCAGACATTGACCGGGCGGGTCACGTACTCGCAGGAACTGCTCGCCGAGCTCGGCGTCCGGGTGCCGGGCTAGACGCCGATCCTGGAGGCAAGCCGCTCGCGGTGATAGCTCGCGTCACCCAGGAACAGCTCGCTCGCCTTGGCACGCTTGAAGTACAGGTGCGCGTCGTGTTCCCAGGTGAAGCCGATGCCGCCGTGGATCTGGACATTCTCCGCCGCGACGTGGAAGTAGGTGTCTGAGGCGAGTCCCTTCACCAGGGCGGCGATGACCGGCACCTCGGCCGGGCTCTCGGCGACCGCGGCCGCGGCGTAACCGACGGCTGACCGCAGCGACTCAACCTCGAGCAGGAGATCAGCGCAGCGGTGCTTGATCGCCTGGAAGCTACCGATCGGCCGGCCGAACTGATGCCTGATCTTCGCGTATGAGACGGCCATGTCGAGCGCGCGCTGGGCCCCGCCGAGCTGCTCGGCCGCCTGAGCGATCGCAGCCACGTCGAGAGTCCGGTTCAAGATGGCGTCGGCTTCGCCCGGCGCCCCGATCAGCCTGGCCGGCACCGAGCTGAATTCGAGCCTTGCCAGCCTGCGGGTCTGGTCCAGCGTGGGGAGTTCCTTGCGGGTCAGTCCGTCGGCTCCGGCCTGGACGGCGAAGAGCGACAATCCGCCGTTGGCCCTGCCGACCACCAGAATCAGGTCTGCGATGTAGCCATCGAGGACGAAGCTCTTATGCCCGTCGAGAATCCAGTCGCCGTCCGGCTCGCTGGCCGCAAGGCCGATCGCGTCCGGTTCCCAGGAGCCGTTGTCTTCGGTGAAGGCGAGGGTCGCGACCGTCTCGCCGCCGGCGATGCCGGGCAGCAGTTGCTCTTTCGCAGCCTCGTCCGAGCTGGCCAGCAGCGCCGTCGCTGCCAGCACGGCACTGGCAAGGTACGGACCTGGGTAGAGCGCCGCGCCGAGCTCCTCGAGCACGATCGCCTGCTCGACGAAGGTGAACCCGGCGCCGCCGTACTGCTCGGGAATCGCGATGCCCTGCAGTCCTAGCTGACTGCCGGCGTAGTTCCAGACCTTCTCGTCGGTTCCGTCCTGCGAATCCATCAGCTCTCGAACGCGTGACAGCGGCATCCGGTCCGCGAGGAAACGCCGCACCGACTCTCGCAGCTCCCGCTGCTCCGTGCTGTAAGCGAGCTTCATGGTCCGGTCCGTCCTGTTCTAGTGCGCGGCGCGATCTGCCTGGCCAGCTTGAGCTGGGTGGTCGGTGTCGTTGTTCGTGCTCTGTCCGTTCTGACCGGTGACGACGAGGACGTCGAGCGCCTCGATCTGGTCGCCGTCGACCCAGAGCGGGTTGATCTCGAGCGCGTTCAGGGCGGCGCCCAGGGAGAGCGCGGCGTCGGCGACCCGCACGATGACGCCGGCCAGCGCGTCGAGATCGGCTGGCCGGCGACCGCGCACGCCCCGCAGCAGCTGAGCGCCGTGCAGTTCGCCGAGCATCTCGATCACATCGGCCTTGTTGACCGGAAGCGCCCGCAGGCTTACGTCCCCGAGGACCTCGACGAAGATGCCGCCAATTCCGACGGCGAGTACCGGGCCGAACGACGGGTCCACGGTGATCCCGGCCAGCAGCTCGACGCCTCCGGTCCGCATCGGGCTGACCATCACACCGTCGATCACGACTGGCCGGCCAGATTCCGCCGCGACTTCGCCGACAGCGACGGTCTCCGCTGCTTCGCCAGCCATCCGCACCTTCTTGAACCCGGTCCGCAACTGCACGACGTTGCGCAGACCCAGGGCCACTCCGCCGATGTCGGACTTGTGGGCGATGCCCGCCGAGCTGATCCGCAGCGCGACCGGGTAGCCGAGCTTTTTCGCCGCAGCGGCGGCGTCGTCCATCGAGCCGACTAGCTCGCCAGGCACCAGCGGCACTCCGGACGATGCGAGCAGCTCGCGGGCGTCGGCCTCGCGCCACGCACCTTCTGGATACGTGTCCGCTGAGCTTGCGGCCGAGGAGGCAGGCTGCGCGTCGTTCAGGTCAGGCGGACCCGGCCAGATCCGGCCGCGGCCCTCCGCCCACCCGATAGCGTTGCCGATCGCCTTGACGCCCAGCTCCATCCCGCCCAGCAGATGGATGTCGTTCCTGCCGAGCAGGTCCCTGCCAAATGGCGTGACGTCCACGCAGGTGGAACCGACCGAGATCACGGGGACCGGCGACGACTTCATCCGCTGGCCGAGCCAGGCGATCCGCTCCTCGAGCAGGCTGGCGACCGTCTCGTCGGGCGGTCTGGTGTCAGGCAGCGTCAGCCCGGAGAAGAACACGAAATCCAGGCCATGATCGTCGACCGCGGCGTCCAGTGCGTGGTCGATCGCGGTCAGCGCCGAGGTCCGCTGGTTGGCCAGGAAGTAGCCGGTCACGTCCAGTGGGTTGCGCACCTGGGCGAATGACGGCAGGTGCGGCTCGATCGCGGCTTCCGTCGACGGCGCGAACTCGGGGATCTCGATGTCCTGCTCGGCCGCCCGGTCGGCGATGATGTCGCATGCGCCGCCCGATGCGGTGAGCACGCCCATCCGCCGGCCCTTCGGCCTGGGCCCGTACCCGAGCAGTGCTCCGGTCGTCAGGAGCTCTTCAATGCTGGTTACCCGGATCACGTTGAGCTGCCGGAGCACGGCGTCCACCACGGCATCGTCACCGGCGATCGAGCCGGTGTGCGCCAGCGCCGCCTGGCTGCCGACCGCGCTTGAGCCAGCCTTGAGCGCGACGATCGGCTTACCCGCGCGGTCGGCACGCCCGGCAGCGGCGGCGAACGCGCCAGGGTCGCCGATCTGCTCGAGGAACAGGCAGATTACTTGGGTGTCCTCGTCGTCGATCAGGTGGTTGATCATGTCCGAGGCGGTGATCATCGCCTCATTGCCGAGGCTTGCGACCGTGCTCACGCCGATCGCGCGGGACCGGGCGAAGCTCAGCATCACGCTGGCCAGCGCGCCGCTTTGCATCGCGATCCCGACCGGCCCGGCGAGCAGTGGCAGCGGGACCGTCAGGGCGTACGGCCCGACCCTGGCGTGCGCGTTCAGGAAGCCGAGGCAGTTCGGGCCGAGCAGCGTGATCCCGTTGGCGACCGCGCAGTTCACCAACCGCTCTTCCAGCGCACGGCCCTTTGCGCCGGTCTCCCGGTAGCCGGACGCGAGCACGACCGCGCCGCGCACGCCGGCCGCCGCCGCGTCGTCGAGGATTTCCTCGACCGCGTTCGTCGGCGCCATGATGAACGCCAGGTCAGCGGGCTTGGCCAGATCGCGCAGGCTCGGGACGGCAGGTACGCCGAAGACGCTGTTGTGAGTGGGATGAACCGGCGTCAGCTCGCCAGTAAAGCCAACTGCCGCCGCGCTGGCCTGCACAAACCGCGCCCATGCCGAGGTCGGCGAGGCGCCGACGACCGCGATGTCGCGCGGCGCGAAGAATTGCGCCAAGCGCCCCGGGTTGACGAGGTCGGCCAGCTTCGAGGGTTGCGTTCCCCCTGAATCCGGCTCTGGCGCTGCTGGGGTTAGCGGGGGCGGAGCATGATCAGGGCGCTGCCCGCGCTCGCCGCGCCCGGAGCCGTGGCGGTGCACGGACCTGGACGCGGGCGGTGCCAGCGGCGGCGCCGCCCAGCCCTGATCCGCGCCCGCAGCGGGCCGCTTAGCGGTCATTGAGGGCGGCCCGCGGCTCCTTCGGCAGCCCGAGCGCACGCTCGCCGATGATGTTGCGCTGGATCTCGCTGGTGCCGGAGTAGATCGTGCCTGCCCGGCTGGACAAGAACACGTTCTGCCAGCTGGTCGTCGCGTAGTCCGGGCCGTCCGGGCGGACCAGGGCGTCGGTCCCGACGATGCCGACGGCGATCTCGCCGAGCCGCTTGTGGTACTCGCTCCACGCCAGCTTCGCGACAGAGGCCTCGGGACCTGGCTGTCTGCCCTCCGCGACCTGCGCCAGTGTCCGCAGCCCGCTGAACCGCATCACCTGGACGCCGGTATATGCCCAGGCCAGCTGCTGTCGGACGAGCGGATCGGTGTCCTTACCGTACTTGCGCGCCGTGTCGACGAGTTCCCAGAACTCGCGTTCATAGCCCAGATGCTGAATGGTCGCGGCGCCGCCGCGCTCGTGCCCGAGCGTGGTCATGGCCACCTTCCAGCCGTTGTTGAGCCCGCCGATGATGTTGAACAGCGGCACCCGGACGCCGTCGATGAAGTCCTCGCAGAACTCCGCCGCGCCCGACATCTGCCTGATCGGGCGGTACTGGACGCCGTGGTGCTTAAACGGGAACAAGACGTAAGACAATCCAGCGTGTTTGGGTGCGTCGGGGTCGCTGCGGCACAACGCGAACATCATCGTCGCCCGTTGCGCCCCTGAGGTCCACACCTTGTTGCCGGTAATCACGACCTCGTCGCCCTGCACCTCAGCCTTGGTCTGCACGCCTGCGAGGTCAGAACCCTGGTTAGGCTCGGAGAATCCCTGGCAGTAGATATCCTCGCCGGAAATGATCCGCGGCAGGAAGTACGCCTGCTGCTCGGCGGTGCCATGCACGATGATCGACGGCCCGACGAGGCTCTCGCCCATGCCTCGCCGCACGCGCGGCAACCCGGCCTGGTGGAACTCCTCGTTCAGCACGGCGAGCCTGACGCCGTCCATGCCCTTGCCGCCGAACTCCTGCGGCCACTGCGGGCAGATCAACCTGGCGTCGGAAAGCCTGCGTTCCCACTCGGCGTACTCCGGCCGGGCTGTTGCCCTGGCGAGCTCGGGGCTCTGGTAGCCGCCGGTGGTTGGCCCGATCGTCCAGTCGGTCAGGCCGACCAGGCCCTCTGGGACGTTCGACGTGATCCACCCGCGGAGTTCTGACCGGAACTCCGCGATCTCCGGGCCAAGGTCGAGGTCCATGGCGAGCCTCCGGACGGGGGTCGAGGCGGGTCAAATCCTAGAATCAAATTCTAAGTTCGATCACAACAAAGCGCTCGGGGCATTGTCAAGGCTGGCAGACCGGGTGTTCGCGCCCCGACCCGGGGCCGGCGCCCGCTGCCCGGCTCGGCCCCGCCCGCTGCCCTCGGGCCTGCCCTTGCCCGGCTCCGCCCCCGCCGCCCGCCTGACGCCCGGCTCGGCCCCCGGCAAATTGAACAGCTACGGCACAGCGACCGTCCTGTTTGACGGTCAACGGCCCGTAGGTGTTCAATTCGGGCGGCGTGCGCGGGGGCGGTTGCGGCTGGTTTGGGTGGTCTGGGCTGTTAGGGTTGCCGCTCGCGGTCGGCGGGTTTCCAGGGGCCGCCGGTCATGGTGCGGCGGGCGTACTCGATTACGGCGTCAATGACGGAATTGGCCTGGCGGCGGTTCCGGCTGGCGGCTACTTCGCGGGCCCCGACGCCGATGACGGACGTCAGGATGGCGGCGTAGAGCCGGTCGAGCGATGTGTCCGCGAGCCGGAGCAGCGCGTCGTTCTGGCTGACCCACTCGTGCTCGCGCTGCCGCTTGATGAGCTCGAACCCGGGCGGGCCGTCGCCCGAGACGAACAGCATCGCCAGGTCGCGGCGCACCCAGCTGCCCTCGAGAAAGGCTCTGGCTCCGACGCAGAACAGCTCGGTCGGATCAGACTCGCCCGACCTGCGGGCCTCGGCTACAGCCTCGCTTGCCGCTTTTTCGTGCGCGGCTTGATGCTCCTGCCACAGCGCGAGGAACAGTTCGCTCTTGCCGCCGAAGTGGTGATACAGGCTACCGACACTGGAGCCTGCCCGTTCGACCACGTCGGCGATGCTCGCGCCGGAGAACCCCTGCTCGGCGAAGACGGTCCGGGCAGCGTCCAGCAGCGCCCGCTGGGTTTGCTTGGTCCGCCCCCACTGCCACGCGCCCGCGGCTGCCCTGCTTGTCAGCTCGCTCGTCATGCCGCTCTCGCAACCCGAAGATAATTCCAGAAGGCTATTCTAGTAATCCGCATGGGGATCAAGCCACGAAAGGGCCGGTGAGCAGCGATGGGACGGCTTGACGGGCGTGTCGCGATCGTGACAGGCGCAGGGCGCGGCATCGGCAGGTCAGTCGCAACTCTGCTCGCCAGCGAGGGCGCATCGGTCGTCGTCAACGACCTCGGTGCCGCGCTCGACGGCTCTGGCAGCGACGCCAGCCCGGCGTCCCAGGTGGTCGATGAGATCGCCGCAGGCGGCGGCAAGGCGGTCGCGAACGGAGCGGACATCTCCGATCATGCGGCAGCGGAATCGTTGATCGGTTCGGCGATCGAGCAGTTCGGCCGGCTGGACGTGCTCGTCAACGTCGCCGGCATCCTGCGCGACCGGATGGTCTTCAACATGAGCGAACAGGAGTGGGACGACGTCATCAGGGTTCACCTGAAGGGCACGTTCAACACAACGAAGTTCGCTGCCGCGCACTGGCGGTCGATCCGCGACCCGCAAGGCCAGAATCGGATCATCAACTTCACATCGGTCTCCGGCCTGCACGGGGCGCCGGGTCAGCCGAACTACGCCGCCGCGAAGATGGGCATCGTCGGCCTGACCTACTCGTGCGCGAACGCGCTGCGGGCCTACGGCGTGACCACTAACGCGATCTCGCCGGGCGCGGCGACCAGGATGACCGACTCCGTGCCCACCGAGCGGCGCAGGACCAGGGCGAGCGCGGACGAGTGGTCCCCTGACAACGTTGCTCCGATCGTGGCTTACCTCGCGAGCGAGCAGTCGGGCTGGATCAACGGCAGGATCGTGCACTCTTCCGGCTACGAAATCGCGCTCTATTCGAACCCGGAGCCCGAGATCCGGCTCATTGGCACCGGACCCTGGGACGCCGACAGCCTCGCCAGCCAGGTGGAGCGCTCGTTCGGCCCGAAGCTCGGCCGGAACGGCTGATGCCGACGGTGCCGGCGGAGACGCGGCCGGCCAAGGCCGGACCAGGCAAAGCGGTTCCGGCGCCGACTCCGGATACGCAGCCGTTCTGGGACGGCTGTGCGGCCGGGGAGCTGCGGATCCAGCGTTGCCTGGGTTGCGGCAAGGCGTACTTCTACCCGCGCCCCGTATGCCCCGCCTGCGGCTCGGACCGGGTCGAATGGTTCACCGCGAGCGGGCAGGCGACGCTGTATTCGTACGTGATCAACCACCGGCCCGCTCCCGGGTTCGAAGACGAAGCGCCGTACGCGATCGCCGTCGTCCAGCTCGCGGAGGGACCGCGGATGATGACCAACCTGGTCGGAGTGCCGAACACGCCGGAGGACCTGATTCTCGACATGCCGCTGCAGGTCACCTTCGAGCGGCGGGGCGACGTCAGCCTGCCGTTGTTCGCGCCCGCACAGGAAAGCCGATGACCGGAATCATCATCGCGGGCGCAGCGGAGACAGACCAGGTCGGCAAGCTGCCAAATCATTCCACGCTGCAACTGCACACAGAGTCGGCGCTCAACGCGCTCGCCGACGCGGGCCTGTCGGTCAAGGACATCGACGGCATCGCGACAGTCAGTTCGCCGGGTCCTGTCCAAGTGGCGCACTCGCTGGGCATCGTGCCGCGATGGATGGACGGCACCGCCGTGGGCGGCACGTCGTTCCTGCTGCATGTCAGGCACGCGGCAGCGGCGATCAGGAGCGGATATGCGACCACAGTCCTGATCACCCACGGTGAGTCGGGCAGGTCCAGGGTCGGTGCGCCGAGATACGCGCAGGCACCGTCCTCGATCCAGGGCCAATTCGAGGCGCCCTACGGCCTGTTCGGGCCGCCGACGGCCTTCACCATCCCGGTCTTGCGCTACATGAAGGATTACGGGCTGACGCACGAGCAACTCGCCTATGTGGCGGTCGCGCAACGGCGCTGGGCGGCGAAGAACCCACGGGCCATGTACCGGGATCCCATCACCGTTGACGACGTCCTCGCCTCCCGGATGGTCGCGTATCCCTTCCACCTGCTCGAATGCTGCCTGGTCACAGACGGCGGCGGGGCGCTCATTGTCACGTCGGCTGACCGTGCGGGCGACTTCCCGAAGCCTGCCGTGCACATACTCGGAACCGGCGAGTCCGCCGAGACGCCGGTGATCTCGCAGATGGCCGACTTCACCGAGTCGCAGGCGATGCGGCTGGCAGGACGGGATGCGTTCGCCGAGGCGGGAATCGGCACTGCCGACGTCGGGCACCTGATGATCTACGACGCCTTCGCCCACCTGCCGATCTACGGCCTGGAGGCGCTGGGCTTTGTGTCGAAGGGCGACGCTGGTCCGTTCATTGCGGACGGCAACACGGAGCCAGGGGCCGCGCTGCCGCTGAACACTAACGGCGGCGGGCTGTCCTACACCCACACTGGGATGTATGGCATGTTCGCGATCCAGGAAGGTGTCCGGCAGATTCGCGGCGAGGCCGCGGCCCAGGTGGACGGCCCGGAGATTAGCGTCGTGGTCGGCAACGGCGGCATG
>DATAEH010000143.1:0-78632 GCA_036258115.1 Streptosporangiaceae bacterium
GTGCGCCTGCGACTTCACTCCCGTACGTGCACGGCCGTGGCGTGACTGCCGTCGTCGGTGGCAAGCCCAGGCACCGAACTGCCCGAGCGAGCCGTCACTCTCCGTAATTACCATCCGCCATTCTGCGCGCAAGTAAGGCTCTTGGTTTCAGCTGATCAACGCAACACGCCGTACTGAGTCCAGTGGGATCTTGGGCGGAGGTGCTGAATGGATGAGATCACCGATGAGGAACGGCGGCGGATCGCCGAGCTGGCGGCTAAGGGAGCGCCGCCATGGAAGCTGGTTCAGGAGATCAATCGGTCACGGTATGCGATCCGGCGCGCGGTGGTGGCGTTGTTCCGGCCGGCGAAGCGGGAGTCGCGGCGGTCGGCACTGAGGTTGTCGCTGGCCGAGCGGGAGGAGATATCCCGCGGGCTTGCTGCGGGTGAGTCGCTGCGGGCGATCGCCCGGAGCCTGGGGCGCTCCCCGTCGACCGTGTGCAGGGAGGTCACCGCGAACGGAGGGCACGGCCGGTACCGGGCGTGCCCGGCTGACCGGAGGGCGGTCCGGCAGATGCGACGCCCCAAGCCGGCCAAGCTGGCGTTGTGCCCGCGGTTGCGCGAGGTGGTGGAGGGCAGGCTCGAGATGCGCTGGTCGCCGCAGCAGATCGCAGCCTGGCTTCGGCTGGCCTATCCTGACGACCCGGAGATGCGGGTGTCCCACGAGACCATCTACCTGTCGCTGTTCGTGCAGGCCAGAGGCGCGCTGCGCAAGGAGCTGACTCGGTGCCTGCGCACCGGCCGGGCCCGCCGCCGCCCGCAGGGTCTGACCGTGATGAACGGCCAGGGCAAGATCCGCGGCATGGTGAACATCTCCGAGCGGCCCGCCGAAGCTGCCGACCGGGCCGTGCCCGGGCACTGGGAAGGCGACATCATGGCCGGCGCCAGCTACAGCACCATCGCCACCCTGGTCGAGCGCACGAGCCGCTTTGTGCTGCTGGTCGCCCTGGCACGCGGGCACGGCGCCGAGGCCGTCGCAGATGAGCTCGTTGAGGCCGTGACGACGCTGCCGGCCGAGCTGCGCCGCTCCCTGACCTGGGACCAGGGCAAGGAAATGGCCCAGCACGCCAGGTTCAGCGTGGCCACCGGCGTGCCAGTGTATTTCTGCGACCCGCACAGCCCCTGGCAGCGCGGCAGCAACGAGAACACGAACGGGCTGCTGCGCCAGTACTTCCCCCGCCGCACCGACTTCAAGGCGATTACGCAAAGTGACCTCGACAACGTCGCCGCCGAACTCAATGACCGCCCTCGACAAACCCTGAAATGGAAGTCACCATGTCAGGCACTGGATGAGGCGTTGCGTTGACCCCTTGAGACCAAGCTCGTTATGTGCGGCGCTGTCGGACGACAATTGCCTGTTACGCTGCGCCCGAATGGCGATTCTGTGGCGGCATGCCGGCTGCGCGTTCTCGTCGGCGAGCCGCTCGATCGCGGGAGCGGTGCAGAGCGAGCTGGCTGTCGGCTTCTGGTCACTGCTGGCCCTGGGTGAGGTCGGCCAGGATCTGGCGGCCGTGGCTGGTGATGATCGACAAGTGCCCTTCGGCGGGGAAGAACCTGGCATCGCTGCCAGGGATGGCGCCGGCGAGTTGCCGGGCGGTCTGGGGCGGGGCGTTCGTGTCCTGGCCGCCTTGCCACAAGGTGACCGGTATGCGGATGCGGTCGGGGTGCAGTCCCCAGTCCCCGGCCATTAGCGCCATGTCGTGGCACGCGCCGGCCGGGCCGGCAACGAGGGCGTCGGTCAGCATATCGGCATAGATGCGGGCGATGTTGGATCTGCCAGAACCCGCCGGTCCGCTTCAGGGAGCGCCTGCCGGGTCTGGTCGATCAGCCGGCCAGGGAACCGGCGGGCGGCGAGTCGTACGCCCCACCAGGTAATCCATGCCCGACGGGGCCGGCGCAGGCATGTTTGCCGGTTTCGCGCTACTGCGGGAGCCATTCCGGCGATGTTGCCGGGCCCGACGCATGCGACGAGTACGGCTTTGCTTACTCGTTCGGGTAGTGCTTCGGCGCAGGCGAGGGCGTACGGGACTCCGCCCGAGTAGCCCAGGACAGCGAAACGGGACAGGCCCAGCGCATCGGCGAGGGCCGCGACATCGGCCGGCCAGTCCGTGATCCGGCGGCGTTGCAGCGGTCGGAACCGCCCAGCCCGGGCCGGTCGACCGCGACTATCCGCAGGTTCAGCTCGTCCGCGGCGCTGGCTGGCCACATCCTCCATTCGGTGACGCAGCTGGGCGTGCCCGGCATGTAGATCACCGGTGTGCCTTCCGCGGGCCCGTACTGGCGGCAGGCGAGGTGCCGGACCGTCGGGCAGCCTGACTCGCTTAAGGGCCGAGTGCTTCGCAACGTCACCCGCAGCAACGCTGTGGCTGGCAATGCGTTGTTCCGGTTTCGTCATCTTGGTCACGGCCCGACCGCCCGCTTCATCTGTGCGCGGCCGGCGTTGACGGCAATGGTTGAGACGGCGGCGCGCATGATGTGAGCGACGAACGGCCGGATCAGCCACCAGTAGCGGGCGAACTGGCGCCGGGCTCCCGCGTCGGTCGTCGCGGTGCGGCATTCGTAGGTCAGCAGCGTGCGGTCGGCGCCGTAGGCGCGGACGGTGAAGTTGCAGGCGATCTTCCCCCAGCCGGGCTCGCGGAAATCCCGGAACTCCGCCAGCGGCACGTCCCGCCATTCGATGCTGCCCTGCCAGAACTTGCCGACAGCGCCGAAGGCCAGCTCATCGTCCTCCCTGACCCCAAGCAACAGCCAGCCGGGCAGGCCACCACAATCGGCCAGGGTGAGCTTCGCCAACGGCGGCGGAGTCCGGTGCCGCAGCCGGTCAGGCAAACCACGCAGCCACATCGCGCTATCCAGCAGCGGCGTCCGCACGGTCAGGAAATCCAGCCCCCGCGCTGCACCGAACGTCGTCGCGAGATCCGCATCGACGATCTTGCGGACAGCAAGCACGACGTCGTACTCAGGCAGCTGAAGGTCGATAATCATCTGGTCTCGGTCCATAGTCCCCGCCACCCCAGCTTCCATCCGACACCATCCTGTGCGCCCGGGACAGGGCCATAAGTCCCTGCGCACCCGGCCGTGACCGCAATCACCGACGTCCGGAGGCGCAGGGCCACGCAACGGCCATAGGCGCCGGCCATTGCGCCGGCACCGCACAGACATCACTGCCCGCGCGGCTCGCCGGCCCCAGCTCGGCGGCGATCTGCGCTGCCCAGGCGTCGATGGCGGGCCAGTCGCGGAAGTCGCCGGCTGGCATGGCATCCCGCGCGGCAGGCATGTGCTGCACGAACCGCTCGCCGAGACCGACTGGGGGCGCATCGGGGTCGTAGGCGCCGAAGAAGACCTGCTCGTCCTGCGGGTGCAGCAGCTTGGTGAGCTCGTCGAACTCCTTCGACCGAGTGGCCTCAAGGACGTTCTTGCCGTCCTTGTCCACCAGGTCGGTCCCGAGCGGGCCGCTGCTGAACAGCCACACCGGCCGCGCCGCCAGCTCCTTGCGGTGTCGCCGGGAGAACGCCACGGCCGGCTTCAGCCAGTGGAACATGTAGGCCGCGCCGCCGAGCACGACCGCATCGTAGGGCTCGACATTCTTGACCTCCTCGACGGCCCGGGCCTCGGCGGACAGGCCCGCAGCTGTCAGGGCGGCGGCGATCCGCTCGGCGATCCCGGCCGTGGCGCCGTGCCGGGTAGCGTAGGCGACGAGAACCCTCATGGCATCTCCTCCCTCGTGCGGAGCCACCTCAGCGGTTCCCGGCGCAACCACCAGATCCACGTCACCGCGCATCCCGCGGTCGCGCTGCCGAGCGACCCGGAAGGCTCCGCTGCCCGCAGCCTTGCGTCCAGCCCGGCGGCCCGTAAGGGCCGAACGTCACAGATCATCCCCGCGGCGGACCCAGCCGACGGCTGATCCAGAGCAGCGCCGGATACGCCATCGGCATGCCTGTATCCGGAGTTGATCGCGGACGTCAAGCCCATCCGGCTGGAAAGATACCCGGCCGTTCTCCTCACCGCACAGACGGTTGTTCTGCCTTCTTCTCCCCCAGCCCGGCGGCCGCCGCCGCGGCCCCGCCGGGCGCGCCGCCCGCGGCATAGCCCGCGTCCGGCTGCCTGCCGGCAGGGGCGCTACGCCCGGCCAGGATGCACAGGGCCGCCAGGACAAGCGCTGCCGGGCCGAATATCAGGTTCTCCCAATGGCTGTGCGTGGCGAAGTTCATCAGCGCGGCGATCCCGCTCACACCGGCGAGGAACCAGGGCCCCAGCCGAACAGCCGCGCCCGCCGGCCGGCGGACCACAGGCCAGCGCGGCCGAGCATGATCAGGGCCGCAGCCGCCCACACAACGACCGCTACCGCGCTGCCGGTCCGCTGGGCCGCAGATAGGTGGGCGTGGGCGCCGCCCCAGGCGGCGCTTCCCCACGGCACGCCGGCCGCCAGCGCCATCTCGAAGACGGCGATCCCGGCGTAGCCGATCGCCGCCGCTACGGCCGCGGCACGGCCGGCGCGGGTCGTCGGGGTCAGCAGGCTCAGGCGGGCCTGGACGCTGCTCATCTTGAACTCCTCATCCGGCGGCATTACCGAGCCAGCTGGCTCTCCGGGCCGCCCGTCCTTCGCGTCAGCTAGGTAGTCATCGCCAGGCTGCGCGATCAAACCCCTCGACAGCAGGGCTTTTAGCCCCTCCAGCCACGCACGAAGGACCCAACTCGCATCCGGTCGGGGCAATCGTGCCTTGCAGAGCCCAGGCCAGCACCAGCAGCCCGGCAGCCGCCGATTCCGCGGAACAGCAGATCCTGCCAGAAATGGAAGATCTGAGCGCCTCAGTGCGTTCCTGCAGCCGGCTCGTGACCCGCACAAAATCGGCGTTCGGGTATCGGGTGCGGGCGATTAGCCAGGCTCACAACGGTGACCTGGAGCAACCGGAGTTGCGGGAGCAGCGAGGGCAAAGACCGTCGGCATCGTCCGTCGGCAACACCCGCCCCAACTGCCCCGGCCGGGACGCGGTCGGCAAGATGGGCTGCGGGACAACGTCACTGAACATGCCCAGCACGTCGGCTGCGATTCCCCTGCATCGAGACCTTTGCCCCGGGCGTGAAAGCCGACTGCTGGCCTATGGACATGTCGGCATGCCGTTTGATGCGGTTCTTGCTCAGCTCCACAGCGGGCGTCGGCGTCGGAATGCTTCTCATGCTGTTGGGTAGCTGCGCATTGGCGAGGCGACCGATGAGGCAGCCGGCGGGCGATGACCAGATCAGAGAATATTGACCAGGGAACCGGTGCTCCTGCGCCGGGAGGCCCGGCAGATCTCGATGGCGGCTCATGGCTGGCTGCTGCAAGGCGGGCGTTGCAGGAGTACAAGGCCGACGATCTGCAGGATCGTGCCGCAGCGCTGACATATTTCGGCATCCAGTCGATTTTCCCTGGTCTGCTTGTCCTGGTCTCGCTGCTCGGGATCCTCAGTCAGTCCGCTACCCGGCCGCTGATCACGAAGCTGAGTGACGCGGTCCCCTCATCGGTGCACGCGATCGTGAAGAGCGCAGTCTCCCATCTCCAGAACAGCCATGTCGCCTCTGGCGTCCTGGGCATCGCCGGACTGGCTCTCGCCCTTTGGTCGGCATCGAACTACGTCGCGGCCTTCATGCGCGCGTCCAATGTCATCTACGACGTGCCCGAAGGCCGCCCAATCTGGAAGACGGGGCCCATCCGGGTTGGCGTCACCCTGGTGACCATGATCTTGCTTGTAGCGGCCTCCCTCATCGTCGTATTGACGGGCGGCCTGGCCCGCAGGATCGGGAACGTGCTCGGCGTCGGCTCAACCATCGTCACCATTTGGGACGTCGCGAAATGGCCGGTGCTGCTGATCATCGCTAGCCTGATTCTGGCCATCCTCTTCTGGGCCAGCCCGAACGCCAGGCATGGATTCCGGTGGTTCAGCCCTGGCAGTGTTATCGCCGTCGTGCTCTGGCTGATGGCCTCGGCATTGTTCGCCGCGTATGTCGCGAACTTCGGCCACTACAACAAGGTCTACGGCAGCGTGGCCGGTGTCATCGTCTTCCTGATCTGGATGTGGATCTCCAACGTCGCCATACTGCTTGGCGCCGAGTTCGACGCCGAGCTCGAGCGAGGCCGGGCGGTAGCAGCGGGGCACCCACCCGAGCAGGAGCCATTCGCTGAATTGCGTGATGACCGCAAGTTGCGGAAGAAAAGAAGGCCGGTCCTGTTGACAGGCTCTCGTTCCAAGCCGACCAGCCGTCCGGACTGATACTCCAACTCGGCGTGCTACTTGTTTACGACCAGGGAATCTTGGCCAGAAATCCTCGCCGTCGGCGCGTCAGCCACCTGGCGTTGATGCTGCGACATCAGGCCGAAGGCATCCGCCGGACAGTTCACGGTCGAGGAACAGGTCGGCACCGTCTCTTGCGCTGCCGCTCCCCGATCCCTGCCGGCGCCTGTGCATGGCGCGCGGATCCACGAGCGCCCAGGAGCAGAATACTGCGCTAGCCACAGGCCTCCCGATGCCCAGCCGCTTGACGCCGGCGTCGGTGCTGCAGGTACCGGGCTCGATCCCTGCGCGGCCGAGGGACCTCTCGCGCGGTCAGATAGTGCCCGGCGGCCGGCATGCCCGCACGGCCGCAACCTCCGTGTCATAGAGCGAGAAAGGCTTCGTCAGCCCGCTGGCGTCTAGAATGCGCCGCGCCTCGGTAGATGGGGCCGCTAGCACCATACTGAAGTCCGTGGCGCTGACCCGGTGCCATATTCCTACGAGAACTCCCAGGCCGGTCGAATCGATGAAATTCACGCCAGCAACGTTCACGACCAGGCCGCGGAAGCCTTCATCCGTTACGACCCGGAGCAGTCCGTCGCGGAGCACGCCGCACGTTAATACATCGACTACGCCGCTCACCGAAACTACGGCGATGCCGCTGTCCAGACGATAATCAAGGACTAGTCGCTCCGTGCCCCCAGCTGTGCCCATGACTCATTCCTCCTGCGGAAAATGCTATGACCGGCGGCAAAATGATGTCGCAGAGCGGGCCTGGCCCACACCACTCCGCAAGCCCCGACCCGGTTTCGCGCATCGGCCTGACTCGCTCCGCATCTGCACGATCTGATGGCAAATCGAGTACTGGCTTGATGAGTATGGCGGACCGGACACCGGTCTCGAGGAAGAGTTGCGTTCGCCTGACCTATGGTCATGACGTCGTGCCGCCGCATCAAACGTGACGCGGGGACGGCGGCCGCGGAAGGCGCGTCCCCAGCGCCTGATCCGCGCCGCTCCGGGCACGGTCCGGGCTGTGCCCTGGATGCGGAGGCCTGTGATCTCCGCTTGTACGGCATTGTTACTTTCGTTCGTCTACTCTGGCACGCCGACGGTCAGGCGGTGGCAGTCGATCCCCCGCCACTACGAGCCCGGAGGTGGATGCGTTGTGACGGGTCGGGCAGCCCGGCAGACTGCCTGCGCTTGGCGCGAGAACCGGCCTACTCTGAAAGAGGCGACAACGGCTTACATTGGATCCGGATGTCTCCTGCCCTGTCAATGCGCAGCGCCAGGGATCGGCGCCGCCGATGTCCGCGCGGTCCACGCACCGCACGCGGATCTCCACACTGCGCGCTGAGTTCCCCGCACCTTGGTGTCCCGGAACAGCCGTACCCGGTCGATATGCGCCGGTAAATTGGTCAGTCCGGCGCGGACCACGGCGCCTGTGCTCACGCGCGGCACGTGGTCTCGCGGGATCGAGGGACCAGGAGGGGTGAGCGGTGGTCGGCCCAACGAGCGTGCATGTAGTGATCGCGATTGCCGGCGGGGGCGCTGGCCTGCTCGCCGCGATCGCGTTGCGCCTGGCGCTGCGCCGCGTTGCCGCCCGGGCCTCCGCTGACAGGTGGCGTTACGTCATCGCCGACATGCTCGCGTACCTGCTGCCCTGGGCGGCCCTCATCGCCGGCGCATGGACGGCCATGCTCAGCCTGGCCGCCAGGGACAGCCAGTGGCGTGGTGACGCGGACAAGGGACTGCTGACGCTGATCGTGCTGGCCGCGACTTTCGGCGCGGCGCGGGCCGCCGCAGATGCGGTCCGGGCCGGGGCACTGGAGCACTCGGGCTTTTCCGGCTCTGCCACGATCTTCGTCAACATCGCCAGGCTCGGCGTGCTCGCGATCGGCTTCCTGATCCTCCTCGACGGCCTCGGCGTGTCGATCACCCCGCTGCTGACCGCGCTCGGCGTCGGCGGCCTCGCGGTCGCTCTCGCGCTGCAGGACACGCTGACCAACCTGTTCGCCGGAGTCCATATCCTTGCCTCGCGCAAGGTCCAGGCCGGCGATTTCGTCCAGCTGGACACCGGGCAGGAGGGCTACGTGGTCGACACAAACTGGCGGCACACGACGATCCGCCAGCTTCCGAACAACCTGATCATCGTCCCGAACGCCGCGCTGGCCTCGTCAACCGTGATCAACTACCACCGGCCAGAGCAAGAGAGCTCGGTTACGGTGCAGGTCGGGGTGTCGTATGACAGCGACCTCGACCACGTCGAGCGGGTAACGTGCGAAGTCGGCAGGGACGTGATGCGATCTGTCGACGGGGCCGTGCCGGGTTTCGAGCCGACCGTGCGTTACCACACCTTCGGCGACTCCAACATCGGCTTTACTGTTGCGCTGCGCGCGCGCGAAGTAACCGCCAGGTACTTGATCGTGCACGAGTTCATCAAGCGGCTGCATCGCCGGTACCTGGTCGAGGGGATCGAGATCCCGTTCCCCGTCCAGACCGTCATCGAGGCAGCCGGACAGGCCGGCCACAGTCATGCGGACGGCCTCGTCGGCCGCTCAGGAACACCGGCCAGCCGACCTCGGTCGGCCCGGCCGACGAAATGGCATCGTCCACATAACTAATTTGGCACGCGCTCCAAGCTGCTGGTCACACTCATCTACGGGATACCGCCGTCGCCCGGACACCCCGCTACTTTCCTGGGTACGCCTGCCTACGGTGCACCTCGGCCAGCTGCTCACCTACGCTGCGGGAACTGCCGCTTCGACGATCGTGTGGATCACCACGCGCTTTCGCGACGAGCACCGCCAGGTGTGCCTGCCGGTGCCGGGACGCCACGGATCAGGCCGCCGGTTGGCGGGATCTTTGATTCCCGACCGGACGCCATGGCCGGCCATCGGCTCGTCATCGAAGCGCGGGATGACATGCAGGTGGGGGTGGAGCCCGCCCTGATCGTTCCAGCCGAGCGTGTAACCGTCGGGAGCGAGCCGCCTGTGCAGCTCGGCTCGCACCAGAAGCAGAAGCTCCCGTGTCGCAGCCCACTCCCCAGCGGTCAGGTCGAACTGGGAAGCTCGGTGAACTTTCGGGACGATGACGCCGCAGCCTGGAATTACGTCGGGCGGATCACGAGGGTCTCTGATCGAGGAGTAGATGCACAAGTCGTTCTCGAAGTACAGGTCCGCCTCGCGCAGTCTGTCGTGATCGCAAAAGACACAGCCTTCGGTCATAGGACCGTTTTACTCGCCGACGAGAGCGAGAAACGAATTGAACCATCGTCTCGGCCACGTCTTCTGCTGCAGCCACCCGCGACAAGACAAGCCGCGACATCAAACGGCACAAGGCGTCCGCCGACCCGGCGGCGCTACGGTTGCTGTTCATGAACGGTGACCTGCCCAGCAGTGGACTGGCCGGTCCTACTCCCAGCAGGTCCAATACCGCACGGACGCCAACCTGGCCACCCGGCAGTCCATCTTCGCCTACCAGCACCCGCGAATCGACCTTCCAGCAACTGTGCTGGACCGCGCTGCGCGTGCACGAGACAGTCGCCGATGTCGGCTGTGGCAAAGCTAGACGGTCTAGCACCACGCCGCGACTTCGGGCTGCAGTGCCTGACCCCGGGCAGTTGCCGCCATCGCCTCGGTGTGACGACAGCCCGATTTCCCAGCGGGTTGGCTGGTACACCCAGCGCCCGTCGAAAAACCGGATTCCGTGAAGTAGCTCCCCAGGCAATTCGAGAAGTAGCCGAGCGAGACCCGTCACCTTACGCTTCGTGATCGGATCGGTTAGCTGGCCAGCGCAAGTACGGCTCGATATGCGCGCCAAAGACTGGCCGGGCGCTCAGGCTACAGCGGGCGCATATTGCCGTGATCTGTTCGCTTACGGATCTCGGCCACCGTTAGCCTTGCAGGCCCCTTTCAACGGGCAGGTGTGTATGCGGCGCTGTCGGTGACACCGGATCCGCCCTGGACGATCATCTGCCGTCCGGTCCGCATGGCCATGGGATCGGCCAGGCCGCGTAGCGGCGAGGCGGGCAGGGCGCTCCGGTCGCCGGTGGCTGGGGTGTAGGCCTGGCCGTGCGGCGGGGGGAATGTTCGCGGCGGTCAGCCCGCCCCGGACCAGGACCTGGCGGCCGGTCCAGACGGCGGCGAACCCGGAACGGGGTATGGCATCTATGGCAGCCACCGCCAGTGGTCGGCCGCGCGGTTATAGGGCCAGGCCACGGACGGCAAGCTGGCCAGGCTCGCATGTCTGGCTGCCGAGGAGCAAGGTTTCCTGGCCGTCCCACACCGCTGTCGATTCCCAGCGGCCCAGGGGCATCGGCGCGAGCTTCCGCCATGTGCGGGTGACCGGGGGTGCTGGTCAGGGTTCGACGATGAACGGGAGCATCATGTCGTTGTCTTCATGTTCGACGATGTGGCAGTGGTGCACGTAGGTCTGGGGTGCGGTGATCCCGTCGGGCAGGTCGAACTTAGCCCGGATGGTGGTGAAGAAACCGGGATTAGCCTTGGTCGTGTCCTTGAAGCCTCGCTCGGTCGCATCGGGCGGCTCGAGCGGGCCGGTCGCGAACGGCCTTGGGTCGATCCCTCCGGGGACACCATGCGGGCCGCCGTATTTGGCCTGGTAGGCCTCGGCGTCGAAGGGTGTGCGTCCGATGACCTGGTGGGTGACCAGGTGGGTGTGCATCGGATGGGTGTCGCCGGTCATGTTGATGAACAGCCAGTCCTCCACTGTCCCGGCCCTCGGCCGTTCCTTCGCTGTTCCCTTCAGGGCGAGTTTCTCGAAGTCAGCGCCGTCGAGGTTCAGCGTCCAGTCGGGTGTCTCCGGGCCAATCTCATTGAGGGTGATGAACCGCCTCTTGTGCGGGGCTGGCAGCTTGGCGCGCCGGCCTGGCAGGCTGGCGGGGACGGTGGCGGGGCCGGGCCGGGCGACGGTGGTTCCCACCCGCAGCTGCATGACCGCGGTCAGCGGGGGTGCCGGGGTGCTGACCGGGTCGCGGGGCGTCGTGTTGGTCACGTAATGCGTCTGCCCGGCAGAGTGCCGGAAGTCGGCGATCACGTCGGCCCGCTCGGCCGGCGCAAGCACCAGGTTCCTGATTGGCACCGGCTTGTCCCACATGCCGCCCTCGGCGCCGATCTGCCACAATCTAGCCCCGCCGATGTGCAGGTCCATGATCCGTGCGTTGCAGCCATTGAGGATCCGGAACCTGTACAGGCGCGGCTCCACGTCCAGGAACGGCCATACCTTGCCATTGACCAGCATGACGTCGCCGAAGTACTCGCCGATCCACGTCACGCCGGGGATGTCGCTGACCGGATAGCGGAACGTCCCGTCAGGGTTGAACTGGCGGTCCTGGATCACAAGCGGGATCTCATACGCCCCGCCGGGAATGCCGGCCGGGTTCGGCTCGGTGCCGGTGTCGTGCTCGTCCCGCAGGATGTAGGCGGCGGCGAGCCCGGCGAACACGTTCAACCGGGTGGCGCCGAACGCGTGGTCGTGGAACCACAGCAGCGAGGCCGGCATCTGAGGCCGCTGGTTGGTGTAGTGCACGTGCTGGGTCTGGCCGTGGCCGAACCCGCCGAGCCGGACCGCCGGGTTGCCGTCGCTGTCGGCAGCCACGAACCCGCCGTGCAGATGCGTCATCGCCCGCACCAGCCTGTCAGGCTTGGCCGTCAGCCGGGTGTCCACCGGGATCCAGTCCGGATACTGCTCCGGGAGCCTGTTGGTGAAGCTGGCCCGCACCGGCGTGCCACTGTGCGCTACCACCGCCAGCCCGAACGAGCCAGCCTGCCCGCCCAGGCCGGAACCGTCATCGTAGGCCCAGAACGGTGTCGGCGGCAGATGCGGATGCAGCCGCCTGCGGATCTGACGCTGCGTGAAGGCGTACCGGTTCTTCCCGGCGGGCGAGGCGACCACGATTCCCCGCCCCGGTACCGGTAGCGGCTCCAGGTACTTCCGCAATCTGCCGCCCATGGCGCCCCTCGCCGCCTGCGCGGCCGCGTCCCACGGCAGGGCCAGCACCGCACCAGTTCCCAGGCCAAAGCCAAAGAACCGGCGACGTGAAATGCCAGACATGTCAAACCCCCCAAACGGCGACCATCAGCGACGCCTCAGCTCGCCGTCCCAGCCTGCCAGCTGATCGCGGACTGCAGTTGCTCATCCTAACTGCGGAGCGTGCACCTCATAAGGCCAAATCTCGCCGCGGCGGCAATCCGTTCGGCTGTTCCATAAATGGTCAATCTGCGCCTCAAGTTTGCCTGCTCGATCAACGACCAACGGCGCGCCGACTCAGCGCACCGAGCAACTACACGCCGTGGAGTCTCCCGAGATCCTCGCTGCCTACCTTGATGACGCGGTGCGCCAGTATTCAACTGCGCCTGTCGAAGATCTCCGACGAGGGCTGACAGAAGTCGGCATCGACATGGCTGACCAGACGATCAACAGCAGATTCACACTTCCGGCTGGCCTTGCGGCCATTGGACTGGCTTCACAGCCGCACATCGCGGCCGCCGTTGGCATAGCAGCTGGGGCCGTCGCGATCCGCAGGGCAGGAAGCAGCAAGGCCCGCGCTGCAAAGCCTGGTACCAGCCGCGTACCTACTAAGCGTCCGCGAAACCCTCACTCCGCAGACCTGGATAACCCGGGTCATCCGCGCCATGCGACGAATCACAGGGCTGCGCGGCTGGACTTCCTAACTGATCACACACAGGCGTGTGCCGCTGAACATCCAGTCGCTGTGGTCATCCCGCCACCCGAACGGGACAATCTGCGCGCCTGATCGGCACGCTAGCCATCCGACCTGAACGCACCGAGTCGGGGATCAGGCGCCGCGCTGACGATGGACGTTCGTTCGACCCGGCTCCGCACTGCGGTCGGTGGCCTGTCGGCAGGGTAGGCGTCCAGCGGCGGCCGCCTCATACGGCTGCCGATCTAATTCGGCTCGTAAACGCGGGGCTGCCATTGTCTCGCATCCGCCAAGAACCGCTGATACGGCTCATGGTTCTCAAAGCCCGCCGCGAGCACTTCTGCGCTGATGTCCGCCTGTAGCAAGAGCACGCCGGTGTGCAGCCATCGCAGCGACAAAGCGACCGTGAGGTAGCGATCGAAATCCTCGTCCTCGAGGAATTCGGTGTTCAGACGATGCGCGTACTCATTTCGCGCATCGGAGACGAGACTCTTCCACCGGTTCGTCTTGCCAGTCACACCGGGCACTGCCGAATCGACCCTTGCGGCCAAGCGGGCTAGGCGCTTGCCGTAGCCAACGTCCTCGACGTGGCCCAGCAGCCCACGGACGGCTTCTTCTGCCTTCTCGTGTATCGAGCTGACCGCGGCAGCTGCAGCGTCTCGCACCTCTCTGGCGGTATCGTCTTCGAACCGCACGTCACCCCGGTACAGACACCGGTGCAGACCCGCCGCGACGGTCGTGAGTAGCAGCACTTGAGTGTCAAGCGCTATTGGGCGGACGTGCGCTAGGTCGGCGACTACGGCTGGCAAGGGACCGAGCAAACGCTGTGTCGAGCCATGCCCGGACGTGCCGCACATCGATAGCCGGTGGCTGGAGCAGCCAGCGAGGCTGATCCCAGCGAGTGTCGATGTCTTCGTCATCAGAGCGGAGCGCGGCGCTGTAGGTGTCCCGCCACGGCCCGCCCGGCGTCTCCTGCACTTGCCGCTCTAGCGGGACGCACTGGGTGCCAGTTGCCAATGTGAAGAGATTGACTAGCGGTTGCCAGAAGCTGTCGAGGACCCGCAGCGTGGATGACGGCAAACCCTGACCACTGACCCACGGTGACCCGCCGCCTGAAGGCGCAGAGACTTCGGATTCCTGGAAAGCCACAGTTCCACCATGTGCGAATACACCTTCTGAGACCCACGTCCGTTCCCGCAGGAGTGGTTGCCAGGCGCGGAGTTCGCTCAGACGTATTCGAATGCCGGTGAACAGGTGGTTGCGGTCGGCGATGTGAGCGCCGACGATCGCCTGGGAACCTCGCAGGACATGTGCTGCGCCGGTTTCGTCAGGCATTCCCCAGTAGGTGGTCAGCGCGTCGAGCAGCGTGATGGGGGTGCCAGCATCGTCGTGACCATGGATGGTCACCGGCGTGGTAAGTGCTTCTTCGACGAAGTTCTGAACGACCTTCGTTCGACCACCTCGGAGTTGGCTTCGGCTTTGCTCTTGCCAAGGCGAGAGCAACGGCTCGGCGGTTTTGACCACCGGATCCGCGAGGGGCCCGACCTCGAGGGTGCCGGCATGCCGAATGTTCTCTCGTCTGCGACCCAGAACTCGCCTCTGAATGCTCTTCTCGTGACCACGCACTCCATGATGCCTGTCGTCGGCGCCACTGCGAGCCTTAGCGAAATGGACGTCCCGCGGCTCCGCGAACCCACATGAATCGATTCGGTGGATGATGTCGGACTGCTGACAGGCCGGTCGCGGCCTCCGTCTGATCCGTCCGAATGGGGACCCTGCGGCTCGATGGGATACGCGGTCGGCAGCCGAAAGCGCCTCCGACTGCGCCGATGCCGGCATCTCAAGTTGACCCATCCGACGCGACCTGCCTTCCTTCATCGGTGGGGCAAAACGGCTCGGTTCGTCCCGACCGGCGAACTAAACGCCAATGGCGAGGCCACCGTGCGACTTGCCGTGGCTGGCGTCAGCCAATGCAGAACGGAACAGTGAATCTGTGCGCACCAGACCTGATAAGACTACTGATTCCCTAGGCATTCCTATTCGGCGATCCGGCCGCGTCGGTCTCGTAGTTCGAGTTCACGCTTGGTGACAAGGTTGATTGTGCTCAGGCCACAGGCCACAGCTCCGGCCGAAGGCTACCGACGCGAACCGGGCCAGCCCCACACCCTGCCAAGCCTCATCGGCGCCCGGCGAGGTGATCACGCAGCTCACCCAGACGATGCGCACCGCGGTCCCAGCTCTCCCGGCCCAGAACGGCACCTCGCGGCCCGGTCAGCTTGTGAACCGCGCCGGCCGGCGATCCGCCATGATTAGCCGATGCGCGAGTACCTGATCCGGACCGCCAGCACGCACCAGCTGCCGGCCATCCACCACAACCGCCTGGTCCAGGTCCTAGTGCCTGCCGGACTCGGCTGCGAGCAAGTTGACGGCTGGGGCGACTTCCGGATCCGCTGCGGCACCACGCAAGTCGCGTTCTCAGCAGAAGACCCTGGATGGCCGGTCGCCTTCGACGGGCCCATGCCCGAAACCGACTGCGAGCGCCTCGTGATCACGCTCACCCAGCAAATTGAACAGGCAGCCGGCGAGGACTGCGAATGGCTTCAGATCGCCTAGCCAGCCACGCTGCGCAACCCCGAGCTGGTGGTCCATATCACCGGAGAAACCGCCGCGCCGCCGTGCCAGCCGGGGCCAGAGCAACCAGCTGGGGCCAGAACGAAGGAGAACCGCCGGCCACTTCGCAATGACGAAGGCACCAGAAGCGCATGGGTGACGCCAGGTCATGTCAGCTATCGCTGATGGCAGCTCGAGAGCAGCCGAAGCTTCCCAGCCTGGCTCAGCGTCGTTTGGCGCTGGCCTGATATTGCTCGGCCACACTGGCCGGGATGCGGCCGCGTTCGCTGACAGCGATGCCGCGGGCCTTAGCCCAGGCGCGGATATCGCTGCTGTGCTGCCGGCTGGCCGTGCTCCGGGCGGCCCGCCGGGACAGCCCCCGGCCAGCCTTGCGGGCATGCTCGATGAACGGCGCGAGCTGGCTGCGGAAGCGACGGGCGTTCTTGGTGCTCAAATCGATCACATAGTCGGCGCCGTCGATCCCGAACCGCACCGTCTCGTCTGCAACCCCGCCGTCCAAGTCATCTTCCAGCGTCACGGTTACCTTCTGAGCCATCTCAACCTCCGATGCCGGTCACCGCTACACGTACATTCATCGGTCATTGTCACCTACACCGCCCGCAAGGCAGCGGATCACACGCCATGACCGCGGGATACCGGCCCTACCGCGGGACATCCCAGCCATGCCGTCCGGCTGGATCCGCACACACAGCTCGAGGACGTCACGCAGACCCGCGACCCACGCAGCTAGCCACACAGGGACGCCTCGATCTGGGCGGCTTGCAAAGAGCGTGCTTCCCGTCAGCGGTGATGCATATCGAGACGTTATGCCCCCGCCGGGAGTGGTCCTCGCTCGAGAACTTCAGTCAGGCGGGCGGCAGCCTGCTGGAGCACGTGACCGTCTGCTATCCAGGCATTCCAGGCCAGGGCTCCGAGTCCGATGACGAGCTCGTAGCAGTGGTGCCGTAGAGCGGCGTCAACTAGTGCGCTTGCATCACCTGTGATTGAGGGTTCCTGATGGATCAAGTGCCACAGGTCGAGTGCTGCGATCCCGGGATACCAGATGGTGCAGAAGGTGCACCAGGCCGTGTCGTACAGGAAGTCGCCGCGCACCGAGTTCTTCCAGGAGAAGACCGCGTCCGGGCGGCTGGCGTCTTCAGTCACCAGGACGTTGGCGTGCAGCAGGTCGCCGTGGACCAGGTCGCGCCGCTCGGGGCAGGCCCCGGCAAGGTCGCGGACACGAGCTTCACCGGCTCGGAAGATCCGGTCGAGGTAGTTGTGCGCGCTGAGGGCTGCCCGCCAGCCGTGCACTGGCTGCGCCGGGTCGTCAGCCAGGCGGTCACAGAGCCAGGCTCGCCAGGACTTGCCGCTGCGAGGTGGGCGCCCGTGCCAGCGAACCGGCAGGTCCGGATGGTTCGGCACCTTGACGAGGGCGCCGAGCAGGGCTGCCAGCATCGGGCCTGCCACTTCGGACTGATCGGGCCGGACATCTTCGAGGCAGGTCCCGTAGTGGCGGATCGAGACGGCGTAGGCGCCGTCGAAGGCATCGCCGACTTCGAGCACCTTGGGCACCGGGAGCTCGGGCGAGGAGAAGGCCGCCGCGGCCCGGTCGGCCTCGAACCATTCCTTGCTGGGCCCGAACCGCACGACCAGCGCCTGCCCGGCGTGCGAGAAGGAGTAGGCAGAGGACCAGGCTCCGCCGCCGAGCGTTTCCAGCTCCGCGACCGTGCCGTACTTACCCGCCAGGAAGTCCCGCGCCTGGCCCTCGACAACCCGATGACCCACGCACCCATGCTGCCCTGCGATCGTCCCCGCCTGCCACACCAAGCTTGGAGCAGGCCTCCTCGTTGGGACGGCTGGGGTGCCCTTAGGCGCTCTTACCGACCAGCAGCCTCCCGCTAAGTACAACCTCACCAGCGTAGGCCCGGAAGGGATCTAGCGGTTCTCCGCCACAAACTGGCTGGCAGTGAAGGACGCGCCAGCCGGGTCGGCGAGGACGGCGAATCGCACCCATGGCGCGTTCTGCGGCTCGGCGAGGACCGAGCCTCCGAGTTCGCGTGCTCGCGCAGCTATCGCGTCCACGTCGTCGACGGCGAAGGTCACGCTCCAGCGCGCTGGGCCGCCCTCGCGAGGCAAGATCGTCGCAACGACGTCTTCGAAACCGTCGGGTGCGCCCATCTGCTTCATCCCCGCGCGCAGGCCGGGATTGAGCTCCTCGAGATGATCGCCGTAGCCCGGCAGAGCCCACATCGGCGAGCCGGCGTCGATCGTCGTCCAGCCGAACACGCCGCCGTAGAAGGCCCGAGCGGCCTCGACATCGTCGGTATGCAGGTTGTTGAAGTTCACCGCGCCATGCTCGTTGACGGCCGCCGAGCCACGGTGCGATCCGGGCTGCCATACGCAGAAGACCGCGCCTTCGGGATCGGCGAACACGCCCATCCGCCCCGCGTCAAACACGTCGAACGGCTCGGAGAGCACCCGCCCGCCCGCTTCGCGGACCCGCGCCGCGGCGTCGTCGGCGGACTCGACGCGAATGTAGGTATTCCAGACTGCCTGTGGTGGTGCACCGGAAGGCTGCGAGGAGATCGCGGCCGCGTCGCGGCCGCCGATCCGGGCCATGTAGTAGTGAGTCCCCGTGTCGGGGGGCATCACGTCCTCGGTCTGCCAGGCGAAGAGCCCGGAGTAGAACCGGGCGGCGTCTACGGGGTCGGGCTGATTGGTGTCGACCCAGCACGGCACCCCGGCTGGGTAGTCCTCGCGCGTGCTCATGACCGTAGGCTACAGCGGCTCTCATCGGGAATCTCGGCAGCGGGCCACTCGCGCCGGACCGCGCCGATGTCATCGTGTCAGCGGACAGCATGACTCACCTGCGGTGCCCGATCAAGCGATGACATCGACGAGTCACACCGGCCGGACACTAAAAGCGAGCGCGCGTCGCGCAAGCGACCGCTTGCGGCACCCTGGGGGCGATGCTCGGCTGCATAGACCGTAGAACTTGGTCTATCGAACGCGCCGACCGGACTATGAAGGTTATAAGCGGAACGACGGCTCGGGGCGGCCTCGCCCAGGCCGGCGAGCGGAATTTACATCGACTGGTAAGGCGTGAAGAGACGAACCTCGCTGCCGGCCATGTTCGCTCGGAGCTCCGAGCTCGGCTCGCCGAGGAGTTCGCCTGCGATGTAGCCCGTCACAAGGATTGCGTCCGTTAGGTCGCCCAGGTGCGCAGCGTGCTCGATGAGCGCCTCGGAGTCCTTGTACCGCTCTAGGACGATGCACTCGGACTGATCGTCGTTGAAGCAAATTTCGTATTGCAGCGTTCCCATGTCCCTGGTCCGCACGATCGCCATGGCTTGAGCGGACAAGCGCTTGAACTCCTCGAGCTTGCCCTCGTGAAACCTGAATCGAGCGATACCCTGAAGCTCACTCACGGCTCCGGCCTCCAGACTCGCGCGTTGCTGGCTGGGATCGACGCGCTCGGTTGACAGGGCAAGCGTCGCCCGTTCGATGTGCCCGGACTGGGGCTGGGCAAGCGCCCGGCTGCGTGTCAGGCGGGGCGGCCGGCCCGATAGAGGCGGCCGGGCAGATCGGGGAGCGGCCCGGCGCAGCGGCGCGGGCGGCGTCACCCGCCGTGCGGGGAGCGTGACAGGCAGCCGAGGGTGCCCGAAGGGGCGGCCGTAATGGCAGCGTTCGGCGGCGGACCCGGCGAGCTGCGACGAATCCGCTTCGAGGCCCGGCGGCGGTTGCGCAGCGGCTGCGGTCGATGCGAACAAGCCAGTTCACCGGCCCGGTCGGCCGGTTCCGCCAGATGGCCGCCCGGCTGGCGCGGTTATCGAAGCCTGCTCCATGCTAGCCGTCCGTCCCCGAACTGGAAGTGCTCTGCCGTAACGACAACGTGCGTGGGGGGCATGCCGGCTCCGGCGTTACAGGTAGCTGACCTCGGCGTCGCGGGGGTCGTGGTCGACGAGGTCGTCGCATGTCGGGCAGTACCAGCGGGCCTCGAGAAGGGTGCCGCAAGCAGTGTGCCCGGGAGCTTCCGCTGGGCTTGTGTGCCTGGCTCCCCAGTGGGCTAGCAGGCGCAACGCCCCGGCCAGCTCGGTGCCCTCGGTGGTCAGCTGGTAAGCGGCCCGGGGCGGCCGCTCCGAGTAGGGCCTGGCAATCAGCAGCCCTTCCCGCTCGAGACGCTTGAGGCGCTCGGAGAGGATGTTCGCGGCGATACCTGGGATCTGGCCGAGCAGGTCATTGAACCGCTGCGGCCCGGCGAGCAGCGCCTCGACCACCAGCAGCGTCCACCGGTCACCGACCCTGGCCAGCGCCGCGGCAAGCGGGGACGAGCCGTTCTCCTGTTCAGCCATCAGTTGATCCTAGCCCCGGCGTTGACAGCCGGCCTGTAGTTAGTAGTAAGTTGCAAGTTACTAGCTACTGGAGGCATAGCAGCGATGACAATCCTTGACGACATCCAGGCAACCATCAGGCAGCACGCGGAGGGCGCCGGCTCCTCGGTGGTGGGCATCGGGGAGAGGTGGGGCGTCGGCTCGGGCATCGTCCTGGCCGAGGGCCGGGTGCTGACCAACGCGCACAACGTGCGGGGCGATCAGGTCACAGTGACCTTCGCCGACGGGCGGACGGCCGAGGGCAGTGTGGCCGGGCAGCACATCGACGGCGACCTGGCCGTCATCGAGGTCGACACGGGTGGCGCTCCGGCGCTGGCATGGGCCGACGCCGCGGGCGCCGCGATCGGGACGCCGGTGTTCGCCCTGTCCAACCCCGGCGGGCGCGGGCTTCGCGTGACGTTCGGGTTCGTCTCCGGCGTCGACCGGACGTTCCGGGGCCCGCGCGGCCGCCGCATCACCGGCAGCCTCGAGCACACCGCACCGCTGCTGCCAGGCTCTTCCGGCGGCCCGGTCCTCGACGCCGAAGGGCGGCTGCTTGGCATCAACACGAACCGTCTAGGCGAGGGCTTTTACCTGGCCATACCTGCCGACGAGGCGCTGCGGGCCCAGGCCGACGCGCTCGCCCGCGGCGAGGCAGCGGCGTCACCGCAGCTTGGCATTGCCATCGCCCCCCGTCGCGTGGCCAGCCGGCTGCGCCGCGCCGTCGGCCTGCCCGACACCGAAGGGCTGCTCATTCAGCAGGTAGCCGAGGACAGTCCCGCCGCCCGCGCCGGCCTCTCCTCGGGCGACCTGATCGTGGCGGCCACGGGCCAGCCGGTCGGCGGCGTTGACGACCTGTTCGACGCGCTCCAGGACGCGCAGGGCGGCACCCTCGAACTCCGGGTCGTGCGCGGCGCCGACGAGCGGACCGTGCAGGTGGTGTTCACCCCAGAGATCGAGGGCGAGTGATGGACGACAGGATCCGCGTTTCTGACGCCGACCGGGACCGCCTCACCGCACAGTTGCGCGACCACTTCGCCGCGGGCCGGATCACCCCCGGCGAACTGGACGAGCGGTTGTCGGCGGCGCTGAACGCCAAGACCTTCGGCGACCTGCGCCAGATCATGACTGACCTGCCGGGGCCTGTCCCGGCGCCGCTCGTTACGTTGCCCTCACCCCGGGCCACGCGCGCCTGGGCCGTCCGCCGCCGCCACCCGCCCTTCCCGCCGCTGATTCTGCTCGCGCTGCTAGCGGCGCTGCTGATCCCCGGCACCGGCTGGCTGCTGGCCGCGTTGATCAACATGGTCTTGCTGTTCTGGCTGATGACATTCGTTGTCGGCGCCTTTGCCTTCAGCCCGTCGCGGCGGCGGTGGCATCACGGTGGCTCGCAGCGCCCCCGGTATCCCTCGGGGCGCCACTACACGTGGCTATGACGGCGTCGTGACGCTAGCGCCCTGTCCGGTCGCGGCTCGCGCAAGCAGGGCGACGCAGCTATGCGGCGAGCGGACGACCCGGCCGGCCACGTACCACGGCTGCGTCACCAAAAGCGTGCGGCATGACCGCCCGCCCGTGGACTGCTACGGCATTCTCGGCCCTGACGTCAACCGCCACCCTGGCCCATGTCGAGAAGGCCCACCGCAAACTCGCCCGCCAGCCCCACCCCCGACCGCTAAACGCCGATCCCGAGGCCATCGACCAGTTCCGGCGCATTACTGAAGCCTACGAATACCTGCCCGCCGGCGCGGGTGTGATCAAGACCCGCGATCACCAAAACATCGCAGGAGGCAGGACGCTGTGCCGCCGTTGCACAGCGGCGAGATGATCGCCCCCGGCTATCAGCCAGGGAGTTGCCGGAGCCACCTTCAAGGGCCTCCCTTGATATCGACGCCTGACACTGCAGCGCCGGCGACGCGGTCCCGGCGTTGCCCTCCGGTCCCAGGCCACCATACGTGCTGCCAACGGCGCGCGAACCTCCCGTCCTGCGTGGCGCCGCTCTGGCGAATCACCACGATCCGGTGACGACCAATCACCTGCCTGTTGGCAAGCCTGAGTCTGCCGCGAAGATCCGCAGGCCTCGGTTGAGGAGATCGACATGACAGCGGACAACGAGCAGGTTTCGTCAAGGGATGCTTCCGGGGACGCCGCTACCCAGCTGCGCCGAGGTGCCAACAGCACAAGCCGAGTCGAGCTGGGAACGGGCCCAGTGACCGGGGCGAACGGACCTGGTTCTTCGGTACCTGCAGTGCGGGTCGAGGGTGTGGTCAAGCACTTCGGGGCGACCGTGGCGCTGGATGGCGCCGGGCTCGAGGTTCCGGGCGGAATGGTGTTTGGCCTGCTGGGCCCGAACGGGGCGGGTAAAACCACGCTGGTGCGCATCCTGGCCACGCTGTTGGCGCCGGATGCGGGCCGGGCGGAGGTCTTCGGTCACGACGTGGCGCGTGAGCCTGCCGCCGTCCGCGAGCTGCTCGGCCTCACGGGGCAGTTCGCGGCGGTCGACGAGCTGTTGACCGGGCGCGAGAACCTGGAGATGTTCGGGCGCTTGTTCAAGCTGTCCCGCGAGGGCGCCCACCGGCGGGCCAGCGAGCTGCTGGAGCGGTTCGGCCTGACGCAGGCGGCTGACCGGCCGGCCCGGACCTACTCCGGCGGCATGCGCCGACGGCTCGACATCGCCTCGAGCTTGCTGACTCGCCCGCAGGTGCTGTTCCTCGACGAGCCGACCACGGGCCTGGATCCGCGCAGCCGCAACGAAATCTGGGCCATCGTGCGCGAGCTGCGCCGCGAGGGGACGACGCTGTTGCTGACGACCCAGTACCTCGAGGAGGCAGATCAGCTAGCCGACCGGATCGCCGTCATCGACCGCGGGCAGGTGATCGCGGAGGGAACCGGGAGCGAGCTGAAGGACCGCGTCGGCGGCCAGATCCTGGAGGTGGAGCTAGCCAGCGCGGAGCAGCGCGACCGGGCGCAGGCAGTGCTCGCCGGGGTGGGCTGCGGCGAGCCTCAGCCGGACGAGCGGCCGGACCGCCTCACCCTCCCGGCCCCCGGCAACGGGCTCGCGCTGGTGGAGGAGGCGGCCTCCGGGCTGCGCCGGGCACAGATCGGCGTCAGCGACATCGGGCTGCGCCGGCCCACGCTGGACGATGTCTTCTTGCAGCTGACCGGTGCCCCGATGAGCGAGAACGACGGTGAGCCTAGCCCCCGGACGCGGCGCCGCAGCCCGCCCCAGCCGCCGGGGCCAGACGTGCAAGCGCCCCGCAGGCCGCTCCTGCGGCGGCGGCTCCCGTCAACGCAGGCCTTGCGGTCGGCGGTCACCGACACCGCCGTGGTCACCGGCCGTAACCTGCGTCATTTCATCCGCCAGCCGGACCTGCTGGTCTTCTCCACCATCCAGCCGGTCCTCTTCGTGCTGCTGTTTGTCTACGTGTTCGGCGGCGCGATCGGCGGCTCGCTGCCGCATGGGATCGCCTACGTCGACTTCCTGCTGCCTGGGGTGTTCGTCCAGTCGGTCACCTTCGGCGCTTCGCAGACGGCGGTCGGCCTGAAGGAAGACCTGACACGCGGGGTGGTCGACCGTTTCCGGTCGATGCCGATGGCCCGCTCCGCGGTCCTGGCCGGGCGCACGGTGGCCGACCTGATCCGCAACATCCTCATCATCGGGCTGATGATCGCCGTCGGGTACCTGGTCGGGTTCCGCTTTCTCGGCGGGGTGGCCGGGGCGTTCGGGTGTATCGCTGTCGTCGCCGCGTTCGGTTTCGCCCTCAGCTGGATCTTCGCCTTCGTGGCGCTGACCGTCCGGGGCGCCGAGACAGCGCAGACAGCTGGGTTCGTCGTGATCTTCCCCCTCGTCTTCGCCAGCTCGGTGTTCGTGCCCGTCTCGACCTTTCCGGACTGGCTGCAGGCGTTCGCGAAGATCAACCCCGTCACCGTCACCGCCGACGCCGCCCGCTCGCTCGCACTCTTTGGCACCCTGGGGTCGCTTGGAGCCGCCGCGGCCTGGATAGGCGGCCTGCTGGCCGTATTCATCCCGCTGTCTGTATGGCGGTACCGGCGGATCAGCTAAGCCGCGTTCCGCCGCATGGAGAGGCGGTGGCCATTGGTGAATGGCGTCCAGCAGTGTTGGAAGACGTGTTGGGGCAAGCCTCGCGAGTTCCAATCTCGCATCCTCCGCAAGGTTGACCTGCCACGATGCGCAGGCGCTGCGCCAAGCTGGGACCCGCTCTGGGGGTACTCGCCTGGTCTCAATTACGAGCGCAGGGCCGAGCCGTCGCTGGAGTCGACAGCCGCTGTTGTACCTGGTCACGGAGGGGCATGAACCGGGGCGTGCACGCCTCCAAAGCGCGTCGGGGGAACCGCACTGTAGATAGATACGCCGCATCCCGGCCGCGCCATCGCTGACGATCTTCTGGGCCCCGATGACGAAGATCATGCGGCCGGCTCGCCCGGCGACTCTGTGCGCCTTATGACAGGCCCACATGCGCGGTCAGTGCGTTCATTATCTCTTGTGTGGTCTGTTCCCAGCTGCGCAATGTCGACCGCCGCTGTCGCGCGGCGGCCCGTAGCTGGTGTCGGTAGCGCTCGTCACTCAGCCAGTCTCCGAGCGCCGCGGCGAGCGCCGCCGGATCGTCGGCAGGGACAAGTCGGCCCGGGCAGGTGCCATCCGCGGTTGAGCCGAGCGCCTCGGGCAGCCCACCCACGGCGGCGGCTATGACCGGCAGGCCGTGGGCGAGCGCTTCGGTGACGGTCATGCCGTAGCTCTCCGAGCGGGATGGCGCGACGAGCAGGTCGGCAGTCATGTACTCGTGGCTCAACGCCGCGCCGGTCAGGACGCCGGTGAGCTGGACGCGGTGGCGGTAGCCGAGTCGCGTGATGCGGGTCTGCAGCTGCTCGACGTAGCCCGGCTCGCGGTCAAGCGGTCCGGCCAGCACGCACTGCCAGTCCAGCTCAGCGAGGCCGGCGAGTGCTTCGACGAGGAGGTCCTGCCCCTTGTGGTGGCTCAGGACTCCGACGCAGATCAGATGGCCGCGAACAGGCCGGGGCGGGGCAGCTGCCTGATCGACGCCCGGCCGGGCGACGTGCACCCGATGGGCCGGGATCGCGTATCGGGTCACTACCTGCTTGCGGGTCCATTCGCTGGTAGCGACCACGCCGGTGGCCGCGCCCAGTACGACCCGTTCGGAACGCTGCGCGCTGGCATCATGGTCGGTATCGAGGACGGTGGCCAGTGGCATGTGCAGCAGCACTGTCATTCGTATCCGACCGATATGTGGCAGCAGCTGCGTGGCGGCAGGTGAGGCAATGAGGCCGTCGATCAAGACGGTGGCACCGTCGGGGATGGCGGAAACGATGCGGGCCAGGTCCGCGCGCGCGCCCGGGCCGGGTACCGGCCACGCCGCGGCGACGGTCGTGACCAGCACTTCCCATCCGGCCTCGACCATTCCGGCGCAGACGCGCCGGTCGTAGATGTTGCCACCGGTAGGCTGCCCAGGATCGTCGAACCCCTCTGGAACTATTACATGCACCCGCTCGATATTCCGGCCCTCCAGAGCGCCTGTCGCGCCAAGTCAGCCTCTATCCTCCCGCCGAGCTGAAACTCGCCCGCCGCCGATCCGTCAGGATGGTACCCAGCAGCGGTGGGCGCGGTTCGCCGCGATCGGCAAGTACAGATCCTTGAGGGCTTAGAGCGGCCAGGGCGGCCGCCTACCCCGCCGGATGATCACGGTGGAGTCGGGGATTGTCAGCATTTTGGGGAAGAGGACACCTCATCGCACATCGACCTGCTCGGCGACGATCAGCGTTGGCCGCTCCTGCGCGGTCATTCGCCAAAGGGTCCAGGACCGCGGGACCCAGCGGCGAGGAATGCGGTTCCGAAGAACAACTCGGTCCAGGAGAGATCGGTCAGTTCTTCCCGCATGGCTAGGCGAATTGCCTCCCACGGACGGCGCTTGGTCCACTCATCTATGGAGGCAAAAGGCCGCACAACAGCGGTTCCGAGCTGCGTCAGCCACTCAGGCGCGTCATCGGGAACCTTGAGATCCAGGACGACCCAGCGTCCGCCTCCTGACAGCGCCGCGGCGCCGTGGGCGATGACCTTTGCGCACTCGGGTACCTGCGACAAGGCGTACGTGGACAGGATCGCGTCGACGTCGGTTGGGAAGTCGAAGTCGGCCGCGTCGGCTTGCACGAGGCTGATATTGCTCCAGCGATTCGTCTCTATCCGATCCTGGGCGCGGGCGAGCATCGCTTCGGTCAGATCGACGCCGACGATGCTGCCTTCGGGACCGATCAGCTCCTCAATCAGCGCGAAGTTCAGACCTGTGCCGCATGCCATATCGATCACGCTGTCACCAGCGCGAAGGCCGAGGGCTTGCACAGCCCGGAGGCGTTGTGCCTGCTGAGGGTAACCGGGCACAGGGTAGAGCCGGGAGGTGATGTCGTAGTGCTTCGCCTTCTTGCGGTATGTCTTGATCAGGTGCTCTCGCGTGTGGTCGATCTGGCTCACGATGTGCTCCTCGATCTCGGCAGCGCCACGATAGAACCGCGCCACGCCATCTAAGACTCCGCGCCTCACGGCGTCGCGGACTCGACTGCAGTCTTGATCGCCACCATCTCGCGATCGCTTACGCGCTGAATTCTGCCTTTGAGGAGGCCACTTGGGATAGCGCGCATGATGCCCGCGAGGTCGACCTCAATCCACATGTTGGCGTCGGTCTGCCTATCGTCCATCGGCTCGAGTTCCATTCCCCAACGCGCGGTGGAAGTACCCATTGGTCCGGCGAACGCCACGTAGCGGGGCGCCTCGACAGCGGTCACCTCCTGGCTCCGGCCGCGAGTCAACCAAAGTATTAGCTTCGCCCGCTGCTCCACCCGCGAGCCGGGCTGAAGCGGAGCTCCTCCGCGAACCCGGCATTCGAGAACCGTTGGCGCCCACTCCGGCCAACGGCCGACGTCACAGACATACGTCCACACGTCACTGACGCTGCCGGCGATTGTTATGCGGCTCTCGGTTCTGAATGTCATTGGGTAGCCAGCCTTCACCCTCCGGCCGGCTGAACCACGCCCGCCATCGATCCGTCATCCTGGCACAGGATGGTACGTAGCAGCGGTGGACGCGGTTCGATCGGCGTCCGCTCGACATCAGCGCGGCACGGCAAGTTGCTCTGCCGGGCCAGACACTGTGCGGGATCTGATGTGAGCCAGGATCAGCAAGCACCATTCTTGACGGTGCTCGAGCAGGCCCGGGCGGCCGCCTACCCCGCGGGCGAGTATGTAGGCCAGGAGAGCTTCATGCGGGCGGGCGAGGTCCGGACGCTGGCTCACCAAGCCCGGATCAGCCCCGGCGTCTCAGTACTCGACCTGTGCTGCGGGGTGGCCGGTCCCGGCCGGATGATCATGGCGGAGTCGGGATGCCACTACCTCGGTGTCGATCACTCTGCCAGCGCACTGGCAGCCGCCCGTGAGCTCGCCGGGGATTTGCCCTGTCGGTTCGAGCAAGCTCACCTCCCGCCTCTGCCCCACGGCCGCTTCGAGGTGGTACTCCTGCTGGAGACGATGCTGGCCTTCCCCGACAAGGAGGCCTTGGTAAGTGAGGTGGCGCAGGTGCTGGAGCCGGGCGGGCGTTTCGCTTTCACGGTCGAGGAAGGCCGGCCGCTCACCCAGCAGGAGCGGAAGCGGATGCCCGCCGCCGATACGGTCTGGCTCATCGAGCTGGCGGAATTGACGGACGTCCTACGCGGGGCGGGTTTGACCGTGATCTGGCAGCAGGAGTACACCTGCTCCCATCAAGCGACAGCGACGGCGCTGCATCGCTGTTATCTTGCCGAATCATCCCAGATCGCCCAACAAATCGGGACGCAGGCGACCACTGAGCTGATCACAGCCCATCGGCTGTGGAGTAACTGGCTCGGCAGCGGGCGGGTGCGCAAGTTCGCGATGGTAGCCGAGAAGCAATGTCTTTCTTCGATGAAGCCTCGATGACCCTCGACTATGCCCGCTACCTCGCAGCGAAGACGACCGTTGATGACCGGGCGCTTAATCGGCATGTGCTGGCCGAGCTATGCCGTCTCATGCCCGCGGGTGCTCCGCGGGTGCTGGAGGTTGGTGCTGGCCTGGGGACGATGGTTGCCCGACTGATGGACTGGGGTGCGGTCGGCGCCGGCGAGTACATCCTGCTGGATGCGGATGGGCAGCTGCTGAATCGTTCTGGCTTGTGGCTGCGCGATTGGGCGACCGCGCGGGGCCTGCACAGCGAGCTGCTGCCGGATGGGCTGCGTGTGGGTCATCTCCGGGTGCGCCTGGTACATGCCGAACTCGGCAGTTTCCTGGAGAACGCTCGTCAGGCGCCGGCCGATGTCCTGATCGCTAACGCCGTGTTGGACCTGGTAGACGTGCCCGCCATCCTGCCCGGACTGCTGCGGTTGCTTATACCCGGCGGCGTCTACTGGTTCACTATCAACTACGACGGCGAGAGCATCTTCATGCCCGGCCACCCGCACGACGATCGGATCATGCACGCCTACCACGAAGACATGGATGAGCGCTTCCGTTACGGCCGGCCGGCGGGTGAAAGCCGAACGGGCCGCCGCCTCTTTCACCAACTGCGGGCTGTGGGAGCGTCCGCGATGGCGGCAGGGTCGTCGGACTGGGTCGTGCACGCCGATCCGGACGGGAACTACCCCGGTGATGAGGCTTACTTCCTGCGCAGCATCCTTGACACGATCCAGAACGCCTTGCGCAATCGCCAGGACCGGGTGGATCCAGCGGAACTGGCGGACTGGCTGGCCGAGCGCCGTCGGCAGCTAGCTGCTGGCGACCTGGTCTACATCGCCCACCAGCTGGATTTCCTGGGTCGCTCGCGTGGCTAGCGCCCCGCGAGCAGGACGCGGTGACAGGCGGCGTTTGTCCCCGTAGGGTGCAGCTGCAGCGCGGTGAGCATCTGCCTGGCGATCGTGATGCGGGCCCTTCCTGGCGCAGATACAGCACGTACCCGCCGCGCTTGCCAATTCGCTCGACCGGTTCACGCAGTTGCGGCCCGCAGTCACGCCGCGGGCTGCCGAACACATCACCGGTGAGGCATTCATTGTGAAGGCGCACCAGCGGCAGCCCGGCCGCGGTGGGCCGACCAAGTTCAGCGGCATCCTGATAGGGCGGCGGATCACCGCCGCCCGGACATCCCTGGTCACAGGATCAGCCATTCGGTCTCGCGCTAGGTCGACGGCATCGTCAGCGGCTTGCCGAGGTCGGTCACCGGGGCGGGGCTGGTCAGTAGCGAACGACCTCCAACGTCTGCGTCGCCGGATCGGGCCGTCTCGGCTCGGCCGGATGTCCCGGGCCGCGGCGGCGGCGAACGGCGTCCCCCAGCAGCAGGCCAGCGCCCGGAGCAACTGCGACCAGCATGAGCACCGCATACAGGGTGGTGACCGTGACCCCCGTGGCCGCCCCGAGGCCAGCCGCGGCGAAGGCCCAGGCCGCGACACCTTCCCGTGGCCCCCACCCGCCGACACCCAAAGGGATCACCACCGCAGTCTGGACCACCATCAACAGCGCGACCAGTTCGCCTAGGGGTGCGGTGCATCCGGCCGTTCGGGCCGCGATGACGAACGTGGCCGTGTGCCCGGCGAAGACCAGCACCGACGCGAGCGTTAGCTGGGGCCACACATCTCGGGCCAGCAGCCCGCATCGCAAGTCATCAGAAACGGCCTGGGCAGTGCGCGCCAGCCGCGACCCGCCCCGGTAAGCAGCGCAGCGCACCACCAGCGCAGCGCACCCGGCTACGCCCGCCACAGCCGCCAGTAGATACGGCAGCGCGGGCCGAACCGGCGAGGGCAGGGTCAGCAACACGCCGGCCGTCAGCACGGCCTGAATGACCTGACCGTACAACCGTTCCCACGCCACGGCGCGCAGCCCCCGCGCCACGTCTCCCGCGCGCCTACCGTGCGTCACCCCCCGGTGCACGTCGCCAAGAACTCCGCCGACGAGTACGGAGTTGAGGAACAGGGAACGGTAGTAGGCGCCGACCGCGCTTGGCAGGCCGATGCCGACGCCGAGCGCCTGGGCGGCGACCCGCCACCGCCAGGCCGAACACACCGTGGTCAGGGCGGTAAGCGTGACGGCGCCTGCGACCGCCGGCCAGGTGATCGCCCGCAGCCCTTCCCTGAACGGCGCCGAGCCCAGTTGCCGCCAGAGAAACCACAGCAGCGTGACGCCGACGGCCAGACGCAGCAACGGCAGGCCGAACCGGCGGACAGCCCGACTATCTCTCATCGGATAAGAATGCACGCCTGCCACAGCGGTTACACGGGCCGGGTGGAAACATAGTTCAACGGTTCGGCAGCGACAGCATCGCAGGCACGCGGCCGGTCCCGGTGAACCAGCGTGATCGCGAACCCGTAATCCCTTCAGGAGCGCCGGCAGGTGGCGACGGAGACGGAGGCGCCGTGCGTACGGTTCAGCTCGAGGATCAAGGCACCCTGCGTGCGCCTCGCAGCGACCTGCGTTTGATTCGTCGCACGACGATCCTGGGGATGCTAGCCACGGCTGCCCTTCTTGGCGTCGTATCCGCCACTGCCGGACTGGGCGTCGCAGGCTGGATCGCCGGGCTGGCCTCGGGAACGGCGGCTGCCGCGCTGATTGCCACCGCCCGCATGCGCAGCGACCAGCCGTCCGTGCACCCGGCAGACTGGGTCACCCTGACCCGGGCCGTACTTGTCGCCGGGGTCGCGGGCCTGGTTGCGGACTCATTTAGCCGACCGGTGTCGGTCTCAGCGCTGGTCACCTTGTCCATCGTTGCGCTTGTCCTCGACGCAGTGGACGGGCAGGTAGCGCGCCGGACCAGCACGGCCACCCCGCTCGGCGCCCGCCTAGACGGCGAAGTCGACGCCTTCCTCATCCTGCTGCTCAGCATCACCGTGTCCCGGGACTACGGCTGGTGGGTTCTGGCCATCGGCGCCGCCCGCTACGCGCTGTTGCTGGCAGGCTGGCTGATTCCGTGGCTCGCCGCCACGTTGCCAACCCGGCACTGGCGCAAGGTCGTCGCCGCGGTCGAGGGCATAGTGCTCACTGTTGCCGCATCCGGGCTGCTTGACCACCTGGCTGGGGTGATCGCCGTCGGCGTGGCGTTGTTGCTGCTCGCCGAGTCGTTCGGCCGCGACGTGAAGTGGCTGTACCGCACCGGCGCCGGCCCGCGCACCCGGCGGGCTGTGCGGATCGTCATCACCGTGCTAGCTGTGGCGGTCGTGGGGAGTGACCTTTTGGCGCCCGACCGTGCCTGGCAGTTCACCCCCGCTGCGTTTGTGCGCATCCCGGTGGAAGCGGTGGTCTTGGTTGCTGTCGCGCTGGTGCTCCCGCCTAGGCCACGACGGATCGTGGCCACGATCGCCGGATTCCTCTTCGGCCTGCTCGCTATCGACAAGATCCTCAACATAGCGTTCTACGAGGAAATCGATCGGGCGTTCAACCCGGTGCGGGACTGGAGCAGCATCGGGCCGGCGATGGGCGTGGTGCGCGACGCGATCGGCACCACGCTCACAGACATCGTGGTCGTCGCGGCGTGGATCGGTCTCATACTGCTCGTCGTCGCAATCACCGCATCAACGATTCACATCACCAACGTGGCCGCCCGTCATCGCCGCGGCTCCGTTCGCGGCCTTGCTGCTCTCACAGCCATCTCGGGTCTGTGCGCCGGCCTGTCACTGCAGCTCACCCCGGGGTCTCCGGTCGCCTCGGCCAGCGCCGCCGGGCTGGCCGTCTCGCAGGTGCGCGCCGCCCAGGCAGCGCTCAGCGACCCGCGTCGTTTCGAGCGGGCCATCCACAGCCCCGACCCCCAGGCCAGGATTCCCGCTTCACACCTGTTGACCGGACTGCGCGGCAAGGACGTCATCATTGCCGTCGTCGAAAGCTACGGGCAGGTCGCCGTGCGGGGTACGAGCTTCTCGCCGGGAGTCGACGCCGTCCTGCGCCACCGCACCACCTTGCTGGCCCGCGCCGGCTGGTCCACGCAGAGCGCCTGGCTCACGTCCCCGACCTTTGGCGGGATCAGCTGGCTCGCCCACTCCACCCTCCAATCTGGGCTGTGGGTCGACACCAACCAGCGGTATGGCGAACTCGTCGCCAGCAACCGGTTCACCCTCAGCGACGCCTTCGGCAAGGCCGGGTGGCGCACCGTCGCCGACGACCCCTCTGACACCCACCACTGGGCAATCGGCACGTACTTCTACCACTACGACCAGACCTACAACCGGCACAACGTGGGCTACCGCGGCCCGACCTTTAGCTACGCCTCGATGCCCGACCAGTACACCCTGGCCGCGTTCCAGCGGCTCGAGCTCACCCCAGGCCACAAGCCAGTGATGGCCGAGATCGACCTGGTCTCCTCGCACATACCCTGGGCTCCGTTGCCGACCATGGTGCCCTGGAGCAAGGTCGGCGACGGCTCGGTATTCGACCCCATGCCTGTGAGGAGCGAACCCGCGACCACAGTCTGGCGCAACCAAAACACCGTGCGCCAGTTCTACGGCCGGTCGATCCAATACTCGCTGAATGCCCTCACTTCATGGGTCACAGAGCTGAACGACCCGAACCTCGTGCTCATCCTGTTCGGCGACCACCAGCCCCACACCACCGTCAGCGGCGCCGGAGCCAACCATGAGGTGCCGATATCGATCGTCGCTCGCGACCCTGCGGTGTTCAGGCAGATTGCCTCGTGGCACTGGCAGGACGGGCTGCTGCCTGGTCCCAGAGCTCCGATCGAGCGAATGGACGCCTTCCGCAACCAGTTCCTCGGCGCCTTCAGCAAGGCCTCGTCCTAAGGGGCGTCTACCGACATTCCTCGCGGAAGCTCGGTTGCACAGGACGCGCATGCACTCGCGATCGCGCCCGCGCCCGGCCTCGGCGTAAGCGGACCTGCGTCGACGGCAGACGAGATTGGCCCGGTAGTCATGCAAGGTGGCTGGTGTCGTTGACGCGATGGACGGCGGCAAACCCGCGGGCGTACCACTGGATCTCGCTAATGCAGGCGGAACCCAGGTATAGCCGGTAAACGGTGCCAAGCGGGACGCCGAGAGCCCGGCACAGCAGGATTTTTATCGGGGTAACGTGACTCACCACCAGGACGGTGTGGCCGCCGTGGTCCCGAAGCAGCCGGTCACAGGCCCGGTTTACCCGGTTCGCGGTGTCGGCGAAGCTCTCCCCGCCCGGCGGTGCCTGTTCTGGGTCGCACCGCCAGGACGCCGCGGCTGCGGGCCATCGCTGCTGGATTTCTGCGAGGGTGAAGCCATCCCAGTCACCGAAGTCGGTCTCACGGAGAGCATCATCGATGACTGTGGTCAGGCCCAGTTCGCCCGCTGCAATGGCGGCGGTGGCAACCGCGCGCTGCAATGGCGAGCTGACCACAGCGTCAATCGGGGCGCCGGTGGCTAGGCGGCAGGCGGCCGCCTTGGCCTGCCGGGTGCCGTTAGCGCTAAGCGGGAGGTCGCGCAGCCCGCTGAAACGGTGTTCGGGCGACAGTTGAGTATCGCCGTGCCGCAGCAGCACGGTGGTAGTGGGATCTGCTGTGGGATTGTCCCAGCCCAGAGTCATATGACTGCCCCGCGAGAATGACGAACATGGTGTGTTCCTATGACACCAGACGAACATGCCAGCAGTACGGTTCAGCCGCCCACCCTTAGCTCGTCAAGGCTCACCGAGTCGCCCGGGCAATCAGGCAGAGCGCAAACACTGTGCGCGGTATCCGCCGAACGCGATGGGAGTTTCCCACACCCGTACGGCCAGTGTCTCGCCGCCTGCGGCAGCGACGGCGGGTGAGAGGCTGTCATGCACCCAGCGGGCGAACACCTCGACCGTGACCGCGTCGGCTTCGGCTGGTCGTATTTCCTCCAGGTTGCGGCCTTCGACCCTGCTCGTCAGCCCGGCGAGTGCCGCTTCCAGCACATCCAGATCACAGACCATGCCCCGGCCGTCGAGCTGCGCGCGTTCCACCACGATCTCAATCCGGTAGTCGTGATCATGGAGCTGCCCCTCTGGCCCGGGCAATCCCGGCATGATGTGGAAAGCACGGACGCTTCGGCTCAACCCGACTTCACAGGTCACCGGCAGCACTCCTGTCATAGTCAAGAACGGCATGCATCAACCCGGGTTTGCCCTGGTCCACGGCTCGAAACGCCTCGGCCGCGTCGCCAAACGCGAAGACGTGAGTACACAGCTGAGCCAGCGGTAGTTCGGCCAGCAGCCCAATGGCCTCCCGGCGGCGCCGAGATCGGGTCCAAGTCCCGGACAGCCGGACCGGAATTGTAGAGACTTGAGTGCTACGAATGATCAGACGCCGTCTGTGGAACGCTCCGCCGAGCGGCAGCACCACTGGTTTGGCGCCGAACCACGACGCGATCAACAGGGTCCCCTCGTGGGACAGCATGTTCAGCGCCATGGCTGGCGCATCCGGGTTACCGGTGGCGTCAATAACCAGCGGAACCTGCGTCTTCACCAGTTCCTCCGGTGCTGCGGTGTCTACGCCGAGGCTGCCGGCCATGGATCGACGCCACGCCAGCGGCTCGGCAATCAGCGGCCGCCACCCGCAGCGCTGCAACAGCAGGCCGGTCAGCAGCCCCAGCACGCCGGCGCCGAGCACTATGACGCGGTCGCGATATCCGGTCCCGGCATCGAGCGTCACCTGCAAGGCCGTCTCAACCAGCGGAAACAACGTTGCGGATGCAGGATCGATGGCGGGCAGCGGAATCAGTTCATCAGTCTGCGCCGTGAATACGTCCTGGTGCGGATGGAACGCGAAAACCGCCCGGCCGGACTCCGCTACCTCGCCGACGCACGCATACCCATAGGCGAAGGGATAGGAGAAGGTACCGCCAAGCGCGTCGATCGTATCGTCCAGGGCCAGCTCGGCAGGAATCTCGCCGCGGTACACCAGCCGTTCGGTGCCACTGCTGATTCCAGAGCGCAAAGTGCGGACGAGGACCTCACCGGCCGCAGGCCGCGGTATGGGCAGCTCCCTGATCTCCACGCAGCGCGGCGCGGTATGAAATAGCGCGCGGGCAGGCACGCAGCTCATTTACCCGGCCGTGGTTCGTGCAGTCCCAAACCGGCACTGACGGTGTCGCAGCGTCGAGCAGCGATTCGGCGTTCTGGTCGCGTACCTCGGCTGGGACCACAGCCGGGGGGTTCAGTTTCGTGTGAGTCGAACCCGCTCACGTCTGGCCGCCGCACACAACATCTGAGCGGGGTTTCACTGGATCGGCTTTGTCTCAGCTCTAGTCTCACTCACTTCCGTCCGGCTCCGTTCACTAGCGGCCGCCGCCGCAACATGTGCCCAGCCCACTAATGCCGGAAGCCATGGTGAACAGAGGCTAGCAGTGCTGGAAAGCGTGTTGGGGGCAACCCGTCAGGAGTTCGAATCTCCCGTCCTGCGCCGCGCTGACCTGCGATGATCCCTCCGGTCGTGCCCAGCGAAGTCGTGCGTACGCGCGCTGCGCATCGGCTTCGACAAGTCGGCAGGAGGTGGAGCATCCCCAGAGGCAGTCCGGCAGTTCTTGCCGGGCCGCGGGATGCCGGCCTTCGGTGTCTGTACCGTCACCGGCACAACGTCGCAGGCCACACGTGCGAACGGCACATCGCCGGAGATGTGGCGAGAGTCCGCGAACTGGTTGAATGCCTCGATTGGGCTTAGCTACCCTGGCTCATCAAGCTCATCGCTTGGCAGCCGCCACGATGGTGGCGGCGACAGGGCGCTACCCGTTTTCTAGCTGGCCGCTAGCCATCTGGTGAACCGTGAGGCCCCGGAGGAGCGTGACTGCGCGTGCATACGCCGCTTGCAGTTCGCATGGTCACGACCAGACGCAAGCTCAAGGCCCACTGGCCAGGCGTGGTCAGCCTTGCGACCACAGTCAGCCTTGCGACACTAGTCACCGTGGTCGGCTTGAGCGGGCCGGCCGACGCCGCCCCGAAGCCCACTCCCGCGCAGGCTCAGAAGATGCTCGCCAAGCTCAATCGTGAGGCAACCAGACTGGGCCGGCAGTACGCGGATGTTGAACAGCAGCTGGTGCTCGCTAACCAGCGCCAAAAGTTCCTCATGCGCCAGGCCGCCTCTTACCACGCCGCCTTCGATGCGACGCGCCGGCGGGTCGCCAAGATTGCCGCTGTCGCCTTCGAGCAGGGCGGCGTGGATTTGCCCTTCGTGCTGCTCACCTCGGCCTCGCCACAGCACGTACTCGACCAAGCTTCGATACTGAACGCGCTGGCCGGCGATGACAACGCGCAGATCCAGCAGTACCTGGCGGCGACCCGGCAGCTGCTGAGCGCCGAGCGCACGATTGCCCGCGCCCGAGCCAGGATCCTCCGGCTCAAGCACGCGCTCGGCAAGCGACTTGAAGCGCTGAAAGCGCTGAATCGCAAGGAAGGGACCCTCCTGCCGATGCTGACCCTTGTGCAGCTGGCGACCGGAGGACATCCCTACGAGAACCCGCTGCGCCAGATCAGCGGCCTGAGTCCAGAGCGCGTTGACATGGGGGTCGACTTCGCCGGAGCAGGACCCGTCTACGCCATCGGGGCCGGCGTGGTCATTCAGGCGAAGGCCTGCTGCAGTGGCTGGCCAGGCGGCGGGTGGATCACCTATCTGCTTACCGACGGCCCCGCGGTAGGCGAGGTTGTCTACTTTGCCGAGGACGTTACCCCAGCCGTGCAGGCCGGCCAGAAAGTGACGCCCGGCACAGTGATCGGGCACATGTACAACGGAGGCGTTGGCATCGAGACCGGATGGGCGATGCTCGACAGCGGGTCAGCGGAGTCGCAACTGCAGGAGGCTGGCGGAATCGGCGGCGCAGGCCCGTTCCCGACTGCCATCGGGATGAACTTCGAGGGCTTGCTGCGTGCACTTGGGGTGGTGGCCGCGCCCAACTCCGGCGACTCAACTTTCGGGATCGTCCCGTCTCGCTACCAGATCGACTGGGCCAAGGCGCTACGCTGACTGCCGACCGCGAACTCGCCGGAAATGCCGCGCGCAAGCTGGCCCTGGCCTGAATAACCCGCGACGGGCCCTCCCGAAGAAGCACGGAGCAAGCAGGCCCGAAGGGGCTAGGGCCGCAGAACATTGGCCGAACTCGTGGACAGGTTCGCCCACTGGCACCGTGCGGTGGTCTGCACCGAGATAGCAGCATCGCTGCCGTAAGATCCGGACCCAGCAGATGCCCTATATGACATTGATGGCTGTCGATATGGTGGGAAATCCGGCAGGACCTGGTTCGTTGGTCGGCCAGCGCTTTGCTGTAGTCGGCGACCGGGTATTCGATGCACGGGCGGGTGCCTGGGCTGAGGGCACGGTGGTGCTCGTCGAGGACCGGGTGATCGTCGGCGTAAGCCGGTCCGCGCCGGACGGGTGGCCCGTGCTGGAGATGCCCGGCACAAGCCTGCTGCCCGGGCTCATTGACGCGCACACCCACGTGTTGCTGCGCAGCAGCTGGAACGAGCTGGAACTGGCGCGGCAGATGGTCGAGGAGAATCCGGGCCACCGCGCTGCCAGCGCGATCCAGGCAATGGCAATCGCTATCAGGCACGGATTCACAACGATCCGTGACCTCGGCACAGAAGGCGCCGGTTACTTCGACGTCGGCCTGCGCGATGCCGCAGGCGAAGGCATTGTGCCCGGCCCGCGGATGGTGGTCGCCGGGCCCGCCATCCGGTCGACTGGCCGCTATCCGGTGACCGGTCTGCAACACAGCATGACGTTCCCGGTCGGCATAGACACCTGCACTGGCGCTGCGGCCTGCCGCGAGACCGTGCGCACCCAGAGCGCCTACGGAATTGACTGCCTGAAGATCTACGTCAGCGAGCGCTTTGAGGAGCCCTCCGGCGAGGAGGACTACCCAGACGGCCCGTTGGTGTGGACTGATGAGGAAGTCCGGGCGCTGGTCGATGAGGCGCACAGGCAGGGCATCAGGGTCGCCGCGCACTCGCTGACGATCAGCGGGGCAAAGATGGCCGTGGCCGCCGGAGTTGACTCGATCGAGCACGGCTTCGCCATCTCTGCCGGTCTCGCGGCCGACATGGCCGCCCGGGGTACGACCCTGGTGCCGACCCTCCTGGTCACCCGGGAACATGCGGCCCATGGCTCGCAGATCTCAGAGTCGGTGCGGGCCGCCCACGACCGCTCCTTCGTCAACTGCCTGGAGGCTGGCGTCCGGATCGTGCTCAGCACCGATGTCGGCGGGTTCGAGTGGACCAGGGTGTCCCAGGCCGAGGAGTTCACCCTCATGACCAGACTGGGGATGTCCACGGCGGATGCCCTGCGGGCCGGCACAGTGTGGGCTGCGGAACTGCTCGGGCTTGCCGGGGCCGCCGGGGTCATCGAGCCCGGCGCCGCGGCCGATATCGTGGCCGTCAGCGGCGACCCGCTGCGCGACATCGATTGCCTGCAGCAGGTTCAGCTGGTTGTCCAGGGCGGAGTGATCGCCTGGAACGGAAGCCACCTCACCTGGGACGGGCGCGCCTCGAGCGCATGACGCCACGCGGATCGAAGCCGCTCACGAGTGCGGCCGGGCGCGGTATGTGAGCGGGCTTTAGCGGGCGCGGCTTTCTCAGTTCCTGTCTCATTCACCGGCGACTGGCCCGACGCGTTCCTATCCTCCGCCGTGTCGAGCGGGCGTAGCCGCTGCAGCTTCTCGACCGCCCAGCCGAACTGGTTGGGGTCGTTGACGTCGAACGGCGGCGGCGAACCCGCGGGCGTGGACAGGAAGTGGTCGTCTGCTGAAGTGGCCGGTCTTAGGGGTGCGGCCTACGCCCGCCTAAGTTCGAGCACAGGAATGGTGCGGACTCCAGCAGTTTGACGCGCGTACTCGGCAAAGCCTGGGTAGCGCCGCGCTTGCTCGGTGTAGATGCGGTCGCGTTCAGCACCGGTCAATTCACGGACGGTTACCTTATATGTCTCGGTTCCTCGTTCGACACTGCCGGCACCGGTGGCGGTCAGGTTGTGGTACCAGTCCGGGTTAGTAGGTGCTCCACCTTTGGTCGCGAACACGTAGATGATGTCCGGCTCGGTCTCGTGCGGGAGGTACATCACCGGGCTGACGTGCTCCCGTCCACTTTTGCGGCCGCGGTGATGCACGATGACGATCGGGGCGCCTTCGAAGACCCCGCCAACCTTGCCCTCGTTCGCGCGGAACTCGGCGATGGTCTTCGCGTTCCAGTCGAGCGTTTCGCTCATGTCGAACTCCTGTCGTCTACCACGTCGGTGTATGAGCTGCAGGACAGCGTGCGTTCTGCCATTCGCTAGGCGCTGACGCGTTCTGCGCTGGCGAGATACGCCGACAGGAGCTGTCCGGCTCTGTCCAGCGCAGCGGCCGCTTCGTCGAGGATGGGGTAATAGGCCTGAAAGACGTGGGGCACTCCTGGGGTGATGTCTAGAGTGACCTCCACGTCGGCAGTGGCAGCTTGCCGGGCGAGGCGGATGGCGTCGTCGAGCAGAACCTCATGTGTTCCGGCCTGAATTATCAGCGGCGGCAGGCCGGACAGATCGGCAAATATAGGGCTGATGAGGTCGAGTGCGGCATCCTGGCCGGACGTATAGTCCGGGACTCGGGCGTGGAGTGCTTGCGGGCTCAGCAGCGGGTCGACCTCGCGCTTAGTTTCCATGGTTCCCCCGGCCAGCGTGAGGTCGGCATATGGTGACATGGCGAAGGCCGCGGCTGGCAGGGGCAACCCGTGATCGCGGGCATTGACCAGGGTGGCGATGGCGAGCCCGCCGCCCGCAGACTCGCCTGCGAAGGCGATGTCCGATGGAGCTATGCCGCCCTGCAGAAGGTCTTCGTAGGCGGCCAGAGCGTCATCGACGGCTGCTGGATACGGGTGCTCGGGGGCGAGTCGGTAGTCGACGGAGATGACCTTGGCGCTCGTCCGCCGGCCCACCTGCGACGCGAGGCTGGCAGCTTGGAAGGCGTCACCTAGTACGTACACGCCGCCATGGAAGTAAAGGACAACATGGCGAGGTTCGATTCCATCGATTGTGATCTCGGCGGTTGGCACGCCGCCCAGTTCGGCCTTGGTCACGGTCACGTCGGCGGGCAGCGGCTGCGCCGAAGTCAACTCTCGGAGGAGCCGCCGCTGCTCGCTCACGTCGCTGTCGGCGGGGAAGGCTGACTGCCGCAGGATTGCGTCGAGGTTCTCTCGCTGTTCGGTGCTCACGGAGGATCTCCCTTCGGCCGGTATTCGCCTAGGAGCACCCAGGCGGGCTCTCCCATGTCAAACCCGCCGTTGAAAGTCTCCTGCCAGGAGGCGGGCCACTACCAGGCTTGCCGCCAGGCAGGTGAGGAGGCGTCACCGGATCATGGTGATTCACGACCGGAGTACCGTCGAACCCATTTTCAGGCGGACCCGAGATCACTGCCCGCAACTGCACAGCGCGACGCGCGGGCCACGCCGGGGTCAGCTGGGGGTAGCTGCCCGCCGGCGGTTGTAGAGGCGAACGGCCCAGAGGTAACTGGCGAGGGCGATGGCGGCGCTCCAGGCGATGGCGGGGATAGCGTGCGCTGCGACGGGGCCTCCGCTGAGCAGAGCGCGGACGGTTTGGGTGACCGGGGTGAAGGGTTCGTACTCGGCGAATTGGCGCAGCCCCGCCGGCATGCTAGCGGTCGGCACGAATGCGCTGGACAGGAACGGCAGCAAGGTGAGGAACATGGGGGTGTTACTGGCGGTTTCGACGCTCTTCGCGGCCATGCCCAGCGCTGCGGACAGCCAGATGAGAGCGAACGCGAACAGCGCGAGTACGCCGGCGGTTGCTAGCCACTCAAGGCCGTTGGCCTGGGACCGGAAGCCGATGGCCAGGGAAATGCCGAGAACAAGCACGAGAACGGCGAGGGTTTGCAGCAAGCTGCCGATCACGTGGCCGGTGAGCACGGCGCCCCGCGAAATGGCCATGGTGCGGAACCGGTCGATGATGCCTCCGGTCATGTCGGTGGCGACGGAGATCGCGGTACCGAGAGCGGCGGATGCGACGGTGATGATCAGGATGCCGGGGACGACGTAGTTGAGGTACGCGTCGCGGCCCAGGGCGCCATGTCCGCCGAGGCCCGTACCAAGCTGGCCACCGAAGATGTAGACGAAGAGCAGCAGAAACACAATCGGCATGCCAGCCAGCATGAGCGTCAGCGACGGATATCGGCGCTGGTGTTTGAGGTTCCGGCGGAGCATCGTCCGCGAGTCGGCGAGGGTGTAGGCAAGGGATGTCATCGCTGAAGCGCTTCCTCTTCTTGGCTGGTGGTGGGGTCGGTGGAATGGCCTGTGACGGCGAAGAACACGTCGTCGAGATCAGGAGTGTGGATTGATAGGTTCTCGACGTCGATGCGGGCGTCGTTCAGCTCGTTGAGCACACGACGCAGCGAATCGATGCTGCCGTCGCCGGGGACTTGCATGATCAATTGATCGACATCCGGGGTGGCGTTCGAGATCATGCTGGCTGCCATGCGCAGGGCTTCAGGTTCGGCGAACTGAAGCTGGATGTGCCCGCCTGGGATTCGGCGCTTCAGTTCGGCCGAGGTGCCCTCGGCGACGATCCGACCGTGATCCAGCACCGCGACATAGTCGGACAGCTCATCGGCCTCGTCGAGGTACTGGGTGGTGAGAAAGATCGTCACGCCGTCGGCGACGAGCTCGCGGATGATCTGCCACATCGTGCGGCGGCTACGCGGGTCAAGCCCGGTGGTGGGCTCGTCGAGGAAGATCACTGACGGCTTGCCGACCAGCGTCATCGCCAGGTCCAGCCTGCGCCGCATGCCGCCGGAATAGGCCGATAGCGGCTTGCGTGCGGCGTCGGAGAGGTCGAACCGCTCGAGCAGCTCCGCGATCCGCCGGTGTCCGGATGCGCGGCCGAGATGGCGAAGGTCGGCCATCAGGCGCAGGTTCTCCTCGCCGGTCAGATAGTTGTCCACCGCCGAGAACTGGCCGGTGACGCCGATGAGAGCGCGCACCTTATCGGGGTCAGTCGCCACGTCGTGAGCGCCGACCTGGATGTATCCGGCGTCGGCTTCGATCAGGGTCGACAGGATGCGTACCATCGTCGTCTTACCTGCACCGTTGGGCCCGAGGAGGGAGAAGATGGTGCCTTCGGCGACGGTGAGATCGACCCCGTCGAGCACGAGGTGCTCACCGAAGGATTTGCGGACGGCCTGGGCGCTGATCGCCGGCCTTGCCGGATTGATTGTCACGGGTTCCTCGCTTTCAGGGATGTGATGGGGGGTCGGGGAGTTCGCCGGCTGCACGCAGCGATTCACGGTGGGTCTTCCACGCCTTCTCCAGCTCCGGCAGCCGCGCCACCAGGAAGTCCGCGAAAGCCGCCCACTCCAGCAGGACCGCCCGCCGCTCGAGCGGCTCGTCGGCCAGCAGCGCCAGGCCCTCACGCGCCAGGTCGCCTTGCTCCCGGTATTCGGTCACGTCGAAGCCCGTCGACCGGGGACTGCTCATGTCGATCCAGATGCGGTCCATCCGCTCGCCCGCAGCCCGCGAGCGGCGGATCAGGCCGAGATGGTCCAGGGTGTTCACCGCACCGGTAATCGCGCTCCTACTGGCCAGCAACGACTCGGCCAGCTCAGCGATGCTCTGCTCGCGCGGGTCGCAGATCGCCAGATAGCCCAGCAGCCGGCCCACCATGGGCGCCATGCCATAGCGGCGGGCATACAGACGGCCCGCGTGGTCCGCGAACGTGATTTCTGCGTCAGTCGGCATGACAAGCAAGATACAGGTAAGACTGAGATAACACAAATCTGTGTTATCTCAGGCCGACGCGGCGCGTTCGAGCGGCTACGCAATTGGTCGTAGCCGGCACGGGTCTGGCTACGACTGTCGACGTACGAGGTCGCGCGTCTGGGCGGAGCGTCGAACGAGCCGAAAATTGTAAGATCACCGCATGGAACACCGCACCGGGACATTCCCGCTGCGCGTCGTGACACTAGACGTCGTGCTGGCGCTCTTCGTCACCGTGATGCAAGTGCAAGGCACGCTTGCCCTCGTTGCCGCCGACGTAGGGGCATCGCACCCGCTCACCGATTTCGGCAATCTCGGGCTCGTGCTGCTGGTCGTCAGCGGCCTTGTCGTGGCTTTTCGCCGCAAGTGGCCTCTTCCCGTGTTCGTCGTCACCGCGATCGCCAGCCTGGTGTACTACGGTCTTGATTTCCGGGACGGGCCCGGCTGGCTCGGGCTCTTCGTCGCCCTGTACACCCTGGAGGCCTATGGAGACGGGCGCCGGTCATTGGTGATCGCCTCTGTTGGTATCGCCGGGCTTTCCATCGGATGGCTGTCCTCAGCGACCGACATCCAGCCGCACGCCGCCATCGGCTGGGTGTTCTTCCGCATCGGCGCGTCAGTCATGAGCGCCGCCCTGGGTGAGTCCGTCCGGTCCCGGCGGGTTATCGCGGCCGAAGCTCAGGAGCGTGCCGAGCTCGCGGAGTGTACCCGCGAGGAGGAAGCGCGGGCGCGGGTAGACGCCGAACGGCTGCGGATCGCACGCGAAGTCCATGACACGGTCGCTCACGCCATTGCAATTATCAACGTCCAGGCCGGGGTCACCGCGCACGTGCTCGACAAGCGGCCGGAACGCGTACGTGAGGCGCTGCACATCATCGAGCAGACCAGTTCCCGGGCACTACGAGAAATGCGAGTCATCCTCGGAGTTCTCCGGGACGACAACGATTGCCGCGCGCCGCAGCCCGGCCTGGGGCAGATCGACGACCTCACCGCCAAAGCGCGCGACGCCGGCCTCGACCTCATCTTGGCATCAGTATCACCTGCCACTCCGTTGCCGAGCGCTGTGGGCAGCGCCGCCTACCGGATCCTGCAGGAATCCATCACCAACGTGATCCGCCACGTCGGCCCGACCAGGGTGACGGTCGAGCTGAACTCCGGCATCGACGCGCTGGAGATCCGCGTGACCGACGAAGGCCGCCGTGCAGCAGCGGGCGATGACCTGGCGGACTCGCACCTGCCAGCCCGCCAACAGGCGACCAGCAAGGCCGCCGCCAGCTCAGGCAAACCGGGCCGCGGAATCCTTGGTATGCGCGAACGCTGTCAGCTTCTTGGCGGCGAGCTGGACGCCAAGCCCACCGCGAGCGGCGGTTTTGAGGTCACAGCCCGGCTGCCTCTCGTACCCACCGGTTCGGGATGAACACTGCTTCTGCGTCGCCGTCTGACTCTCCGATCAAGGTGCTGATCGCCGACGACGAGGGACTGGTGCGCTCCGGGTTCAAGGCGCTGCTCGACGTCGAAGACGACATCTGCGTAGTCGGCGAGGCGACCAACGGCGCCGAGGCCGTCGAGAGGACCCGCGCGGCTCGGCCCGACGTCGTCCTCATGGACATCCGTATGCCGAAGCTGGACGGAATCCAGGCCACGACTCAAATCACCAAGATGAGCGGGCTGGAACGAGTCCGGATCCTGATTCTCACCACGTACGACACCGACGCCAATGTCTTCGAAGCGCTGCAAGCAGGCGCCAGCGGTTTTCTGCTCAAGGACGCTGGGCCGGCCGAGCTCTTGCACGCCATCCGAGTGGTCGCCGCAGGTGAAGCCCTGCTGGCGCCACGGATCACCAGTCGCCTGATAAGCCAGTTCACCGCGCGCCGCACGGCAGCCAAGGGTGCGCAAGACCGGCTCGCCGTGCTCACTGAGCGCGAGCGTGAAGTGCTGGCCCTCGTCGGGCTCGGCCTGAGCAACGATGAGATCGGCGCCAAGCTATTCCTCAGTCCGGCCACGGCGCGCACGCATGTCAGCCACTCAATGGCGAAACTCGGTGCGCGGGACCGGGCCCAGCTGGTCGTCATCGCCTACCAAACGGGACTGGTTCACCCTGACGCGTGACGCGTAGCGCGCTACGACACAACGCGTATTTGTCAGGACGCCCGATACGCACAGCGACGCATGCACAGCCGCTTGGGGGCCGATGTCGCCCCGGCCGGATCCCGGCATTGTCGAGTTGATCGCCCTGCCCCACGCGGGAGCAAGCTCGACAATCGGAGAGATCCATGGCCAGCCTGCAAACCCCCGAGCCGCTCGAACCCGGCATCGGTTCGAGGTCCGTGGCACATCGCATCGCCCGGATTCCTTCCGGCCGCCGCATGAAGTACGTGATCGTCTTGTTCTGGCTGGCGGTCATCTTGGTCGGCGGAACCATGGCAGGAAAGCTGCAGAGCGCGGAGAATAACGACGCCTCCGCCTGGCTGCCGGCCAAAGCCGAGTCCACCCAGGCACTGAAGCTGCAGGCCACGTTCATGTCGCGGAACATCTATCCAGCCGTGGTCGTCTACTCCAGACCATCCGGCATCACCCAGGCCGACCGGATCAAGGCCGCGGCGGACGCGCGGGCCTTCGCGCGACTCCATGGCGTGCATGACCGCGTGACCGGCCCGGCGCCATCGGCGGATGGGAAGGCCATTGTGACGGTTGCGGCTGCCGATCTCGGCAACCGCGGCTGGAACGGCGCCGCCACCTTTGTCGATGCCGTCCGCAAGATCGCGGCGAATGGTTCGCCTGGGCTGAGCGTCCACATCACCGGTCCCGCCGGGAATGCCGCGGACTCGGGCAAGGCAATCAAGGGGATAGACGGCACGCTGTTGTACGCAACCCTTGCCGTCGTGATCGTCTTGCTGCTGCTCACTTACCGCAGTCCAGTGCTCTGGCTGCTACCCGTGCTTTCCGCCGGCGTCGCGCTCATCACCGCCGAGGCGGTCATTTATCTGCTCGCCACGCATGCGGGCCTGACGGTCAACGCGCAGAGCGCGGGGATCCTCACGGTTCTCGTGCTGGGCGCCGGAACCGACTATGCGCTCCTCCTCATCGCCCGCTACCGCGAGGAACTCCGCAAGCATTCGGACATGCACGAGGCGATGGCCGTCGCGCTCCGGCGTGCAGGTCCGGCGATCATCGCAAGCGCCGGCACGGTCACCGCGGGAATGCTGTGCATGCTCATCGCGGAGTCCAACGCGACACAGGGGCTCGGACCCGTGGCGGCGATCGGCATCGCCGTCGGGCTGCTCGCCATAATCACGCTGCTCCCGGCCCTCCTGGTGATCTTCGGACGCTGGCTGTTCTGGCCCCTGCGGCCCAAGTACGGATCCGTCGACGTGGCAGCCAGCGGCATCTGGGCGCGCACCGGCAATGCGATTGGCCGCCGCCCGCGCAGCGTGTGGATAGTGACCGCGCTTGTACTCGGCGGGCTCGCCATTGGCATAACCGGGCTCAGGGCGGACGGCCTTTCCGCCAAGGATTCGTTCCGCACCGCACCGGACTCCGTCGTCGGCGAGCAGGTCCTGGCAAGGCATTTCCCCGCGGGCGCCGGGCAGCCAGTGGTCGTGATCGGGCGCGCGCACGCCGCCCCGCAGCTCGCTGCCGCTTTGTCCGGCCCCGCAGGCATTTCGTCGGTCAGCAAACCGGCGATCAAGGACGGGCTTGCCTACCTGGAGGGAACGCTGGTCAGCGCACCGGACAGTCAGGCCGCGTACACCACCATCGACCGGGTACGCGCCAACGTGCACGCCGTGCCGGGCGCCGACGCCAAGGTGGGCGGCGCCACAGCGACCAGCCTCGACAGCAGGCGAATCGCCACGCATGACCGGAATGTCGTCATCCCTGTGGTGCTGTTGGTGGTGCTTGTGATCCTCGCCCTCCTGCTGCGCGCAATGGTGGCGCCCGTCATATTGATAGCGACGGTCGTGCTCTCCTTCGCCGCCGCGCTCGGCGCTAGCGCGCTGCTGTTCACGCACGTGTTCGGCTTCGCGGGAGCCGACGCGTCCCTGCCGCTGTATGTGTTCGTATTCCTCGTAGCACTGGGGATCGACTACAACATCTTCCTGATGAGCCGGATACGTGAGGAGAGCGCGCGGGTCGGGACCCGGCGCGGCACAGTCGTCGGCCTCGCCATGACCGGCGGGGTGATCAGTTCCGCCGGTGCCGTGCTCGGGGGGACCTTCGCGATGCTCGGCACGCTGCCAATGGTGATGTTTGCCGAGATCGGCTTCGCCGTGGCCATCGGCGTGCTGCTCGACACCCTTGTCGTCCGTTCTGTACTGGTCACTGCCCTCACGCTGGACATCGGCCGGCGCATGTGGTGGCCCGGCAGGCTCGCCAGCCGCGACGGCTACGCGCAGCCTGCACCTCCGTCAGGCCCCGGCGTGACCGGCCGACGTGACGCCGAGGCGCTGCCCGCCAGAGGCCACTGAATGTGGCGCGGACATTCAGCCCAGCCTGATCAAGGAAGCCTGAGCACGCTGACTGATCAGGCGCGCCGCGGGATAACCCGCAACCGCAGTGCCCGAGCCATCCGCCGAAGAACCGAACCAACACGGCGGACGGGCTTGGACAGTGCTGGCGGCAAGCCTTTCAGCATCGGGATTACCCGAAGCTGCTGTTTCGGCTCGGCCAGCGCTATAGCGCCGGCAGGCGCGCTCGGCTTCGGCCGCCTCGGCTCACGCACCCCGGCCGGCGGGGGCCAGTTGCCGCGGCGCCTGCCGAAGCCGCGGCCTCCCCGGCTCAGCCCCCGGACTTGATCCAGGGCCCACCTTTCCGGCGCCGTCACGACCATCAGGACCGGATTTGAGATAACACGTGTCAGTCTGTGCTGCCGCAGGCAATACCGTCTCAGCGGCTCGCCAACGAGCAGGATCACCGGCGCCGTCGCGATAACTCCCAGCGTGACGGCGCAGAACACCAGCGTCCGTGCCGCTGCGGCGCGTCCGTGCCTGATTCGGCCTGGCCTCACCATTCCATTGTGCGCGCTATTCGGCTTACGAGACCGCCTGGCGGTCATGCTGTCAGCGAACCCGGTGCCTTCGCCGGCCGCCGCGAAGCCGACACATAGGGTGGCGAGTCATGGCGAAGCCGGTGCTCGTGGTGGTCGACGATGACGATGCCAGTCTTCAGGCGCTGATAACAGAACTGGAGTCGCGCTACAGCGCGCACTATGACGTGGTGTCCGCATCGTCGCCAGAGGCCGCGCAGACCAGGCTGGCTGAGCTAAAGGCAGCAGGAGCCGATGTGCCGCTGGTGCTGGCCGATCAGTGGATGCCGGGAATGACCCGAACCCAGATGCTTGCCCGAGTGAAGGATATTGTTCCCACGGCGCGGCGCGGGCTATTGATCTCGTGGGGCGACCGGTCCACGCCAGCGCGATACCTGGAGGCTGCGGCGCTTGGCTGGCTGGAGTATTACCTGCCTAAGCCGCCCTGGTCGCCAGATGAGCAGTTCCATCGGGTCATCACCGGTGCCTTGGAAGAGTGGTGGCGCGAGCAGGGCGGGCGGTTCGACACGGTCACCGTGATCGGGGACCTTCGCTCGCCGCGTGTCCACGAGATTCGCGACCTGCTGGCCCGCAACAGCATCCCCTTTGGCTTTCATCCAAGCGATTCCCCGGAAGGACTGGCCGCATTGCGGCAGCTGGGCGTGCACCAGCCCGCCGGGCCGGTGCTGTCGCTGTACACAGGGGCTGTCCTAGTGAATCCGACTAACGCCGAGGTCGCCGCAGGGCTCGGGCTTTACGTGCGGCCGGCCGACCGGGCCTATGACGTGGTGGTCGTCGGGGCCGGGCCTGCGCACCGTTCTGCTGGAACGAGAGGCGTCCGGCGGCCAGGCAGGGACGAGCTCACGAATCAGGAATTATCTCGGTTTCCCCACCGGTATCGGCGGCACCGAGCTGGCACAGCGCGCTTATGACAGGCGTGGGTGTTCGGCACCCAATTCGTCTACGGCAACCCGGCGACAAGGCTGGCCCGAGAACAGGACCGGCTAGTGGTCGGGCTCCAGGATGGGAGCGAGGCTCAGGCCCGCGCGGTGCTGATCGCCACCGGCGTGTCGTACCGGCGCCTGGAAGTTCCTGAACTGGAAGCATTGGTCGGCGCGGGCGTTTTCTATGGCGCCGGCACCATCGAAGCGCAGGCCGTTGCTGGAAGACCAGTCTTCGTGGTGGGCGGCGGGAACTCCGCGGGGCAGGCCGCACTTCATCTGTCGAAATACGCGGCGCACGTCACAATCCTCATTCGCTCGGGACCCACCGGTACTGACCTCCAGTGCGTAGCGGATCAGGCTGAGCCGCCACGCGAGAGCAGCCAGCGCCAGCGCGGCGAGGGCGGCCAGGTGCGTCCTCGCCGCCGCCGCGACGCGCAATGGTGCAATCGACACCGCGCCGGACAGTACGTATGCGGCAGCCGAGACGGCGACGGCGATGCACGTGATTGCGACGGCGCAATTGGCGGCCGCGTTCAGGAGGGGAAGAGTGAAGACGAAGTATCCGACGTCGATGTGATGAATCTGGTCCAGGACGCCGAACCGCGAGGCGTGGGCCCACAGCAGGACCGTCTGCCACTGGGACATCGCATGAATTGCGACCAGGCAACCCAGCGCAACGCACGCGCCTGCTGCGAACGCCACCGACCAGCGGGAAACGTGCATGCCCGCTCGCCGCAACGCCGCGTGCAGGGTCGCCGCGAACAAGAGCGCAGCGCTTGCGCCGACGACATCGAGGATTCAGCCTTGACCAGCAGGATCCGCCAGAATACGCCAGCGTGACCGACCTGAGCGAACCACCAGAAGTCGGTCAGCAGTCTCGAGCCCAGCACAGCTGCCGCGGACGGCACTCCCACCGCGACGACGACGATCGCCGCCCGGCGCCGCGGTTTCAGGAAGCGACGCAGCGCGCCCGGTCTCTGGACGGCGGCACGGGGGTCGCCACCGATGTCATCGCTTTGCACGCAAGTACCTCGTGACGCCGCTGCACCACCTGAACCCAGCCTCTCTGCACCTGTATCGGGCTCGGAGAAGCAGCCATTACACAGCGTCACGGTGCCGCCGATCTGGGCGCGAGGAGGCGCCAAGCGCAGGTCAGGAGGCAGCACGGGAATCAGGTAGAACGGTGGCATGGAGGACGCCCAGATTCGGATTCGCGAGTACCAGCCGGGCGATCGCGAATCGCTGGCCCGCATCTGCCTGCAGACGTCGAAGAATGGCGGCGACGGCACGGCCATCTTCCGCGACCCCAGGATGCCGGGTGACGTTTACGCCGTGCCTTACGCATTCTTGGAGCCCTCGCTGGCGCTCGTTGCCGAAACTGCGGATGGGGTAGCCGGCTACACCGTGGCGACGCTAGATACCACGGAATTCGGCCGGCGGCTGGAACGCGACTGGTGGCCCGAGATGCGCGCCAGGTACCCTGAACCGCCGCAGCCCCTTGACGGCGAACTCTCGCCCCAGGAGCGCACCGCACTCAGCAACATCCATCACACTTGGCTGCCCGGCCAGGACGTGCCGAGCAGCTACCCGTCGCACCTGCACATCAACCTGTTGCCAATCCTGCAGGGCCGCGGGGTCGGCCGCCGCTTGATCGAGACGCTCCTTGGCAGGCTGCGCGATCAGGGCTCGCGTGGGGTGCACCTGGGGACCCACCTCGCCAATGTGCGAGCGGTCGGTTTCTACCGGCACCTGGGATTTACAGAGCTGACGGCGAGCGGCATGCACTTGTTCGCCATGGACCTAGCGGGCGGGCGGGCGACCTAGCAGGTCGCGGCACCTCATAGCTGCCTGTCGGCCAACTGCCGCCTCAATCGAGTCGAGCGGGTCCAAGGTCCAGCCACAGCCGGGTCAGCTGGCCCTGATGATCGGCCGCCACCGGCAGACAGGCTTACGTTAAGAACGCTTGCCTAAGGTTAAGCAGGTGGAGAAGGGGCAGTCGAGGTGCACATATATGTCAGGACTTGTAATGGTCGCGCCTGACTCTCCGGCCGCCCTTATCAACCGAGAGCTGAGCTGGCTCAGCTTCGCCCGCCGCGTGCTGGCGCTGGCCGCGGACCCTGAGCAGCCGCTTCTGGAGCGGGTCAAGTTCGCCGGGATCATGGGCATGATTTATGACGAATTCGCTATGAAACGGATCGGTGGTCTGATCAGGCGAGTTCAACGGGGCCAGATCGAGTGCGGACCTGACGGCCTGACCCCGGCCGAAGCGCTCGATGCCTGCCGCGCAGAGCTTCAGTCCCAGCAGGTCCTGGTGGCATGCCTCGTCGAGGAGCAGTTGCGCCCTGCCCTCGGCGAACTGGGCACGCCGATATTGAATGTGGCTGATCTTGACCCATCTCAGCGGGACCTCCTTGCCAGGTACTTCGTTAACTCCGTGGAGCCGATCCTCACTCCGCTAGCAACGGACGCCGCGCATCCGTTCCCGTTCATCAGCAACCTAGGCCTCAACCTGGCGATACAGGTCACAGAACCGGGTCGCCGCCAGCACCGTTTCGTGAGGATCAAGGTGCCGGCAAACAGACCGCGATGGGTGCTCCTTCCGGACCGTGCGGGCTGGGTGCCGCTTGAGCAGGTGATCGCCGATAACCTCAGCGAGCTTTTCCCCAGAGCCTCCGAGCTGGCATGCTTCTTCTTCCGCGTCACGAGGGGCGCTAAGGATGATCCGTGGGCCGACCAGGTCGCGGACGAGGAGGCCGACCTCTCGCCGGGCGCGATCATCGAGATGGTCACAGCCGAGCTGACCGCCCGAAAATACGCAGGGGTGGTGCGCCTAGAGGTCAGCGCCGAGATGCCGCAGAACCTGCGGACGTGGCTCGCGACGCAGCTCAACGCCGACCCTGCCGACGTCATAGCGACTCCCGGGCTGCTAAGCCTCGGGGACCTTATGTCCCTGCCGGTGGAAGACCACGCCGAGCAGCGCTACCCTGGCCACGAGCCCGTGACCCATCCGCGGCTGCGGAACCTGGACCGCACCGACCCGTCCGCTGTGTTCGATGAAATCCGGCGCGGGGACATCCTGGTACACCTGCCATACCACAGCTTCGACACCTCGATTCTGCAGTTCATCCAGAGCGCGGCCAAGGATCCGGCCGTTCTGGCAATCAAGCTCACGATCTACCGCACCGGCAGCCGATCCCCCATCATCCAGGCACTCAAAGAAGCGGCCGCTCGCGGCAAGCAAGTGGCGGTGCTGGTCGAGATCACCGCGCGATTCGATGAAGCGCCCAACATCAGCTGGGGCAGGGAGCTAGAACAAGCCGGAGCTCACGTCGCTTACGGCGTGGAACGGGTCAAGACTCACATCAAGGTTGCGCTGGTGGTGCGCGAAGAGCCGGACGGTATTCGCCGGTATGTTCATGTTGGCACGGGCAACTATCACGAGGGAACGGCCCGTCTGTATGAGGACCTGGGGCTGCTCAGCGCGGATCGCGAGCTGGCCGGTCACGCAGCTGCCGTGTTCAACGAGCTGACGGGTGGCATTCCGGCCCCGACTCCTGGCAAGTTGCTGGTAGCACCTCACGACCTGCGCCAGCGGTTCGTTGCTTCGATCCGGCGTGAGGCCGAGCACGCCCGTGCCGGTCGCCCCTGCGGCATTAGAGCCAAGATGAACCAGCTCCAGGATCCTCCGATGATCAGAGAGCTTTACGAAGCCGGCCTGGCTGGCGTTCCGATCATCCTCAACATCCGCGGGTTGTGCTGCCTGCGCGCAGGAGTCCCTGGGCTGTCGCCGACTATCCAGGTCTACAGCACTCTCGGCAGGTTCCTCGAGCACAGCCGTATCTTCCGCTTCGAGAACGGTGGCGCGCCCGAGTTCCTCATTGGCTCGGCCGACTGGATGACGCGCAATCTCTCTCGGCGCATGGAGGCCGTCGCGCCCGTGTGCGATCCGATCATCAAGGACCAGCTGGAGGACATCCTCCGTGTTTACGAACAGGACAACTGCTCCGCATGGGACATGCGGCCCGATGGCGAATACGTCCGGAGGCACCCTGCGGCAGGCGAGGCCCGGCGCGATGCCCAGCAGGTGTTCATCGAGCGTTCCGCATCATGGCATGGCGATCATTAGGGGCAGGAGCGACCTGAGCGAGCCCTGCCTCGCTTCGCGGCCTAATTCTTCAGGTGCTTGGCGAAGAACGCGGCGATGCGGCGGCGGGCGTCTCGAGCAGAGGGTTCGTGGTAGCGGGTCCCGGAGATCTTGGCCAGGAAGATAAGCACGGGCGTGGCGTCGGCTGGGTCCGGGTTGTTGATGAAACCATGCCCAGCTGCAGAGGACACCTTGACATCGTGGTCAATCCCGAGCGCGGTGAGCGCCTGCTCGAGCCTTGGTGCAGCAGTGCGGCCCATCGGGGAGCGGTCAACCTGCCTGGCCCGTGCACTGCTCGTTGGATGACGGCCAGGCCCGGGCGCACTCGATGTCGTCGAACGTTCGGCACATGCCCGCGGCGATGTCGCGTCAGAGCAGAACCTCTTCGACCGGGCGCCGAACGCTGGCGGAGACGTGATCCGTGGCGCCGAAGCGGAGCAGCATCTGCGGAGACGCCTGGCTGCATAGCCGGACACGGATGAACCCGCGGAGCTCGGGCAGTTCCATCGGCTGGCTGTGCAACGCGGCGGCCACGCCGTGCACGCTGGCGGCCAACAGCACCCGCTGCAAAGCCTGCCCGGCGCGGATCCAGTCGAGGCGTTGGTCGACGCTCGTGACGAGAACGGCGATCACCCCCGCCGACCGCTGCGGGATTGTCGTGCTCGCACGAGTCCCCCATCCGTGGGCGTGGGCGAAGTCTCGTCCAGGGAAGTGCGGCTCGCAGCGTTCTGGCTCCGCTGGGTAGGCGGTCACCGGGACGCCATCGTGCGCCGGGCTGCCAGGCGGTCGCGCCCATCGCCTCAGTTCCTCGGTGCGGCCGCCGTCGAGGCGCGCGGCATGTTCCGCGGCCGTAACCGCCGCCGCGAGTGCGACCCGTTCGTCTTCGCGCTTCGCGATGCGTAGCATCGCGCCCTCCCTGGCAGCCTCCTCAGCCAAGGCCGTCAGCAGGTCAGCAGGCAGCTCGGTTGGCAGGAATCCGTCGCGGTGCGTCCGGCGACGCTCAATTTCTGCGTATAGCTGCTCCTCGTACTCCAGAGGGGGGATGTACTCGCCCAGGCCAACGCGCGCCACGAGATCCGGCTGACTTAGGTCGGGAAGGGTGCTGACTTCAGGCACGTAGCCGAGATGACGCAAGGCCACTCTGATGTTGAACAGCGCCGCTCCACAGCTGATCAGCATTTCGCGACCGAAGGGATCGGCCACATGCAGCCGTCGCTGCGGGTCGGCGCGGACGCTGATCTCGCGCATACCCTTGCTGAACCGCCACGGCTGGGTGTTATGCACCGATGGCGCATAAACGGCCGCCGCCACCGCTAGCTTGATGATCTGGTCCGTCGTAAGCTGCTCACCGGCCGAGGCTTCACCTGGACCATGCAAGATGCTCATCGCCACATCAATCCCTCGCGCGCGATAGCCGAATGCCTCTTATGGACCAGAGCACCACCCGCGGCAGGAGCCGCGCCAGGCGCGAAGGTCCAGGTCAGGCGGGACTTTCGTCGCTCCGGTTCGTGCTGACCTGGGCTGCCCGGGGCTACTGGCGCGGCCAGCGGACCTCTCAATTCCCTTCGCCAGGAGGAATGACCACGCCGTAGTGGCCGTCGTATCGGTGGTAGATCAGCCCGCCGCGGGCCGTGCGAGGGTCGACGAAGAACATGAACGCTCGCCCCGTCGCCTCCAGTCGCTCAGCCGCTTCGGCAAGACTGAGCCATGGCGCCGGGAGTTTGCTGACGCTGATCGAGTCTGGCATCGGGCCGAGACCGCCCGGTTTCGGGTCGGCCATTGCTAGCCGATAGCCGGTCGTGGTCCGGTAGATCACGCAGTCCTGGCCCGAGGAGCGCTCAACGAACAGGTGGAACTCGTAGTCGAGCAGGTCAAGCTCGGCGGCCGCCTGTTCCGGTGTCTGAGGCCGAGCCGCGTAGCTGGCGTGGAGCACCAGCTGCCGTTCGTCACTGGGCCGCGGGAAATACGCTGGGCGGTGCGCGCGGATGCTCTGATGCCGCCATTCGTGTGGCTCGCCGGTCGGAAGGGTACCGCGCAGCGCTGCCCAGTTCCTGGCTGCACGATCAAGCCGCAGCCTCAGTCTCGATCCCGCCCGCTCAACGGCGGCGTGCATCGTGCGCTCTGCGGCCTGCGCCCGGACGATGCGGCCATTCATGTCGACGGTTACCTGGGCGACGGCCGGGCAGGGGACTGCGGGGTCGGCAGCCATTGTCAGGGTTACATGCGCTGACAGCACTGGCTCCGCAGCGATCCGGAGCAACGAGCCGACCTTGGCGGCTGCGAGTTCCGGCATGCCTTCTGGGACCTTGCCATGGGTCTTGATCCGCACTGTTGTCATGTCGGCTGTAGTCATCGGGTCCTACCTTCCCGGAGCGGGAAGCGCAGCTTTGCGGCGGCGCTCACAGGCGCATCGCAGACCGCCTGCCCGCCGCGATCGAGCGTCCGGTTGGCCATCTCCTCCAGCAAGTCACCCACCGGAGGAACTGCTGGGCCCCCTCTGGGGCAGTCGCCCAGCCCGCGAGCCTCCGTCTCTTGTCGGTTCGCTCGTGCGCTGTGCGGAGCCTGTGGAGACCGTGCTGCTGACTTACTCATAGCCGGAAGGCTGCCCGCCCGCTAAGAGTGGCAGTCAGGGTCTTTGGTCACGGGAAGCGGTACCAAGAAGCCCGAACTTTCGGCTCAGGCGTCGACGATGGTCAGGAACGCCTGCTGGGTGCCGTCACGCTGGCCGGTCGCATTGCGATCGCTGGTGAAAACCGCGGCGCCACCCGAAGTGGCCGGGTATGTGGAATTGCCAGCCACCGTCAGCTGCTCCTCGGGCGACCAACCCGCCCGGCGATCGAACGGGCACTGAACACCTTCCAGCGCCAGTCAGCGGCCCGCGAGTCGTACCGCACGGCCCGGACACTGCCTGCCGGGTCGACGCCGAGCGCGGCCGCTGACTGATCGCTTCCGCGTCGAACGCGAACTGCTGTAAGGCGCCCCAGGTGAGCCCGCCGTCGGCTGACCTGCTCTGGCCGACCGGCCCGGGGCGGCGTAGCACAGCAGCTGGGTACCTTGCCCGCGCTGCACCCGCACCCGCAGCGACGCCTTCGACGGCAACGTCCGGCGGGGAACGATGACCTCGTCTCCGCCCATGGCCTCGAGCACGCCACCGCCATCGAGGTCACCTTCGATCGTCAGGAACGGGCCTGTGATGACATTCGACACCGTCGTTCGGCCGGCCCGCAGAGCGTCCAGGATGCTCCGGATCGTCCGGTCCGCCGCGAACACCCAGGTCGTGGGCTCGCCGGGCCCGGCGATGTCCCATACCTCGCGGAAGTGACAGTCGCTCGCCGCGGTCACTCCGGTGCGGAACGCCCTGTTCCAACGAGTCTCCGTCGATGTCGAACTCGCTGGGTTCGACGTGCTCGGTGACCGCGAACTGCGCCTGGCACCCGTCCCGCGCCAACCTAGCACCCCCTCGTCCGCATCCGCGCCTACGGACTGCTTGGCGACGTCTTCGTACGCCACACCGGCCGAAGGGGAGCATCCACCGAGCTGGTGGGATTGGTTCAAGCCGCGTCGGTGGCAACACCGAGCGCCCGGCGGTGCCGCCTTGTTGACACCACGTTGCGCGGTACACAAACTACGGGCATGGCGGTCTCAGCAGGGGGCCCGGAATCATCCATATTCCGGCTTGAGCCTGGACCCGTCCCGCTTTACCACCAGGTCTACTTGCGCGTGCGCGACGCCCTGAACACCGGAGAGTGGCTTCCCGGTGACCGGCTGCCCGGGGAGCGCGAGCTGGCACAGCGGTTCGACTGCAGCGTGATCACGGTGCGGCAGGCGCTGGGAGCACTGGAGCGCGAGCGCCGCTTGCGTCGGATGCGCGGACGTGGAACCTTCGTGACCGACCCCCCGATCGAGCGGGACCTGACCGAGCTCACGAGCTTCACCGAGGAGATGAACCGCCGCGGCCTGGATCCGCAGACCAAGCTCATCGGGGCGGAATCTCGTGAGGCCGATGAGGCCGCGGTTCGCGCGCTTGAGCTACGCCCTGGCGCCCGGGTGATCTTCCTTGAGCGGCTCCGCTGCATCGGAGACCAGCCGCTTCTTCTTGAACAAGTGCATTTGCCTGAATCCCGCTTCGGCGACCTGCTGCACGCGGACATGGCCGAAGGCTCGCTCTACCAAGCCCTCGCCACCAGCTATAACGTCCGGCTCGTTCGGGCCAGGGAGACGATCGAGCCCGTCTTGCCCGCGGCCCGCGAGGCGCGGCTGCTGCAGCAAGATCGTCATCGCCCCGCCCTGCTGCTCGAGCTGATCGCCTTCGAGGCAGCGGGCGCGCCCGTCGAGTACTGCCGGGCGATCATCAGAGGAGATCGCGCTAAGTACTACGTCGAGGCCCGCGGGCTGCGTTACGGGTTCCTAGGGGCACAGCCGCAATAGTCACCGACGCTCACTTCCCAGTGATGGCGAGCTCAGCGAGGCGCGGGTAACGGTCGTGCGATGGGCGTGAGACGACGCTCGAAGCAAGCAGGGTGGCGAACCCCGCGGCCTCCTGCCAGGGCCTGCCTTCCATCCGGGATCTGACGATGCCGGCGTTGAAGGCGTCTCCAGCGCCGGTCGTGTCGATGACGCTGACCTGCGGCGCGTCGATGGTGAACTCGGCCTGGTCGGGCCCTGCTGCTAGGACTCCTCGCGCACCGAGCTTGACGATGCACCACCCGCCCGAACGCTCCTGCAGCACCCGGGCCGCCCGGTCAACGCTCGCTGCGCCGGTAATCGCCAGTGCCTCCGATTCATTGGGCGCGAACACGCTCACCCACTGCAGTAGATCGAGGACCTCGTCCTTAGCCGCGGGCGGCCAGCCGTCAGGATCCCAGCCAGTGTCCAGTAGCGTCTCCCCGCCCCGGGCACGAACCTCCTTGAGAAGCTGAGCCGCGCCGCCGCCGCGGAGCGCCGGGATCAGGAAGTAGCCGCAGACAATCACCTGCCGCGCGCAAAGGGCCCGGTCAGGAATTTGTGAGAGCGCGAACTCAGCAACACACCCTGGCGCGATTAGGAACGATCGGTCCCGCCCGGCCGCCTCCGTGGCGACACAGATGCCGGTTGTGCCGCCCACCGCGACACCGTCTACTGGTACGCCCTCTTGGGCAAGCTCGTCGAGCAGCACCCGTCCCAAAGGGTCACTTCCGACGCAGCCGATCAGGTCGGCGCGGATCCCAAGACTTGCGAGGCACAACGCCGCGATCGCGCCAGCGCCGCCCACCCGGAACTCGATTGAATCCACTGCCCGTTCGGTTCCCGGGGCAGGAAGATCAGCCACGGGGCGGGCGACAATGTCGACGTTGATGTTCCCGATGATGCTGACCGGCGTCATGCGCCCTGTTCCGCCTGTCCCGGCCGCCACAAGACGACCGCGCCGGCGTGGCCACCGATCGTAAGACCGAAGTCCTTGGCCGCGACCTGTTCCGCGTTCCCGCCTCGCGACACAGTCTGCAGGACCGCACCTTCCGGCGCATTGACAGGAACGTCGACCGTCCGTGGCCCGTGATTGGTCAGAACGATCACGCCGCCGCCGGTTCCCTGCAGGGCACCGGCCGTGACGTCGGGGTGCGGCACGGCGAACGGATCGGTCGCCCCGGCCAGTTCGGCAAGGCCCGCGTAGAGGCCCCAGGTTCGATCGCCAGGCCCATGCGCATCGGCCACCGACGCCACGAGCGTCTCGACCGGATAGGAACAGACCACGGCACTGCCGGCGCCCTTGCGGTGCAGGACGAGCGCCGGTGCTCCCGACGCGTCAATGGCAAGGATGTCGCTGGCGGCCGCGTCGAGCCTGACTCCGCGCCTCTCGAGTGAGCCGTCTCCGCCCGGCAGAACAAGATCATCACCACGGGTGAACGGACCCCAGGGCGCAATGAACCTCAGCACCGCGGTCGTGCTCACCGGAGCGCGATCGACGATCCTGCACCCGGTTATCTCCCGCATTTCGGGGATCGCCACGTCCGCGGAACAGGACAGATACAACACGCCGCCGCGCCGGAGAAACTCGGCCGCACCGCTCCAGTAGCTCGTTCTGACGTGGAGAAGCGTGTTCGAGGTCGAGGCCAGCGGCGCGGGCAGGAGAATGAGCGGCACCTCGGGCCAGGCGTGGTCGAGCCGCTCGCGGACAAATGCGGTGGCGATCCCGGCCCTGGCCGCCATGACGAACCCGTTGAGCCAGGCACGTACCAGCGGCGAGACATCACGATCGCTCCCGCGAGTCGCCTCAACCGGCAGGTACAGTCCCGACGGCGCGTCGAGCCCGAAGGATCCCGGGTCGAAGGGGCGGGCGAACTCGTGCGGCACCACGACGGCCGCCCGGGCCGGCGTCGGGCCGGCCGAGGCAAGTTCGTCGAGCGGCAGCTGACCGACCGTCTGCGCCAGATCGGCCAGGACCCGGCCACGCGGGCGGAGGCGGCCCTCGTGGTCGGTCACCCCGAACTGCGTCTCGTGCGGCTGGCGGACGTACGGGGCACGGGAGTAGGCAGCGGGCTCAGCGTCGGTCCAGCACCAGGCGAAGAACCCGGTCGCACCGCGGCCCAGGCTCGACCAGGACAGCAGCCGGTCATAGGCAGCGATCGCCTCGGGGTCGAACTGGGCTGACGATGCGCCGTACTCGTGGACCATGACGGGCTTTCCGGCCCCAGCGGCGAGCGCGGTCTCGAACGCGCCCGCATGCGTCATGCGCGGCGAGAGCAGCGAGTCGGGATACAGGTGGGGCTGGTAGATCGGGTAGGGGTGGACGCAGGTGAAGTCGAGCAAGTCCGCCACCTGATCGGCGCGGAACGGGCCGCAGCCAACTTCCTGACCGGAGGTCCCGATCGTGATCGCGTGCTCAGGGTCGGCGTCGCGGATCGCGCGTACGAGCGCTTGCGTCCATGCGATGGCGTCCGCGTCCGTCGTATCGGGAGCGATCCAGAACGGTGGTTCGTCGGTCAGATCCCAGGCCAGCAGCGACGACTCGCCGCGCCACCTGCTGGCGAGCATGGCAGCGTGCGCCGCCTGGAGATCGCGCATTCTCCGGTCGGCGTGCGGATGCCTGCCGTCCCGCCATGGCACATCCCAGTAGGCATCGCCGACCTCACCGCCGATGAAGAGAGCCGGATGGATCCACAAGCCGTGCCGGCGTGCGGCCGCGTTGATCGCGTCCAGCTGCTTCAGGTGATCGAGGTCGTACCGCGAAGGTTCGGGCTCAACGGCTGCCCACAGTACGTCGATGCGGACGGCGTTCAGGCCTGCCGCCGCCATCGCGGCGAAAGCCTGGTCGAAGGCCTCATGGCCCACTCGCCACGGCCAGTCAGGGCCCTGGACGGGCACGTAGTGTGCCCCGACCGGCAGCAGCGACCGGCCTGCAACGGACAGGTAATGGCTATCTGCCTGGAGTGGTACGAGCTGTGCGGTCATCCCTTGATAGCTCCCTGGGTCAGGCCTTCAATGAATCGACGCTGCAGCACGAGGAACACAGCGATCATGGGCAGGGCGGTAATCGCGGTGCCCGCCATCGTGTCGCCCCAGTTGATCTCTTGCCGCCTCGCCAGCAGCGCCAGGCCGACAGGCAACGTCCGCATCTGGTCCGTCTGGGTGATCAGCAGCGGCCAGAGGAAGTCGTTCCATGCGCCAAGGAACGTGAAGATCGCGAGCGTGGCCAGGCCGGGAACCGCCAGCGGGAAGACGATCTTGCGCAAGATCGCGAACTCAGATGCCCCGTCCACCCGGGCGCAGTCCAGGATCTCATCGGGAATGGTGCGGATGAACTGGCGCAACAGAAAGATCCCGAACACCTGGATGGCGCTGGGTGCGATCAGGCCGAAGTAGGTGTTGACGCCGAGGACCGGTGACACGTGGTGCAGCGACACCATGATGCGGAACAGCGGAATCAGGTTGACCTGGAACGGAACCATCAGGGTTATCAGCAGCGTGAAGAAGAGGAAATCGCGGCCGGGGAATCTGAGCTTCGCGAATGCGTAAGCGGCCGCCAGGTCGAAGACGATGTTCAGCACCACGATCGCGCCGGTGACGACAACGCTGTTGAGGAAATATCTGGCGAAGGGCAGCAGCGTGAAGACGTCGCGGTAATTCGCCAGCGTCCAGGGGCTGGGAATCCATTGCGGCGGGGCCGCGAACACCCCCGAGGGCACCTTGAAGGAGGTCGCCAGCATCCAGTAGAGCGGGCCGATCATGATCGCCGACGTGACGATCGCTATGCCGTAGAAGAGGTACCTGATCGACTGGCGCGTCCAGATCATGCCCACTCCTTGAAGACCCTGATCTGCACGAACGACAGAATCGCCAGGAAAATCGCCAGGAGGTATGCGATCGCGGACGCCTGGCCGAGGTCGAGTGAGTTGAAGCGGTTAACCAGCTCATACACGACGGTGTCCGTGGATCCGATCGGGCCGCCCTGTGTCATCACGAAGACCTGATCGAAAACCTGCGAGCTCTGGATGAGGCCGATCACGTACACGAACAGGATCGTCGGCCGCAGGCCAGGCAGGGTTATGTGCCAGAAACGGCTCCATGCGCTCGCGCCGTCGACCATGGCCGCCTCGTAGTACTCACGCGGGATGGCCTGCATGGCGCCAAGGAAGATCACCGTCTCGAAGCCGAAGCCCTGCCAGACGCTGGCCGCTATCACGGCAGGCAGGGCCGTCGTCGGGTTGTCCAGCCAGTTTGTGGTGGGCAGATGCAGGTAGCCGAAAATGGTGTTGACGATGCCGCCAGAGTTCAGCAGCATCTTCCAGATTGTCGCCACGACGACGAGGGACGTCATGACCGGGACGAAGTATGCGGTCCTGAAGAAGGCACGAAACTTGAGCTTGTTGTTCAGCAACAGCGCAGAGGCGACGCCGAGGACCGGGCCAATGCCCTGTCCTATCACAACGAAAACCAGCGTGTTGCGCACAGCCTGCAGGAAGACCGGATCGCTGAGCAATTCCTTGTAGTTGGCCAGGCCCACCCAGTTGGGCGCGGCCAGGCCGTTGAAGTCCGTGAAGCTCCAGTACGCCGAAAGACCCATCGGCACATACAAGAACGCGATGGCGACGACCAGGGCAGGGAGGATAAACAGGTAGCCGCTGCGACCCCTGCGGATCCGCCAGACAAAGCTGCTCCGCCGGCGCGGCCGGGTGCGGGCCGACGGTGAAGAGGGAAGTGTCCGTGCTGGGGACCTGATCACGGGCGCTTCCGAACTATCCGGAGAGCTTGCTGTTTACCTGCGCCGCCGCCGTGTCCAGAGCCTGCTTGGGCGTCTGCTTGCCAAGGAGGGCGGCCTGCAGCGCGGTAACAATGGCCTGATCGATGGCGTTCCACTCCTTCACGTAGGGGTAGTGCGTCGCGATCGCGAGGGTCGGATCCCACACCTTCCATACGTCCTGGCCACCGAAATACGGATCCGGCTTGGCTAGGACGGGACTGTGCAGGGCGGCCTGCAAACCCGGGGCGGCGCCGGAGAATGTGGCGACGCCCAGCGAGTTCTTCGGCTCGAGCAGATACTGGATGAAGGTCCACGCCGCGGCCGATTGCGGCGCATTGACCGGGATGGACAGACCGGTACCGCCGAGGTAGCTTCCTGGCTTCTTGGAGTACGGCGCGACCGCGATGCCCCACTTGCCCTTCAGCTTCGTCGCGCTGTCCCGCATGATGCCCATGTAATACGGCCCATCTTCGAACATCCCGATGGTGCCCGCGTTCAGCCCGGCAAGCCGATCGCCCTGGCCCTGGCCCCAGTAGATGCCCGTGCCGTTGTCGAGGAAGCTCTTGTAGTACTCCAGCGCCGCGATGCCCTCTGGGTTGTTGAAGGCCGCCTTCGTATTGGACGAGTTGAGGATGCTGCCGTCGTTCTGGAAGAGGTAGGACGCGTAGTGGAAGGTATCCGGGTCAACTTCCACGAGGTACTTGTTGGGTTTGCTGCTGCCATTGGACTTCTCAGCCATTGCCAGGGCCGCGGCCCGCAGCTCATCCCAGTTCGTCGGGACGCTGATGCCCTTTTGCTCAAATATGTCGCGCCGGTAGTACAAGGCATAGCAGTCTTCGTCGAACAGCATCGTGACCGTGCGGCCTTCGAAGCTCATCGCGTTCAGCTGCGCGGCTGAATACTGGTCCTTGACCGGCTTGCCGTTCAGCGTGTTCCCGGAAACCTTGGACAGGTCCATCAACAGGCCAGTAGCCGCATAGGTCGGGATCCAGGTCATGTCCAGGGTCGCCACGTCAGGGGCGACGCCTGAGGACACCGACACGGTGAACTTCGTGTTGATCGTGTCCCAGTCCAGGGCCTGATAGTTCACCGTGATCCACGGGTACTTGCGCTTGAACCCCGCCAAGGCCGGTTTCACCGGCGTGGTGCTTCCGTAGTAGTCCCAGACGGTGATGGTGACCGGACTGCGGTCGTGGCCTGATCCGCTGCTGGCAGGCGATGTCTCGCACGCGCTCAGCAATCCGGTCCCGGCCGAAAGACCTAGCGCCGCGACGCCAGATCTTCGCAGGAACTGTCGCCGGTCTAGCGGCTGTCGCCAGCCGTTTGATCCGTCGGTGCGCCGTTCGCTCATGCCAGTCCTCCTAACGGCTTGCGGGCTCGGATCGTTACTCCTCCGTCGTCACCTTTGACGCGAGACGGAACTCGCCAGGACGCCGGCCCAGTGCCCGCGCGAGCCGCCAGGCGAGAAGCTGTGCGGGAATGACGGCGACCGCGCAGGCCATGAGCGGCTCTACGCGCCCGATCGCCAGAGTGCGGGCCGTATCGGCCAAACCCTGTGCGTTGGCCACCACGAGCACCGCGGTCCGATGCCGAGCCACCTCCGCGGTCAGGCGATTGTCCAGCCCGCGGGTTGCCTCCTCCAGGGACAGCAGCACTACCGCCAGATCGGGTCCCGCGAGCTCGAGCGGACCGTGTCGGAAATCGGCCGCATCCAGCGCCTCCGCCGGGAATCGTGCGGCTTCTTTCAGCACCAGGGCACTAGTTTCGGCCGGGCCACGGGCCACACCTCGCCCGAGAATGGTTACCCTCTTGCGCCCGTCCAGCCATTCGAATAGCTCGTCGGCGAGCACGTCGGGTTTCTTGATGAGCTGCTCGGCCGCGTCGGCGGCCGCGTGGGCCGCTTCAGCGACGCGGGACAGGGCCGCCGGAGTCGATCTCCTGCTGGCCGCCGCTGACAGGGTCTCGACGAGCGCGGCGAGCGGGACAAAGGTCGCCGCGTACGACTTCGTGGACGGCCCGATCTCTGCGCCTGCGGCCGTATCCAGACAGATATCGACCATCGGAGTGAGCGGGTTGTCGGTGCCGTTGGTGATCGCTATCAGGCGCGGCCGCCCAGCGAGTGATCGAAGCTTCCTGGCCAGCCTGAGAACCTCCACGCTGCGGCCCGACTGGCTGATCAGAACGACTGCGCTGGCCGCCGCGGCGTTCTTCCACTGGAAGTGCAGCAGCTCGGCCGTGTTCGTGGTGACGGCCAGAACACCCCGCTGCCCCAGAGCACTGGCCGCGGCCTGGCAGGCGTGGAACGAGCTGCCCATGCCGGTGAGGAGGAGAGGACCTCGCCGATCTCGCAGCGATTCCGTCAGAGCGAAAAACTCCGCCTGACCGCCCAGCAACGCCGCGGCCCGCCGGAGCGCCGTGGGCTGTTCGAGGATCTCGGTCATGAATGGGTCGCCCTGGCCGTCGCCAAGCTGACGCCGGGACATGCCTGATCCATCGCTCGCCGGGATGAACTCGTCAGGCACGTCTGGCCCTTCAGATGCTCGAAAGCTTATAAGCATCTTGGGAACCGGCCCTGTGCCTGTCAAGGCCGTTCGGCGGTTGGGATACCGGACCGATGGGCATTCGTGTGTGGGAGCAGCCACCAGGGAGGCGGCTAGCTAAGGGAAGTGGTCATGGAGTTCCTGGTCGAGTTCGATCTCCACGTTCCCCAGGGGACACCTGAGGCCGAGATCCAGCAGCGTGAGAGTGCCGAGGCCAGGGCCTCAGCAGAGTTGGGTCGCGAAGGCATTCTCGTGCGGCTCTGGCGGCAGAACGTCGCACCCGGGCAGCGGAAAGCGGTGGGACTGTACCGGGCCGACACCGCTGAGCGACTCGACGGCCTGCTCAGCGCCCTGCCGCTGAGCGCGTGGATGCGCACCACAGTGAAGCCGCTTCAGCCGCACCCGAACGACCCGGTGAGCAGCCGGAGCCGCACCTTTCATCTCCCCTATCCGCGCATGACTGCGCTCTACCGGCTTGAGGCAGACGTCGGCGAGCCAATCGATCTTGGCGAGGTGGCGCAAGGTCACCGCCGCATCGTGCCGCTGACCGGCGGAACATTCGCCGGTCCCGAGATCAGCGGCACGCTCGTTCCCGGTGCGAGCGCCGACTGGCAGACGATCCTGCCCGACGGCACGGCACTCGGCGACATTCGTTACACGCTGCGCACCGATGCCGGCGAGCTGATTGACGTCAGGTCACATAGCATCCGGCACGGCCCTGCCGACGTCCTGGCCCGGCTCGGCCGCGGCGAGGATGTCGATCCCAGCGAATACACCTTTCGCGCGGCCACCGAGATTCAGACCGGTGCGCCGGGCCTGCGATGGCTGAACAAAGGCGTCTTCATGAGCGTCGCTGGCCGACAGCAGGCCAGCGTGATCTATGAGACCTACCTCGTCGGCTTATCGCGCTCTCAGCGCGGAACCAGCTTGATGGTGGAAGAGCGGGCACGTTCGTTGACGACTGGCTCGACGTACTCGATTGGATAAGAGCGGTACTTGGACCGGTACCCAGCGTCGAGTGCGTCGTTCAAGCTAGCATCGGAGTCGGCATCGGCGAACGTGACATCCTTGTCGACTCCGGCTGAGCTGATGTGGCCCTCGTGCCGGCTCTGCGTGCCGCGATACCAGCCGTCACGCCCCTTGACCGCCCTGACGTACAGGTCGTCGCCGTGTCGCACCACCCACATCGTGACTGGGTCACGCAGCGAGCCGTCGCCGCGCCGCGACCGGAGGTCCAGTTCGTCCGTTGTGCCGATGGCAGCGAGTTCCTCGGGCGTCCAGTTCGTCATCGCGCTACCTCCCTGTGTAACTGATAGAACCATGGTCCAGGCTTGCAGCATGCGAACCACGACGCTGGGCACTGACGGTCCCGAAGTCGGCGTCATCGGCCTTGGCTGCATGGGCATGACGCACTCCTACGATCTGGAGACGCGGAGGGATGACGCGACCTCTGTCGCGGTCATCCACCAGGCGATCGACCTCGGCATGACGCTGATCGACACCGCCGACGTGTACGGCCCGTACACCAACGAAGAGCTCGTCGGCCGGGCTCTGGCCGACGGATACCGCGAGCGCGCGGTTCTCGCCACGAAGGTCGGGCTGACCGGCGACACAGTTCACGTCGCCAACCCCGGCAACACCGCCCCGGGCCTCGCCAGGAACGGCCGCCCCGAGCACGTTCGGGAGTCCATCGACGCGAGCCTGCGGCGACTCCGCACCGATCACGTCGACCTGTACCAGTTGCACCGGATAGACCCTCAGGTGCCGCTCGAGGAGACGTGGGGTGCGATGGCCGAAACCGTTGCGGCGGGCAAGGCCAGGCTGATCGGCCTGTCCGAGGTGACGACGGAAGACATCATCCGAGCGCAGGCCGTTCACCCGGTGACGTCAATCCAATCTGAGCTGTCGCTGTGGACCAGGGACGCGCTCGCCGAGGTGCTGCCGTTTTGCCAGGAACACGGCATCGCCTTCCTGCCGTTCTCGCCGCTCGGCCGCGGCTTCCTGACCGGCCGGTTCGCATCGCCGGACGACCTGCCGCAACAGGATTTCCGCCGCGGCCTGCCGCGCTTCCAGCAAGAGGCGCTCCAGGCGAACCTGGCTATCGTCGGCCGGGTACGCGAGGTCGCGCGGCGAGCTGGCGCCTCTCCCGCTCAGGTCGCGCTGGCCTGGGTGCTTGCCCAGGGTCAGCACGTCGTGCCGATCCCCGGAACTAAGACGCCGAGGTACCTGGCTGACAACGCCGGGGCGGCCGACGTCGTGCTGACCGCCGCCGACATCTCCGAGCTGGATGCCATGCCGGCGCCTGTCGGCACACGCTATTAATTCCGCCCCGTAACTCGGCCGCTGCGCGCACACGCCGAACCAGAGAATCCCCGCTGCTTGCCAACCATATGGTGATACCGTGCGTCTGCTTATTAGTCGGAATTGTCATTCCTAACAGCAGCTGATCGCGGCGGCCGCGCGCGGTCGGTGCAACGGCATTCGTGGAGCTAACTCGTGTGGAGATTCCTGGTCCTGCTTGGTTCGGCCGCCGCGCTGGTGGCGTTCACCATCCAGCCAGCCGAAGCCGGTACCGGCGGCGAGCAGCCGCCCGCTGGCGTTGTGCAACCGACTCCGCCCGCCAATCTGCCGCACCTGCCAGCTAACACTCCGCAGGTCCAGCAGATCCGCCAGCTTGTGCAGTGCGGAGGAACGATGTACGCGGTCGGCACCTTCTCGGCGATCAGGAAGGGCAGCACGACCGTTACCCGCAACAACGTCTTCAGCTTCAAGGCCACCGCTCCGTACACCATCACGAGCTGGGCACCGAACGTCGTCGGTACGTACGGGACCACCTCCAACCCGAGCAACACGGTCAACACCATCGCGTTCGTCGGCGGCAACTGCGCCAACGCCTATATCGGCGGCCACTTCTCCTCGGTCAATGGCACCGCGGTGAAGAACATCGCGGAGATCAGCACGACGACGGGCAACGTGGTCAAGACGTTCGCCTCGAACGCCTCGGGCGCGGTGCAGACATTGGTCGGCACGCACGCCCGCCTGATCGCCGGCGGGAACTTCACCGGTATTAACGGTGACTCCAGCGATCCGTACCTGGTCAGCCTCAACCCGACCACCGGTAAGAGCGACGGCTACCTGCACCTGAACGTCTCCGGCAACTACCAGTTCCCAGGCGTGCACCAGAACGCGACCCACGTCTATGCCGCCCAACTCAGCCACGGCGGCCATCAGATCCTGGTCGAAGGTGACTTCACCTCGGTCGGCGGGCAAGCCAGGCAACAGGCCTTCATCCTCAACATCGCCGGAGCGACCGGCGTCGTCACCGGCTGGAACGCCCCCGAATTCAACACCAACTGCGTGGGCGGCGAGCCGTTCTATGTGCAGGACGGCGCCTGGAGCCCGAACGACTCGACCGTCTACTTCGGCACCACCGGCTTCCATCCCAACGATCAGTCGAGTCCGCCCTGGACCGGGCCTTGCGACGCCGCGTTGGCCTTCCCGTCCACGCCCGCAAGGGTCAGCGCGCTCTGGACGAACTACACCGGCTGCGACTCGCTGTATTCCGCGGCCGCTGACAGCAAGGCCGCTTACTTCGGCGGCCATGAGCGCTGGTCGATGAACCCGGACGACTGTGATGCAGCCGGCCCCACCGCCTATCCGGCACCCGGCATCGAGGGTCTGGACCCGGCAAACGGAGCGCTGTACATCAACACGGACGGCTCCGCCGGCTACTACAGCCGGGATCGCGGGCTCGGGGCCGACTACATGATGACTACCAGCGCTGGACTGTGGATCGCCAGCGACAACCTCGACCAGAGCCAGAAGTGCGGCGGCGTCTCAACATCCGGGATCTGCTTCCTGCCGTACTAACCGCACAGTTCTCTGGCGGCGACCGGCCGACGCCAGGTTCGAAATCGTTTGGCGACGACGCGGGTCTAAGTGTGTGAGGGCAAGGAAAGGAACCCGAACATGCGTAAGAACCGCACCAAGGACTCTGCGGACGTCCGGGAGGTCAGCAAGCCGGACGAGCACTGGCGCTCAGAGCTAACCCCGCTGCAGTACAACGTTTTGCGCCACGCGCATACCGAGCGCCCATTCACTGGCGAGTACGTCCACAACCACCAGGACGGCTATTACAGCTGCGCCGGATGCGGCAGCAAGCTGTTCGCCTCCGACGCGAAGTTCGAGTCGGGTACGGGCTGGCCGAGCTTCTCTGAGCCCGCAGTGGCAGAGGCTGTCGAGCTACGGCCCGACTACAGCCTGTTCATGCGGCGCACAGAGGTCGTCTGCCGCCGCTGCGGTGGCCACCTGGGTCACGTCTTCAGCGACGGTCCGGCGCCGACCGGAGACAGGTATTGCATTAACTCCTGCTCACTGGCGTTCGAACCAGCCGCCGACGGCGCCTGACCGTCTAACGGCCCGATCGGGCGCTCCGGAGGATGATGCGGTGATGGATGACCATCGGTGGACGCAGCAGCGCATCTCGCGATACTTCGATGGTGAGCTGAGCGGGTACGGCCGCCGCAGATTCAACCGCCATGCCCAGTGTTGCGCAGAATGCAGCCGCGCCGTTCGCGTCATGCGGGCGCTGATCTACGCGATGCAAGGCCTCGGTGGGCCAGCAGGCGTTCATGCTCCGGCGACGATCTTCTCTCGGGTCCGGCTGGCAGGCGCAGCCGGCCCGGGCTCGCCTGAGCAGGCGTGATGTGGCCGCTGGCCGGCCAGCGGACCAAGCACCCGGGCGATACCGAGGCCAGCTTGATCGCCCAGGCCAAGGCCGGAGACTCGGTCGCCTTCGAGCAACTGTCGAGCGCATACGCCGACCGCATTTTCATGCTCCTGCTACGTCTCCTGGGCGACCGCGGCGACGCAGAGGACGTCGCCCAGGAGGTGATGCTGAGGGCGTGGCGAGCGATCGGCGCCTTCCGCGGCAAATCCAGCTACTTCACCTGGCTGTACCGGATCGCCGTCAACGAGGCCAACCGGGCGTTTCAGCGCCGGGCACGGCGACCCGCGAGCGTGCCGATCGGTCCCGACGAACTGCAGCTCCCGGCATCTGGTCTGGTTGACCCAGCCCTGCATGCGGAGAACCGCGAACTGCGAGCAGCGCTTATGCGCGCCTTGCACGATCTGCCGCCTGAGTTGCGAACCGCCATCGTGCTCCGTGATATTGAAGGGCTGTCTACGGAGGACGCAGCCGAAATCGCCGGCCTGGGCCAGGCCGCGTTCAAGAGCAGGTTGCACAAGGCCAGGCTGCGCGTGCGCGAGGCCATCGGCGACGACGCCCTTCTGGCCAGCGGCGGCTGAGGAGATCGCCCGGCTCCGCGGCTCAGGCTGAACGCGCCTATGCCAGTATCGGTTCACCCGTCTCAAGCAGGGACTTCAGGCTCGAGATCACCTCTGGCCAGCCCCGGCTAATGTCCTGCAGCACGGTGCTGCCAGGTTCGAAGCCGCCGTGCACGACGGTCAGCCTGACGTGTTGGCCCTCGGGCTCGATCTCGAGCGTGACCTTCGATCGGGGCTCGGCGGTCGCCTTGGCGAGATACTCGTCGCTGATGTCGTAGGCCCTCGCCCACTCGGGCGTGAAGGTGTGCCAGGTGTAGGACAGTCGGCGATAGGGATCGGCCTCAAGCACGACCTGGTCCGGGTCGGCGATCGTGACGTTCTTATTGGTCAGCTTCACGGTCATGTGGGAGCCGACCTGCCAGTCCGTATCGAAAGCCACGCCCCAGTAGCTGCGGGTGAAGGCTGGATCGGTGAGCCCGCGCCAGAGCTGCTCGGGCGTGGTGCGGATGTAGGTGGTGTAGACGAACTCGGGCTTGTCCATGCCGGTTCCCTCCAGGGCCTTCTTCAGGTCGGACAGCGCTGCGACGCGGCGCTGGTCGTACCGGTTGATCCACCGCTCGGCGATCTCGCTGATCGGCGCGGCGTTGAGGTAATGCAGCTTCTCCCTGCCGCGCCAAACGGTGGTCACGAGGTCGGCGTCCTCCAGGATCGCGAGGTGCTTGCTGACCGACTGCCGAGCCATGTCCAGCCCCGCGCACAGTTCACGCAGGGTCTGGCCGTTGCGGGCGTTCAGGCTGTCGAGCAGCAGCCTGCGGCTCGGATCCGCGAGCGCAGCTAATCGGCTGCATGTCAACCTGCCCGTCGCGACAGCTCAGGCTCGGGCAACTGGGTCTCGGCGTCGGCTCGCTCCCGCCGGGCCAGGCCGGTCACCGGCCAGAACGCGATCGCGATCACGATCAGCAGAGGCCCAGAGTTCGGGTCGGTTGCCTGACCGGTCAGGAGTTCGCCGAAGTCCTGCGCAACCCAAATGGCGGTTCCGGCGATGATCGCGGCAATGACCCCGGCTCTCGCGACCGCGCCGAGCGCAACACTGAGAGCGGCCAGGCCGCACAGCGCGGCGAACGCGAAAGCGACCTGCCGGCCGTGCCCGGCAAGCGCGTGGCTCAGTGAGCCGTCGATGGACCTGATCCAGCCGGGCTCTCCATCGCCCATCCCGGCCAGGGTTTGTTTGAATCTGTCGGCCGACATTGTTGGCGGGAGGAGCGTGGCGCAGCCCAGGCCAATCCATAGCACCGCCCACACGGTCCTGGCGCGGAGCGCTCCGAGCGGCCCGGTTTCTGCGACCGACGCCAGATCGACGTCAGGCTCGCTATTGCGGCGCGGCCATACCAGCACGGCGAGGAGCACGTAGAGCACGACCGCGCCAGGCGCACTGCCGAACGGGTCCAGTGAGCCGGCCAGCATGCCGCCGAAGCCCTCGCCGAGCCACCACACCGCGGCCGACCACGCGATCGAGGCAGCGAGGGCCAATCGCACCGTCGGCCGCCAGAACAGCCCGACTGCGAGCAGAAGCTGAATCGTCGCGAACGCCGCGTTGGCGAGAATGATGTGCCCGAGCATCAGGTTCGCGGCCCAGACGATTGGCCCGGCGACGATGGCCGGATTTCCTGGCGCGGCGGCGAGGATCACATCGCGGACGAATGCTTTGGTGAACATGTACGGCTGGAACTGCAGCGCCGCATCAAGCAGCCAGATCACGCCCAGCGTGACCTGGAGCGCTCTGCGCCTTTGGGAGCGCCGAACCGGCGCTGGCCCGATCCCGGCCGGAATCGCGGCGGAGTATGCCGAGACCGCCGCCGCGGGTCCCGGCCAGGATTCTCAGCTGCACGGCGATGCTCCCTGCCTGGTCGTCCGGTTGTCGCAACGACCGTAGGCAAGGAGCAGCTGCCGGCGGATCGGCGCAACTGCCCGGCTTTGACGGGCAGTTGCCTAAGTTGGTGCGCTCGGTACCCACGTTGCGGGCACCACGCTCACATCAGGTCAGTCGGGGCGCTGCCGTAGGTGTAGTCCTTGTCGATCACGAGCGTTCCTGCCACGTGGTCACCGACCCGTTGGCGGTACCGGGAGCAGATGATCGTGATGAAGCCGACCAGCCCGAAGAAGATCGTGTCGATGATCAGCAGGACGCCGCGCGTGAAGAGCTGGGCTACGCTCGCCTGGCGGCCGTCCTTGCTGATGATTCGCAGGCCGAATAGCTGCATGCCGAAGGTCTGGCCTCCGTGGCTTCGCGGGCGCTCGACCCAGTACCAGTAGTAGACGGCGAGGGCGATGGCCGTCGCCAGCAGCCAGCCGAGGCCGCCGAGGAAGCCGTGGCCGCGGTCGAGCAGCCAGTAAGCCAGACCAGGAATGATCCCCGCCAGGATGTAGTCGACGATGTACTGGATCACGCGGCGGCCGGTTACCCTGGTCGCCTTTTCGCTGACCGGGCTCGGCGGGCGGTCGCCACGCCACTGCGGCGGCATGCCACCTGATCGCTCGGCCGGCCTGCCACCGGCGCGGTCTGCCGGCATCGCTCCCGGCTGACTGGCATATGGACCCTGCTGCGTACCAGGCTGCCCGGACGGGCGCGACTCAGGCCTGTCGCTGCTCATGTGTTTCCCCCGATCGGCACCCCGTCGGTGCGGGGGCGCGTCATTGCACGTGTAGTACCCAGGGGCAAGCCTGCGACACGCCGAGACTGGCAGGTCAAAGCAGCACCGCATCGCTCTGACCGGCACTATGTGGAGGCTATCCTCCACAAGGCCTGGATTGGTATCACACTCAGGTCGAATTCTCCGCGAAGCACCTCGGGATGATGACCGTCCGCGGCCACTTCGCCGAGGTCAGCGCCACCGGGGACATTCATCCTGACCGGCCGGAGCTATCCAGCGTGCAGGCGACGATCTCCACCGCGAGCATCCGCACCAACCACGAGGTGAGAGACAACGACCTGCGCTCGTCGAACTTTCTCGATGTCGAAAATCATCCGGTCATGACGTTCACGAGCACCAGCATCGAGCCAGCCGGCGAGGACCAGTACAAGGTCACCGGCGACCTCACGATCAAGGGAACGACCCACGCGGTCACGCTCGACCTGCGCAGGTACGGCGAGTTCAACGACCCAATGATGGGCCACCGGATCGCCTACGGCGCTACCACGCAGATCAACAGGAAAGACTTCGGGCTGAGCTTCAGCATGGTGCTGGACGGCAGGTTCGTGGTCAGCGAGGAGATCCAGATCTCGATCGAAGGCGAGCTTGTCGAGCAGCAGGAAGAGGCCACGACCGAAGCAACTACCTGACTCTAGCCGGCTGGTCGTCCCTTCCCACGGCTGGCCGGTCGTTCCTTCCCCCAAGCGGACCCGCCGTCCCATCTCCCCGGCAGGTCGGCTAACCCGTCTTCCCGACGGCAATCCGGATCGCGGTCCGGCTCCTATGCGAGGTTTGCCCGCGCTATCGCGAGGTAGAGCGGGCAATACCGAGGGGTAGTGCTGCCCGGGGGCGGGGAAGGGAAAGCGGATGAGCGTCCGTACATGGGCAGGTCGCTGGCCTGTTTACCGCCAGGTCACCGGGACCGATCCGCTAGGCCGCGGCGCCGCGGTGAAGAGCCGGCGCACCAGCGAGCTGGTCGCGCGAGTAGCGGACGCCGACCAGATCGTGAAGTCGGTCTGCCCGTACTGCGCCGTCGGATGCGCCCAGAACGTCTACGTGAAGAACGGGGCGGTCACTCAGATCGAGGGCGATCCTGATTCACCGGTGAGCCGCGGCCGGCTGTGCCCGAAGGGTTCGGCGAGCCTTCAGCTCACGACCGGCCCTGGCCGCACCTACCAGGTGCTCTACCGCAGGCCGCACGGAACCGAGTGGGAGCGGCTCGATCTGGACACCGCGATGGACATGATCGCGGATCGCGTGATCGCGGCCAGGAGCAAGGGCTGGCAGCAGGAGTGCGACGGCAAGCGGACCCGCAGGACGATGGGGTTCGCGAGTCTCGGCGGCGCGACCCTGGACAACGAAGAGAACTACCTGATCAAGAAGCTGTTCACCGCGCTCGGCGCGATCCAGGTCGAGAACCAGGCCCGGATATGACACTCCGCCACAGTCCCCGGTCTGGGGACTAGCTTCGGTCGCGGCGGCGCGACGACCTTCCAGCAGGATCTGCAGAACTCCGATTGCATCCTGATCGAGGGTTCCAACATGGCCGAGTGCCACCCGGTCGGCTTCCAGTGGGTGATCGAGGCCAAGGCTCGCGGTGCCAAGGTCATCCACGTGGACCCGCGGTTCACCAGGACGAGTGCGATCGCGGACAAGCACGTGCCGCTGCGCGCCGGAACGGACATCGCGTTCCTCGGCGGCATCATCAACTACGTCCTGCAGAACGAGAAGTACTTCAAGGAGTTCGTGCAGGCGTACACCAATGCCGCCACGATCGTGAGCGAGGACTTCGCCGACACCGAGGACGCGGACGGCGTGTTCTCCGGGCTGGACCGCGAGAACCGGTGCTATGACCTGCGGACCTGGCGGTACGAGGGGATGGAGGTCCAGGCGGCGTCCGGCGAACGGGACCTGGAGTACGACGACAGGAACGGCGAAAGCGACGAGGAGAGGCGCGCAAGGACTGAGCGCGCAAGCACAGCCAAGCGAACGCTGTCCTCGATCCAGCGAGCCGCGCGGGGCGAGGCTCACGGTTCAGGCGGAGCGGCCATCGGCGCGGGCACGCCCGAAGAGGATCCGACGCTCACGCATCCCAGATGCGTCTTCCAGATTCTGAAGCGGCACTTCGCTCGCTACACCCCCGAAATCGTCGAGCAAGTATGCGGCGTTCCTGCCGAAGACTTCGCCAGGGTTTGCGAGGCCCTCACGGAGAACTCCGGCCGGGACCGGACCAGCATGATCGTCTACAGCGTGGGCTGGACCCAGCACACGGTCGGCGTCCAGTACGTCAGGACGGCTTCCATCCTGCAGGCCCTGCTCGGCAACATCGGGCGTCCGGGCGGCGGAATCCTCGCGCTCCGCGGGCACGCATCCATTCAGGGCTCGACCGACATCCCGACGCTGTTCGACCTACTGCCGGGATACATCCCGATGCCGCACGCGCACCTATGCGAGAACCTCGATGAATTCGTGCAGGCCGAAGGCACGGATAGGGGTTTCTGGGCCAACATGCGCGCTTACACCGTCAGCCTGCTCAAGGCCTGGTGGGGTGAGGCGGCCACCGCTGAGAACGACTTCTGCTTCGGCTACCTGCCGAGGCTGACCGGCAGCCACGGCACGTACGAGACGGTGATGGCCCAGCTTTCCGGCCAGTGCCGGGGCTATTTCCTGTTCGGGGAGAACCCGGCTGTCGGGTCGGCGAACGGGAAGATGCAGCGGCTCGGGATGGCGAACCTGGACTGGCTGGTCGTACGCGACTTCTCGCTGATCGAGAGCGCGACCTGGTGGAAAGACGGCCCGGAAATCGAGACGGGCGAGATGCGGACGCAGGACATCGGCACCGAGGTGTTCTTCCTGCCCGCCGCCGCGCACACCGAGAAGGCCGGCAGCTTCACGAACACGCAGCGCATGCTGCAGTGGCGGCACCAGGCGGTCGAGCCAGGCGAGGATGCGCGCAGCGATCTCTGGTTCACCTATCATCTCGGCCGCCTGATCCGCGCGAAGCTCGCTGGCTCGGCCGATGAGAACGACCGGCCGATACTCGACCTCACCTGGGACTACCCGACCAAGGGGAGAAACCGACGACCCGGACGCCGAGGCCGTACTCGCGGAGATCAATGGCTGGAAAGCCAGCCGCGAGCCGCTGTCCTCGTACACCCAGCTCGCCGACGACGGTTCCACGGCCTGTGGCTGCTGGATCTACTGCGGCGTCTACGCCGATGGCGTGAATCAGGCCGGGCGCCGCAAGCCGCACACCGAACAGGACTGGATCGCGGCCGAGTGGGGCTGGGCATGGCCGGACAACCGCCGGATCCTGTACAACCGCGCCTCAGCTGATCCCGATGGCAAGCCCTGGAGCGAACGCAAGGCGCTGGTGTGGTGGGACGAGGACAGCGGCAAGTGGACCGGGCCCGATGTGCCTGACTTCGTCGCGGACAAGGCGCCTGGCTACCGGCCGCCGCCGGATGCGCGCGGGCCGGCCGGGCTGTCAGGCGATGACGCGTTCATCATGCAGGCGGACGGCAAAGCGTGGCTCTACGCTCCGGCAGGACTGACCGACGGCCCGCTTCCCGCGCACTATGAGCCGCAGGACTCGCCTTTCTCGAACCTGCTGTACAGCCAGCAACGCAACCCGGTCCGCGACGTCGTCTCCTTTGTCCATCCTGACAACCGGATGCAGCCAAGCAACGGGAGTCCTGGCTCGGGTGTGTTCCCCTTTATTGCCACCACCTACCGGCTCACCGAGCATCACACCGCGGGCGGCATGAGCCGGTGGTTGCCTTATCTGGCCGAGCTGCAGCCTGAGTTCTTCTGCGAGGTGTCGCCGGAGCTGGCGGCAGAGCGAGAGCTCGAGCATCTGGGCTGGGCCACGATCGTCACCGCACGCAACGCGGTCGAGGCTCGCGTGCTCGTCACCGAGCGGGTGCCGTCGATCACGGTGCAGGGACGCAGGACGCATCACATCGGGCTGCCGTATCACTGGGGGTCCTCCGGATATGTCACCGGCGACGCGGCCAACGACCTGGTCGCGCTGAGCCTGGATCCGAACGTGCACATCCAGGACGACAAGTCGTTCGCCTGTGACATCCGCCCCGGCCGGCGGCCGCGCGGGCAAGCGAAGGCTGACCTTGTGCGCGAATACCAGCACAGGGCCGGCATCACGAAAGACACAGGGATGAGCCTATGACCAGCACGGACTCCCGCACCGACGCTGGCGGCGCCGGCTCAACCTGGCTGCCTGACCCGTTGCGAGCTGGCCTGCGATCGGCGCTGGACGACTACGCCGATCCGGCGACGGCGACCGGATACGTCGACCATCCGCCTCGGGTTGGCTTCTTCACCGATACGTCCGTCTGCATCGGCTGCAAGGCATGCGAGGTCGCCTGCAAGGAGTGGAACCAGATCCCTGAGGACGGCCTGTCGCTGAGCGGCATGTCCTACGACAACACCGTTGGCCTCAGCGCCGACACCTGGCGGCACGTGGCGTTCATCGAGCAGCGCAAGCCGGTCGGCGTCAAGGATCCTGGCGAGGACGGGGAAGACGAGTTCCGCTGGCTGATGTCGTCGGACGTGTGCAAGCACTGCACGCATGCTGCTTGCCTGGACGTCTGCCCGACCGGGGCGCTATTCAGAACCGAGTACGGCACCGTGGTCGTGCAGGCGGACGTCTGCAACGGCTGCGGGTACTGCATCCCTGCCTGCCCTTACGGGGTGATCAACCAGCGCAAGGACGACGGGCGCGCGTTCAAGTGCACGATGTGCTACGACCGGCTCGAAGTGGGTATGGAACCGGCCTGCGCTAAGGCCTGCCCCACCGACTCGATCCAGTTCGGGCCGCTGGATGAACTGCGTGAGCGGGCCCAGGGTCGGCTTTCTGAGTTGCACGGGCGGGGTATGACCGAAGCCCGGCTCTACGGCGAGGACCCGAACGACGGTGTCGGCGGAGATGGCGCGTTCTTCCTGCTGCTCGATGAGCCCGAGGTCTATGGGTTGCCGCCGGATCCGGTTGTGACTACGCGCGACCTGCCGTCCATGTGGCGACGAGTGGGCGTGGCGGCGATCGGGCTCGCCGCCGGAGCGGCGCTCGCCTTCACGGGAGCGCTGGGCGACGGATCTGGGAATCGGTCGTGATCCAGCACGAGGGAGGTTCGAGTGTGAACGGCGAGCGCGGCTCGGTAATCCCGCTGGACGGCCATCGTCGTGGTGGACCAGGCAGACGTCGTGTAGGTGGACGCGGACCGCGCGGCGAGCAGGCGATGGTGCCCGACGCCCGGTTCAGCTCGTATTACGGGAGGCCGATCATCAACGCACCCGTCTGGGGTTCGCCCGAGATCCCCGGCTACCTCTTCCTCGGCGGTCTCGCAGGGGCGTCGTCGTTGCTCGGTGCGGGCGCGCAGCTGACAGGCCGCTCCACGCTGGAACGGGTCGTCAAGGCCGGCGCCGTGGCGGCGGGCGGCCTGTCGATGATCGCTCTCGTGCGCGACCTCGGCCGACCCGAGCGTTTCGTCAACATGCTGCGCACGTTCAAGGTGACCTCGCCGATGAACGTGGGTTCGTGGCTGCTCAGCGGGTACCTGCCGGCGGCGGCGGTCGCGGGCGGATGCGCGCTTACCGGCCGTCTGCCTCGGATCGGCGCGGTGGCTTCAGCGGGCGCGGCGCTCATCGGCCCTGGGGTCGCCGCCTACACGGCCGCGCTCCTCTCCGACACGGCGGTACCTGCCTGGCACGAGGCTTACCGGGAGCTGCCGTTCGTCTTCGTCGGATCGGCTGCCATGGCGGCTGGCGGTCTCGGCATGCTCGGCGCACCAGGTGAAGCGAACCCGGCCCGCAACCTAGCGCTCGCCGGGGTCTGCACCGAGCTGACCGCGTCACAAATCATGGAGCAGCGCGGCGGCCTGGTTGCCGAGACCTACCGGACGGGTAAGAGCGGCGCGTACCTGAGGAGCAGCAAGGCTCTGGCCGTTCTCGCCGCGGCCGGCGCCGTCTTCGGCGGACGCAGTCCGCTGGTGCGCCGGTTGTCTGGGGCTGCCTTCCTGGCAGCCTCAGCCTCGACCCGGTTCGGGATTTTCCATTCTGGGGTGGCGTCGGCGAAGGACCCCAAGTTCACCGTCGTTCCGCA
>DATAEH010000144.1:0-2153 GCA_036258115.1 Streptosporangiaceae bacterium
CGTCGGGCGACTGCACCGGCGCTGCCAGCCAGCGCCTGACATACAGCACAACCCACGGCTCGCTGGCGCGGGCCTCCACCGCTCTGAGCATGAGGTCCCAAGGCACGCTGTCGAAAAACTTCTGGATGTCCAAATCGATTATTCGCGGTAGGGACCGCCCTTGCGGGCGGCCCCCCGCACAGATCCCAGCGAGCACTGCTAGCGCACTGGGCTCCTGCCTCGGGTACGGGCGTCGAACCGGACGTTCGGCCAGGGGTGCGTGATCCGGGCGGCAGGGAGCCACCGTGCTTCGAGCCGGCTCATCCGCTCCCAGGTGACCCGGTGGCGCTGGCTGCGGCGCCGAAGCGACCGGTCCCAGTGCCGCGTGACCTGTTTTCGGAATGCCGACACCGCGGCGATGTTGCCGGGAACCGCGTAGTAGGCGGTGTGCCCGCGCACCACGCTGCCCAGCCATTCCCCTTGCTCTGGGATGGGCCAGTGGCGGCGTTGCCGGAGCAAGGCGTTCACCTCGCGCAACTTGGCCGCCATTCTCTTCGCGATCGTCTTGCGCCGCAGCGCGAATCGTCCCGCCCGGGTCTTCCCGCAGATGTGCGTGAAGCCGAGGAATGAGAACGTCTCGGGCCGGCCGAGGCCGCGCCGCCTGCGGTTCTGGGCGGCGAACCGCCCGAACTCGATCAGGCGGGTCTTCTCGGCATTGAGCTCCAGGTTGAACCTGGCGAAACGCTCCACCAGGTCCGCATGGAACTGCTCGGCGTCAGAACGATGCTGAAAACCGACAACGATGTCGTCGGCGAAACGCACGATGATCACATCACCGTGAGCTTGCCGGTTCCGCCAGTGCCGGGCCCACAGATCAAAGACGTAGTGCAGGTAGACGTTGGCGAGCAGGGGAGATGCGCTGGCCCCTTGCGGGGCTCCCTCCTCGCTTGCCGACCACGACCCGTCCTCGATCACTCCCGCGTTCAGCCATTTCCGGATGAGCCGCAGGACCCGCTTATCCGCGATCCGGTGCTCGACGAACCTGCGGAGCCACTCGTGGTCGATGGCATCGTAAAAGCCACGGATGTCCGCGTCGAGTATCCAGTTCACATTCCTCTTCTCGATCCCGACCGCCAGCGCATCGAGCGCGTCGTGGGGCTTGCGCCCCGGCCGGAACCCGTAGGAGAAGCCGAGAAAGTCCTCCTCGTAAATGGCGTTCAGCACCTCGGCCACCGCACGCTGGACGATCTTGTCCTCCAAGGTGGCAATGCCGAGCGGCCGCAGCCGCCCATCTGGCTTCGGTATGTACACCCTGCGAGAGGGGCTCGCCCGGTAGGCACCGCTGCGAACCCGGCGGAGCAGGTCTTCGAGGTTCGCCCGGAGATCCTGCCCGTAGGCGGCCCACGTCACCTGATCCACCCCCGGAGCGGCCTTCGGGCTGATCGCCGCGTAGGCCGCCCACAGGCGGGCGAGGTCGACGTGGTGCAGCAGCGCCGTGAACCGCGCTTTCCTGTCCTTTCGTGCAGCTCGGCGCACACGCTCCAGCGCACTTGACGCGCCATCATCCCGGCTCAGCGTCCGGGGCGCGTTTTGCTGGCCCGTGTTCCCCTCGGCCAGCCGCCTTTCCTCCACCAGCTCCGCCACCGGCTGCCCGGTCTTGTTCGCCAGCTTCGCAGGTACTACGCGACTGTCAGACTTCCCGCGGCCGTTCATCTCGGGCTTACCGCCTCAGCGTTCCCCAAGCGGCCCGCCCAGCCATCACTGCATGGCGGGCAACCGCGGGATCTCCCGGTTCTCGCACCTGAAGACTCAACGCATGCACAGGCTCTTTGACCGCGCGGGGTCCGCTGGCAGCTCGCGATAACGCGGCCAGCGATGTTGCCTTCCGGCCACTGGGACGGCGTCAGCACCCCAGACTGATGATTTCGCGGCTCAATAACCCAGCCTACGTCTCCCTCTGTCAACGCTTCGCCTGCGTCCTCACGAACGCCGACGCATGACCCGAGGTCACCGTGGATCGCTACTCCTTCGATGCAGGACGTTCTCATGTCCCTTCTCCAGGCCGGTTTATCCCGGCGCTCCCCAGTCGTACTCCCAGCAGCGTTTCCGGCATGCCGCCACCGCGTCCAGCGCCGACCTGCCCGGCCGGTAGCCATAGGAGCCCTTATGGAAGA
>DATAEH010000145.1:0-14215 GCA_036258115.1 Streptosporangiaceae bacterium
ACGTCGGCGCCGGCGATGAGTAAGCACCTAAGGCATTTGCTCCGAGCCGGCCTCGTCACCGACGAGCGCGACATGACCGACGCCCGGGCGCGGGTCTTCCGACTCCGCCCCCAGTCTGTGACCGCGATTCAGGCCTGGCTCGACCAGCTTCAGGCGCACTGGGACGTGCAGCTTCAATCCTTTCAGCGGCACCTCGAGAGGGAGAAACGGCAATGACAGGTCCTCGATCCGTGTCCAGCTCGGTCACCGTGAATGTCAGCCCGGACGTCGCCTTCAGCGCGTTCACCGGCGAGATGGACCTGTGGTGGGTCCGCGGGCCGATCAACTTCTTCGACTCGGCGCGCGCGGTCAGCATGGTCTGCGAGCCCGGCGTCGGGGGCCGGATCCTGGAGGTCTACGGGTCAGAACCGCCCGACGCGCTGGAGATTGCCCGCATCACCTCATGGCAGCCCGGGCAGCGTGTTAGCTGGCATAGCTCGCTTGATGACGTTGAGGTCGAGGTGACATTCGCGCCGGTCGCCGGTGGGACTGCTGTCCAAGTCCTGGCCACCGTTCCGGCTGGCGGCCAGGACCGCGGCGGCACATTCTGGAAGCGGGTCGTACCCGACTGGTTCGGCGCCTGGTGCGCCAGGCGCGACGTGGCCGCGCGCGAGCCGGATGAGGTCGGTCGGCTCGCGATCGCCGTCTACTACGACAAGCCCGTCACGGCAGCCCGCTGGCTGGCCGAGGCGTTCGGGCTGACGTCGCCGAGCAGCCTGCCTGAGCTCGAGCCCGGCAAGGACCTGGATGCCGAACGAGCCTGGCTGGAGTTCCGGGTCGGGCGCAACTCGCTGATGGTCTTCAAGTCCGAGAGCAGCCAGGCAGAACCCGTGCCGGTCACGCATGTGCCGTGGCTCTATGTCGATGACCTCGACGCCCACTTCGCCAGGTCGGTCGCCGCGGGCGCGAAAATCGTCGAGCCAATCCACCAGCACGGCTTCCGCGCATATCAGGCCGAGGACCTGGAAGGTCACCGCTGGACCTTTGTCCAGGCGCGCCCGACCATGCGCTAACGGGGCCGCGGTCGTCGTTTGCTCGCTGGCTCGCCGCGGGTGCAGGCTGGTTTCATCGAGCCGAGATGAGCGGGGGCATGCCGGTGGGACTGTACGGGCGCCAGGTGGTGCCGCGCGTGAACAACAGGATCTGCGGCTCTAAGTCGCTGAATGAGTTCAGGCGGCGGGTCTGCGCGGGCCTCAACGGCGAGGTGGTCGAGGTCGGGTTTGGGTCCGGGCTGAACGTTCCCTTTTATCCCGACGCCGTCACAGCGGTCAGTGCCGTCGAGCCATCAGATGTCGCATGGGGACTAGCTGCCTCCCGGATTGCGGCCGCGAACGTCCCGATTAGCCGGGCCGGCATCAATGGCGAATCGCTGCCGTTTGGCGACGCGACCTTCGACTCCGCGCTGAGCACTTGGACGCTGTGCACGATCCCCGACGCCGCGCTGGCACTCCGCGAGCTGGGCAGGGTGCTGCGGCCGGACGGGCAGCTGCACTTTCTCGATCATGGGCTCGCTCCCGACGAGCGAGTCCGACGGTGGCAGCGCAGGCTCGACCCGCTGCAGCAACGACTCGCGGGCGGATGCCACTTCACCAGGCCGATCGCCGAGCTGATCAGGGCGGCGGGGTTCACAATCACGTCGCTGGATGAGTTCTACGAGCCAGGGCCGAAGGTCGGCGGAGCTGACTCGCTCGGGATCGCGGTCTTGCGCAGGACGTGATCAGGCACAGTCTGCTGAGCGCTAATTATGTTGAGCGGTGTCATATGCAACTTGCATGCTTAACGGCATGGTCCTTGACGAGTTGTCCGCTGATCTGAGCGCCGTGGAGCTCGTCGACGCCCTGGCGGACCCACATCGCTGTTTTCAGGCGTACCAGATGCTGCGCCGGCTCGGGCCGGCAGCAAGCGCAGCGGCCAAGCGCGGCCTGCAACATCCGAACGAGCAGGTGCGCGAGTACTGCTGTCAGGTGCTCGACCACCTAATGGACGCCGACAGCGCGTCGGCGCTGATCGACGCGCTTGACGACCCGGCCGAGCGAGTCAGGCTGGCGGCAGCGCACGCACTCGCCTGCGAGAGGTGCAAGGACGGCGCTTGGCGCCCGATGGCCGAGTTGGTATTGCCGCGGGCGATCGCACTTCTGGCGGGCGACGAGTCAGCGCATGTAAGGGCGATGGCGGTCGAGCTCGTCGGAATGTGGGTGCACGCCGAACCCGCGGCGTGCACGGCGATCGAGCGTGCAGCCGCGGCGGACCCGGCGGCCTCTGTCAGGAAGAAGGCAGCCTGGTACGCCCCGGGCGGGACCATCTACCGCCGCACGAAGCCGCGCCCGCACCGTCTCCGTCCCTTCTAACACGGCCTGGTTCCCGTGGCGCCGTGAGCTGGCGCCGCCGGAGCCTTCCCGCCTAGGCAGTTGTCGCCTGGCCAGCATCCTTGGCATCGCCGGAGTGCTGGCCGGCATCTTTTTCTGACTTCTCTGTGGCGCGTTCAAATGCGCCTTCAAGCTCGGAGAACACCTGCTTCACGAAACCTCGACCGCTGTCGCCAGCCAGCTTCGGGCCCACGGCGTCCCGGAGGCCTTGCGGGATGACGTCGAACGGCAGCATCAGCGGCAGTGCCAGGTACATGGCCGGAGCGATGATCAGCGAGACCATCGCGAGCGCGATGCTGACTACCGCGAACGTCGCCAGGCCGGAATTTCCCGGCCGTGCGCCGTCGCCCAGCCAGACGAGGCACTGGATCTCGGCGATCGTGAGCACAACGAACACGGCAAGCCAGACGATGGCCGATGCGATGGCCATCACTCGCTCGGCCAGGTACCGCTTCGACAGGCCAGGCAGGCCGCGGAAGTAGGCAACAGCGTCAGCTGGAGGGCCGTCCATGTCGAGCCTGTGCTCAGCATGGTAGGCGGCGAATTGCCGCTCCCATTCCTGGTCGGGCTTCTTGAGCCGGTCTCGCAGGGCGCGGGCCTCCGTTCCGGCCGCCAGTGCGAAGATCGGAATGGATACCGCAACGGCACCGGCGAACGCCTCGGTCATCTGCATACGCCCACCGTGCTGCAGGCGGCACGCGAGCGTCAACATCGGGCTGCCTCATAGGGAAGGAAGAGACGTTGCCAACTCCTGACGAGGTGATGCTGGGGAATTTCATGCGGGACGGCCGCATCGTCACGATGCCGGCGAGGAGATCCAAGAGGATTGTCCTGCTCAACCACGTCGCGCAGCTGTTCGAGGTCGGCGTGCGGTATTCCGAGAGCGAGGTCAACCGCAGGCTGCGGAACCTGCACGACGACTTCGCGGCGCTGCGCAGGTACCTGGTCGACGAGGAATTCCTGAGCCGGGAGGGCGGCCAGTACTGGCGGACCGGAGGCAGCGTGGATGATTAGCCTGGCCTGCGCTCACCAGGCAGCCTTGCGGCGGGCAGGCTCGCAGGCCAAGCCGTGACCGGCCCGCCGGGCCCGTACGCCGCTGGCCTCGTCGCGCCCTCGGCGCTATGCATCCAGGCAAGGTCGCCGCTGGTCAGTATCTCCGAGCCGATCCGAATCCAGCCCGTCGTGCCGTCACCGCCGAGGCATGCTACCGGCGCGAGAAACGAATTCGTGGCGCAGATTTCGCCCCTCGGGCCCTCGTAAGCTCCGGTGGCGTTCTGCCAGAACTCTGGCAGCCCTGACGGGTCGATGATGATGAATGCGTTCTCGACTTTCGGCCCTCGAGCATCCTGGACGACGAGCCCGGCAGATCCGTTGTGGGTCATCGTGATCCGGCACGGATTGGCCGAGCACAGCGGCCGGCCAGACGCCGCTGCGGCGGATCGGCTGTGGCCGGGCGCGGGGCTGATCGCCTGTCCGCGGCCCGATCCGATGCCCAGACCAAGGCCCAGGCCGAGCGCGAAGGCGATGAGCGCTCCGGCGGCGACGACCAGCATGTGCTTTGGCTGCATGGCTTTCCCTTTCGGCGTCAGGCAATCAACCTATGACGCCCTGGGAAGATGCATGATCGGCTCGCCGCTCAGCTCCGGTTCGGCCGACGGTACGGTCTCACGCAGGCCCGCGTCCTCAGTTGCTTGCTCTGCCGTGTGCGGCACTGCCGTGAGACGCTCGGCCGTGTGCCGCTCTGCGGTGCGCAGCTGCGCCGAGCGCCAGATGCGCGCCATCACGACAGCGAACGCGAGCAACAGGACGCCGCTTGCCGCCAGCGTTGCCGGCAGCCCGAGCGATGCGTGGAAGTACCGGACCACAGCTGAGGTTACGTAGCCAAATAGAGCCAGCGTGCCGGCGGCTAGCAGCGCCGTACGACGGTGTGAAACGGCGACCACCATGGCCACGCCGACCGTGCCGATCCCGATTACGTATACCCAGCCGTGCTGCCAGACCGCGATGCTCGGCGCGATTAGCGTGATCGCAATGGCAAGCGGGACAGTCGACCACAGCGGTTCCGGGTACTGCCAGCCGACGATCACCCAGCCGACCCCCATTGCCCATAGGCCCAGAGCAATGGCGAGCCGCGGGCCCTCGCTGCCCGCGATCGTGATGAGGCTGGCGCCAACGGCAAGCGTGATGCCGGTGAACATGGCGACGAGCTGCAGTTCGCGGCGACGCGCGAGCCACAAGATGGCCGAGTACGCCGCTGCGGCGAATCCCGCGACAAGTACCGCGACGGGCCCGGCGCTGCCGGCCATCCCGCCTGCCGCCATTCCGGCCGCCGCTCCGACGCAGCCTGCCGAGACAAGCCAGACCACGCTTATCAATCGCTGGATGGCGGGTTCGCTGACCTGGACCACGGTCAGGCCGGCGGCGAGGAACAACAGCGCTGTCGTGGCGAAGATACTCACGCGCCCCAAGGCTGAGATGTCCCTCCACGCCTGGCCGACCGCGACACCGCCGCCGGTCAGGACGAGAATCGCGCCCAGGTAAGCCAGGGTCTCGGTGAGCAGTGAGATGCTCCGCCGCTGTCGCGTGCTCTCGCGCTCCCTGGCAGCCTCGCCACGGCGGCTGAGCCAAAGGTAAAAGCCTGAGCACCCAGCGGCGACGAGCACGACAACCACAACGAGACCTAACATGACGACCTCCTTGTCCGGTCAGCGGCGCGTCCAAACGGTGCCGTCGATTGCAGCCTTTGTCAGCCGCCATTGACGTGCCAGGGGCCAAAGTCACTAGATGGGGCCGCTCCCAGAGAGCAAGGTCCGTTCGGGGCCGCCCGGGCGATCGAATGCCGGCCTGGCTACGTCGCGAAGCGCCAGCGCAACGCCTGCTGCGCCTCGGCCGCGATCTCGGCGGTCGCAGCGGCGGCCGGCAGAGGCTCGTCATGCGGTGGCTGGCGCGCTATCTCGAACACGCTGGCGTCGATCTTGATGGGCGCGCCCGACACGAGCGCCAGTTCACCGCGTCGCTCGGCCTAGCGTCCACCTCATGCGGTCCATCAGCTGCCCTGACGATGACGACCGCGTGGAAGATCGGCGCCACCAGCTTGGTGATCCGGACCTCGGTAATGCCCGATCCCGCGGCCGCCACCATGTCAGCGGCAAGCTGATAGGTGAACGGCCTGGGCGTCTCCGCGGACTCCAAAGTGAGCGCCAGCGCGCTCGCCTCGGCCGGCCCGATCCAGATCGGAAGCCACCTGTCGCCCGCGCGCTCGCGAAGGATCATGATGTGCTTGCGCTCCGCCGGGTCATCCGCGCGCGTTCTGCGTATCTCGCTCACCTCGGCGTCTACCCACTGAACACTGCCATTCGTGGTCACGTTCCGGTCCTCTCTGCTGTCGATCAACGGGGCGAGCCTGACCGCGAGCGCGGCCCTGCCCTGATGCAACCTGGCTTTCACGGCACCGCGCGTGATGCCGAGCTCGGCCGCTACATCGAGGTGACTGAGTCCTTGCAAGTAGAACAGGAGCACGGCCTCCCGCTGGCCGGCTGGGAGCTGATCGATCGCGGCCCTCACCCGCCTGGAGAGGTCGGCGATCTCCGCTGCCTCGGCCGGACCAGGCAGCGTCGAGGCCTGGTCGGGCAATACTCCGGGAATCTCGGCGTGCAGCTGACGGCGCCAGCGCCGCGCCACGTTCAGCGCGATGCCGCAGAACCAAGCACCGAAGCTCGTCGGGGTTCGCAACCGGTCGAGGTTGGTCATCGCGGCTACCGCCGCCTCCTGTGCGGCGTCGGAGCCCAGCTCAGCCGAGCCAAGGACCCGGCCCGCCAGGAACGCTGCCGTCTGCCAGTGCCTGAGTAGCAGCTCAGCCAGTGGCTCCCGGTCTCCGATCAGGGCGGCGCGCACGAGCTCGGCATCCGGCCGAACACCTCGCGTCTGTCCCACGATTCATAGTGCACTGGCGCGCCGCGCGGGTTAGTTCGCTGCCCCGGCCAGTTCGCCAAGCAGCGGAAGCAGGCGAGACGCCAGTTGCGGGTCAGCCCGATTCAGTTCCTCGCCCAGCGCCGTCGCGGCCGCGGCCAGCGTGCGCCGGAGCTCGGCCGGGTCGAGCGAGGCGACCAGGGCCGCCTGAAGCGGCTCGGTCAGTTCAGCGGGAAGGAGATGCGCGCCCTTGCCGTAACTGACTGGGTAACCGAGCCGCGCGCAAGCCAAAGCAAGCACCAGGTCGCGCAGCCCGCTGATCCAGTACTCGGCCTGCCAGAACCTGTCGCGTGCGATGCACGCTCGGGCGTGCAGGACGTGGTGCCAAGCCCGGCCGGCGAGCTCGCCGATGTTGGACAGGCCGGGCCTCGGCAGAGGCAGGGAAGTACCGAACACGGTTCGCCAAGCTGGGCCGCATGGCCCGAAGTCCGCCGCGGGCATGAATGCGATGTCGGCTTCCAGCCAGCCTGGCAGCAGGAACACCCGGGAGGTGGTCTGGCCCGCTGACCCCGAACGCCAGGTCGATGTCGGACCAGCGGTCACCGCTGCCCGTTGCGAGCGACCCGTGATCGCCGCGCCGGCGATGGCCGGGTCCGCCCGCGCCAGATCGAGCAGTCGCTGCATCACCAGGTTCCGGTCCGCCGCTGTGAACATCCGCACATCATCGCTTCACCGCCTGGCCAGAACGAAGTCGGCACGTTCTTCCACCGACGCCAGCGGCAGGCTGATCACTTCATATCCGGAGGCCTGGTAGGCGGCATGGGCCCCGTCCGAGCCTGCGACGGCATCGGCGAAGTTCTGCGTGCGCTGCGTATCGGTGGTGTAGATCGCGCGCCACGCCGGCGCCAGGAACACTCGCGGCCGGTACCTGAACACCTGGGCAGCGGCGCTCACATGCGCGGGCACCGGCATGCCGAGCATCCGGTAGTAGCCGGTCAGCTCGGGGATTCCGCGATCGAAGAAAATCGCGGCCGCTGGATCTTGCTCGGCGAGCCGGTAGGACCGCATCTCCCAGGCCAGCATCACTTCGGCGAACAACGTGGCGTCGGTGGTTTCCAGTGCCCGGCCTCCGATCAAAGTCTGGTCGATGATGATGGCCCTGGCGGCTTCTACCGTTCCGGCGAAGCCGCGTCGCTTGAGCTCGGCGATCAGCGACGTCTTGCCAGTCCCTGGGCCGCCCGTGATGATCGTGAAACGGTCAGCGGGGAGCTTTGTTGAAGCCAATGGTTGTGTCCTTTCCTGGCAAGCACGAACCCCCGATGGGCTCCTGGCATCGGGTGGTTACGGAAGGTGAGACGGATGTCTCGTCATGCCGAGACAGGTGAGCTGGCGCGAGTCCTCAGGCGGAGGGGCGCTGCCCAGGAACCACGAGGCCGCATTCGTACGCCATGACGACGAGCTGAGCGCGGTCGCGGGCGTTGAGCTTGGTCATGATGCGGCTGACGTGCGTCTTCGCGGTCAGCGGGCTGACGAACAGGTTCCCGGCTATCTCGTCGTTCGACAACCCCGCCGCGACGAGGGTCATGACCTCACGTTCGCGGTCGGTGAGGCCGTCGAGTTCACGGCCCGTCGGCCGACGGTTATCGGGGCGGCTGGCCAGGTCCGTGATCAGCTTTTTAGTGACGCTGGGTGATAGCAGCGCGTCGCCGCGAGCGACGACCCTGACGGCCTGGATCAGCTCAGCGGGCTCAGAATCCTTGACCAGGAAGCCGCTGGCACCCGCCCTGATGGCCTGGTAAACGTACTCGTCCGACTCGAACGTCGTCAAGATGATCACCCGGACGCCGGCCAGGTCGTCGTCGGCTGCGATGCGGCGGGTCGCCTCGAGTCCGTCGACATTGGGCATCCTGATGTCCATCAGGACGACGTCGGCGCGGTGCTCGCGGACCATCTCGGTGGCCTGGGCTCCATCGACGGCCTCGCCGACCACCTCTATATCATCGGCGGACTCGAGCAGGATCCGGAATCCCGCCCTGATCAGCGATTGATCATCGGCCAGCAGCACGCGGATCATGTTTGCCCGCCCTTGGTTCCGGCGCCGGGGACGGCGGGGCTTGAAGCCGTCGGGTTGGGGGCACCGGCGCCGTTGTCCGTCGAGCGCGCCTGCGCGTCCTCGGCGCCGTCCGAACGGCCGAAAGGAAGCGTGGCGGTGACGGTGAAGCCGCCGCCGCTGGCCGGTCCGGCGTGCAGGGTGCCGCCGGCCGTTGCGGCTCGCTCGCGCATCCCGACTATGCCGTGGCCGGCATGCGGCTGATCGCCGCCGGTGACGTCTCTCGCGGCCAGGGATGGCGCGCCGCGTCCGGTGTCGGCGACCTCGATCAGCAAACGGCCGCCGCTGTAAGTGAGCGTCACGGTCGCTTTGGCCGGGCCGGCGTGCCTGATCGCGTTGGTCAGCGACTCCTGGATGATCCGGTAGGCCGTCAGGTCCACCCCGGCGGGCAGCGGCACCGGCTTACCGCTGACGGCCAGCGTTGTCGGCAGCCCCGCCTGGCTGGCGCCAGCAATGAGCGCGTCGAGCTGAGCCAGGCCAGGGACCGGGGCTGTCGGGTCGGCGTCGTCCGCCTGCCGGAGCACGTTGAGGATTGCCCGTAGCTCGCGCAGCCCGTTCTTGCTTGCCATCCTGATCGCAGCCAGCGCCTCGGCGGCGGCGTCTGGACGGTCTTTGAGCACGATGGCCGCGGCGCTGGCCTGGACGTTGATGGTCGACATGGTGTGGGCGACGACGTCGTGGAGCTCGCGGGCGATCCGCAGCCGCTCCTCGTCGATGCGCCGCCTGGCTTCGTCATCTGCTCTGGCCTGGATCGAGGCGACGAACGCCCTGCGGTTGCTGACCGCGATCCCGCCGAGGCAGGTTGCCGCGAAGAGCACCGGTATGACGACCACGGGTCCGCCCGTCGTGCTATCGAACGGGTTTAGCGCGGCGGTCGCTGGCCACAGCACGGCGAGGGCGGCCGCTGATGCCGCCAGTGCCTGCTTGACGGGCAAATTAGTGGCAACCGCGTAGACAGCCACGGCCGGCGCGATCAGCGCCGCGCCGTTGACATAGCCAAGGAGTGTGTAGCCGAGCACTCCGGCCGTGGAGATGGCGAGCACGGTCAGCGGGAACCGGTTCCGCCCGATCAGCACCAGGCTGGCGATGACTACCAGGAGATACGCGCCCGCCGATGGGTGGGGAATCGGCGCGCCCTGAAACTGGACGATGTTGGATCGGCTATGCGGGTGGGCTTCGCCATAGCTGCCCCACACCGTGATCGCCGTGATAATCCCGGTGAACACGACATTGCGGGCCGGTGACCGCTGGTACCGGCGCCACGCAGCGCGAACCCACTCCATGCCCGAAGACTAAATCCTCCGGCGGCGCCGGTCGCCATCCCTGGGTAGACGTTGTAACTACTCCCAGGGGAGTACTGACCGATTCGAGTGCTTCCGCCGCGGTATCGGCAAGTGTCGCCGCTGGCAGGACGATCTGACAGGCCAGAAAAGGCACCCTGGAGTGCGGTCGGCGGAGCGCCCGCCGGCACCCTATCCCGGGAGCATCCGATGTCATCCCTGACTCGATTCGTACTTCGCCACAAGGCGCTCGTCGCCCTGTTCTGGCTAGCCGTGACCGTCGCGGGGGTGCTGACCGTGGGCGGCACGACGCACCGGATGACCAACGACTTCTCCATGCCTGGCCAGTCGTTCAAGGTCGACAACCAGATTGTCAGGACCTATGGCAACGGCGGATCGCAGGCTCCGTTCGTGCCTGTCCTGACCGCGCCGGCCGGGCAGCGGATCAGCGACCCGGCCGTCGCCAGGCAGACCGGCCGGATCTTCGCGGAGGTGGCCGCCGCGCTGCCGAAGGCACGGGTCGCGGACTACGCGACCACGCACAACAAGGCGTTCCTGACCAAAGACGGCCGATCGACGTTCGCGCTGGTCTACACGCCGCCGGTGACCGGATTTGGCGGCCCGAACCTCGGGCCCGTGGCCCAGCGGGCGCTGGACCAGGCGGCTCCGGCCGGCTGGAAGACCGGCGTGACCGGCACCGAGTTGCTGGCGGAAGGCAACGGCGCCTCGTCGAACAAGGGCACCGGCATCATGACCGAGGCCATGATCGGAGCCATCGGGGCACTGCTGATCCTGGCGTTCGTCTACGCCAGCTTCCTGGCTCTGCTGCCGCTGCTGATCGGCGGGATCTCGGTGATGGCCACGTTCCTTGTGGTCGGCGGCCTGACTGAGATCACGGGGATCAGCCAGATCGTGGAATTCCTGATCGCGCTGATCGGGCTTGGCGTGGCGATCGACTACTCGCTGCTGGTGGTCAGCCGCTGGCGCGAGGAGCGGGCCGCAGGGCGTGACAACGCGGCAGCGGTGGTCGAGGCCATGAAACATGCGGGCCGTGCGGTCGTCTTCTCCGGGCTGACCGTCGCGATCGGATTGCTGTCGATGATCGTGCTGCCGGTCCCGATGCTGCGCAGCGTCGGCTATGGCGGCGTGCTGGTTCCGCTGGTGTCCGTCCTGGTCGCCGTCACGCTGTTGCCGGTGATACTCGCGACCGTCGGGCCGCGGCTCGACTGGCCACGGCTGCGGACCGAGCGGACGGCGAGCAGGCTGTTCACGGCATGGGCGCGCGGCGTGTACCGGCACCGCTGGGCCGCCGCCGTGGCCGGGCTCGCGGTCATCGTCGCGCTGATGTTGCCGGCGCTGTCGCTGCACCTGGGACAGCCGGGCAGCACGGCAGAGGCGCAGTCCGGCCCGGCGCACAACGCACTGATGACGCTGACCCGCGGCGGGGTGCCGTCCGGCGTGATCACCCCGGCCGAGGTGCTGACCTCGGGGACGCACGGCGGCTCAGGCGCCGGATCGGTAACCGGCCCGGTGGTTGCCAAGGCCGAGCACGTGCCAGGCATCTACGCTGCCGTGGCCCCGGCAACGCCGGACTACCAGCGGGCCGGAACAGCCATTGTCACCGTGCTGCCGCGCACCGAGAGCACGATTCCGGCCGGGCAGCAGACCGTGGCTGGGCTGGAGCAGGCGCTGATCGGGCAGCCGCACGTGGTCGGCGTCGGCGGCGGTGGTGCGTCGCTGATCGACTTCGATCACGCGGTCTACGGCGACTTCCCGCTGATGCTCGGGCTGATCGCGGTCGCGACGTTCCTGCTGCTGACCAGGGCGTTCCGGTCGGTGTTGCTGGCGGCGAAGGCGGTCGTGTTCAACCTGATCTCGCTCGCGGCCGCCTACGGCGTGCTGACGTGGGTCTGGCAGGAGGGACACGGCTCGAACGCCCTGTGGGGCGTCCCGGCGACCGGCGCGATCACGATGTGGGTCCCGCTGATGGTATTCGCCTTCCTGTTCGGTCTCTCGATGGACTACGAGGTGTTCATCCTGACAAGGATCAGGGAGAGCTACGACCAGACCGGCAATGGCAGGATGGCGGTCACCGAAGGGCTGGGCAGGACCGGCCGGCTGGTCACCAGCGCGGCAGCGATCCTGATGCTCAGCTTCCTGTCGATGTCCACTGGTCCGCAGACGGACCTGAAGATTCTCGCGACCGGGCTGGGCGCCGGAATCCTGATCGATGCCGTGGTGATCCGGTGCCTGCTGGTCCCCGCGATGGTCGCCCTGTTCGGCCGCGCCAACTGGTGGCTGCCGTCCTGGCTGGCCAGGTTCCTGCGGGTCCCGGCCTCGGCAGCGCTGCCGGCCGGCGGCCAGCAGATTCGCGAGGAGGTGCCAGTCCTGACCGGGGCGCGCTGACTCAGGTACCAGTCCCGCATCGCCCGCCCGGCTGTGAAAAAGGCCGGGCGGGCGCCGTTCTTCGCGGGTCAAGCCGCAACGTCTTGCCGCGGGTGTTGTCAGATCCGGCTGGCAGAATGCGCGCCATGATCGGACGCTGGCACGGACTAGTAATCGACTGCCCAGACCCTTCTGCCCTCGCGACCTTCTACCAGGAGTTGCTCGGCATGATCCGCCTGGATGAAAGTCCAGCCTGGGTGACGATTGGGGACGCGCCAGAGCGCCCAGGCTTGGCGTTCCAGCGCGTCGCCGATTACCGGCCGCCGAGCTGGCCCGACCCGGCCGGCCCGCAGCAGATGCACCTCGACGTCGCTGTGCCCGACCTGGAGGAAGGCGAGAAGCAGGTCCTGGCGCGAGGAGCGAAGGTCCTGCCGGGTGGCGGCAAGACCTTTCGCGTCTACGCCGACCCTGCCGGGCACCCGTTCTGCCTCGTGCGCCTCTAGCGCCTCTAGCGCTTCACCAGCGGCGGGCGCTGATCCTGATCTTGTCGGCCGGCCATTCGCCCTCGCGGGGCGGACGGATCCTGGTCAGCTCGGGGGTGAGCCCGCGGTCGCTCAGCATCGCCGCCAGTTCCTCCGGTGAGTACGTGCTGAGCACGACCCGCCCCTCCGGCCGGTCGAGCCACTCCTCACCTCCGCCGCCATGCGTGATCACTACGAGCACGCCACCCGGCTTCAGCACCCTGGCCAGGCCGGCGAGCGCACCCCCGAGCCGCCCGCGTGGCAGGTGGTGCAGCGAATACGAGGCAACGGCGCCCGCACAGCTCGCGGCGCGGAGCGGCAACGCGAGCAGATCCGCGACCACTAGCCCCGCTTCGGGCACCAGGCGGGCCGCTTCGGCCAGCATGCCCGGCGCGATGTCCAGGCCGACCGCGGTTCTGCCGTGCGCGATCAGGTAGCCGCTCACCTGAGCCGGCCCGCAGCCGACGTCGAGCACAGGGCCATCGGGTAGGTCAGCGAGCGCGGCGTCGAGGAACTCGGTGTCGGTATCGGCCTCGCGCAGTTCGGATCCGAAACGGACCGCATACTCGGCGGCCATGTCCTGGTAGATGCGGCGCACCGCCCGCATGTCATACCCGTCGGGTTCGCCGTCCCGCATCGCTGTCTTCTCCTTCGCAAGCGGACCTCGTAGCAGACATCTGAACGACCAAAATCCCGGCGAGCCATTCCAGAACGGACGAACGCAAGCGGACTAGGATCCGTTCCCATGCGAAGCCGGCGCGCAACGGTCGCGATCCTCATCGCGCTCTGCGGCGTCGCGATCTCGGTCGGATCGATTCAGACCTGGGTCGGCGCCAGCGGAGTGCGGCCAGGTTCTGGCCTGCAGCACACCGCCGTTTCCGGCCTGCTGCACTGGCGCTACCAGTCAACGAGCACCTTCTCCAGCTCATTCGCCATGGTCGTCATCGTCGCCGGAGGGCTCGTCTTCATTGGTGGCCTTCTCGCGTCGCAGGAATTCGCGAGCCTGTTCTCGTTCATCGCCCTCGCCGCCGCGGGCCTATGGATCTGGCTGAACGCAACCCGCTACAGCCCCGTCGATCTGCGCTACAGCGACCTGCGGCTCGGTGCCTGGCTCGTCGTCGCGGGCAGCTTTGTCGGCCTGATGAGCTCGTTCTTCGTGCGCCGCCGCCAGGCGTGAGTCCGGCCATCGGCTGGGAGGCGTAATGGAGCAGCGTCCGCGGCTGACCGTGACGGGCGTCGTGCTCGACTCGCCGGACGCGCGCGAGCTCGCCGGCTTCTACCGCAGGCTGCTCGGCTGGCAGACGACCGCAGACGAGCCTGACTGGGTGACGCTTCGATCGCCAGATGGTGGGACGGGGCTGTCGTTCCAGACCGAGGAAGCTTACGTGCGGCCGGAATGGCCGGCCGGCCGAGGAGACCAGCAGATGATGGTGCACCTCGACATCAAGGTTGACGATCTCAAGACGGCGGGCGCCCACGCGATTTCCGCCGGCGCCACCCTGGCCGACTTTCAGCCGCAACCGGACGTACGCGTATATCTTGATCCCGCAGGTCACCCATTCTGTCTGTGGGCAGAGCCGTCGCCGGGGTAACGGCCCATCAGGT
>DATAEH010000146.1:0-87469 GCA_036258115.1 Streptosporangiaceae bacterium
CGTACCGGACAGCAACGGCGTCGAAATGACCAGTGCGGAACCGGCCCTGCCATTCGTTCCGTCTGTTGAACCTGTCGGGCAGCTCGAGGGTCGGGTCCTCGGTGACCAGCGGACCCGGACCGTGCCTGGTGAGGTAGCAGCGGAGCACGCCGAGCCGCGTGGCCGTCTGTCCGGCCTCGGCCAGCAGCGCATCAGCATTGCCGAACGTGGTCGTTGACCATGTTGTGTACGGGTGAAAGCCATGCCATTCGTCGAGGAGCACGCCCTGCGCGCCTTCGAACACGACCGGCCGAGATCGCATCAGCCCGGTCAGGTACCCGTCGCCGACGAGGCGTAGGCGCTCGGCGAATGCCCCGAACGCAAGGCCTATGTCTTCGATGGGGGGAACCGAATCGCACGTGTCCGCGCCGAACTCGGCGTGCAGCCAATCGCGCAGGAGCCTCAGCTTGCGGCCCAGTTGGCTGGGCGCCGCGCAGTCGCCCGCACGCGGCGCGTCTGCCGGGAACTCGAGCGCGTAACTTGCTGTTTCGCCGATTCCCATCCCGCAGGTTCCGTGCCTGCCCGCGCCACGGGCACGCTCCCTGGCGCGGTTCGCAGCCCGGTGATACGGCGTCGTCAGCAGGGCGTCGCTATCCACGGTCAGCCGGTCGAGCACTGCGGGCACGCCCGCCGAGGCCAGATGAGCGGCCTCGGCGGCGAGCGCCAGCGGATCTACCAAGACGAACCGCGACAGGTGGGTCAGCACGCCAGGAGTGAACATGCCGGCTCCGAACTGCGCGAACGTGTGGTGCCGGCCGTCGGGCAGCACGACGTTGTGTGCCGCCTGCGCGCCGCCGTTGAACCGCACGACCGCGGGCGTTCGTCGGCTCGGCGAACCGGCGCTCGACGAACAGAGCCAGTCGACTACCGTGCCCTTGCCGCCGTCGCCATAGCCGAGGTCGACGACGATGACGTGCTCGCCTGCTAGATCCGCTGGCGCCGCGCCGGTCACAGCCGGACGTTCCCGTCAGGGCCGTCGAGGTCGTCGAGCGCCACCGAGATCAGGCCGGAGCGGGACGAGCCGATCGAGGCGAGCGCCTTCGAGACCGTCGGCGCGGCGTCCGAGCCGACGTCGTCGAGGTCGCAGAGCCCGTCGTCCAGGCTGATCGCGTCCTCGCCGAGGCCTACGGTCAGCGCGATTGTCTCGCTCACAGCCGCGAGGTCGGCGAGTTCGATGACGTTCTGGCCGAGCAGTCCGCGCCAGAAGCTCAGAACCTCGCGGTCGCCAGCGTAGCTGGTGCCCGCCGGCAGGATGTAATAGGTGTCCCAGGCCCTGGTCAGCTCGGAAACGATGGCCGCAAGCGGGATGTCGGCCTGCAACCCGTCGCCGATCACCGCGGCAGCCTCGGCCCGCTTCACCCTCGGATAGGCCATCTCATCGCCGATCAGGAACAGGTATCCGCGCTTGCCTCGTTTGGCGTAGCAGTCGGTGACGGTGTGCCTGGCCATGAAGTACATAGCCAGCTCATAAGACTCGGTCTTCTGGCCGCCGCCGCCGCCCTCCAGCAGGATCTTGCTGAGGTCGTCGTCCATCCGGTTGTCGGACTCGAACTGTCCGACCTGCAACGGCGCGCGATCGCAGGTCGCGTCGCCGATCGCGCCGAACAGGATCTGCGGGTCATCTGCGTATCCCTTGCGCAAGAGCAGGCCGAGCAGCTGTGGCAGCTTGTGCTGCAGCTGGCGCGGTACCGCGAGCATCGAACCGGTGACGTCGAACAGCACGGCGATCGCCAGCGACCGAGGATGCTCATCGGAGTCGCGGCTCTCCCTGAACGTGACGCCATGCGGGTCAAGGCCCGGATGAACCCTGCTCGCACCACTGTCGCTGTGCGCGAATGCGCTCGCCCCGGTGGCCGCGCGGTACCTGGCTGCTGCGTCGTAGACGTCGGTTGACCATCGACCGCTTCCCATAGCGGTTCTCCTTCCTGATGCGCCCTACGCCGGGATGGCGAAGGGCCGGAACTTACGCGGCCCGTACAGCCGCTCGAGCACGTCGTCGAGTTCTGCGAGCAGCTGCCAGGCATCCTGGGCCCGCCGGGCCTGGTTGGCGATCTGGCAGCCGCGGGCGAACGCGCCGAGCGGTTTCGGCATTCGGCCATTGATCAGCGCGGTCATGCAGCCGCTGGCAAGCCAGATGTCGGCAGCCGGATCTGACGTCCGCCTGCAGAGCGCCTCGGGCGGGTACCAGTCGCGGTAGCGTCCGACGATCGCGGGAAGCGGCGCTCCCGGCTGACCCGAGTAGCACCAGTCGACGAGAACGAGCCCGTGGTCGGCCGGATGGATCAGCACGTGCTCGGGAATCACCGCGCCGTGGCTCACTCCGGCCCGGTGCGCCGCTCCGAGAGCCACGAGCAGCCGCCGCCACATCCACGCGGCATCGCGCGGATCGACGCCGCGTGGCTGCCGATGACGGATCTCAGCCAGGCTCACGAAACCGTCGAGGGCGCCCAGGACGTTCCCGCGGCGCTCGGCGCCTGTCCTCGGGTCACGCACCCGCTGCGTCTCGGCCAGCCGCGGGAAGTACGCAGACAGCCGGTCAGGGACACGCCGTGCCAGCGCCCGTAGCCCGGCGGCTTCGCGATCCATCAGGTCGTTGTCGGCGGGGTTCCTGGCCAGCTTCAGCAACCCCTTGCGCACGTGGTACAGGTTCGCCAGATCACCGCGCGCGACGACGCACCCGCGGACCTGCGAATGGCGTTTCCACAGATCGGCGAGCTTCGCGAATGCCGCTGCGGCACGCGCATCTCCCGCCTGGGCGTCGGGATGCGTGAGCTTGGCTAGCCGCCGGTAGCGGCGGGCGGCGTCGCGGCCGAACAGGTCGGCCGGCTTTCTGGCCGCCTCGATCAGCTCAATTGCCTCGGCAACGGTGTGAGGCGTTCTGGTGAACTCCGCGTCGGAGTGTGCAGCCATCTCAGCGCACCGTGTCTTCTCTGCCTGGCCTGAGCAGGGCCGGGTGCAGCAAGCGGGCATCGCCGGGCCGGTACAAGCGCGCCCGCGGCCCGCCGCGCGGTCCGCCCGTCTGCGTCGTAGCGCCGGTACCCTCCACGAACCCGGGCACCGACAGCACCTTGCGGTGGAAGTTGCCCGCGTGCAGCGGCTCGCCCCAGACGGTCTCATAGACCATGCGCAACTCCGAGATCGTGAACGGCTCCGTCACGAAAGAGGTGGCCAGCGGGGTGTACTCAAGCTTGGATCTGGCCCGCTCAAGTCCGTCAGCCAAGATCGCGGCGTGGTCGAACGCGAGCTTCCTGGTAGTTCCCGACCGCTGGCCGGTACCGCCGTCGGTGAAGCCGAGCGAGCCGACGTCCACCCAGGCCGCCGCCGCGGCATCGCTGCCCGCCCGCGGCTCAGGTAGTTCCGGGGCGAAGACTAGGTAGGCCACCGAGATCACCCGCATCCTGGGGTCGCGACCCGGCGCGCCATAGGTGCCGAGTTGCTCGAGGTGCGCCCTGCCGAGATGCTCGCCGGTCTCGTCGCTCAGCTCCCGCACCGCGGCCTCAGGCAGATCTTCTGAGCTGGCCCGCACGAAGCCGCCAGGCAGCGCCCATTGCCCTTCATGCGGGGGGACGCCCCGCTGTACGAGAAGCACGTGCAGGCCGCCGTCTCTGATCGTCAGCGTGACGACGTCGACCGTCACGGCGATCGGGTCGTAGGCCCGCGGGTCATAGCTGGCGAGGAACTCTTGCTCGCTTCCGGTTCCGGCCATCGGCGCCCTCCGTTCGGCATCTCGTCGCAAGATCGTCGCTGCAGGAAACTCTCACATTGAGAAAATCTCAATATGAGAATAACATAGTCATCGACGCGGTCAACTGACAGGAGACGATGGTGAAGTCAGGACCCGGGAAGCCCGCTGGATCCGCCACCAGACCGGCTCAGGCCGGCACGGGAGGGGCGACGGCCAAGAGGCAGAGCAGCAGGTGAGCGTGCGGCCGGCTCTGTCGACCACCAGCCGGCTGACTGGGGCACTGCTCGGCGTCCATGCCGGTGACGCGCTCGGCGCCACGCTGGAGTTCAGTTCCTGGTCGGCGGTGAGGAAGCAGTACCCCGATGGCCTCACTGAGATCATCGGCGGCGGGCCGCTGGGTTGGCCCGCAGGTCACGCCACCGATGACACCGACCTGACCAGGGCGGTGCTGCTCGCATACCTGCGGGCAAGGCCAGGCCAGGATGTCGTCAGGCTGGCAGCCGACAACATGCTGGCCTCGCAGGACGGCTACTGGCCAGATCGCGAGCCAGGCTCTCGTCCGACAGATATCGGCAACGCAACGCGATCTGGCCTCGAGCGCTACCGCAGATCCGATGACCCGCGCGCCGCAGGTGCGGGCACCGGCCACGCCGGGAACGGGTCACTCATGCGCTGCATCCCCACGGCGCCGGCGCTGACCGACCGGCGCAGGCGGATCACGGAGTCCGTCGAAATCTCGGCGATCACACACGATGACGAGCGCGCCGTAACGTCGTGTGCGGCCTACAACGAGATCGCGGCGGCGCTGGTCGCAGGGCTGCATCCGGCTGATTGCATCGCTGCTGGCCTTGCGACGGCACGGGAACTCGGGAGCGCGGCAGTGGCCGAAGCGATCGCCGAAGGGCGGCTCCTGCGCCCAGCAGCGCTTGCAACCTCCGGCGAGCTCCCGTTTCCCGGTGGCGCGGCCGGCTACGTACTCGACTCGCTCGTCCTGGCAGTTGCGGCAGTGCTTGACCCGCGACCTGCCTCTGAGGTGATCGTCGATATCGCGAGGCTGGGCAACGATGCGGACACCAACGCCGCTATCGCCGGCGGGCTGCTGGGCGCAAGGGACGGTTCGGGTGCCATTCCGTCAAGGTGGGTGCGAGTCCTGCAGTTCGCGGATGACTTCAGGTCGGCCGCTGCGGTGCTGGCGGCTCGCAGGTCGGCCACCGCTCCGGAGACGAGCTGACAGCTTTTTTGCCAATACTTGACCGTCGCCGCCCGGATGATCTACTCAGCGTGGCCGGATGCTAACGTCCGCAGGATGCCACAGGAGTGGATCGGGCTCGGATTGGCTTTCGTGGCCGCCGTGGTCACGAACACGGCCTACTCCCTGGAACACGACGCAGCCGCGGCCCTGCCGAGGCTCTCTCCACGCCGCCCGCTTCGCGTCGTCGACTTTCTGATCCATGACAAGCGCTGGATGAAGGCGTTCGCCGCCGAGACGACCGGCTGGCTCATGTACGTGGCAGCGCTGCGGCTTGCCCCGTTGGCGCTCGTGCAGTCCGTCACCGCATCCGGGGTGGCCGTCCTCGCGTTCGCGACGGCGCGCGGGCACCCGTCAAGGCTGGCAAGGCGGGAACGAGTCGCCGTAGTCCTGGCCCTGGTCGGGCTGCTGGCGCTGGGGTTGTCGCTGCTCGGCAGGGAGTCGGTCGACAAGCATCCGCCGGTAGCGGGGATCATCATCTGGCTGGCGGCGTGCGGGGCCATCGCGGTAGTGGTAATCGTCCAGCCAACGAGGTTCGGCCGCGCAGCGACGCTTGGCCTGGCCGCCGGCCTGCTGTTCGCGGACGGAGATGTTTCCGCCAAGCTCATCGGCTACGGCGGGCTGTGGCTGCTGGCCTTGATCCCGCTGGTTATCGCCTATGGCATCGGGACCAGCGTGCTGCAGACCGCCTATCAGCGCGGTGACGCGCTCACCGCGGCAGGCATGGCCACCATGGTGACAAACGCCGTTCCGATCATCGCCGGGTTCGTCCTGTTCGGCGAGCGGCTGCCACGAGGCGGCCTCGCAGTGCTGCAGATCCTGGCGATCGGGTGCCTCGTGCTCAGCGCGGTCGCGCTAGGCCATCAGCAGGTGCCGGCCGCTAAGCAAGCTCCGCAGGCCGCGGCCGATCAGCGTGCGCCGGGACAGCCAGCCGCTGAACGGGAGAGCGGCTAGATCCGTTGCGGCGGTCAGCGCGGCAGCACTTCAGGCAGCTGCGATGCGATGCCGCAACTAACGGTCTGACCAGTTCAGCGCACCAGCAGGTAGCCGTTCATCGCGAAGAACGACCCGCCCTCCATGGTGTCGCTGACCCCCGGCTTGATTGTGATCGTGTGCCGCCTGGCTTGCTGCCAGCGCCATGCGAACAGCACCTGGTCGGGCTGCTGCACCGACGGGCTCGTCATGTTCTGCCAGATGCCGGTGCGGTCGAAGGTCTCTGTGCCGTCGACGAAGACCCGAGCGTGGCCGGCGATGCAGCACTGCGCGCCGACCGAACCCATGATCGCGATTGCACGGCCAGTGAAGCTGATCCGCAGCGGCGACGTGTCAAGATCCCGATCATGAGCCACGTAACTGGCGCGCCGCCAGAATTCCGGATCGACCGGCGAGCCGTGCGGCTGGAGGGCAGCGGCCGCCTGGATCAGCGCGATCCCGCCGTTGATCTGCCAGGCCGTCGCGACCGACGTGGGCGGCGGGCCGTCGAAGAACCGGCCGAACTCACCGGCCGCATTCTGGTCGGCGCCAGCGGCTGAGGCGGCGGACAGGAGCCATTGCCTGGCGAACGCCTGATGCCGGGTGGTGGCGAGAATGTACATCGCCTCGATCAGAGGCTCGACCACGTCGTTGTCGGCCTGCAGGTCAGCGTAAACGCCGGCCGCATCGCTGAGCCGCGACCTGACCGCATGGGCGGTGGCGATGGCCTGGCGCAGATAGTCCCGATGGCCGGTAGCGGCAGCCAGTGCCGCGCCGGCCCAGATCATGTTGCCGTTTACCGAGGCGAAATAACGCCCTGGCAGGGCCCGGCACGTCTTGCCATCGTCGAAGACGTAGACCGTGTAAAGCGGGACGCTCCCGATCAGGAAATACCGCCTGACCTGCTCGTACTGCGCCTTCGCCTTGGCCAGGTAGGTAGCCGAGCCGGTGATCTGGTGCAGCAGCAGCGCGGCCTTGATGTAGTTGGTTGCCGTTTCGAGGGTCTTGAGGTTGCCGCCTTCGCCATGCGGCCACTGGTAGTCGATCTCGGGGCAGGCTCCAGACCCGAATCCGTCCGCCATCACCGAATCGACCCACGCGAAGGCGGTCTTCGCCTTCGCCAGGGCAGCCCGGGAACCCGTCACCTGATATTCGCGGGAGTTCGCGATCGAGTCCCACATCACGGTGTCGCTGCTGCCTCTATCCCCAGGCACCCAGGTGTGAGCGGTCCGCGCGAGGGTGCGCATCAGCGGCGGGATGGCGGGGTCTCGGGTCAGGCTCCACCGAAACCAGAGCGCGTACGTGAGTGAGTCCGAGCCCCAGTCCCGGTTCTTGGTGCTGCACCGCATGCCGGAGCACATGTGCCAGAGCCCGGTCCCGTTGTAGAAGGTGTGCTCCAGCAGCCTGGCCGACGTGGCCGCACGCGTGCTGTAGTCGCCTGAGGCCAGCCTCACGCGCCAGACGAAGGTGCTGTCGCGGCTAAACGCGGCCGACCCCACGGCAAAGGCCGCAACTGCCACAGCGATGCTCGCGGTGACCGCCACCGGGCGCCGGAACCAGCTCACTCGCGGCACAACGGGCATGCTGCACTATATCTGGCGTATCTGCCGTGCGGTGACGAAAATACCTATGTGAGAATCTAGCGAAGCACGAGGTTAATGATGCGATCGGGGACGATCACGATGCGTTCGATGCGGCGCCCTCCGGTCAGGGTGGCGAACTCAGGCCGGGCTCGCAGCGCCCGCTCGATATCGGCGCCGTCAGCTCCAGGATGGGTCGTCAGCACGAACCTTGTCCTGCCATTGACCTGTACCGGCAGCTCGAGCGAGCGCACGGCCGTCAGCTCAGGGTCGGCTTGAGGGAAGATCTCGTAGGCCAGCGTGTGGGCGTGCCCTAGCCGTTGCCATAGTTCCTCGGCGATGTGCGGCGCCAGCGGCGCGACCATCAGCACCAGGGGCTCGGCGACGGAGCGCGGCAGTGCTCCATCGCGCGCTGTGATCCTGGCCGCGGCGGAGATCAGCTCGTTGAGCCTGGCTATCGCGGTATTGAACTTAAGGTCGCTGTAATCGGAGCGAACGGCCGCGATCGTGGCGTGCAGCAATTCGTTCATGACCCGGTCGGGCTCCTGGTCGGTGACGACCGCCATACCGGTCTGCTCGCTGACGATGGCACGCCATAGCCGTTGCAGGAACCTGTGCGCTCCCGTGATGTCCTCTGGCCGCCACGGCCGGTCGGCGTCGAGCGGGCCCATCCCCATCTCATAGACCCGGAGCGTGTCGGCGCCATATGTCTGGTAGATCTCGTCCGGGCTGACGCTGTTCTTAAGGGACTTGCCCATCTTCCCCGCCCGCCTGGTCACCGGCCTGCCCTGATAAGAGGCAGACCCATCGGGGGCGACGTCGACGTCCGCGGCCTGCACATAGCTGCCGCGCTCGTCGGTAAACGCGTCGGCCAGCACGTAGCCCTGATTAACCAACCGGGCGAACGGCTCGGGCGATGAGACGTAGCCGAGGTCAAAGAGCACCTTGTGCCAGAACCTGGCGTAGAGCAGGTGCAGCACAGCATGCTCGGCGCCGCCGATATACAGGTCCACGCCGCCCCGGGCCATCCAGTACCGCTCGTTCTCCGGATCAACGAGAGCCTTGTCGTTGGCCGGGTCCAGGTAGCGCAGGTAATACCAGCAGGAACCGGCCCATTGCGGCATGGTGTTCAGCTCACGCCGGTAGACGCGAGGCCCGCTGCCAAGGTCGAGCTCGACGGTTGACCACCCCGGCGCGCGGCCGAGCGGGGGCACGGGCTCACTGCTGGCGTCCGTGGCAGGCATCGGCCTGAAGTCCGCCATGTCGGGAAGCTCGACGGGCAGCATGTCGTCAGGCAGCAGCACCGGCAGCCCGGCGGCGTCGTAGACGATCGGGAACGGTTCGCCCCAGTACCGCTGCCGTGAGAACAGCCAGTCCCGCATAGTCGGCGCCGCTGGCTCGCCGATCCAGTGCCGCTGCATTCGCTTGATCGACTCTGGCCAGTCCACCAGATCCAGGTCACCGGTGAGCCGCCCCGCGAAGGCGGTGATCCGCAGCATCCACTGCCGCATCCGCCTGCGATAGACGGGATGGTTGCCGACCTCGCTGCGCCCCTGTGCGGTGACTTCTTCGTTGGCGAGGACCGTGCCGAGCGCCGGACACCAGTTCACCGGTTCATCTGACAGGTAAGCCAGCCGTCTGCCGTCGATGATGCCGCGCCGATCGGCATCCGTCAGCGAGGCCCACGGGCGGCCGTCAGGGGTCGGACGAGCGCCAGATTCGAACTCCGCGACCAGGTCGGCGACCGGTCTCGCGCGTCCGGTCCGCTCGTCGCACCAGCTGCTGAAGATCCGGCCGAATATCCACTGCGTCCAGTGGTAATAGCGCGGGTCGCTAGTGGCGAACTCGCGACGCGCGTCGTGGCCCAAGCCGAGGCGGCGTAGCTGGTCGCGCATGATGGCGATATTCGCAGCGGTCGTGACGGCGGGATGCTGGCCCGTCTCAATCGCAAATTGCTCGGCGGGTAGGCCGAACGCGTCGTAGCCATAGGCGTGCAGCACGTGCCGGCCATTCATGCGCTGATACCTGGCAAAGACATCGGTCGCCAGGTAGCCGAGCGGATGGCCGACATGCAGCCCGATTCCGCTCGGATAGGCGAACATATCGAGGACATACATCGCAGGCCGACCGGCCATGCGCTCGAAGCCCTGTGCCAGTGGCCCTGCGGGATTGGGCGAAAAGAACGTCCCGTTCTCCGCCCAGTGGCGCTGCCAGCGTGCCTCGATCCGTGCTGCGAGCGCCGCGTCGTACCTGAATTGGGCGCTGGCGGACCTTGCTGGTTCGCCTGCGATGCGCTTCGTGGCGTCGTTGCCATTCATGGCCAGGCCTCGCATTTACTTTCGGAATTGTCTGGGAAAAGCAAAAACCCCTCGCGCAGGAGGGGTGAGCCGCGCAGAAATCGGTCAGCGCGGCTCGCTGGTAAGGAGGCCATTGGCGGCGATCATGCCCGCAGGATAGCACTCTTAGGCGCGGTTGGTGCGCCGTAAATCGCTTTGAGCCATGCCCTCTGCCTGCGGTGATAACCTCCGTCGCAGGAGGGTTAGCCAGTGCGGATCAGCCGGCGGACATTGCTGACAGCAGTCAGTTCCTTGATCGCGCTCGCACTGCTCGTCGGTGGTTTCTTCTTGCTGACAGGGTCAGCCAAACAAGGCGACGCAGCGCATCATGGCGCCGGGGCAATGCTCAGGTCGCCGTTCACGGGCGAGCCCGTGAACGCCCTGGGCCGGGTGCTGATCTTCAAGATCGACAATGTCCCGCAGGCGAGACCGCCCACCGGACTGACCAAGGCTGACATCGTCTACGTCCTTCCCGTCGAGGGCGGACTGAGCCGGATCTTCGCGGTGTTCTCCTCACACTTCCCGCCTGTCGTTGGTCCGGTGCGCAGTTCCCGGGAAGAGGACATCCAGCTGCTGAGGCAGTTCGGCAGGCCGGCGTTCGCATTCTCTGGCGCTCAGCCCAGGCTGCTGCCGGTGGTCGAGCACGCCAGGATCGTCGACCTGTATTCGGGAATCGTCGGCGGTTACTTCCGCAGCCCGAACCGAGTGCCGCCCTACAACCTGTACGCCAGGACCAGCAAGCTGCTCGCCGAGGCCACAGGGGCGAGCAAGGCCAGGGACATCGGCTTCCGGTTCGGGCCGGCGCCCGCCGGAGGCAAGCCGACGACGGTCTACAACGTCAGCTACTCGTCAGCGGCGTTCAGCATCCGCTGGTCGGCGGCCGAGCATCGGTGGCTGATCTGGATGGACGGCAAGGCCGCCACCGCAGCTGACGGCAAGAATCTCGGTGCGCGCACGGTGGTAGTGCAGTACGCGAAGGTCGGAACTTCGGGATTCCTCGAGCTGGGCATCAGGCCGCCATATGCGCACACCGTCGGCAACGGCAAGGCGGTGGTGCTCAGGGACGGCCGCGCCTACGACGCGATGTGGTCCCGGCCGACCGCTGATGGCGGCACGACGTTCACTCGACCCGACGGCAGCCGTATGCCGTTCGCGAGGGGCCAGGTCTGGGTGATCTATGGGTTCGGCCCAGGCTCCACGCCGCACCAGTGAGCAGCGGCCCGGCGGGCCAGCACCGGTGCCGACGCTTAGCTAGAACCGGGCCTTTCGGGACTTCCCGGCTTTCCCGTTGTTTCCGTTTTGGCCGCAATATCGAACCGTTACGCTGCGACGCCATTTGCGCAATGGCTGTGCGTCTTGTCGGCTCCTGCGGCACATGCCACACTCTCAGGTGTTTAGCCGATGACGGGCGCAACCACGTAGTGATGTCCGCAGTCATAAGTGGCGACGAACAAGTAACTCAGTCCTGCGGAATACGCGAAATCGGAGCAGCACAGTGGTCGATCAGCCAGCCGGCGCTTCCCAGACGCAACAGGAAACGGTTGTGCGCCGTACGCCGTCGGCGAACGATGTGGCGGAGCGGGCTGGCGCTGGCGCAACGGCCGGCTCCGGCGACCTGACCGACGAGCTGCTCAGGGCGGATCAATGGACCGATGAAATGGTCGCGGCGGCGGGCATCCCGGTCACCGACGTGCCGTTCGTCAGCATCGGTGGCGGGATCGGGTCGTTCGTGACGGTGGACTACTTGCGCATCGCGGGCGTGACAACGGACCGGATGGCGATCTTGTCCAACCTGGACTTCGCATGGCAGACGTATGAGTATCTGACCAGGGTCTCCCAGATCCCGCAACCCGAGCGGATCAGGTCGGACTCGGCGTCACGGCCGGACAACATCTGGGGGTTCCCGTCATACGCGCTCGCGGAGGCGATCTCCGAGCGGACGCTCGCTCCGCTCTGGCAGGTGCTGATCGAGCCGATCTGGGCTGACTACTACACGCCGAAGGCGGGCAGGGTGTTCGCCGGCCTCGAGCGGGAGGCCAATCGGATCGGATACACCAAGATGCTGGTCAAGGGTCAGGTCAGAATGGTGCGCAAGCGCCAGGGCGGCGGCTACTTCGTCATCTTGACTCCGATGGTCGGCTCGACTGCGACCAAGAGGCTCGCCTATCGCGCGGAGTTCGTGCACCTGGCTGTCGGCTACCCGGGCCTGCGGTACCTGCCGGAGCTGCAGGAGTTCAGGACGGCGCACCAGGACTTCCACCACGTGGTCAGCGCGTACGAGGAGCACGAGCACATCTATGAGTCCGCGCGGACAAAGCACCTGGTCGTAATGCTCCGCGGCGGCGGGATTGTCGCATCACGGGTGCTGCAGCGGCTGATGGACGACCGTGCGAAGCACGGCCTGTCCACCGAGATCGTGCACCTGTTCCGTACCTTCGTTGCCACCTCCCACGGGCCGAATGCGTGGAACCGGCGCAAGGGCGCGCATGGCTTCGCCTACCAAGGATTCAACTATCCGAAGTCGGTGTGGGGCGGCCAGCTCAAGGCCGAGATGCGCAGGCTCGAGGGCGATCAGCGGGCCGCGAAATACAAGCTCATGGGCGGAACCAACACTCCTTACCGGCGGCGCTGGCAGGCGCAGATGAAACAGGGGCGCGACGGCGGGTGGTACCGCACGATGACAGGCACCGTCGGGGAGATGCGGCTGGAGGACGGCAAGATCGTCAGCTGCGTGAAGACCGACAATGGCATGGTCGAGGTCGCTGCCGACTTTGTTATCGACTGCACCGGGCTCGAGGCGGATATCGCCGAGCATCGCGTGCTTGCGGACCTGCTCGCGCATTCAGGAACTGGCCGCAATCCGCTCGGGCGGCTCGATGTAGAGCGCACTTTCGAGCTTCGCGGCTCGGCCAGCGGCCCTGGCGTCATATACGCCTCGGGCGCCACAACGCTCGGGGGCTACTTCCCCGGCGTCGACACATTCCTCGGCTTGCAGGTTGCGGCGCAGGAGATCGCCGACGATCTGGCCAGGCGCGGCTTCTGTCGCCGGATCGGCACATTCCGATCGATTCGGCAATGGTTGCGCTGGGCCCGCAACAAGCAGCCCTAAAGTCCACAGGAGGCTCTACAGTGCTACCCACCCTGGGTGGCCGGATCCAGACCCGGCTTGTCCTGCTCGCCGTCGTCGGCGGCATCGCCACGCTCATCATCGGTCCGCTGCTGCCGATATCCGCGCCGTTGTCGGTCGTGTACAGGAACACCTTCATCATCCTGGCAACGGTCGCCGTACTCGGCATCGGCTGGGAGTGCGTCTATCACTTTGTGATGCAGTGGCGCTGGGAGAAGGACTGGCCCACGCTGTTCGGTCTGGCGACCGCGATCCCAGAAGGCGTGCTGGTGTGGCTTCTGTTGCGCGCGGGCTTGATTCCCGGGATCAGCGGATCCGTTCCAACAGCCGCCTTTGTGATTGATTTCGGCCTGGTTTGGCTGGCAGTGTGGCTCGTGGCCAACGGCCCGATGCGCGTTCCGTTCATCCGGTGGCGCTTTCACGGCGGGAGACTGGTATGAGCGAGCACGCAGGTGATGGTCATGGTGCGGGCGAACACGCCGCCGGGCTCTTCCCCGTTCCCGGGGACGGCGTTCTGGCCAGGCACGGTGACCTGATCCTGCTCTGCAGCCTGGAGGACAGCCAGGCTGCAGACGACCTGCTCGACCTCCTTGAGCAGGTCGCCGCCGCGGGCGGCGACGGGCGCCAGTTCGCCGACGCCATAGCGGATGTGCTCGAAGGGGTGGACCGCGGCCCTTCGGTGCTCGCGTTCGGTCCATCGGCATCCGGCCTGGCGATCACCGTCAGCGGCGGTGCGTGGGCGGACATCACGACCGCCGATGGATCCGCCCGGATCGAGGCGGGTCACCCGAAGATGCTGCTGCGCGGAACGGTCCGATCGGCCGTCAGCGGAGTCCGCGGCGGGCTCAGTCCCAGCGATAACGGGGCTGCCAGCACCGACCGGTTCTCCCGGCTCGACGCTGGCACTGTTCGGGCGGGCGGCCTGAGTTACTACTCCGACGGATCGGCAACTGCCCGTGCCGCCGCCGGAAGGCAGTCAGGCCGGCGGCCGGCGGGCGTCGCTGTCCCTGTCGATCAGATGACGCCTTCTGACATTTCTGGCGCGCAGACGTCGGCCATGGAGGTCCCTAAGGCGCGCGGCCGGGGCACAGGCACGTCAGCAGCAAAGGCTGCGGCCGCCGCGGCAGCGGCCCAGGAGGCAGCGGCCCTGCAAGCAGCAGCGCAGGAGGCAGCAGCGCAGGAGGCAGCGGCCCGGCAGGCAGCAGCCCAGCAGGCATCAGCCCAGCAGGCAGCAGCCCAGGAGGCAGCGGCGGCCGCGGCGAAGGATGCGGGCGGCGATGCGGAGCCAGCGGCGGGACAAGCCAATGGCGGCGGGGCCGGCGCTGAGGCGGGAGCGGCTGTCGGCCTCGCCAAACCCGCGAACTCACCTGGTTCGAGGCCGCCACAAGCGAGTTTTGCGCCAACGGAGGCGTGGGTTACGCCAGAGTCATCGGCGCAGGAGCGGCAGGCCACCGAACTGTGGTCGGGTCCCGTGTCGCCGCCAGACCAGGCTGGCGCAGCACAAGAGGCGCCGCTGGCCGGGCCGCAGCAAGGCAGCGCCGTCGACCTGCAGGGCATGGAACCGGACGTCACTGCCCCGCCTGAGCCGGTATCTGGATTCGACCCTGCGCAGGGCGAGCCGTTTGAGGCGGTGCTGCTGCTCGACGCCGGCTCGGGCAGCGGGATGGACGCACCGGCCCGCGAGCCGCTGTCCAAGGTCAAGGACATGCCGCCCGGAACGAGCAGCTATGTCTCCGCCGGTCCGATCATCCAGGGGGTGTACTGCAAGAACGGTCACTTCGACGACCCAGAGGCGCTGTTCTGCGCGATCTGCGGGATCTCGATGAATCAGCAGACGCTCGTGCCAAGGCCAGGCGAGCGGCCTCCGCTCGGCGTGCTGCTGCTCGACGACGGCGCCGTCTTCCAACTTGACAGCGACTACGTGATCGGCCGCGAGCCCGGCTTGGACGCATCGGTGGCGCAGGGCAAGGCCAGGCCGCTGCGAATCACCGACGAATCGGGGATCGTCTCTCGCGTGCACGCCAGGATCCACCTGGACGGCTGGCGGGTGCTCGTCACCGACCTCGGCTCCGCGAACGGTACGCGCGTACTGCTGCCAGCCCAGCCGGCAGACCAACCCCTGGTACCCCAGGTGCCGATCGTGCTGGCGACCGGCAGCCAGGTCGATCTCGGCGGACGCGGGTTCCGTTACGAATCGCATCGCGGCCGGTGACGGTGAGTACGCCGGGGTCAGCGATGGCGGAGAAGCAGGCGGGATCTGACGATGACTGACGCCGACGTCCAGTTGCTGCTTTTCGACCTAGCGCTGATTATCGTGCTCGCGCGGCTGCTCGGCGCGCTGGCCAAGCGGATTGGCCAACCGCCTGTGCTAGGCGAGATCGTGGCCGGAATCTTGCTGGGACCGACGATCTGGGGCACCACGATCACAGGCAAGCTGTTCCCGCCCACGCTGATACCGCCGCTGACCGCCATCGCCGATCTCGGCCTCGTGTTCTTCATGTTCGTGGTCGGCTACGAGGTAGACCTCGGGCTGGTCAGGGGACGCGGCCGGGTGGCAGCGGGCGTCGCGCTCGGGTCGATTATCGCTCCGCTAGGGCTTGGCATCGCACTGGGCGCGTGGTTCGTCCATCGCTACCACCCGCACGATGCGACCTCGTTCATCCTGTTCCTCGGGACAGCGATGTCAATCACCGCGTTCCCGGTGCTCGCCCGGATCCTGTCGGACCGCGGCTTGCACAGGACCAGGGTCGGCGGCCTCGCCCTCGCGGCCGCGTCGGTGGACGACGTGCTGGCCTGGGCGCTGCTGGCGGTCGTCATCGCCGTGGCAGGCGCCGGCGCCGGGCACAGCCAGTTGCGCCTGGCGCTTGCCCCGGTCTATGCGGCTGCGATGATCTGGCTCGTTCGGCCAGCCCTGCGCAGGCTGGCCGGCTTCTACCAACGCCAGGGCAGGCTTACCCCGAACGTGCTGGCGGCCGTGCTGGCGTTGCTGCTGCTGTCGAGCTATGTCACCGACTGGATGGGCGTGAAGTTCATCTTCGGTGCATTCATCTTCGGCATCGTCATGCCCAGGGAGGTGCCTGCGCTTCGAGAGGCAATCCTGGAACGACTCGAGCAGGTCAGCGTGCTCGTGCTGCTGCCGGTGTTCTTCGTGGTAGCCGGGCTCAACGTGAACTTGCGCGGGATCGGACTGTCAGGCCTGGTCGACCTGATACTGATCATGCTGGTGGCGGTCGTTGGCAAGTTCGGCGGCGCCTACGTTGGCGCGCGCGCGACCGGGGTGCAGCGCCGCCAGTCTGGTGCGCTGGCCGCGCTGATGAACACCAGGGGACTGACGGAGATCGTTATCCTCACGGTGGGCCTGCAGCTCGGCATCCTGAATAAGGCGCTGTTCACGCTCATGGTCGTCATGGCGGTCGTGACCACGGGGATGGCCGGGCCACTGCTCAGGGCGATTTACCCGAACAGGATCATGGAGCGCGACATCGCCGAGGCCGACCGGGCGGCGTTCGGGGAGGCGACCGCGCACCGGATCGTCGTGCTCATCGACGACCCCGATACTGCCGGCCCACTCATAGACATCGGATCGCGGCTGGCTGCCAGCAGGACGCACAGCCAGCTCGTGCTATCGCACCTGGTGCCGCACAGACCGGCCGGACGCCTTGAGGTTGGCGCGGGCCTTGGCGGTGAGCTGCTGCAGATGACGCGGACCATGAACAAGCTGAAGGGCCTGGCCGCGCAGGCGGGTGACGTCCCCGCGAAGGTTCAGTCCAGGTTCAGCGACGACGTCCGCGCCGAGTTGCCCGGGTTCGTCGCGGCGGCCAACCCGGGAACGGTGGTCCTGCGGCCAGGCGACAGCCAGTCGGAGGCTCTCGGGGCGGACGGTGCCACGCAGCTGGTTTACCTGCTGCGGCCGCTGCCCGCAGAACCGGGGGCCGCGGTCGCCAGGCTCGCCAGGGGAGCTGACAGCGACGCCGCCGTCCAGGTCGCCGCTCAGCTGTCGGTGGGCAGCGGGCTAGACCTGGTGCTGACGCCGTCGGGCAGGACCGCCAACTCCGTCGCGGCGAGCCTGCGCAAACGCGGCCTGCGCGTGCGGACGGGAAGCGAGCCGACGAGCGGCATCGTGGTGGCCCCGGTCACCGGTACCGGCACCGACGGCCCTGAATCCGCGGCGGCCGAAGGCCGCGTCAGCGACGCGCACCTGGCTGTCGTCGCCGGCACGAGCGAGGCAAGCGATGACATGGACTACTGGGTCCAGGCCCTCGATCTGCCCACTGAGCAGGCGATTGGGCGGGAAAGAAGCGGCCAGGACAGTGGCGGCCGGGACGGTGGCGGCCAGGACGGTGGCGGCCAGGACAGAGGACATGAGAGCAGCCAGCACGAGAGCATCCAGCAGGACGCCAGCCAGCAGGACGCCAGCCAGCAGGACGCCAGTCAGCAGGAGAGCAGACAACCGTGAACAGTACTGATGCACGCCTTGCCGCCGGTCGGGCCGGCATCGCCGACTACCGTTTCGTCAGGCATCTCGGCGCGGGCAACCACGGGGTCTTTTACCTGGCGCACCGGCCAGACCGGCTGCACATCGACGCCGAATTCGTGGCCGTCAAGGTGTTGTCCGGTTCGAACAGCCAGGACACCTTCCGCCGAGCGACCAGGGAGCTCGCCGCCTTCGCCGCGGTCAGGTCGCCCTACCTGGTGACTCTTTACGACGCTGGCCAGCAGGGCGATGACCTGTATTACTCGATGGAGTACCTGCCTGCGGGATCGCTCGCTGACGCGATCGGTTCGGTCCCGCCGAATCAGGTGCTGGCGGCGGTCGCCGACGCGGCCAGGGCCGCGCACGCGCTGCACGAGGCCGGCATCGCGCACAATGACATCAAGCCGGGCAACGTTCTGCTGCACGACGGCCACGCGAAGCTCAGCGACCTTGGGCTGAGTCAGCTGCTGGCACCGGGCATGACGATGACCGGCCTCGGTTCCACGGGCTCGGTCGAGTATTTGGATCCCGCCGTGATCCGCGGCGAGCTGCCCGGCAGGGCGACCGATATCTTCGCGCTCGGTGCGACTCTGCATCGCGGTTTGACCGGGACTGGCCTCTACGGCGACCTGCCCACCGATAGCACCATGCTGGCGATGCGGCGGGTACTCTCGCACGCCCCGGAAATCTCGGCAACTCTGCCGCCAGGGGTCCGGGAGGTGATCGCTTCTGCGATCGACCCCAATCGGGCGGCACGGCCGGCGACGGCCGCCGACCTGGCGGCGAGCATCGACGCACTGTCGGAGGATGTGCTCTGATCAGGTCCCCGAACAGCTGAATTGGGCCTGACGAGCAGGGTTGCGGCCGGCACCCAGAGCGCGGCGAAAAGCATGCTGGCCAGCACGTCGGTCGGGTGGTGCTCGCCACGGTACATGCGCGAGGCGGCGACCAGGATGGGGAGCGCTACCGCCGGGAGCAGGAACAGCCACCGCCACCAGCCACGGGCATGTCCGATGACCAGGATCGCCAGCCCGATGTACACGCAGCATGTCGCCGCGACGTGGCCGGAAGGATAGGCGGATGTGGGCAGGCGGTTGTCCAGATGCGTCACAGGTGGCCTCGGCCGTTTCACAACAGCCGCGGCCGTCACGAACATCGCCAGCTCGCCGAGCATGAGCGTGGCGAGATAGATGACCGGCCGCCAGCGTCTGGTTATGCCAAGAAAAACAAGGCAGGTCAGCGCGACCACCGCTGAGATCGCGATGGTGCCGCCGAGGGTCGTGAAGATCAGGCTCCACCGGGTCAGGCCCGCCGCCCGGTGCGCGGCGAGCCAGCGCGGCACGGTGCGATCGCCGAGCTGGTTGCCGTTGCCCGCCCTGGTGATCAGCTCGCCGATGCCGATGATGGCGCCGAGGATGAGGACCCACGCAACCAGCAGAGCTGCTGCGATCCTGCCGCGCCGGGGACGTCGTTGTTCGGGCTGGGCGGGCTGCAGGTCCGTGCTCGCCTCTGGCTCGAGACCCTCGGTGACGACATGGCTGGCAGGACGGCCGGCGGCCCGCCTGGTCAGCTCGAACGCGAACGTGGTCAGGCCCAGCCAGGCGATCCCGATCGCCCAGCCGCCAACGACGTCGGAGATGTAGTGGACGCCGAGCAGGATCCGGCTGATCCCGATGATCGCGACTAGTACCGCGCTCCCGACCGTCAGGCAGATGCGCCATCGCCGGTGGGCGGCGGGCAGGAATACGAGGAACAAAGCGCCATAGCAAACCATGGAGCCAAGCGAATGGCCGCTGGGGAAACTATTGCCTGGCGCGTGGGCCACCGGATGGGCGACAACCGGGCGCAGCCTGCCGACCAGATCCTTCAGCACAGGGTCGAGAACGAGAGCCCCGGCTCCGGTGGCCACCAGGTATGTGGCCAGCCGCCAGCGGCGACGGAGCGCGACCAGCAGCGAGGCCGCGCCGATGACCACGGACAAGACAAGCGTGCTTCCGAGCAGCGTGATATCACGGATCACGATCAGGGCGACCGGGTGCCCAGCGATCAGGTTGTTCAGGCGGTCAGCCGCGCCGTGATCGACCGCCTCGAGCGGCTGCCAGCGCAGCCGGACGAGGACAAGCAGGACGGTGAAGACGATCGCCGCGGTGGTCACCAGCGCTAGCGGCGTCAGGCTGCGTGGCGCGCGCGCCGCGATCGCATGACGTCGTCGGGTGCCTGGCTGGTCAGCTTGGCGGCGGGCTGTCATGGACGCAAGCTCCCCGCCATCTCGCGATTCACACAATTGCCGCCGTGATTGGCAGCGGCTATCGCGGGAACCTGTGTGGCCAGTTTGGCCCTAGCGAGCAAGGAGAGGATGCGATGTCAACGGTCGCCGTGGTTGCGCACTCACGCAAGAGCATGGGAGGAGGCCTGCCCGAATTGCGGGAGGTGCTCGCGAGCGAGGGTTTTGCCGCACCGCTGTGGTTCGAGGTCGACAAGAGCAAGAAGGCACCGCAGTACGCTCGCAGGGCCATGGCCGAAGGCGCCGATCTCATCTTCGTCTGGGGCGGCGATGGCATGGTGCAGCGCTGTGTCGACGCTGTCGCGGGCACCAAGGCCGTCCTGGCGATCCTGCCGGCCGGGACCGCCAACCTGCTGGCGACGAACCTGAACATCCCAGCCGACATCGTGGCCGCCGTCAGGGTGGGCTTGCATGGAGTGCGGCGCGACCTCGACACGGGCACCGTGAATGGCGAACATTTCGCTGTTATGGCCGGCACTGGATTCGACGCGCTGATGATCAAGGGGGCCAGCCGGCGCATGAAACGCAGGCTCGGGCGGCTGGCCTACGTCTACACCGGTACGAAGAACCTGTCTGCCAGCGGGATGAAGGCAGACGTGACGGTTGACGGCCAGCGGCACTACAAGGGGCGGCTCACATGCGTGCTGGTGGGGAACGTGGGCAAGCTCTTCGGCGGCGTTGAGGTGTTCGGCAATGCTCGGCCCGACGACGGCGTCGTGGAGGTGGGGCTGGTCACCGCCAAGAGCCCAGGCCAGTGGGCGAGGACCTTCGGGCGGCTGGTGGCAGGAACTCCGGAGAAGTCGCCGTTCGTGCACGTCACGAGCGGCCGAAAGATCCGGGTCAGGCTGAACAGAAAGGCTCCGTACGAGCTTGACGGCGGTGCCAGAAAGAAATCCAGGACGCTGCGAATCAAGGTGCATCCGGCTTCGGTCAGGATCTGTGTTCCTGTCAGCGATCAGGACTGAGTTCAGGCTTGCTCCTGCGGGACCGGTGGCGGTACCCGCAGCACGTCAGCAGCCCCGGCGAGTACCGGCAGGCCCATGACCGCTGCAACACAGCCAAGGAGCGCGCTCGCGCCGAAGTGGCTGAGCCCGGCGGCCGCCGCCGCGCCGATCGGCGGCGTCGCCTGCATGGCCGTTCTGAGCACCGCGAACAGCCTGCCGTGCATGGTCGCCGGCGCCTCGCGCATGCGCAGCGTCTGCGCCCAGGCGGTCATGGGAGCAGAGACGAAACCGAGAGCCGTCATTGCCAAGATCGTGCTGACCGCGCTGGGAACAATCAGCGTCAGAACGATCGTTGCCGCAGCGAACTGGCCGACCAGGATGGACGGCACCAGGGGGCGCCTCCAGTCCCGGCGCGCGAGCAGGGCCGCCGCGGCCAGGTCGCCACAGGTGAGCGCGGCGACCAGGTAGCCGTAGCCCCCCGCACCGAGTCCGATCTCGGCCGACCGGCGTGGCAGGAACACCAGCAGCATGCCCTCGCCGATGTTGAATAGTGCGAACATTGCCGTGATCGTTCTGAGTACGGGCCGGCGCAGCACCAGGCGGATCACCTCGGCCAGGCTCGTCCGTGTGCTTGCGGTTTCTGGCCCCGGAAGCTGGCGCGGCGTGACCGTGCGCAGCATCACCGCGAAGCCGAGGTAGCTGACCGCATCGGCGACCACGAGCCCGATCGCCCCGTCGCGGCCGAATCCCCCGATCACGAGGCCGGCGAATCCTGCCCCTGCCAGGCTGGCCAGTCCGTAGCTGGCGCCTTCTAGCGCGTTCGCGCGCGACAGCTGGTCATCATCAACGAGCTGCGGGATGAGCGCGGGGAAGCCGGCCAGGCTGATCATCTTGAGCAGGCCGTAGACAGCCGCGACCGAATAGATGAGTGGCAGTGGTATTGCGTTCTGCTGGCCCGCGAGCCCGGCGCCGAACGCGGCAGTGATCGGGATCAGCGCGAACACGGCGGCGCGCGCCGCCGCATCGATGATCATCAGACGCCTGCGGTCGAAGCGATCGAGTGCCCAGCCGGCCGCCAGACCGCCGACGGCGACGGGTGCGGTGTAGCAGATCGCCAGGACGGCGATACTGGCGTGCGGAGTCCCCAAGGCCAGGGCCACGAGCGCGATCCAGCTTGCGGCGTCGCCGGCGGCCGAAGCGGTCGCGCCAAGCCACACACGGCGGAAGGCTGAGAAGCTGCCCGTCACGTCCGAGATGTTAGGCAGCGCGATGCCTGCGGCGCTGCGCGGAAAGTGCGGCTCATGGACCGTTGCCGCTGGCGAGCCTCGCTTCGGCTGAGCGACAGGATGTCATTCTCGTGGCTTCCCGATATTGCGATGGCGGCACGCCCCATGCCCGCTTGAACGCGGCCTGGAATCTGGCCACCGAACCAAAGCCGCTGGCGAAGCACACGTCGGTGACCGGAGCATCGCCTGTGGCAAGCATCTCGGCGGCGTGCGCGACCCGCCGCTCCACCAGGTAGCGGTGCGGAGTGGTGCCCGTCACCGCGCGGAAAACGTGGATCATCCTCGTCCGGCCCAGCCCGATGGCGGCCCCGGCCGAGACCGCATCGAGCTCAGGGTTGGCGTACTCGCGGTCGATCAGCTCGCGCAACTGCCCGGCCAGCCGGCAGTCGCGAGCGCCTGGCGCGGCCGGAGCGTCGGGAGAACCCGCGGCCTGCATCAGAGACCAGCCGATGGCGTCCAGCTCAGCGGCGGCATCGCCGCCGGCGGTGGCGGTGTCCTCGACCGCGTGCTCGTGCCGCGCCGACAAGTGCCGGCGCAGGTCGCGCCGCAGCGCAGCGATGCGCCCGAAGACGGGCACGAAGGCCGCCGATGGGGGCGTGACTCCTGGCGGGAAGATCAGGCAGAGATTGCGGTCGTCGACGCCGTAGGGATGCCCGCATTCGTACTCGGTGCCGCCGGCGCCAGCGACCATGACTGTCGCTGACGCTGTGCCGCCACCATGCTTGGATCGCACGGTCCAGGCGCCGTATTCGGTGAAAACCAGGCAGGTGCGCGGCCACCAGTCACGTGCCGCGACCGGTTCGCCTGGCCCGTGGCCGAACACGCCGAGGCGTAGGGTCGTGCCGCGCGCGACGACCGTGAGTCCCATTGGCCAAGCATCCCAGTGGCGTCGGACAGCGCGGTCGGACAGCCGGGCCGGACAGTGCGGCCGGCCAAAACGTGATCGGCCTGTGCTGTCGCCGCTGGTCGTTAGCATGACCCGGGTGACGACAGAGACGGGATTTCCGAAGGGTATTGGCGCGCCAGCTACCAGGGCTCTGACCGGGGCCGGATACACCGAGCTGAGGCAGCTCGCGGGGGTGCCGATCGCCAAGCTCAAGCGCCTCCATGGCATGGGACCCAAGGCGCTGCGGGTGCTGCAGGAGGCGCTTGAGGAGCAGGGCCTGTCGCTCGGATAGGTCGCGCTACGGGCATGACAGGTGCTGCCTGGTGGCGTGCAAGATCGCCTTTGATCGGGAGCGCCGCTGGTCAGGCACGCCTGCCATTGGCGGTGAACGCGATCGCAATCAGGTAGCTGGTGGTGGCGACTGCCAGGATGCCGAAGCTTGGCGGGATCTGTGGCGCGGCGTACGCGATGACCAGGCCAATCCAGACCGAACAGATCGCGATGAGCGCAGACAGCCACATTCCTCGATACGGCCGCGCGGTCAGCCGCTGCGCCGCCCCGGCGGGCGCGGCGAGCAGGCCGAGCAGCAAGAGCGCGCCCACTGCCTGGGTCGCGGCCGCCGCTGTCACGCCCACCAGGCCGAGGAACACCGTGCTGAGCGTCCTGACCGGAACACGCCTGGCGCTGGCCACCGCCCCGTCAACGCTCGCGAACAGAAGCGGCCTGGCGATCAGGATCAGCGCCGCGCAGACACAGACCGCGACGACAGAATCGATCACCGCCTGCGACGCCGATAGCCCGAAGATCGTGCCGAACAGCACGTTGACACCGGACGTGCCATCAGCGCCTGCCGACGAGGTCGTATAGATGGACAGGAACAACGCACCGAGACCTAGGATCCAAGCGAACACGCTGCCGATCACCGTGTCGTCGGCGCGGCCGCGGAAGCCGAGCACTGCCATCGCCACGGCGACCAGCACGCACGCGCCGTAGAGGCCGACCAGCAGATCAGCGCCGGCGGCCAGCGCAGCGAGCGCCCCGGTGAAAGCGACGTGGCTGAGCGCGTCACCGGTGAAGACCTGAGAGCGGAGCACGACGAAGTAGCCGACGAGACCGGACGCCGCGGCGATCGCCGCGCCAGCGATGAACGCGTACCGCAGGAAGGGCTGCCCAAGCAGAGCGGCCAGGCCGCCGCTCATGCCGGCACCACCTGATGGCGACGGCTGGCCAGGCGCGAGGCATGCCGTGCGGCATAACGGCCGGCAACCGCTAGGACATAGCCGGCGAAGCCGAATGTCGTGATGAAGAACCCAACCGGATAGACCGAGTAGTAGGCCGCCGCGAGCCCCAGCCAGGCGGTCAGCAGGCCAAGGCCAATCGTGAGCCAGAAGCTCAGCATCGGTCGCGCGGTCAGCTGCTGTGCCGTCGCCGCCGGCATCACCAGCAGCGCGAAGACCAGCAGCGCCCCAGTGATCTGGCTGACCTCCGCGGCCGCGCAGCCGAGCAGCACCAGGAATAGCGCGCCGAGCAGCCGCACCGGGACGCCACGCGCCGCCGCGACGTCCGGGTCGACGGTCGCGAAGAACAGCGGCCTGGCGATCAACGCGAGCGCGGCAAGCGCGACGGCAGCGACGACGAGCAGGACCAGTACCTGCCCGGTGGAGATGCCGAGGAACGAGCCGAACAGCAACGCGGTGATCCCGTTCAGGAAGCCGCCGTACAGGCTCACAAACAGTGCGCCTGAGGCCAGTGCGAACGCCTGGACTGTACCGATGATCGCCGACTCGCTGCTCCTCGGGCGCCCGCCGATCGAGCGCGGCACCGCGGCGATGACGAGCGCCGCGCCGATCGCGGCAGCGAAGTAGCCAGCTATGGCGCTGATGCCGGCCAGGATCGCCGCGGCCGCGCCGGGAAACGACACAATCGCGAGCGTGTGCCCGGCAAAAGCCTGACGTCGCAGCACCATGAACCAGCCCAGCGCTCCAGCGGTTACCGCGACGATCGTTCCCGCCCGGTACGCGTTGACCATGAACCCGAACTCGAGCAGCTGCCGCACGTCGGCGATGATGTTCCAGCCGAAATGCGGGTTAACCGCGGTGGCAACAGTCACGACGGAACTGGCGCGTCGGCATGCCGGTCCGCGTGCCTGGCCGGTGGCTCGGGCTCGCCCACGACCACGAGCCTGCCGTCCGAGGCATGCAGCACTTCAATCGGCGTCCGGTACAGCGCGGTCAGGGTCTGCGAGGTGATGACGGACTCTGGCGGACCGCACACCGCGCTGCCCGCGGCTATGTAGCCCACGCAGTCCAGGTAGGGCAGGATCGGATTCACGTCGTGGGCGACCAGCATCACCGTCACGTGCTGCTCGCGGCAGATCCGCGAGATCAGGGCCGCTACCGAGGCCTGGCTGGGCAGGTCAAGGCTGTCCAGCGGCTCATCGAGCATCAGCAGGCGCGGGCGCCTGACCAGCGCTTGAGCGATCAGCAGCCGCTGCTGCTCGCCACCGGACATCTTCCCGATCGGCCGGCCGGCGAACGCGCTGCCGCCGACCAGCTCGATGACCTCGTGCACCCTGTCCTTGGCCGCATTCCTGGCCGGGAACAGCCTGTCGCCCCATGGCAAGGGAACACCCCACCGTTCGCCGTCGGCGCCGAGGCTCACGATGTCGATGCCCCGCACCCGCAGCCCGGAGTCGAAGTTGCGCCGCTGCGGCAGGTAGCCGACCTCCTTGCCCGAGTGGCCCGAGGGGCGGCCAAGAACCGTCACCGAGCCAGCCGACAGGCCGACCAGCCCGAGCGCGGCCTTGATCAGCGTCGACTTGCCGACGCCGTTCGGCCCGAGCACGGCCATGAACTCGCCGGTGTCGACGGTGAGGTTGACGTCGGACCAGATGGTCCGGCCAGCGACCTGAACGGCCGCGTGCTCGAACCGAACTGCCGGGCCCGGCTGAACCATTGAGTGTCCCCTCCCGCTCACGTGTGGTGGCCCTCAGCGGTGGCGAGGGCAGCTGCTATACCCCTCAGCTGCCTGATCTGCCAGGCCTGGTAGGTTCCCGTCGGCGGTGTCATGGTCTCGGTGATGCTGGCGACCGGAATGTGGGCGGCCCTGGCCGCCGCGAGTTGCGCCTTAACGTCAGGCGTCACGTTCTGGCTGTTGTAGACGTAGATCTTGATCTGGTGCCTGGCGATCTGATTGTCGATGGTCTGCTTGTCGGCCGCAGACACCTCGGTGCCCTCGGTGATCGCCTTGAGGAACGATGCGGGCGTGATCAGCCGGAGCCCGAGCGCGGGCGCGAGCATCGCGAAGATAGACTCCGATGCGCCCACCGGAGTCCCGGCGTACCTGTGCCTGATCGTCGCGATGAGGGAGTGGTACCGGCGTAGTCCGACCGTCAACAGGTTCGCCTCGCGCTTGGCGAAGTATCCGCGGTCCCGTGGATCGGCCTTGCCTAGATCGGCCGTCAGTTTGGCAATAACTGTGCGCACATCAGCGGGGTTGTACCAGCGGTGCGGGTTGCCGTCCGCCGGCGCGCCAACCGCCGCGCCCACATTGAGCACCGAGATGTGCTCGCCCTCGTCGGCTGCGAGCAGCCTGGACATCCACGGGTCGTAGCCGACGCCGTTCTCGATAGCCAGCCGCGCGGACGCGACAGCGCGGGCATCGGCGGCGGTCGGTTCATAGCTGTGCGGATCGGTATTCGGATTCGCGATGATGCTGATCACCCGGGCGTGCGAGCCGCCGAGTTGCTTGGCGATGCTGCCCCAGAAGTTCTCGGCCGCCGTGATCTGAACGACTCGCTTGTTCGCCGCTGCCTCAGCGCCCGCCGTGCTGCATCCGCTGACTAGAACCGCGCCGACCAAAACAGCGCCGGTCGTCAGCAGGGATATCGCGGTGAACACCGGTGCGCGGCTCACTGCGGAGACGCGCAGCAGAGTAGTCATGCGCGACCCGCTGCCGTTCACGCCCATGACTGCCATCGGATGCCGACTTCTCCTACGCGCTGGTTCGCGACGCGGGACGTCGCGGGTGCGGTCTCGTCTCGTCCCGAGGGCCCCGCGCGCCTCACGGCGAACGTACATGAAAACCGTTTTCATTACAACTTAGCGGGTCGGGTCCGCAGCGCCGTGGTCGGGTGGCCGCGAAGTTGGCATAGCGCAGCCATTCGCCGGCCAGCGGCGTCTTAGGAATTGAAGGTCCGGCGGGGTGCCCGGACAACGGCCCAGGCGGGGAGTGGCGGATGAGTTTTATGCGGAGCACACGCATTGGCAGGGCGGTATTGGCAGCCACAGTGGTCGGAATGGCGACCGCCTCCTGCGGCGTGGCGCACAGCGGCCAGGCAAACGCACAGGTCGGCTACACGGCGGATCGGGGATCGGCGCGAGCTGGCGCGACGTGGCCTGCGAGGTTGGTCCTGGCCGAGCCGGTGAGCCTCGTCAGCCAGGTCATCGATTCGCGCGCGAAGACCGACTTCGCGCTGACGTCATCAGGGCACGGTTCCTTTAAGCTCCGCCGGTCGAGCCTTGCCGGAGGGAAGGTCACGACCGGGCCATCGTTCCGGGTCCGGTCGGTCGCACTGGCCAGCGGGTCGCTCTGGGTGTTCGGCGCCCGGCCTGCCGGGCCGACCGCCGAGCGGATGAGGCTGTACCGGGTCAGCACGCGGACCTTGCGCGTCGAGCGGACCATGACGCTGGGGCCATCGCGTGGCGCATCTGGGCTCGCGGCTCTTGCGCCAGGCACGCACGGCACCATCTGGGTCTCGTTCGGGCGGACGGTCTTGCATCTGGCGGCACGCACCGGCGCCACGATCGGCACGATCTGGCTGCCCTCGGGTCTGCTGGCCGGCGACATCGCGCTGAGCCCATCTGGTCGTGTCCTGTACGTGGCGACCAGCCACCGGACCGGCGGGGGCTTTTCGCCTGTCCTCGAGTACGGCACGGCGAGCCTGCGCAAACTGGCGATGAACACCAAGAGCGTCACTGCCGTCAATGTCGGCGGCGGGATGCTGACTGCGGCTCCTGGTGGTGTCTGGGTGTCGTTCAGGACCGGCATGCTCGGGCAGACCGTGTTGTTGCGGCAGCAAGACCTGCGGTCCGTCAAGCTGCCTAGCGCAGGATCGCGGCACAGCTTGTTCACGTGGGCGATGGGAGCCACCACCGCGTATGCGGCGCCTTCGCTCTACTTGGTTCAGAACGTCTCCGCAGTGGCCGGATGCGTCAGCCCGAGTACCGGGCATATCCGTGCGCGAGGACACTTCGCCGGTCACCTCGAGGCCGACGAGCTGCTGGGTTCGGCCCAGCATGGGCGGGTGCTCTATGCGGCCGCGGCACATGGCGTGTTCGCCATCCGTCCGCCGACTGGCTGCTGCGCAGGCTAGATCGCTTCTCCGAAACGAGAGCATTGCTCTTGACTGCGGGCTAGCCAGTAGTGCACACTGATCTAAATCAAGAGCAGTGCTCACGGATGAGGAGTCGGAGAGTCGTGATGTCAACCAGCCAAGGCCCGGGCACCAGGTATGTCATGCCGGTCACGCCGCTAGGCCGTCTGACCACGCGCAGTTTCAACTCGACCGTGGCCTGGCTGACCAGGCGCGGCTTCAGCGTCTGGGGCAGCCGTGTGCTCTACGTGCGCGGTAGGACGAGCGGGCAGTGGCGATCCAATCCGGTCAATGTGCTGACCCATGACGGCCGCCGGTACCTCGTCGCGCCGCGTGGCCAGACCCAGTGGGTACGCAACTTGCGGGCCGCCGGGGGTGGCGAACTGCGGGTCGGGCGCAGGGTCGAGAAGTTCACCGCCACCGAGCTAGCCGACGCCGACAAGCCAGGCGTGCTGCGCGCCTACCTGCGGCGCTGGAAGTTCGAGGTCGGTGTTTTCTTCGACGGTGTCAACGCCGACGCCGCCGACGAGAAGCTGCTGGAGATCGCGCCTGGTTATCCCGTCTTTCTGATCAGCTGACCTCCGCGCCCGATCCGCGGTCCCGCTTGAGCTTGCCCCAGCCACCAGCCCGGTTGTTCGCGATGATCTGCCGGAACATGGCGATCAGCGCCGGCGCGTTAATCTGCTCGCCTTGGCGGATGCCGACTGTGCGAGCGGTCTTGTTCTCATGGCCCGCGGTAATGATCCCCTGCGGATCGGGCACGATGCCGCCGTCGTACATGAACACGTTGACGTGGTCCTTGGCGGCGAGAAGCGCGCAGATGTTTCCGTTGAGAACGAAGTACGGCTGCCTGGTTCGCTTGATCGTCTCGGTGACCTCCGGGTCGGCCTCGTGAACGAGGTCCCTGACTTCCCGGCAGATCTCCTGTTGCCATTCCGGGAGCGCGCCGATATAGGCATCGACGCGTGGATCAGCGGTGTAGGACATCATGTCACCCTAGGCGTTCGCCACCGGTTAACATGCGCGCATGCCCGCCTGGACGCTCAGCTACAGCGTGGGCAACGAGCACAACCCCGCCAATCCGTGGGGCCGCAGCGAACTGGTCATCGGGCCGGACGGATTCGCCAGGCTGGATCACTACTTCTCCCGCAAGCCTGGCAGCGGGGCCTGGACCGGCCAGGTCGACGCGGCGGCGCTAGCCACGCTGTGGGCCGCGCTGGAGCGGGCTGGGTTCCCCGACGTGCCTGAGTTTCGGCCCGTGCCAGACGCGACCCTGCGCCAGCTGACTGTTCAGATTGGCGAAACCCGACGCACGGCGCTGGTCGACTGGCATATCGCTCCGGCCCTTCCTGGCTATCGCGAAGCGTTCGACGTGCTCGACGGTGTCATCAGGCAGCTCAGCGGTGAGAGCGTCCCCTATCCGTCTGATCAGCCATTGATCGTGCGCAATATCGCTGCCATTTAGTACCGCTTACCACATTTCAGTACCTGTCGGCCCGGCAAGAAAGCTTTAGCCTGTCTAGGCTGAGTCATGCTGACTCATGCTGACTCAAGGTGTTTCGCGTGTGATCTGAGTCATTGCCTTGTTTTCGCCAACATAGCCGTCTTCGTGGTGATACTCCACTATGCTGCCGTCTGATCACGCATAGTCAGGCCCGGCGAGAGGCGGTGGGTTTGCCGAGTAGTCAGGGCGAGGTTCCGGCGTTAGGGAGCTCTTGAGGGACGGCAGGACACACGGCAAAGCGAAGATCAAGAGAACCGGCCGGCACGCAGCACCCAGGCGGGGCCGGCAGGCGGCCCCCGGACAACTCAACAAGCTGGTCAAGCGGGCGGCGCTCGTCGCGCCGGCGGCGGCAGTCGCCGGCGTCATTATTTCCGCCACGACATCACAAGGCGCCGCCACAGACGCCCTGACTGATGCGGCCGGGCGCGTCGCTGCCGTGGCGCATGGTGCTACCTCCTCGAGCGCGGCGTCAGCGTCGAAGACCTCCCGGGGCCATCAACTGGGCGAGGGTTCAGCAAAATCGGGCAGCGCATCTGGTCAGGACCCCAGCCAGAAACCAAGCCCTTCGCCTAGCTCGCGGCCCAGGCCGGCCAAGTCGTCGAAGCAGGCTAAGACCACCGCGCATCCGACGATCAATTGCTCTGGCTCATCTGCGATGCTGCCTGCGAACTACGAGACGATCGTCAGATATCTGGGCGCACATGGCTACACCCACCTGGCAGCGGCTGGCATGGCGGGCAATATCTACCAGGAGTCCAAGGGAAATCCCGAGTCCGTCGGCACCGGCGGAGGCGGCCTGATCGGCTGGACGCCGTTGCCACCGGGCTTCGTCACTGGCAACCCGGCCGCCGACCTGCGGAAGCAACTGGCGCAGATCCTGGTCTATAACCAGCAATGGGCGCAGTACATCCCGGCCCTGAACGCCGCCACCAGCGCGACGCAGGCCGCGGACGTCTACATGAACTATTTCGAGCGGCCTGGCATCCCCGCGGCGTATAACCGCGAGGGGGCTGCCGCAGCTGTCGCGAAAGCCTGCGGCTTCTAACCGACCTGGGCCACCTGAGCGCTGGCGCTCACGGGTTCGGGCTTGGTACCTGCTGCCAGCTGGTGCCGTCCCATTTCTCGATGAGCGTTATGGCCCGGTGGTGCTGGTTTATAGCTTCGCCGACAGCGCGTGTGAACGACTCGGCGTCGCGCTTGATTGAATCGAATATCTGTTCGATACTGATCCCATGGGAGCCGCGATCGCCACGGTCCTCGAGGCTGGCACGGTCCTCGAGGCTGGCACGGTCCTCGAGGTGGCCGAAGGGACGGTCCGCTCGGGCAAAGATATCGGCGCGGGTACCGGCGCGCTGTCCGATGCCGACCTGCTTCCCGTCCTGCCCGCGCTGAGCGACCTGCTGCCGCACGGGGCCTTGCGCCGAGGCTCGGTAGTGGCCGCGAGCGGCTGGAATCTGCTCTGCCTGGCCCTGGCCGCCGGGCCCGTGGCATCTGGCGCGTGGTGCGCAGCGGCCGGGATACCCGAGTTCGGCGTCGCGGCCGCCGCCGATGCCGGGCTAGACCCTGCCAGGCTCTTGCTGGTTCCCGACCTCGGCCCGAACTGGCCGCAGACGGTCATCTCTCTTCTCGACGGCTGTGACCTGGTCGTGCTGCGTCCGCCCGACCGGCCGCCTGCCCAGGCGCGACGCAAGCTCGAGGCGGCGGTCCGGCGGCATGGCTCGGTTCTGCTGGTTGCGGGGGATTGGGATGGAGCGCAGATCAGGCTGCGGATCGCGGCCAGGGAGTGGGCAGGAATCGGGTCCGGGCATGGCCGACTGCGCGGTCGCCGCGCTCAGGTGATCGCGGACGGACGCGGCGGTTGGTCTAGGCCGCAGGCGCGCTGGCTGTGGCTGCCAGGTCCGGATGGCACGGTCACGGCCGCCGATCCCGGCACCGATTCGACCTTGGATCTCGCCCCGCAACAGCAGGCGAGCACCGGATGACCCCCGGGGCACCATGAGGAGCGCCCCGGCCAAGGAAGACAGGCGCATTCTTGCCGTGCGCTGTCCGGCCTGGCAGCCACCCGGCCTGGCGACCCGCCAGGCAGGTCAAGCACAGGTCGGTCAAGCACAGGTCGGTCAAGCACAGGCAGGTCAGGCACCGGGCCCTGCAGCGCGGGCGTTCGAGCAAGTGGTTGGCGTGGTACAGGAGTTCTGCCCGCGGATTGAGGTGCTGAGGCCTGGGCTGTGCGCGTTCGGGGCCCGCAGCCCGGCCAGGTACTTCGGAGGCGAGGCGGAACTGGCCAGGAAGGCCGCCGACGCGGTCAGCCTGCTCGGCTACGACTGCGGCGTGGGCATCGCCGATGGCCTGTTCGCCGCGCTGCTGGCGGCCAGGGACAGCCAGCGAGAACAGCCACCGGTCACGATCGTTCCGCCAGGCGGAACGCCCGCCTTTCTCGCACCGCGTGCGGTGACCGTGCTCGGCGAGCCAGACCTGGCCGACCTGCTGGTCAGGCTCGGGATCAGGACGCTGGGGGAGTTCGCGGCCGTTCCCGCGGCCGAGGCGGGCAACAGGTTCGGTGCGCAGGGACTGCTCGCGCACCGGCTCGCCCGAGGGCTCGATCCGCGGCCGCTGGCCGCGCGCCCGCCAGCGGCGGACCTGGCCGTGCAGATGGAGTTCGACCCGCCGGTCGAGCAGTCCGAGCGTGTCGTGTTCGCCGCCAAGGCCCTGGCCAGCCAGATGCACGCGCGGCTGGCCGCGAGCGGGCTGGCCTGCGTCCGGGTCCAGATCCAGGTGCGCTGCGACAACGGCGAGGAGATCAGCAGGCTGTGGCGGCACGACGGGCTGCTGTCCGAGCTTGCCGTGGCCGAGCGGGTGCGCTGGCAACTCGATGGCTGGCGGCCAGGCGACCCGGCCGGCGGCCACGGCGGCAGCTCCGCACGACTCGGTGATGGGCGGCCCGGTGATGGGCGACCCGGCGATGAAGGGATTCAGGCGGGCGGGATCAGCCTGCTCAGGCTGGTGCCCGACCAGGTGGTCGTCAGCCAGGGCAGGCAGCTTGGCCTGTGGGGCGACGCGGTCGTCACCGACCGGGTGGCGCGGGCGGCGGTCAGGGTTCAGGCGATGCTGGGCCATCACGCGGTCACCCAGCCGGTCCTGGCAGGCGGTCGCAGCCCGGCTGACCAGGCGGCGCTTGTCCCGTTCGGAGACGAGCCCGCTGCCGCCGTCCGACCCGCTGACCGGCCCTGGCCAGGACAGATCCCGCCGCCTGCCCCCGCAACCGTCTATCAGGTTCCGCGCCAGGCGAAGGTTACTGACGGCTCGGGTTCGCTGGTGAGCGTCACCGGGCGGGGACACGTCTCCGGCGAACCGGCCAGGTTGTCGTTCGTCGGCGGGCCCTCGCTCGCCGTCACCGCGTGGACCGGACCGTGGCCGGTCACCGAGCGCTGGTGGGATCCCGAGCACGCCTGCAGGAAGGCCAGGTTCCAGCTGGTCACCGCTGACGGCTGCGCCTGGCTCGCGATCGTGCAGGATGGCCGCTGGCTGATCGAGGCCAGCTACGACTGATGAACTAGCCGACTCTCATCCGACCACCACTTTGTTCGGCTTCTGCCGCGGCGAGACCACCACCGCGGCAAGCTGGGACGATCCTGGATGCCAGGACACCACCTGCACCTTGGTCACGAAGCTCAGCTCGGCGACCAGGCTGTCATCGCCTGCCGGCCAGCCGAACCCGCTCAGCGCATCACTGCTGGCCCAGGTGCCAGGCACGGCCGCCAGCCGTCCGCCGGGAACCGAAGCCACCTCGAGCTGCATGGCCGTTGCGCCGCCGTCGCCGCCGTTGCCGATGCTCACCGCTAGCGCCAGCATGCTCCCGTCAGGGCTGAAAACGCCCCTGGCTGCCGAACCTCCCGTGGCGAGCGCGATCTGCGTCGTCTTGCCTGTCCGCACGTCGAGCACGCGCACCAGGCACCGGGCTGCGCACGGCGGCGTCCATGCGATCTGCGTAGCGCTTGCTGCGATCACGCCGCTGAATTTCCTGGTTACGTCCCGGGTCATCGGGTTCCACAGTTCATAGGCCGGTGCCGAGCCGTGCGCAGTGACCTCGGACAGTAGCAAGCCTCGGCTGGTCGCGGTGTCGACCAGGTGGCCGCCGGGCAGCCTGACGCGCGGGCCAAGCGCCTTGCCCGCCACCGAGTACTCCTGTGCGTACCCGACGGCGCCCGGATCACCGCTTCGCTGCGAGTTCGGGAACGTTGTCAGCCAGATCGCTCGAGGATCGGCCGCCGGAGCGACCCCGTCAGCCAGCCCGACGATGCGTACCGACCCGGCGTTATCGGCAAGAAAGTAGACCGGCAGTGGCCGTGCCTCGCAACCCGCGCAGCCCGGCGCTGCACCAGCGTCGGCCTGCACCGCCCAGCCGCCCTCGATCCTGGTAAAGATGTAACCAGAACTGACAGCCGGGAGCCCGCCGATCGTGGTCATCCGCCCCGTTGCGGGATAAAGCCAAGCAGGCCGAGAACCGCTGACCGGCAACCGCAGGCTGGCCGTCCACTTGGCCGTCGGCCCGGGGATGCCGTCTGGTCGCGCCGGCCGGACCACCAGCGGCGAGCCTGCCACGATGCTGCCGCCCGCGCGGTGCCGGTGCTGCGGGTGCTCGCTGGACGAGGGCAGATGCTGCACGATCAGGGCAGCCAGCACCGCGACCGCGATCGCGGCGACGATGAGGCGTCGCGGCCATGGTCCTCGTCGCCCAGGGTCAGGGCCGTGGCTGATGATGTCGTCGATGGCCGTACCGCCAAGCGCACGCCGGTATGTGCTCTTCACGATACGTTGGCGGCCATGGCTGCCGGAATCACGCCGGGGCGCAGTGCCCTGCCTACCGAACTCCAGGACCTCGTCAGCTCGCTCGCCAGCGGCGACGAACCAGGCTTCGCGGTCGGGATCTATTCCGCGGGCGAGCTCATCACGGTGGCGACCGCCGGATGCGCCATCCCCGAGCACGACGTGCCGGTCACCGAGCGCACCGTCTTCGACATCGCCTCGATGAGCAAGCACCTCACCTCGGCTTGCATGCTTCTCTTGGTAGACGACGGCTCGATCGACCTGGACGAGGACATCAGGGTCAAGCTGCCAGAACTCGCCCTGGGACAGCCCGTGACCCTGCGGCAATGCCTGACCCACTCGGCCGGCCTGCGCGATTACCTCTCGCTCTGCGAGGCGACCGGCGTTCCCGTCCTCGGCATCAGCGAAGCCCGGGCGATGGACGTGATTACCGGCCTGCGCGACACCGACTTTCCGCCAGGGACGGCGTTCTGCTACTCCAACACCGGTTACCTGCTAGCCGCGGCGCTGGTGCGGCGCATCACGGGAGCGAGCCTGGCCCAGTTCGCCAGCGAGCGCGTGTTCGGGCCGCTCGGCATGACCGCGACGCGCTTCCGCGACGACGTCGGCGTGCTCGTGCCGCATCTCGCGGGCGGTTACGAGGCCGCAACGGGCAAGGACGGCCAGACGACCTTCCGCCGCTACGACGTCACCGAGACCGCGGTGGGTGACGGCGGCTGCGTGACAAGCCTCGCTGACCTAGCCGCCTGGCACCGCTTCATGGCATCAGGGGCCGTGCTCGGCACCCAGATCAGGGACGGCCTGTTTGCCGGCCAGGTGCTCGGTGCCGACTGGAGCGGGTACGGGCTCGGCCTCGCGGCGATCGACGTAGCGGGCGAGGCTGCCTGGTGGCACTCGGGGTCTTGGGCCGGCTACCGGACGGCTGTGATCTACCTGCCGGGCTTGGCGACCGGAGTCAGCGTGCTCGCGAACAGGAACGACAAGTACGCCTCCTACATCGCCGCGGCTGCCGCGAACGCTCTGGTGACCGGAACCGACGTCCGCGCGCATTACGCGGCGGCGATCGGCATACCGGCGCCGCTCGAGGCGGCAAGGAGCGCAGCCGCGCAGGTCGCCGGTCTCTGGCATGCTCCTGCGCTCGATCTGTACGTGGAGTTCCAGGCCCGCGACGGCCAGATTGTCGCACCAGATCAAGACGCGGAGCAGGCATTCTGCCTCGGCACCGACGGGCGCTGGCACGGCATCGGCACGGCGTCCGGCGGAACGTTCACCAGGCAGGGCGATCTGCTCACGGCAGGCTGGGGGCTGTCGGCGGGCCTCGAGGACACCTTCGTGCGAGCAGCCTCGGGTTCGGCGGCAGGATCAGACCCTGGCCTGCCATCTGGCCTTTTCTTGAACGAAGAGCTGACGGTCTATGCGAACACCCAGGGCAATGGTTCAGGGGCTGAAATCACTATCGGTCTCGCTTCTCCTCGGAAGCTAGTGCCAGCGGGGCCCGGTGCCTGGCGCGCCGCCGCAGGCGGCGCGCTTACCGTCCGCGCGGCCGACAATGGCTCCGGGCTGCTGATCAGCGTGCCGGGCGCCCATCACCTCGCGTTCGGCGGGGTCCCTGACGATCGCGACGTCCCGATCCCGCGCGGCCTTCGCACCGCGCGCTAAGGCTCGTCACGCCGTTGGCCGGTCATACCTTGGCCAGTCATACCTCGGTATGACGACCGCAGAGGGACGATCGCGAGCGTTGTTCCGCCTACGCTGAGGTCATGAGGCGGACCGCCATTGAGGCGCTGAAGAGCGCGTTGGATTGGGCGAACCCGCGCGTTGCGGCCGGCGGGCGGGCGCTGCGCGCCGGGCTCGTACAGGTGGCCACCACACCGGATCCGCCTCCGGTCTGGCGCGGCAAATGGCGTCGCAGACTGGCCTACGGAACGGTCGGACTTCTGTCCGTCTTGCTCGTCCCGGCTGCCCTGTCCGGACTTTTTGGCGGGCTGAGCCTCCTGTCTGGCATCCCGGCGGTGCTGCCGGTGTGGCTTTGGTTCGGCGGCCCGAACGCCGACATGGGTCGCGTTGCCGCCACGATCGCGTTCGCGGCGGCCGCTATCGCGGTCGACGCCCTGAGCTCGCGGCGTCGCGCTCAGCGTGACCTCGCTGAGCAGGCCGAGCTCACCGAGCTGGAGCAGGCGCGCCGTGCTGTGCTCACCGAGCGCACCAGGATCGCCCGGGAGTTGCATGACGTGGTCGCTCATCACATGTCGCTGATCGCGGTGCGCGCCGAGACCGCGCCGTACCGGCTCAGTGAGGTCGATGAGCCTGCGCGGGCCGAGTTTCTGGCGCTGAGCGGTGCGGCGCGGGAGGCTCTGACCGATATGCGGCGGCTCCTCGGCGTCCTTCACGATGACGGCCCAGCCGGGCGGGCGCCGCAGCCGCAGGTGCCCGATCTGCAGGCGCTGGTCGCGTCGGCCCGGCTCGCGGGCATGGCCGTCGCCCTTTCCCTGCCCGCCGAACTTGCCGCGCCGGCTGAGGTGTCCACGGCGACTGACCTGTCCGCCCCGATCAACCTGTCGAAGCCGGCCGACCGGTCCACGGCGGCTGGCATGAGCGGCATACCTGCATCGGTCGGCGTGTGCGTGTACCGGATCGTGCAGGAGTCGCTGTCCAACGCCAGCCGGCATGCGCCAGGAGCGGCCGTCACGGTCGAGGTCGATCGCGACGAATCGGCGCTCTGGTTGCGGGTGGCCAACGGCCCTGGCCGAACACGGCGGCGCGCCGATGAGAGCCATGTCCTGGCCAGGGACTTGTTGGCATGCACGAGAGGGTGGCGCTGCTCGGCGGCGAGCTGACCGCATGTTCGGCGCCTGGCGGCGGGTTCGTTGTCGCGGCGCAGCTTCCGCTCGGTGTTTCGGTGAGCCAGCTTTCGCGGTCGCGGCTGAGCCGAGGCAGTTGGCATGACCACGAGATGCCTGATCGCCGACGACCAGGCCATGGTCAGGGAGGGTTTCGCGGCGGTGCTCAACGCACAGGACGGCCTGCAGGTGGTCGGTCAGGCTGCCGACGGCGCCGAAGCAGTCCGGCAGGCAAGCCAGCTGCGGCCGGATGTCGTCCTGATGGACGTGCGGATGCCGGTCATGGACGGCCTCGAGGCGACCAGACAGATTCTGGGCCCGGCGGGTCCAGCCGCTGACGAGCGGCCGCGCGGCGGCTTGTCCGACGGGCGCGCTCCGAGAGACACCGAGCGGCCGCACGTGCTCATGCTGACCACGTTCGACCTCGATGACTACGTCTACGAGGCGCTTGGCGCGGGTGCGAGCGGGTTCCTGCTGAAGGATGCGCCCGCCGCTGAACTAGTCCACGCCGTCAGGGTTGTCGCCGCTGGCGACGCGCTGCTCGCCCCGTCGGTCACCAGGCGGTTGATCGCCGAGTTCGCGAGCCAGGGCCGGGCTGCGCCACGGGTTCCGGTGAGCCTGGCGGTCCTGACGCCGCGCGAGACCGAGGTGCTGCGGCTGATCGCTCGCGGCCTGTCCAACGCCGAGATCAGCGAGACGCTCGTGATCGCCGAGCAGACCACGAAGACGCACGTCGGCAGGATCCTCGGCAAACTCGATCTCCGCGACCGGGCGCAGGCCGTCGTGCTGGCCTACGAATCCGGCCTGGTGACGCCGGGCTCGTGAGGGCGGGTTGGCGGAGCGTCCTTGTTAATGCCCGCAAAATTTGACGGCACGACGATCAGTGGCCGAGCAGTGCCGCGGCGGCTGCGATAGTCGCCAGTGACAGCGTTGTCGTGACGATCACCGCGCGGCTGGCCAGTGCCTCGCCGATGTTGTACTGGCGTGCGAAGACGAACGTGTTCTGCGCCGTCGGCAGTGCGGCGCAGACGACGACCGCCAGGAGTTCTGGCTGTGATAGCTGCAACGCCAAGCCGGCCGCGCAGGCCAGGGCAGGCTGGGCGATGAGCTTCAGCACGGTGATCACCGAGATCTCGGCGCGCGAGACGTCAGTGGTTTTCTCGGGCCGGCAGAGCGAGGCGCCTAGTGCGATGAGTGCGGCAGGAACTGCCGTTGTGGCCAGCATCTTCAACGGCGTCTGAACCACCGATGCCGCGTGGAACCCGGCGGCCGAGGCCGCGATCCCGAGGGTGGAGCCGAGGATGACCGGGTTCCGCAGCGGCAACGTCGCGAGCCGCCGAACTCGCAGCTCACCGCCGCCGGCGGCCTGCCGGTCGAGCGCCGCGAGGATGATCGGCGAGACGATCAGCGTCTGCAGCAACAGCACCTCGACCAGGAACGAGATGTTGCCGATCACCTGCATCGCGAGCGGGATGCCGAGATTGGCCGCGTTGCCGTACCCGCTGGCCATGCCCCAGATCGCGCGCTCCCCGTGCTTGCGATGGAAGAACCGCGCTGCGCAATACCAGCCGGCGGCGATCGTGACAACGAGGCTTGCGGTGAAGGCTCCGAGCTCCCGGCCGTCGAAGCCGGTCAGCGACGTGTGCGCCAGCCTGACGTACAGGGCCGCGGGCATCGCGAGGTGAAAGACGAACCAGGCCAGGACGGTCAGTGCCTTATCGCCGAGCAGCCCCCACCGGCGCGCCGCATAGCCGATGGCGGCGAGCAGCCAGATCGGCTCGAAGGCGCGGAGCATGCCCATCGGATTGCTAGCTGCCCGCCGCCAGGCTGTGCCGGCGGGCGACCCACCGGCCGGTCTCTGCCGTGTTGATGTCGTTGACTCTTGCGATGAGCGTGCGCCGAGCCTCCTCGTCTCGCTCAGCGGCCGGCAGCAACCGGTAGTCGTTGACGAGGGCCTGCAGTTCGGCCCACGCGCCCGCGAACGCGAGCCAGTTCTCGTGCGAGTCGAGCACCTTGTACAGACCAGCGAGCACGACGGTGCTCGCGGCGAGAATGGCGGTCGCCGAGGCGCTGACCTTGAGCGCGGCCATGACCGTTGTGGTCGCGGTCGTCAGCAGGATCAGGATCTCGTTCACCTGGTACGTCAGCCGCGCCCGGTTGCGGTGCCTGGCAAACCAGTTCATCTGCTGCAACGCCAGCGCGAGCGCCGGATCAGGCGCCTGCCACGGGTCTCCGCTCTCGCTCGTCCGCTTCGATCTCCGCACAGTCGCCCTCCTCGTGCCGAGGCAGTTGATCAGGAACGGATCGCCGGTTCGCGAGGTTCGCCGTGGCTCCGGACCAGACAGTCTGGCCAAGCTGGCCGACCGCGGCGGCGGGGACCAGGGGATTGACGGCAATTCCGCGCAAGCCTGGGTCAATTATGGCTTCCCGGCCGGTTCGCAAATAGGTAGACGAGTGCGCGGATCGCCTGATCCGCGGGGCCGGGCTACCGTCGGGCTATGGGCGAGGTCGTCTTCGATGAGAATGCGCGGATAGCGCGGCTGCTGGATGCGCAGGCCAAGGCCGTCGAGTTGTTCGAGGAGGTTAACGAGCGTGCACTTATCAGGGCAGGGGTTAGCGAGCGTGCAGCTAGCGACGCGATCCGTGACCTCGCCGCTGACTTGTTCGGGGTGGAACGGCACTGGCACAAGAGGATCGTTCGCGCTGGCCCGAACACCCTGCAGCCCTATCGTCAGAACCCGCCAGACCGGATGATCGCGGCCGACGACATCGTGTTCTGCGACTTCGGGCCGGTCTTCGAGAAGTGGGAGGCCGACTTCGGCCGGACTTACGTCATCGGCGATGACCCGGTCAAGCACGCGCTTTGTGACGCCCTGCCAGGAGTCTGGCAAGCGGGGCGAAATTTCTTCCGCGCCCATCCCGACGTCACCGGCGAGCAGTTGTACTTCGCCGTTGTGGAGTTGGCCGGTCAGGCCGGGTGGGAGTACGGCGGCCCCATTGCCGGGCATCTAGTCGGGCAGTTCCCGCACGAGAAGATTGCCGGCGATGACATCGAGTCCTACATCGCCCCCGGCAACCGCACCCCCATGCGGCGCCGGGACCGTACGGGCCAGCAGTGTCACTGGATTCTCGAGGTGCACCTCGTCGACCCCGCGCGACAGATCGGCGGGTTCGTCGAGGAACTCCTCGACATCGGCGCGCCAGCATTGCCGCCCGGACAGCCAGTTTCAGGCAGCTAGCACTCGGCGCGCACACCCGCTGCTCACGATCACGCCTACCCGGCAACGACGCGGCAACGTCGGCGGTCTAGTCGGGGTCGGGTGTGGTGTGGATCAGCTTCTTATTCACGAACTCGTCGATGCCAAGGGGGCCGAGCTCCCGGCCGACTCCGGAGCGCTTCGTCCCGCCGAAGGGCAGTTCCGGGCCGCCGCCCTCGGGCTGGTTGATCCAGACCATCCCGACATCCAGCCGGTCTGCCACGTCCATGGCCAGCGCCTCGTCGCTGGAGAACACCGCGCCGCCCAGCCCGTAGGAGCTGCTGTTGGCCAGCTCGACGGCCTCGTCGGCGCTCGACACCTTGTAGACCACCGCGGCAGGCCCGAACAGTTCCTCGCGATAGGCCCGCATCGGAGGGGTCACGCCGGACAGCACCGTGGCCTCGACGAACGCGCCGGGCCTGTTTAGCCGGTGCCCGCCGAGGTGCACCGTCGCGCCCTTGCTTACGGCGTCGTCGATCTGCTCCATCAGGTTGCGGGCGGCCTGCTCTGACGACAGCGGACCGTAGGCCGTTGCCGGGTCGGTGGGGTCGCCCGTCGCATAGCCAGACATCGCTGCGGTGAACTCGGACATGAAGTCGTCGTACACCTCGTCAGTCACGATCATCCGCTTGGACGCGTTGCAAGCCTGGCCGCCGTTCTCCATCCGGGCGGCTGCAGCGGCCTTGGCCACGCTGGGCAGATCGGCGCCGTCAAGCACGATGAACGGGTCCGAGCCGCCCAACTCCAGCACGACCTTCTTCAGATGCTGGCCAGCCGTAGCGGCCACCGCGGAGCCGGCCCGCTCGCTGCCGGTCACCGACACGCCAGCGATCCGCGGGTCGGCGATCATCTCGGCCACCTGCTCGTTGCTGGCGAACACGTTGATGTAGGCATCGGCAGGCAGTCCGGCCTCGCGGAAGATCTGCTGCATGGCCAGGGCCGACTCGGGGCACTGCGGTGCGTGCTTGAGGACGATCGTGTTGCCGATCATCAGGTTCGGGGCGGCAAAGCGGGCGACCTGGTAATACGGGTAGTTCCACGGCATGATGCCCAGCAGCGCCCCGATCGGGGACTTGCGGACCCAGGCCGTGCCCGGCGTGTTCGACTGCAACGGCTCGTCCTTGAGCAGGTCGGGCCCGTTGTCGGCGTAGTAGCGGTAGATGGCGACGGTGAACTCAAGCTCACCATTGGCCTCGGCTGTGGTCTTGCCCATCTCGCGGGTGATGATCGCGCCCAGTTCGGCGGACCGGTCCTCGTAGATCTGGGCCACCCGGCGCAGGATCTCGGTGCGCTCGGCCATGGCTGTCCGCCGCCACGCCGGATAGCCGCGCCCCGCCCGGTCCAGGATCTCGCTGATCTCCGCGTCCGTGGCCGTCGGGTACTCCTGCTCCACCTGGCCAGTGGACGGGTTCAGAACCTGGTATTTCATCGTCCTTATTTCTCCCTCGCGCATGGCCCAGGTGGTCATCATGAGCCTACCGGGGCCGACCGGGCCCAGCCCAGGGCCAGTTCTGCCCGGATACCACTGCACGTGTGATCGAAAAGAAGTTCGATCACGTCGCTTAATTGTCAGTGGTACTCGCTACGATGGTCGAAGACGGATCAAGGATCAGAAGGGAGAACCAGACCCAGGCGCCGAGCGACTAAGAAGCGGTTAGGAGGAGACGATGCCGGAAGCGGACGACCAGACGCCAGCCCGCCAGCAGCCGGCGAGCGATGGAGACGCAACGCCTGACTCAGTCCTCGGTCCCGCCGATCCGGCCGAGCAACTCCAGACCGAACTACTGCCGCGACAGGGCCTGTCGTGGTCATGGGAGCTCGACACCGAAGCGCTCATGACCGCGCTGACCGAGCCCGCCCCTTGGAAGCGTCCCCTCCGCCCAGTCGTCTTGCCGGCCCCAGCCACCCAGGCGGCCCAGACCAGCCCGGCAAGCCCGGACGACCAGGACAGCCCAGCGGACGCCACCCCTCCCTCTGACGCGGACTCGGACTCGCCTTCGGCCTCGACCGCTTCCGCCCCAGCCGATGCCGCCAGCGCCGCTCCCGAGACGACTGAGGAAAGCGACGTCGATCCGGTTGAGGCCGAGTTCGCCGAGATCCTTGCGGCCATTGACGAAGGCCGCTCCAGGATTGTCCCGCTCCCGACGGTCGCCGGGCGAATCGCTGAGTCGCTGCCGACCGGACCTGATCTGGCCGGGTGGTTGGCCACTGGTTCTGTTGATGACCTAGAGGACGGTGCCCTCGCCGGAGTGGCTGCGTCGTATCGGCGACTAGCGTCCTGGGCTCAGGCGGGGGAGCTCGCGGCCGTAGCCCAGCTCGCCTCGAGATCCGCAGCCGCCGATGACAAGATCGGCATCGATGAGCAGGGCCGTCCGGCGCGGCTTCCCGAAGAGGCGTGTGCGCAGGTGTCGCTGGGCCTGACGATGTCGCAGGCGTCAGCGTCCTGGTGGAGTGACCTGGCCGTGACACTGACGTGGCGGCTGCCCGCGACGTTCGCCGCGCTCCGAGCTGGACAGATCGATCTCGCGCGAGCACGGCTGATCGTGGATGCGACCGCGGCGCTGGACGAGGAGACCGCCCGGGCCGTCGAGGCCAAGTTGCTCCCGACGGCGGGAGACAAGACCACCGCGCAACTACGAGCCGCCCTGCGCCGCGCGGTTATCGCCGCAGACCCGAAGGGAGCAGAAAAGCGCCGCAAGGAAGCCGAGCGGCGAGCGCGGGTCAACCTGTACCCAGATGACGACGGGACTGCGTCGCTGTCTGGTTATAACTTGTCGAGCATTCGCGCGGCCGCGGCGATGGCCAGGATCACCGCCTTGGCGAAGGCCATGCAGGCGTCCGGAGCGGGCGGCGGCATCGACGCGCTCCGGGCCTACGTCTTCCTTGGGTTGTTGCTCGGCACTCTGCCTTACATCCCGCCCGCCGCCGACGGACCGCCAGATTCCACACCACCCGACGAGCCGCCCACCGCCGACGGGCCGCCAGATTCCACACCACCCGATGAGCCTCCCGATGATCGGCCCGACGAGCCGGCGAGTGGACCGTCTGCGGAGAAGCCGGCCCGTCCCCGGCCGGGTGACCCATCCGCGGACGGCCCGCCCGCCTCCAACGGCCGGCGCAGTCCGCGACCCCCTGGCACGGACCGCCCCGGCGGCCAGCCCGGAGCCGGGAGGCCGCCTGACCATCAGGGTGCAGGCGACCCCGATCCGCCCGGAGCTGGAAGACCGCCTGATCACCGGGATACCGATGAACGTGACCTAGCCGGAATGGGCAGGCCGCCCGACCCGCCAGAACCGGAGAGCTCGGATCCCGATCCACCACCTGATGAGGCACTGTGGCTGATCGATGATCCGCCTGAGGAGGACGATCCGGACCTAGGAATCAGTTCGAAGCCTCTGCCTGCGCTGCCCGAAGTCCCGGCGCAGGTGCCACCTGGGCCGGCCGCCATGGAGAACCTCCGTCCTGCTGAAGGCGGCCAGCTGGACTTGTGGGCGCCGTGGACCACGCTGATCGGGGACTCGGGCGAGCCTGGACGGCTGAGCCGGATTGGCCCGATCACCGCGGAGCAGGCCAGGTACCTCGCGGACGTGGCCGCCTGTGATGCGAACGTGCAATGGCGGGTCATCGTGACCGATCAACTCGGGCGGGCCGTGGCGGTATCGCGGGTTCCGCGCGTCGTCAGTGATCGTGTCGGTGCCGACGGCCAGGCCAGCCTGGTGAAGAGAGTCACGGTGACGATCTCTCCCGAGCGCCTGAGTTCCGCAGTGAGCAAGGCTCTGCCGCCCATCATGCGACGGACCCTCCGTGCGGCTGTCAAGGCGGCCGAGAAAGCCAGGTTGCAGGCTGTCGTAGACACGGAAGCGGGCGGGTGCGCGCACACGCAGGCCAGTCCGAGGTACCAGCCTCCGCCGCGGCTGCGGGAATTCGTCACCGCGCGGGATGTGACTTGCCGGTTCCCGACCTGTCGGCAGCCGGTCTGGCGGTGCGACCTGGATCACTCGGTGCCCTTCGACAAGGGCGGCAAGACCTGCTCGTGCAACCTTGGCGGGTTGTGCAGGTTCCACCACCAAATCAAGCAGCTCTTCGGATGGGAGCTCGTCCAGCCAACTCCGGGCACCTTCGCCTGGGTAACCCCGTCCGGGCGCACCTATTACATCGAGCCCGACAGTCATGCTGCGTAGGAGACTCAATGGGCTGGAATAACCCGCCGGTTCCGTGGCGAGAGTTCGAGCGGCGACTGTCGTGGCGGCAAGGCGAGGGGGAGAACGAGGACCGGGACGATCTCGCGGCACGAGCGGTGCGACCGGTCACCCAGTTGCCGGTGGCGGGCTCGGAGTCGGCCGGGGGCGGGGGCGTCGCCGGATCAGGTCCACGGCGTCGGGTGGCGACCGGGAAACCGGTCCCGTGGGCGGAACTGCACTGCCATTCGGCGTACAGCTTCCTGGACGGCGCGTCGACTCCCGGTGAGCTGATCGCCGAAGCGGCCGAATGCGGCCTGACCGCGATCGCGATTACCGATCACGACGGCATGTACGGGGTGCCGCAGTTCGCGCAGAGCGCCGCTCGCTTCCGGGAGAGCGAGGAGGGGGTCGGCAGCAATGTTGCGACCGTGTTCGGCGCAGAACTCAGCCTGGATATCCCGCCAGTGATCACCTCGGCCGTCGCGGCCGCACGAGAGCCCGGCGCGGGACCGGCGAGCGGCTGGCGAGCCGGTGCGCACTTCGATGCGGAACCACCGGACGAGGGTCTGCCACCAGACGAGAGCTCGCCACCAGACGAGAGCTCGCCACCGGAGGAGGGTCCGCCGCCGCGCCGGTTGGCGAGCGTTGAGCTGTCGGTTCCTTGGCTAGCGGGAGAACGGTGGCCCATGGGGACTCCGCGCGCCGGGGTTCCTGATCCGGTGGGACGGCATCTGCTCGTCCTGGCGCGTGATCCGGAGGGCTACGGGCGGCTCTGCCGGGTGATTAGCGCGGCGCACCTGGCGGGCGGTGAGAAAGGGCGGCCGGTCTATGACCTGGCGGAACTGGCCGATGCACACGACGGGCACTGGGTGATCCTCACCGGCTGCCGCAAGGGCACAGTGCCGTCCGCGCTGGCCGATGGAAACGGCCCGGCTGCGGAACTGCGGGCGCTGACCGAGATGTTCGGCCGCGACAACGTCATGGTCGAGCTGATCAACAATGATCAGCCGGGTGATGACGAGCGGAATGACGCGCTGTTCGAGCTGGCCAGACAAGAACGCCTCGACGTGGTCGCCTCGAACAACGTCCATCACGCCTCGCCCGCCGACGCGAAGCTGGCGCAGGCGCTTGCGGCGATCAGGGCGCGCAGCAGCCTGGACGACATGGACGGCTGGCTGGCCGCGGCGGGCACCGCGTACATCAGGACGGGGGCGGAGATGGCGCACCGGCTGCGCCGCTACCCAGGGGTGCTAGAGCGGACCGTTGAACTCGCTAAGGAGTGCGCGTTCGACTTCAAGGTGATCGCGCCGAAGCTGCCCGACTTTCCGATTCCGCCGCATCACACCGAGATGAGCTGGCTCCGCACCCTGGTGGAACGCAAGGCGCCCGAGCGTTACGGCCCGCCAGATGCCGAGCGGGTTCCGGGCGCTTACCTGCAGATCAAGCATGAGCTCGATGTCATCGATCAGCTTGGCTTCGCCGGCTACTTCCTGATCGTGAACGACATCGTCGAGTTCTGCGATAAGAGGCGCATTCTCTGTCAGGGACGGGGTTCGGCCGCCAATTCGGCGGTTTGCTATGCGCTTGGCATTACGAGCGTCGATCCCGTTCAGCATGGATTGTTGTTCGAACGGTTCCTGTCAACGGGCAGGGACGGTCCGCCCGACATTGACCTGGACATCGAGCACCAGCGTCGCGAGGACGTCATCCAGTACGTCTACGGCGCCTACGGCCGTGGCAAGGCCGCGCAGGTCGCCAACGTGATCGCGTACCGGCCGCGGATGGCGATCAGGGATGCCGGCCGCGCGTTCGGGTACTCGCCCGAGCAGCAGAACGCCTGGTCCAAGCAGGTTGGTCCGCGCTCCTACGCGGCGGGACAGCCGGTTCCGCCCGATGCCGGCGTCCCCGATCCGGTCGTCGCCCTGGCCGAACGCATGCAGAAGCTCCCCAGGCACCTGGGCATCCACTCCGGCGGGATGGTGATCTGTGACCGGCCGGTCGGCGAGGTGTGCCCGGTTGAGTGGGCCCGGATGCCGAACCGCTCGGTGCTGCAGTGGGACAAGGACGACTGCGCATACGCAGGACTGGTCAAATTCGATCTGCTCGGGCTCGGCATGCTGACCGCGCTGCGGGACTGCTTCGAACTGGTCGCCGAGCACCACGGGATCCGGTGGGACCTGCACTCGATCCCGCAGGAGGACGCCGGGGTCTACGACATGTTGTGCGAAGCCGACACGGTCGGGGTGTTCCAGGTCGAGTCGCGGGCCCAGATGGCGACGTTGCCGCGGCTGCGGCCGAGGGAGTTCTACGACCTGGTGGTGGAGGTCGCGCTGATCAGGCCCGGCCCGATTCAGGGCGGGTCGGTGCACCCGTACATGCGCCGCCGACGGGGAGACGAGCCGCCTTACCTGCCGCACCCCTCGATGCACCAGGCGCTCGGCAAGACGCTGGGGGTGCCGCTGTTCCAGGAACAGATGATGCAGATCGCGATCGACTGCGCCGGCTTCAGCCCGGCCGAAGCCGACCGGCTGCGCCAGGCGATGAGTTCCAAGCGCGCGCCCGAGCGGATCGAGGAGCTTCGCGCTCGTTTGATCAGTGGCATGGCCGAGCGCGGGATAACCCTCGATGTGGCGGAGGACATCTACGAGAAGATCCTCGCGTTCTCCAGCTACGGCTTCCCCGAGTCGCACGCGATCAGCTTCGCGTACCTCGTCTACGCCAGCGCCTGGCTGAAGTGCTACTACCCGGCGGCGTTCACCGCGGCGCTGCTCCGCGCCCAGCCAATGGGGTTCTACTCGCCCGCCAGCCTGATCAGCGACGTGCGCAGGCACGGCGTCGAAGTCCGCAGCGTCGATGTCAACGCCAGCGGCGTTCTCGCAGTGCTTGAGTCAATTCCTTCCCATAACCAGACGCGCCCGTCGGCGCGGTCCGCGAAGCGAGTCCCGTCCGGTGGGAAACCCGTCCCGGATCAGCCAGCCATCAGGGTCGGCCTGTCCGAGGTGCGCAACCTCGGCAAGGACGCGGCGGCCGCCATCGTGGCCGGTCAGCCATACGCGGATCTTGAGGACTTCGCGAGGCGCAACAAGGTGGCGTTGCCCGCGTTCGAGGCCCTGGCGACCGCCGGGGCGTTCGGGTGCTTCGGGCTCGAGCGGCGCGAGGCGCTGTGGGCCGCTGGCGCGGCCGCCTCGATAAGCAGCGACCACCTGCCCGGCACAACCATCGGCATGAAGGCGCCGCAACTGACGCCGATGACGCCGGCCGAGGTGACGTTCGCCGACATGTGGGCGACGGGGACCTACGGAGCGACGCATCCGATCGAGCACATCCGTGACGGGCTCGCCGAGCGCGGCGTCACCCCGGCAGCCGATCTGCGGGCAGCGAAGAACGGGACGATGGTGACCGTCGGCGGCCTGGTCACGCACCGGCAGCAGCCGGGAACCGCTCGCGGTGTGGTCTTCTTGTCGCTGGAGGATGAGACCGGGATGGCGAACGTGATCTGCCCGCCAGACGTGTGGCAGCGGCACCGCAAGATCGGCGTCGATGCCAGCGCGATGCTGGTGTCGGGCAGGGTTGAACGGATCGACGGCTCGGTCAGCCTGCTAGCAACTAACCTGCGCAAGCTCCGAGTGGTCGCGGCCGCCCGAAGCCGCGACTTCCGCTGACATGCTTTCCGCTGACTGAGGAAAGACGACCCGCTCGAGACAGGACGTCCGCCCCTGGCTGCGCGCCGGGCCAGTCGCGAAGCTGGCGCTATGAACACCAACCCGACGTCAGCACAGCGAACCAATGGCAGCGCCAGGAGCACTGTCCCCAAAGGCACTGTCCCTAAAGGCACTGTCCCCAAAGCCAACGTCGCAAGAGGCAAGGGCAACGCCGATGGCAAGGCGGACCGGCGGATGGTGAGCACCGGCAACCCGCGCGTGACCGTTGCCTTTCCTTTCTCCAAGATCGATATCCGTGAGCCCTCTGAGCCACTTCGCGATCTCGCCGTGCTGGTCGACAAGCTCGCCGAGCAAACGGCCGCCATCGCGAGTCAGGCGGCCCCTGATCAGGCTGAAGCGGCGGATCACCTCGCAGCTGAGGCAGCGTTGCTCGCGCACCGGCTCGGGTCGTCCTGAACTCCCGACTTACGCGTGTCGGTGAACTGTTAGACCAGCTGAAACGAGACGATGCTGAGCTTGCCTGCCTTGATCGCGGTCATCTTGATCGAGATCACGTCGACGTTGGCACCCGAGTTGTCGCACGACAGCAGCGCCGCGCCGGCATTGGCGAACTTGTGGGCGACGTTCAGCGCGATGTTCTCGTCGAACGCACCGGTCCCGTCCTCAAGTTGCGGATCGGTGTGATCGGAGCTGCTGCCCGCCTTCAGGGTGCAGTGCACCTGAACCGGGCCGCCGCCCACGGCGGATATGTCGGCCTTGGCGAACACGACCCAGCTGCCTTTAGGAAGGCCGAGCCGTGCAATGGTTCTCAGGCCATTGGGGACTGCGAGTTTATTGGTTCCTGAGAGGACCACCGGGGTGGGCGTTGCACTCGGCGCCCTGCTGCCCGCGAGGGCGGGTCCTGCCGCAACGCCGAACGCCGTCACCGCTGCGACGCCGCACGACACGATCGCGGTCCGCGCGTTTGACCATTTCATTGCTCATTCCTCTCGCCATTGACTAGGAGATGGGGGAGGTTCGGGGCACCAGGATGTCGTGTCTTGCCGGCCAACGCGACTTCCGCTGACTCATCGCCGCACTGGATGATGTTCACTGTGGAAACAGTGACGTTTGGTGACGTAACTGCCTCGGTCTCGAGCTTCGTTGGCACCGCGGAGATCAACCGCCCGCCCAACAACTTCTTCGACGCCGAGCTGATTCGCTCGCTTGCGGAGTGCTATCGGTGGCTTGAGGCCAAGGGCGCCCGAGCCATCGTGCTGGCGTCAGCCGGCAAGAACTTCTGCGCGGGCGCGGACTTCACCGGCCGGTCCGCCGCGGGCAGGGTAAACAGCGGTGGTGGCGCTGGCGAGCTTTATCAGCAAGCGCTCCGGCTGTTTGAGGCGCCGCTTCCTGTGGTGGCGGCCGTGCAGGGGGCCGCCGTTGGTGGCGGGCTTGGTCTGGCCTGTGCTGCCGACTTCCGCGTCGCCAGCCCCCAGTCGAGGTTCAGCGCAAACTTCGCCATGATCGGGCTGCACCATGGCTTCGGGCTGACCGTCACGCTCCCGGCCATCGTCGGTCAGCAGCGCGCGACTGAACTCCTGTACACCGGCAAGCGGATCAATGGTGAGGATGCCCAACTCATTGGCCTAGCCGACCGATTGGTCGACGCTGAGGAACTGCGGCCCACCGCGCACGATCTGGCCGCGGAGATTGCGTCGGCGGCGCCGCTCGCGGTCCGCGCGATCAGGGCTACGATGCGAGACGGGCTCGCGGACCGGATCAAAGCTGCGACGGACCGGGAGCTGGCTGAGCAGCAGAAGCTCTGGCCGACCGCCGACTTTGCCGAGGGCGTAAAGGCCGCCGCCGAGCGCCGGTCGCCGAAGTTCGAGAGCAAGTGAGCGAGCCGGCGGGCAGCCTCAGCGCGGACTCCGTCCGCGCTGACGTAAAGCAGTGGATCGCGGATCATTGGGACCCTGAGCTGTCCTTGCGCGAGTGGCGCTACCGGCTCGCCGATTCTGGCTGGGCGTGTCCGACGTGGCCAACTCAATGGTGCGGTCGCGGGCTGTCGGGGGCGCTCGGCGGGGTTGTCGCCGAGGAGATGAGGCGCGCCGTCGTACCGGAGACGCCGGAGGGTGTCGGCATGATGCTGGTCGCGCCGATTCTCATTGAATACGGCAGCGACGAGCTCAATGAGCGTTATATCCGGCCGACGGTCAAAGGGGAGATCACCTGGTGCCAGCTGTTCAGCGAGCCGGGCGCCGGCTCGGACTTGGCGGGCCTGCAGTCCAGGGCCGTGCGCGACGGTGGCTCCTGGCGGTTGAGCGGCCAGAAGGTCTGGTCGACCGGCGCGGCGACGGCGGACTTCGGGCTGCTGCTCGCACGGACGGACTGGGACGTGCCCAAGCATCAGGGCATTACCGCGTTCGTGCTGCCCATGCGCCAGCCAGGTGTCACGGTCAGGCCGCTGCGCCAGATGAACGGGCACAGCTCGTTCAACGAGGTGTTCTTCGACGATGCGCTGGTGCCGGCCGACCACGTCATTGGTGAGCCTGGCGGCGGGTGGCTGGTCGCACGGGCAACTCTCGCGCATGAGCGCAGGCTGGCGTCGTTCCCGCCGTTGCCTAGCGATGTCAGTGGCCGGGCCTGGCGTGAGGCGATCGCAGAGCGCACTGCGATTGCTGAGTCGCATAAGTGGTATCCGCAGCGAGCGGGAAGGCCGGACCTGGTCATCGCCCAGGCGCAGGCACTCGGCAGGTCGCGCGACCGGGTCGTGCGCCAGGAGATCGCGAAGTTGATCGAGCTGAGCTGGTCGGCGCGGTGGATGGCCGAACGTGCCGCGGCGGCCAGAGCGGCCGGCCAGCGGCCGGGGCCAGAGGGCTCGCTCGGCAAGCTGGCGAGCAGCAAGATCGCCAAGCAGGCCGCCCGGGTGCATTCGATGATCGCCGGGACGGCGGGGTTGCTCGCGGGGCCGGAGTCACTGCTCGGCGGAACGATCACCGAGATCAGCGTTTCGGTGCCGGCGATCTCGATCGCGGGCGGGACCGACGAGATCCAGCGCTCGATCATCGCTGAGCGGATACTCGGGCTCCCACGCGAACCCGACGTGAGCGTCGGCATCCCGTTCCGCGACGTGCGTACCGGCTGACTTCCTTATTGACTGGCCCCCGTAATGACTGACCCCGTGTTGATTGACCTCCGTGGTGACTGAGGAGACACTGTGACCGATCTGAACCGCGACGGCGTTCGCATCAGCTACGACATGCACGGTGATGCCGATTCCCGCAAGCTGCCCCTACTCCTCACGCACGGCTTCGGGTCGTCGGCGCAGATGTGGGCGCCGAATGTGGCGGCCCTCTCAGCTGATCGCTCGGTTCTTCGGTGGGACATGCGCGGCCACGGCCACAGCGATTCGCCCGATGATCAGGCTAAGTACACGCAGGCCGCGTGCCTGGGCGACATGGGCGCGCTGCTCGACGCGTGCGGGGCCGAGCGTGCGATCCTTGGCGGGCTGTCGCTCGGCGGGTACTTGTCGCTGGCGTTCTGGCTGGAGCACCCGGAGCGGGTCGCCGCCTTGGTGCTCTGTGACACAGGGCCAGGGTTCCGGAACGATGAAGCACGTCAGAAATGGAACGATCGCTCACTCGCGACCGCGGCGCGCTACGAGCGCGACGGAGAGCTCGGCCTCGCCCGCGCCGCCCGCGGCATGCTGACCCAGCAGGACGGAAGGGTGATCGACGCGCTGCCGTCCGTCGACGTGCCCGTGCTGGTCGTCGTTGGCGCAGATGACAAACCGTTCCTCGGCGCGGCCGACTACGTGACCGCGAAGGTCCAGAAGGCCGAACTAGTCGTGATCCCCGACGCTGGCCACACCTGCAACCTCGATCAGCCAGAGCTGTTCAATACGCTGGTCAGCGCGTTCCTGGCCACGATGCCCTAGCGCCCGTGTCTAACTAAAACCGTGTCTAACTAGCACTGTCGGCGCGCCAGCACACCGATCGCATCGGGACGTCGATCGCGTTGACGTCGCCGAAATTGTCGGTCAGCGCTGCCCTGGCCCGGCCGAGCGCGCTCGCGCGCTCGGCCGGGCTCGCTGTGATCAGCCCGCTGTACGTGCCGAGCATCGCGACAAGAACGTCGACCGTCATCGACTTAGTGAAGGTGAACGACGCGTCCTGCACGTTCTCGAAGGCATCGGCTGGCAGGTTCACCTCGCGACGCCTGCGCCGGTACTCGCTCGCCGCGACCGTCTCGCGCAATCGGTCCAGCTCGGCGATCCAGTCGACCGCTCGGTCCCTGCTGGTCCAGATCACGCCGAACCGGCCACCGGGCCGCAACACCCGCACGATCTCGGGAACGGCCAACTCCGGATCCATCCAGTGCCATGCCGACGAGATCAGCACGGCGTCGGTGGCACCTGACCGCAATGGAATGGCCTCACCGCGGCCAGAGACCACATGCGCGCCGGGGGAGCGAGCACGCAGCACGGACGCCATCCTGGTATCGGGCTCGACCGCGACCACGTCGTTCACCTCGGTGGCCAGTGCTCGCGTGAACAGGCCCGTTCCGGCCGCGAGATCGACGGCAATGTCGCACGTGGCAGGCAGCAGCCAGCGGACGGCTTCTTGCGGGGGACTTGGCCTCAGCCGGTTGTAGTCGGTCGCGATCGCGCCAAACGACATCGCGCGCTCGGCTTTGGTCACCGTGGTAATAGGCACAACGTTTCAGCCACAAGGAAAACGTTAGCCTGGCGAACGAATAGCGCCAGATTCGGACAGGGCGTTGATCTCCGCGTCGCTGAAGCCAGCCTCGGTGAGTACCTCGCGAGTGTGCTGGCCGGGCAGCGGCGCTGGCCGGCGGACGCTCGGTGGCGTGGCTGAGAACCTGACCGGCGGCGGGATCAGCTTGAACGCTCCGGCGTCCGGATGCTCCGCCTCCGGCAGGTCGGCAATGATGTCATCGATCCCGGCGGCTTCAGCGGCGGGGATGCCGTGTTCAGCGCAGAACTCCAGCCACTGCGAAGTTGTCCTCGTCGCCAGCACGCGGCTGAGCGTTGCGTAGCCGAACCCTGGCTCGCGCCACAGGCTCCTGACAGCCAGCCGCGGATCGCCAGCCAGATCGTCGAAGCCGGCCGCGAGAACGAGAGCGTTCCATTGCTCGTCCCGATGGGGCTGCAAGGCGATCCAGCCGTCGGCGGTGGCTACGGTCGCCCGCAACGGGGTCAGGATGCGCGGGTAACCGGCTGGTCCGCGAGGCGGCTGCGGTATCGCCGAGCCGCCGTGTTCGACCAGCGTGAACGCCCGCATCGTGGCGAGCATCGGAATCTCGACGCGCTGGCCCTGGCCGGTGCGCTCCCTGTGAAACAGGGCAGCGATGATCGCGTAGGCGACGACAAGGCCGCAGACCTTGTCGGCAAGCAGCATCGGCACCAGCGCGGGCGGCAGCCCGGCAAGCCGCATCAGGTCAGGGACTCCGCTCGCGGCCTGGATGATGTCGTCGAAGGCTGGCTTGTCCGCCTCTGGCGAGTCCGAGGCGAAGCCGGTCGCCTGGCAGTAGACAATGTCGGGCTTGACCGCCGCGACGGCGGCGTAGTCCAGTCCGGCCCTGCGGACCGAAGACGGCCGCAAGTTGGTGACGAGCACGTCGCACCCGGAAGCGATCCGCAGCGCAACTGCTCGCCCCTCCGGGCGGGACAGGTCGATCTGCACGTTGCGCTTGTTCCGCAGCAGGTTCAGCGACACGCCGGACAGCCCGCGGACCGGGCCGCTGCTCATCGTTCTGTTGATGTCGCCGTCCCGGCTCTCCACAGTGATCACATCGGCGCCCAGGTCGCCGAGTATCTGCGTGGCCAGCGGGCCCATCACCACCGATGTCAGGTCAAGCACGCGCACGCCGTCCAGCGGTCCCTTGCGCTCCATGATGGGGCTGTCTGTCATGATCGAAACCATGGGCCACATTGAACCGGCGCACAAGAGCGCCTTCTGGAATCCGTTCGCGAATATGGCCGCGCTGCAAGGTAACGCGATCAGCATTGTCGGAGGCGAAGGCTCGACGGTCTACGACGCCTATGGCCGGGCGTACCTGGACGCGCTGGCCAGCCTCTGGTACTGCAACGTCGGCTACGGCCGCGCGGAACTCGCCGAGGCAGCCGCGGCGCAGATGCGGCAGATCGCGGGCTTCCAGACCTTCGAGTACTTCACAAACCCGCCGGTGGAAGCCCTCTGCCGCCGCGTCGCGGACCTTGCGCCGATGCCCGACGCGAAGGTCTTTCTGACGCCCGGTGGCGGCTCGGACGCGGTCGACACCGCCGGGAAGCTGTCAAGGGCGTACTGGCGCGCGGTCGGCCAGCCGAACCGCCAGGTCATCATCTCCAGGTCGCACGCCTACCACGGGATGAACGCCTATGGCACCTCGCTAGGCGGTATCCCGCTGCTCACCGAGGCATTCGCTCCGCTGGTGGGGCAGGTCGAGCAGGTGCCGTGGGATGAACCGGCCGCGCTGGAGAAGACGATCGAGATGGTCGGCGACGACAAAGTCGCGGCCTTCTTCTGCGAGCCCGTCATCGGGGCGGGCGGTGTCTATCCGCCGCCCGAGGGATACCTGCGGGCCGTGCGCGAGATCTGCCGGCGGCACGACGTGCTTTTCGTCGCCGACGAGGTGGTCACCGGATACGGCAGGGTGGGCACCTGGTTCGCCAGCGAGCGGTTTGAGCTCGATCCCGACCTGATTACCAGCGCGAAGGGCCTCAGCTCTGGCTACCTGCCGATTGGCGCGGTCATTTCCGGGCCAAAGGTGGCCGAGCCGTTCTGGAAGCTGGGCTCGAAAGAGGTATTCAGGCACGGCTACACCTACTCAGGGCATCCCGCCGCCGCCGCAGTCGCGCTGGCCAATCTGGACCTGATCGAACGCGAGCAGCTGGTGCAGCGCGTCGCCGCACTCGAGCCGGTGCTCGCGAAGAAGGTCGCGCCGCTCGCCGACCATCCCGGCGTCAGTGCGGTTAGGTCGGGGACCGGCCTGCTCGCCGCAGTCGAGATCGCCGAGGACTACCGCAGCGCCGACCCGGGCATCGGGCAGCGACTGGTTAAAGCCGTCAGGGACCGCGGCGTCATTACCAGGCTGCTGCGCGGTATCGCCCTGCAGATTTCCCCGCCGTTCGTGATCACCGAGGCAGAGCTTGGCCAGATCGCGGAGGCCTTCGCTGGCGCCTTCGACGAGGTCATCGTTGATCATTGACCTCTCGCATCCGATTGGCACGTTCACCTACCCGGGTCTGCCGCCGCCCGAGTTGCGGACCGTGGTCACGCGCGGGGAGACGGCAGCGCGGCTGGCTCCCGGCATCTCGTTTGAGATCGAGGCGCTGACCCTGGTCGGGAACACCGGCACGTATATCGACTCGCCCTTTCATTACCACGCCGATCTGGCCGATATCGCCGGCCTGCCGCTCGAACGGATCGCTGACGTTCCTGTCACGGTGGTGCATGCCGACGGCGTGACGTCAATCGGCAGCGACCGGCTTGGCGACGCTGGCCGGTTCTCTGGCCGGGCGGTGCTGATCCATACCGGCTGGTCGCGTCATTGGGGGACGCCTGAGTACACGCAGCAGAACTGCCCCCATCTGACCGCGGACGCGGTGGCAGCCCTGATCGACGCTCGCGTCGCCGTCGTTGGCATTGACTCGCTGAACATCGACAATCCCGGCGACCCCGCGCGGCCCGCGCACCAGGGTTTGCTCGGGGCGGGCATTCCCATCATCGAGCACCTGACCAATCTGCAGTCGGTGCCGGACGGCGCCAGGCTCACGGCGGTGCCGGCGCCGGTTAGCGCGATGGCCTCGTTTCCTGTGCGGGCGATCGCGGTGAGCCAGGGATGAGGGTAGGGCTAGCGGGAACAGGACATTGGGCCAGGATCGTGCACGCCCCGGCGCTCTCGTCCACCGCCGGGATCACCCTGGCCGGCGTCTGGGGCAGGAATGCGCAGGCAGCCGCCGCGCTGGCCGAGAGTCACCACTGCGTCCGGTTCCGCGCATTCGAAGAGCTGCTTGCCGAAGTCGATGCGGTCGCGTTCTCAATGCCGCCCGACGTGCAAGCCGGTCTTGCCGGCCGGGCCGCGGCGGCCGGACGGCATCTGCTGCTGGAGAAGCCGGTCGCGACCACGCTGGACGCCGCGGATGCGCTGGTCGAGGCCATTGCGCAAGCCGGGGTGGCTTCGGTCGTGTTCTTCACCGGCCGGTTTCAGCTGGACGTGCGAGCATGGCTGGCTTCGGCGGCAGGGGATCGGTGGACCGGCGGTCAGGCCGTCTGGCTCGGCTCGGCGATGGCAGAGGACAGCCCGTTCAACACCCCGTGGCGCCGCCAGAAGGGCGGACTCTGGGATCTCGGCCCGCACTTGGTGTCGCTGCTGTGGGCAAGCCTCGGACCGGTAGGTGCCGTCACCGCCGACGCCGGCCCTGGCGACGTCGCGCACCTGATCCTGCATCACGAGGGCGGTGCGTCGAGCGTGGTCACGGTGACGCTGAACGCGCCCGAGGTGAGCGACGGTATGGAACTGTGGCTGTGGGGCGAGGGCGGCCGGTCGCGCGCCCCGGGCCCGACGGCCGATCCGGTTGGCGCGCTGCGGCTGGCGCTGACCGAGCTCGCGGCCAACGCCAGCGCCGGGCGGCAGCGGCATGACTGCGATGCGGCCTTCGGGCGAGACGTGGTCGCCGTTCTCTCAGAGGCGCAGCGTCAGCTCGATGCGCAGTGACTACTGCTTCGTGATCTTCGCCCCAGGCGGCAGCCGGAACGCCGACGCCGGCGGCGACGACGTGTAGCTCTTGATCTGGAACGTGGTCGACTGCGAGGCAACCTTGACGTAGCCGAGGACGTTCTGCTTCGTCGTGCAGATCGTGCTCGTGCCTTCCTTCTTGACGAATAGGTCCACGCAATGCATCGCGAAGCCATTGACGGTCTTCGACGACGTGGTCACCTTGTCGCCGGCCAGGCCGGCGCCGAACGCGATCACGTGCAAGAACGTGACCCAGTGGTCGGGCGTATAGATCGAGAAGAGCTGCCTTTGCGCGATCGCGCTGGCCGTGCCGAGCTTCTCGCACGACCACCGCGCGCCGGCTGAGGGCCGTGAGCACGAGTACTGGCCGGAGGAATTGCTGATCAGCTTCGTCGTGCTGGTCCCTGCGCCGGTCTCGGCGAAGGAACTGTTCTTTGGCGGCTGGACGGCATAGGTGACGGTAGTCGGCGAGCCGCCCGTTGTGACATAGGTGGCCTGGAAGGGCACGGCCGCGGAACTCTTCAGGCCGTCGGTGAACGCCTTGATGGTGGTGCGATTGTTCGCCACCGTATGCCGGATCTTGTCGAACTTCTTCACGACCGAGCATCCGGTCGACGCCGCTCCCACTGCCACCACGGCGGCCACGACGCCGGCCATCGCCGTGATCCTGACCGGGTCCAGACGACCGGATGTCACGTGGCCTCCTGCGGATCGTAGTAGTGCTCGTATTGCCAGACTCCTTTGGATATCAAGGCTTTGTCACTGAGAACACTGTCACTGAGTGCCCCGAATCTCGCCGGCGAGAGCGCGGCCAATTCGGGTGACGTTCCGGTGATCTGCGCGGCCAGTTCCTCGCCGAGGGCCGGGGAGGACGAAAACCCTGAGCCATTGCAGCCGCTGGCCACCCACAGTCCGGGCACGTCAGGGACGGGTCCGAGAACGAAGCGCCCGTCCGGGCTCATCGTGAACATGCCGCCGCGATGTTCGGCGACCGGGCTGAGTGCCGCGGGTGCTTCGCTGCTGACCTGCCCGGCCAGCCCGTCGAGCACGTCGCGGTCGAGTGGCATGTCGACCGGAGGTGAGACCACATCGAATGCGAGCGGCGCCTTCTCGAAGCCGCCCACCATCAGGCCGCCGCGCGCGGGTCGCAGGTAGACGGCCGCGTCGACGACGCGCACGATCGGATCCGACGGTGCGATCGTTTCGGGCTCGGTGATCAGCAACTGGTGCCGCACTGGCGCCAGCGCCACCTTGGTTCCGGCGAGCTCTGCGACTTGCCTGGTCCAGGCCCCTGCCGCGTCTACGACGATTGGGGTGCTGATCGACCGACGCGAGGTCTGCACGCCGGAAACCTTCCGACCGGTCATCGTGATCGCGGTGACGGACTCGTGCTCGAGCACCTCGACGCCGCGCATCCTGGCCGCTGCGGCATAGGCGCTGACCAGGTCAATGGGCTCGGCAATGTAGACATCCTCCGGGCACCACAGCGCGAATTCGGTGCTCTGCGATCGCTGGTAATAAGAGACGCCGTCCGCGACCTCGCTGGCGCTGGCCTCGCGTAGGTCGACGCCCCAGCGTCTGGACTGACTCGCCTCGGTGCGCAGGTAGTCGCGGTGCGCTCCGGTTCTCGCCACCAGGTAGCTACCTGATCTCGTCACGTCGAGCGGGAGGCCGGCCCAGTCGCCGAAGCTGAGCGCCAGCTCGATGCTGCGTCGGGCAAGCCTGGTCCTCAGCTCGTCGGCTTGGACGGACTTGAACAGTCCGGCGGCGCGGCCAGAGGCCTGCGAGCCAGCGGTGTCGCGTTCCACCACGATGACCGACCTGCCGGCGATCGCACAGTGCAGCGCCGTGCTCAGACCGAGTGCACCGGCCCCGATAACGACGATTTCGGCTTGCATGACCATAGTGTGCACCGCAGGACTGGGCACTTCAGGCACGAGGTCATCGGACCCGCCGGTCAGGAATTGAGCTGGAACACGTTCACTGCGTTGCCGCCGAGGGCGGCGGTGACCTGGTCCTCGCTGCATCCGGCGTCGAGCAGGGTCTTCTCCAGGACCCGGGCGTTCTGCTGGACGCTCGGCACGCCCGGCCAGTCAGTGCCGAAGATCATCTTGTCGGCGAGGCGCGGCAATGCGCTGCCGTAGTAGCTGGCCAGGCGCTGCGGCGGCAACCCGGATACCTCGAGCCACACGTTCGGCTTCATCAGCGCCAGGAAGGCTGCCTGGTCATACCACCAGCCGCGGCCACCGTGGGCCAGCACGACGACGAGGTCGGGGAAGTCCCTGAACACCTCGTCGAGCAGGATCGGATCCGCGTAAGAGTTGACCGAGCCGGCGAACGTTGACGTCCCGCAGTGCACGATCACCGGCAGGCGGCGCTGCTCAGCCCACGCGTAGGCGGGATAGAGCATGCGGTCGCGGGCCTCGAAGCCGCCGTGCACGGGATGAATCTTCACCGCGATCGCCCCCAGCTCGACCTGCCTGGCCAGTTCGGCTGCCACCGGGTAATGCAGGTGCGGGTTCAGATTGGCGACGGGACGGAACCTCCGCGGGTTCTGCCGTACCACGGGGAGGACGTCCTCGATCGGCTGGATGCCGGTGACCTTGGGGCTGTGCTCGGTAAACAACAGCACGTGATCGGCGCCCTGGCTGGCGAAATGCTCATCGATCGCAGCCGGGTCGGGAACGCCATTCCCGTCGAACAGGTCGCGCAGCGGCGTAGTAGCGCCGAACGTACGCGCCCAGGCCTGCCAGTCCTCAGAGAGCGTGCGCAACCTGGCCACGTGGACGTGCGCGTCTACGAGCAGCCGGCCGTCCAGACTCACGCGGTCTACCGTAACGGCGTTTCGTGCAAGCCCCCGGCTCAGGTTGCCGCGAGGGCCTCGATCTCGACCCGGAACGCCGGATTGAGCAGCGCGCTGACCTGGATGACCGAGCTCGCTGGCGGTCGCTGCGTGCTGAGGTACTGGTCGCGGATGCGGCGGAACTCGGCGAGATCACCAAGGTCGGTCAGGAAGACCGTGAGCTTCACCACGTGTTCCATCGTGGCGCCTGCGGCGGCGAGGGCGGTGCCGAGATTCTCGAACACCTGGGTTATCTGCGCCGCCGGATCGTCCTGCCCGACGAGCCGGCCTTGCGCATCAACGGGCAGCTGGCCAGAAACCACGACCATCGGCCCGCTGAACGCGACCGCGTGACTGTAGCCGTTGACCGGAGGGCTTCCCTCAGGGCGGATGAAGTGCTGAGGGCTCGGCGAATCAGGCACCGATACCGCCATTCCAGCGATCGACCAGGCCACCGGCGATTAGTCCGAGTCCGATGCCGAGCATCCAGACATCCTTGCTCACCGCGGTTCCCGCCTGACTGGGCCAGATGCTGCCTGGCTTACGCAGTGCGGGCGTGCGCGCGTACATGGCGAGCAGCGCGCCGGAGAAGCCGGTTAGCGCCGCGCCGGCCAAGGCGCCGGGGATCGCGGGCATAAGCAGCGCGGATCCGACGGCGATCTCGCCGCCGGCGAGCATGCGCAAGAACCGCTCAGGCGGGATGTTCTTGAGCACCGGAAACGCGCTGGCCGCCACGCGGTGCAGCGCCTCGGCCCTGGTGGGGTCGCCGTGCCACTTCTCCAATCCGGTATGCAAGACGTAACCACCCGTCGCGATGCGGCCCGGCAGGTCGCGCGCCTTGATAGGGAGATGCACTGTGCGTCCTTTCTGGCCGCGGAGCGCTGCTGCGTGCCCGGTCAGAATCCAGGAAAGACCTGGCGCAGGTCGTCCAGATCGACGCCAACGACCTCGACCTGCGGCGTGTGGTCCGGATCAAGCCTGCCGTATACAAGCCTCAGCCATGCCTCAGCGGGCAGCGTTAGCCGCGGCCCATCGCTGGAAGCTGGCGCCTCCTCGAGTCGCACGGGTTCGCCCGTGTCGAGCACGAAGTCGCGGTCTGGATTGGTTGTGCGGACGTGAACGGTCTGCGGGCTGGCGGCCGGCTTGCCAGCGCGTCCAATCAGCGGCCCGAGCCCGTCTGTCAGCAGGTTCACCGCCTCGGCCGCGACCGTCGCAGCCGGGTCGAGTGCGACGGCGACGTCCCAGCTGTGGACGGCATGCTCGCCCAGCCGGAGCTTGGTCAGGCCGGTCACGTCCAGGTCCATCCCGAACAGCGGCAGCCTGATCCTGTCGCGCTCATCGGGAGTAAGCGACTCAAGCCGCATGACCAAGGCGTCGTCGGTGGCGAGCGCGTCGGTCGCCTGGGCCTGCGGGCTCCGTTCGTTCCATGCCTGCCAGATGGGCGGGAAGGCGTCGGGACCTGGCGGCTCGACGCCGTTCAGCCCGGCCTCGAGGAACAGGCCGAAGATCTCGGCCCCGGAGCCGAGGTGGCTCAGCACCTGTGCGATCGACCAGTCGCTGCAGTAGGACCGCTGCCGCAGGTTGTCTTCCGCTAGTGGTTCTACGTTGGCGCGCAACGCGTCATGGGAGTGACGTAGGGCGCCGATCCACGTCTCGGGGGTGGGTTCCACGCTGCTGATCCCCTTCATTGAGCTGCGCATATGTGGAGGGCATCCTCCGGAAACCTAACCCTAGCAGCCTTCCGGAGGACGCCCTCCAGATGACCTACGATAGATCGATGACGGCGCGGCGGCTCCCTGACGAGGGCTATGGCTGCGGTGCCGAGGAAGACTGCGTTTCGGTCGCGGAGCCGCGACGCCTCCGCGCTGATGCCGAGCGCAACAGAGCTGCGATCGTAGCGGCCGCACGCGACGTATTCGCTGAGCACGGGCTCGAAGCGCCCCTCGAGGAGATCGCTCAGCGGGCCGGCGTCGGCATCGCGACGCTCTACCGCCGGTTCCCGGCACGCGAGCAGCTGGTGGCCGCCGCGCTCATCGACAAGGTGACCCAGTACGCGGAGGCGGCCGCCGATGCCGCCGCGGCCAGCGATCCGTGGGCGGGCTTCGTCATGTACGTCCAGCGGATCTGCGAGCTGCAGGCGGCGGACCGGGGGCTCAGCGACCTGCTCTCGATGACTCTGGCCTCCGATGAGCGCATCGAGGAGCTGCGCGCGACAGCCAACGCCCAGGTCGTCAGGCTCGTTGAGCGTGCCAAGGAGGCCGGGAAGCTCCGCGCCGACTTCGTCGGCGAGGACCTGCTTGTGCTGCTGATCGCGAGCGCCGCGGTGGGCCAGGCAACGCAGGCTGATGCACCGGAGACCTGGCGGCGATTCGTGGCCCTGGTGCTCGACGCGTTCGAGGGCGGGGATGGGTCGCCGTTGCCTCCAGCGCCGTCGACGGAGCAGATGGTGAAGGCGATGGAACGACTGGCTGCCGAACGTGGCTGCGGCAAGGCCCTTGCCGCGCGGTCGCACTGCTAGCAGCCGGCGAACCGGTCACGAAGATGGGAGAATCCGTTGCGGTTTGCGTTCAAGACCTCGCAGCAGGACACGAACTGGGCCGACATGCTGGCTGTCTGGCGTGAGGCCGATGACATCGAGGTGTTCGAGTCCGGCTGGGTCTTCGATCACTTCTACCCGATCTTCAGCGACTCCACAGGGCCTTGCCTGGATGGCTGGACGGCGCTGACCGCCCTCGCGCAGGCGACCACCAGACTGCGGCTCGGCGTGCTGGTCACAGGTATTCACTACCGTCATCCGGCCGTCCTGGCCAATATGGCCGCCACGATTGACATCATCTCCGGAGGCCGGCTCGAACTCGGGATAGGCGCCGGCTGGAACGAGGAGGAGTCAGGAGCGTACGGAATCGAGCTCGGCACGCCGCGCGAGCGCAGCGACCGCTTTGAGGAAGCGTGCCAGGTGCTGATCGGCCTGTTGTCGCAGGAGACGACCAACTTCGACGGCACGTACTACCAGCTCAAGGACGCAAGGTGCGAGCCGAAGGGGCCTCAGCGGCCGCATCCGCCAATCTGCATAGGGGGTAACGGGGAGCGCAGGACGCTCCGTACGACCGCGCTCTACGCACAGCACTGGAACTTCGTTGGCGGACCGCCCGATGTCTTCGCCCGCAAGCGGGACGTTCTGCACCAGCATTGCCGTGACATCGGCCGCGACCCGGCCGAGATCACGCTATCCAGTCACGTCAGGCTAGGAACCGACCACGACATCTCGCCCGTCGTCGATCAGGTCCAAGCGCTCAGCGCCGAGGGCCTCGAGCTGGCGATCGTCTACTTGCCGCCGCCGCACACACCCGCCGTCCTGGCCCCGCTGGCCGAGGCGCTCGCGCCGTTGCGTTAGGCAGCTGGATCCGTGCCAGGCAACGAGTCCGCTAGCTCAGCGATCACCTGCGCATGGCACGGCTCAGGGGCGCACCAGCAGCCCAGCCGCCGCCCGCGGAGGTCAGGCAGCAGCGCGAGCAGATCGGGGCGGTCCAGGAGGTACAGCCGGTACCGAGCGATGACCTCGTCTCTGCTGCCGTCTGGACCAGGCCGGAATGGATTCGCCAGCGGCGAGCCGGGTAGGCGCCAGCCGCCTCGGTACATCGGCCGGCCCACGTAGACGACGTCGGCAAACCCTGGGTCGTCGCGGTGTCCCTTGAGGTTCACCACGGTAGTGGCCATAGCTCGACCATAGGAGGTGCCTTCATGACGACAACGGTCGATCTCGGGCCGGGCGCTCAGCGCCTGGCCGATCTCGTGGCGCGTGTGAGCGATGACGATCTCGGCAAACCAACCCCATGCCCTGCCTACACGCTCGGCGACTTGATCGTTCACGTCGGCGACCTCGCGCTGGCGTTCACGGCCGCAGCGCAGAAGGCGGGCGGTCCCTATGTCGAGCAGCCGGGTGCAGGTGACGCCGCCAGGCTCGCCCCAGGGTGGCGCGAGCGGATTCCCGCCGACCTGCGGACGCTGGGCACCGCCTGGCGTGACCCCGGCGCGTGGGCCGGCATGACGCGGATCGCGGGCATGGACGCTCCTGCCGACATGGTCGGCCTGACGGCGGCAGACGAGATCGTCGTACACGGGTGGGACATGGCCCAGGCCACAGGACAGCCGTACGCCTGCGAGCCGGAGTTGCTCGACGCGGCCGAGATGTTCCTGAACCAGTTCGCGAGCCCGGACGCCCCGGCAGGCCCTGAGGTCGCCTTCGGGCCATCGCGCTTGGTGCCCGCCGACGCACCGAGGCTGGACAAGATCGTGGCGCTGGCTGGCCGCGATGCGGCCTGGGCGTCCAGCTGACCTGGTCCGCATGGCGACTGGGACCTGGCCGCCATCACGAGTAGTCACGGAATGCGGGCCACGCGCGGGACCACGAGGTCCGCAGGCCGGTTGCCAGGTAGATTTTCGCGCCCTGCTCATCGTCGTCTACGCCTAGGCCATTGTGGAAGACGGCTACGCGGCGGACGTTCGTGAACTCACGCCGCAGCAGATGCGGGTCGACGTTCACGGCGATCGCCGCTGTCGCCGAGGCCGGTGGCGGTCCCCACAGCCAGAAGTTATTCGCGCCGCTGAACACCTCCGGCAGGCCGAACTGCGTGCCGTAACGGTCGATGGCGCCAGCTTCGCCGTAGTTGGCCGTGATCACGGTCGTGTGCCGGCGCAGCGCAGGCGGCAATTCGTGGAACTCGCTCGCCACGAGCGCGACCTGCTCCGGCCATGCGATCGACTCCGCGAGGTCATAGTTGATCTTCTGCAGCGGAACGGTGTGCAGCGCCCCGGCCGGCAGCACCGGCAGCGCGACGGGAAGGACCCCGGCTGTGGAGATCGCCAGCGCGATGATCGCGCCCTTGATCCGCTCTGCCCTGGCGAGCAGGTAGCGCTCGGCGGGCACGCTTCCCGCGGCGAACAGGAACGTGTATGCACCGCCCGGGTAGTACGGCTTGCCGCCCAGGACGAACTGCAAGACGATCGCCAGCGCGCACGCGATCCCGACGGGACGGAACGTGCGGGCCTGCGCATTGCGCAGCGTCCAAATCAGCCCGCTGACCCAGATCGGGGTCAAGGCCAGCCCAGTGAACAGGACCTGGGCCGGCCAGTAGGTGGCCCGGTTATGCCACGCCTCGGTCTGCAGGGCGCGGAACACGGCCATGTTCGGCCACCCGTGCGAGGCCTGCCAGACCAGGTCCGGCACGGCCAGGGCCGTGGCGAGAACACAGGCGGCCACGACATATCGGCTTCGCAGGAGCTGGCGCGTATCGGTCGCGAGGAACCCGACAGCGAGAGCGCCGACCAGGAACGCGATGTTCCACTTGGCCTCGCTTGCGATACCCGTGCACGTGCCGATCGCTATCCACCAGCGTGGGTCCCGGGTGGTGAGCAGCCTGGTGACGAGCAGCAGCGTAAGGGCCCAGAACAGGAAGTCGGGCACGGTCGTGGTCAGCTCGTGCATGGCGCCGATGTACTCACCGCAGGTGGCGGCGGCGAACGCGGCGAGCAGCTGGCCGGTCCGGCCCGCGCCGAGCAGCCTGCTCATCACAGCCGTCATCACCACCAGGGCGGCGAACCCGAGCGCTGGCACGATCCGCAGGCCCACCAGTGAATTGCCCGTTAGCTCGGCTGAGACCCTGGCGATCAGCGGCGTGAGCGCCGGCTGATCGACGAAGCCGAAGGCCAGGTGCTTGCCGGCGGCAAGGAAGTAGAGCTCATCCCTGACGTATCCGTAACGGCCGCTGACGGCGAGTTCGAGCAGGAACGCCGCTACGGCGATGATGGTGATGCCGAGCCTGGGCACTGGGCGCGCGCTGGCGGGCTCGGCGGTGGCCTGAACTTCTGCTGCAGTTGTCATGTGGCCATCGTGGGTGTCGGCGTACCGTTCGCGCTTCGGGCGCGGGCGCGATTCTCCGGCTCGCCCAATGGGAGCACGAGCGGCGAGATTATCGGCCGATGTTCCTACTCTCGGCCGGCGACGAGGCTCCATCTCGCGGGTGATCCGCCACGGCGGGCAACGCCATACGATCGTGGGCGTGAGGAACCCGGCAGCCGACGTCCCGGCCATGTCGCGCAGCCTGTCGGCCAGGATCGCAGCGGCTCCCCGCGGCCTGGCGGCTACGCTCGCCTCGCTGCCGCGCGGCCTCGCGGCCCGTGTCGCGGCCATGCCGCGCCGACGCCAGGAATTCCTCTCAGACGCCGGTCTGGCCCTAGCTCTGGCGGCAGTCAACGTCGGCGCGATACTGCCGTACCGGGATCAGTTGCATCCCGCCTGGGGCGCCGTCCTGCTGGTAGTCGCACAGGCCATTCCGCTCGCATGGCGCCGGAGATTCCCGATCCTTGTCGCGCTCATCATCGGCGCGGCCCGGGTCAGCTACGACCAGCTGGGCATTGGCTTCGCGCCGTTTCCGCTGGGCCCGGTCATCGCTTTCTACACGATCATCGAGCTCCGGGGGCGGGCCTGGCGCTGGATCACGATTGTGCTGTCGGCGACCGCCATCGGGATATCCGAGGCCAGCCCAGGTCACGACCAGCCGTACGACACCGTGATCCAGGCTTTTATATTTGCCACGGCGTGGGGCGCAGGCCTGCTGAGCCGCGCCACCAGGGCGAACCTGCTGGCCGCGCGGGCGCGGGCCGAGCGGGCCGAGGCCGAACTGGACGCCGAATCGGTGCGGGCCGCAGAAGTCGAGCGCACCAGGATCGCCAGAGAGCTGCACGACGTGGTCGCGCATCATGTCAGCCTGATGGCGGTGCAGGCTGAGGCGGCCGCTTCGCTGCTGCCTGGCAAGCCCGAGCAGGCCGGGCGGTCCGTCCAGATCGTCGGCGACACTGCCAGGCAGGCACTGACCGAGCTGCGCCGGCTGCTGGGCGTCCTGCGGGCGCCCGCGGAGCCGCTTCAGACGACGCCCGTGGCTTCGCTGGCCGATCTGGGCCCGGCACTTGACCAGGTTCGCGGCGCTGGGCTGCCGGTCGAACTTGATGTGCTCGGCGCACCGTATCCGCTCGCACCGAGCATCGACGCGACCGCCTTCCGGATCGTGCAGGAGGCCCTGACGAACACGCTCCGCCACACCGCCGCGCCGGAGGCGTCCGTGACCCTGCGATACGAGCCCGGGTACGTCACCGTCGCGGTCACCGACCGCGGCCCGCGCCGTGATCGGGCGGCAGCCATCAACGGATCGGGGCTCGGGCTGGCCGGCATCGCGGAGAGGGTGGCCTCGTGCGGCGGCAACCTGGCGGTCGGGCCGACCGCGGAGGACGGCTTTGCCGTAACGGCCCGGCTGCCCGCCCGATGAGTGCGCCGCCGAGCCCGTTGATCCGGGTTCTTGTCGTCGATGATCAGGAGCTGGTGCGCGCAGGGTTCTGCGTGATTCTCGACAATGCCGACGGAATTGCCGTTGTCGGCGAGGCGGCGGACGGCGCGGCTGCTCTCGCGCAGGCCCAGGCATTGCGACCCGACGTGGTCCTGATGGACGTGCGGATGCCTGGCATGGATGGCCTGGAGGCCGCCAGGAAGCTGACGGCAGGCGGCGGGCCCGACGGCGGGCACGTGCCGAAGGTTGTGATCCTGACGACCTTCGACCTCGACGACTATGTTTACGAGGCCCTGCGGGCCGGCGCCACCGGGTTTTTGCTCAAGGACTCACCGCGCGCGGACCTCATCGCGGCGGTCAGGGCGGCCGCGGGGGGCGACGCACTGCTCGCCCCTTCTGTGACCCGCCGCCTGATCGAAGCGTTCGCGAGGCGGCCGGCGGAGGTGGCGCCGGCGCCGTCGAGGCTCGCCGCCCTGACCGCGCGTGAGCGCGACGTCTTGCTGCTGCTCGCGCGCGGCCGCAGCAACGCCGAGATCGCGGCAGCGCTGTTCGTCAGCGAGGCGACCGTGAAGACGCATGTCGGCAACTTGCTGGCCAAGCTTGGCCTGCATGACCGGGTGCAGGCCGTCATCCTCGCTTACGAGACAGGGATCGTCCGGCCCGGCGAGCCAGCGACGGGGACATAGCCGGCCACCGCGTCACCGAGGGCATCGGCCGCGGCTGCCACCGGAGTGATCGCGGTGACGGAGACCAAGGTGCCCGCCAGCTCGCGCTGGAGTTCGGCGGCGAAGGCGCGCAGGAACGCCGTCAAGACCCCAGAGATGACCTCTCTCACGACGTTGCTCCGGTCGGTCATTTGAGTCCCATCCGCGCACGTGATCGACGCGATGCTGGAGTCGTTCCGGGGACGGCTACGGCTGAGTGGTGTTCAGCCCTTTCAGGACCCGTCCTCGGTCGGCTGGCACACTTCCAGAATGGAGCTAACGTTGCGCTCGCCGGGTGAATCTCCTTGTTTGTCGAGTGCGACGCCCGCCCTGAGCCGACGCCGTCAGGCGTGCAGGCGGTGCGGGGTGATGATCAGGGCTTCGCTGTACAAGGCGGCGAACTGGGCAGGCGTGCCGAATATCGCCCCCATGCGCTCTGTGTACTTCACGACGTACTCTGGCACCTGGTCGGCTGCGGGGAACCCGGGAACGTGCTCGGCTGTCCCGTCGATGCGGATGATGTCGCGGCCCAGGTCGGTTACGTCGAGTCCCAGTGCGACCGCCGGGTTGCGGCTGACGTTGCGGAGCTTGATCTTGGCCGGCTGGCTGTAGATCAGGATCGTCTCATCTTCGCGTAGCAGGAACCACACCGGCACGCTGTCAGGCCGCCCGTCCGGGCGCACGGTCGTCAGCCACGCCATCAGGTTGGCGTGCAGCCGCCCCTCGACGTGCGCGCGGCGGTCATCGGGCAGATGTGATGTCAGCTTCATGAAGGGCATCCTGGCAGGCGCGGCTCGCGGTCGGATACTCGGCATCCGCCGCGCTGCGAGCCCGCCCGCCACCAGCCTGGCTACCTGCCTGGCGGCTTCCCACGACATCCGGGCGGCAATCCGGGACTACCAGCAGCGTCGGTGGCGCAACGCCGCCGCCGCCACTCTGATGGCCCGGAATATGGGAGCCATGGGCCAATGGAAAGGGCACACCGTCTGCACCGCACGCAATACCCTGATCCGGTCAATACCGTTGTCCCTGCAGCTCCGCCAGTTTGACCTAGTGCTCGGCGCCCCCACGGCACGCAAGCTGACAGCACAGAACAACAATTCGGTGAGCCGCCCGGAAGCCCACTAGCGAATACGAACCGGCGACAATCAGAGCCCTTGGAGTGCGCCATTCAGGTTGCCTGTCACTCACGGCTCTGGGCGCAGGGTTCGGCTTGGCGGCGCGCTCATTGTCCTGGTCTCCGTTCTCGCGGAAGATGGCCGGAGCCTTTGGCGCGTGGTGCTGGCGTTCTCGCTCTGGCCGTTCCCGGGCGAGGCTAGGCCGAGGTTGCTCGGTGAGTCCTGACGCAGTATTCCTGGACGACCCGGACGCTAGACCACTGGAAGAGATCGTGGTGCCAGGGCTGAGTGCGATGATCTGAACTGGCCCCGGGTGGTGGCTCGTGTTTCGATCAGCGGGCCAATTCGCTTGACGGCATTCAGGTCCTGGTCCTCAGGTTCAGGTGCCACAACTGGGCCGGGCCGTCGAACTGGGTTGTGGCCAGGATCTTGCCGTTCGGGCTGAGAGCGGCGATCGCATCCGCGCGGCCCACGCTGGTCCGGATAGCGAAGACGCTGACCACCTAGGACGGGCAGCCCAAGCGCGCTGATGACCCTCGTGCGCTGACCCGATGTGCGGCCTCCCCGGGCCAGGACCGTCACCCAGATCCGCGGCAAGTCCAGTCAACTGTTCCGCCTCGGCGGCTGGCTATCATCACGACAGGTCAATGTCCCCGATCCCAAGTGTCCTCCTAGCACATTCAAGCAGCGAGTAGGCATAGGACACATCGTCAGCAAGGCTTCTTCGAGCCTGCGCTATAAGGTCAAATCCTTCAGTGATGAGCGGCTGACGAAATCCATCGCGGTCATCCAGCCTACTTACTGGTCCTCCCGTGGTGAACGCCTCTCGAACAGTATGCAAGAAGTTTACATAGGCCTTTACAATTTTCGGCTCAGGCTGAATGCCAGATGCGATACCGGCAAATTGTGCGTCAATCCATAGCAGCAGCTGCTCGCAGTTCATAGCGCCTAGATTCTCGGGTCGGTTTCGGGCACCTTGACGTATAGCGGCCACCTTGGCCATTAGGTCTTCGTTGAAAAGTTGTTCCAGCACGTCGCTAAGCGATGGCGATGAGCTTCGACCTGACTCTTTCAACGACGAGGCCATCCGTGCCAGGAAGCGAACAGAGCGGAGCAGATCTCGCGGAAGTCCGCCCGAAAGACAGTGACACAATAGCGCCTGAGCATCGGTAATATCGCGGCACCGACGCTTCAAAAGGTCACGTGACTCCTCCGGCCTGAGCATGTCGACCAGGAGAATCTCATCAAATGAACTATCGAACGCATCCCGCAGAGGAAGACCACGACATTCGAATAGGGACCAGGCATCTTGCGAAACTGAAACTATGAATGAGCATTCGTGAATCGGAAAGAGGACCTTGACATGATTAAGGAACTTCAGCGCCTCGTCCACGTCAGCGATCTTGTCAAGCTCGTCTATCGCGACGATTACCTGCCAGCCGTCAACGGCCAGCGTGTCGACTATATTGCGGAGCTCACGGACTACGTCAATCTCATTCAGAGGAATCCTGGCGAGTTGCGTGCCCGTTGTCAAGCTGGCACTAACCTTCGTTCCAGACATTCCTATTGCCGAGCCCTTAGTGTAGGTCTCGGTAAACTCAACGCGGGAACGGAGCTCTGCTGCAAGCCCTACTGTCCTCGCGCTGATTAGATCGGCCCGCTTGGCGAAAGAAGGCGGCCTAATGCGCGATGACAGCTCAAGAAAGAGTGCCGAGACTCCCACAATAACGAGCGCCGCCCCTGCCAGAATAAGCGACAGCGCGCGCAGATCGAGATTAAGGAACTTCGTAACTATAAGCAACGCACCTACTGCAATCAGGCCGACAGCTGACAATATGACAATCGAAGCACGTAGCCTGCGATGAACAGCGAACACCGGGTCACTACCGCCAGATACGCTGTATCCGACAGATATGATCTTAACGCATAGCTCCTTGAGGAGTCGCAGAAGGAAAGTCTGCGCGTTGTACTCTACCGGCGCCCATAGCATCAACGGTATTGTTCTGGTCGGTGACCGGTGAAGGCCAAGCTCAGTAAATGCGCGAGCCAGTTCTGTTTTACCAGATCCTCGAGGTCCTGCGACGCCCACGGCGGCGCCGTGTGCTCGGGTCAGTGAAATCGCAAGCCGCTTGAAGGCCTCGGTCGGGATAATGTTGTCTGGCTCCGCCTTAGTACTTAGCTCAGAGCCATCCTCCACGGCGACAGTATCATCGGCCGGGTCTCTCCAGATTACCCCGAGACTGGCAGTTATTGCCGGCTCCAGAACGATATTGCTAATTAGAGTATTCAGGCGATCCAGTAGCAAAGCCGATGACGAAGGAAGCGATTGTTTGCGAAGGGACCTCGTCACTGGCGCAGCCAGTATTGCCAGCAGCGCCAACGCACTCAGTGACGAGAGTAGTGCTAATGGAGCAGCATAGGACTTCAAGGTCGGGAAGATGTAAGTTCCGGTCACCGACCTCGCTACGCTGTTAGCTGCAACGGCAAGACCCGGAAGAATTAGAATTCCTGCTATGGTCAGAATCAGCCATGAATGTCGTCTGGCGAGAATTCGCCAGACGAAGCTGCGCCTACGAGGCCTAGCTTCTCGGCCTGCTTTTCGCCATTCACGGAACGGTTCGCGCATGCTTGCGACGTTCAGCGACGCCACATCTCGGACGTGGTCCATATATCTGTCGGGCTGTATTGTCGACAATTCGGGTGTCATTGCACCAAGAGCGTCTGCTGCCCGCTGAAGTATATGAGAAATAATTTCCTCATCGTAAGTCTCGGAGATGGCCTGACGAAGGTCGGTAGTTTCCTTAGAGCCTGGATCTATTGCGACTGCTTCATCCAAGACGAACTGAGCACGTTCGATATCGCCCTGCCTAAGCAATGCCTTGCCTAGGCTCGTCCTGTATCTTAGGTCGCTTGGATCGAGCGTGACAGCTGAGCTAAATGCCACCTCCGCGGAGGCGTAGTCCCCGCGACCTGCTTGCGCGTGCCCGAGACCAGCGTGATAGTAGGCATTGCTCGGCTGAAGATTCACCGCCTCGGAAAAGGCGGTTTCTGCTTCGGGGTACTGCCCTTGGCCCAGCAGGGACTCTCCGAGCCCAGCCCAATTTTCGACGTGACTCGGCCCGAGAGCTGTCGCTTTGCGAAATATTGTTTCCGCCTCTCGGAAGTTATTCAGGCCCAGTAGTGCCTGCCCGAGGCTGCCGAGATAGTCGGCGCTGTCAGGTCGCAACTTCGCAAGGTTAGTGAAAATCGCTTGCGCGTCTCGATAGCGTTTCTGGCCCAGCAACGCGTCACCCAGATCGCGGAGAGAGTCCGCATTATCTGGATTAGTTTCAAGAACCTGCCGGAATGCAGTTTCGGCTTCCTCATAGCGATTTTCGCCCAACCGTGCGTGCCCTAGTCCGGATAGGTAGTCCGAATTGTCGGGAGCGATGTGGAGAGCCTCGCTGAAAGCTGCGCCAGCCTCGCTGTGATGTCTTTGGCCAAGGCGCGCCTGGCCGAGGGCGGCTAGATAGTCCGCGCGGTCGGGAGCCAGGCTGGTTGCCACGCGAAAATGTTTTCCGGCCTCGCGATAGCGTTCCTGCTCCAAGAGGGCATAGCCGAGGCCCGCCTGATAGTCAGCTCGACTTGGGCCTAGCTCGATGGCCTGCCGGTATTCGGACTCTGCCGCATCGTACCGTCTCTGCTGCAGCAGCGCTCGTCCCGCACTGGCATGAGATTCGGCACTCTCCGAGACCGGATCGGTCCTGTCGGCAAATTCGCTAGCAAGGGCTTCGGCGTCAATGGCATGAGACGCGCCCTGCGCGGGCGGGTTGGGGTCCAGATAGCGACTCCACCCCAGCAATTCTCGATCGTGGTCATCCACGCTGACCATATCTGGCTCAGTCTTTGCTCGATCGCTGATCGTGGTTCTCGCCAACGCCTCGTAGCGCTCGCGCGCCAGCTGCGCGCGGCCAAGACAGTTACGGTAATCGGCATTCTCCGGCTGGAGTTCTACAGCCTGACGAAAAGCGTCCTCCGCGGACCGGTACCGCTCCTGCCCTAGCCGTGCCTGCCCAAGACCGGCATGGTAGTCCGGCTGACGAGCCTCAAGGTTTATAGCGCTGCGGTAGGCTGTCTCTGCTTTGTCGTAATCCTGGTGTCCCAGCCGGGCCTCGCCTAGGCCCGCCAGGTATTCCGCATTGTCCGGGCGCAATTCGACAGCCTCGTCGAATGCTCTTGCAGCTGCCTCGTAGCGCTTCTGGCCCAGCAAGGCTTGACCTAGGCCCGCGTGATAGTTAGCACGGTCGGGCTCAAGCCTCACCGCCTCGCGGAACGCAGCTTCTGCTCCGGCGTAATCCTCGCGTCTCAGCAACGCATCGCCCTGCAGCGCGTTACGCGACGGGTTTCCCGGAACTGTGCTGTCCACGAAACCCCCCAAGCCCGTCGCCTCGACAGATGAGACGCTCGCCGACGACCTTTCGAGACATTATCTTATATAGCGTGTCCGGGCCCGCGGGCGGCCATTTCCATAATGTGGCTGAGATACAGCGGGTTGCGGATGCAGTGCCTGACAGAGGGATCAAAAAGGCGTACGTGCAGGTCAGGCGCATCTGACGAGCCACGTGGCACAACATTGCTACCGACTCCACATGCACAGATGCGGCCACAACGGCAACCTGCGGAATTTTCCCCTATCAAAGGTATGGCCTGCTCCCGGGATGTCTAGCAGTGACGCCGGCACAAAGCCTCCAGTACCGGCACGAGCCATCGCGTTGATCTAGGCCGACGGGCGTGCCCTAGCCGGTTTGCAAGTGACCTGGTCAAACGATGAGACGCAGGAAAAGCAGCCATTCGATGACGGCGTGCTGCAGAAATCCGACCGGGTGGCGCGGCTGGCGGCGGCGATGCCCGGCCGCTACTTGATCGAGGCCATCACCGACCCCGGACGAAAACCAGCCCGCGTCCTCTGCGACGCCCAGCACCTGTGGCGCGCCTATCCCGACAGGGTCGCGGTGCGCGCCGCCGAGCCGCCGGCCCGCCCGCCGCCACGATCCTCGACCCTGCCTGGCTGCTACACGACATCCATCAGACGTCGGTGCACGGGGCGGTCAGCAGGGCGCGCTGCCGCCTCAGGTCGAGGTTGTCCCACATTGCTGCGGCGTCGGGGCGGCCGGCGATCCCGTCGAGCGGCGCCCGCGGCGGATCCCCGCGGCGAGCGATCAGGTTCTCCTGATCCCGCCGGTCGCGCATCGCCCGGTCCAGGTCCAGGGCGATCAGGCCGTCCGCCCGGCCGTCCGCCAGCATCGCCAGCGCCCGCCGGAACCTCCGGCCGCACGGTCCGCAGCTCGGCCCGGCCGTCCGGCAGCATGATCCGCCGGCGCTTGAACGACACGCCCCGCGGTCCGCTCCCGGTCTCGTTGTTCTCGATGATCACGTGGCTGAGAAGCGGCCCGATGTGCCAGCCGAGCCGCCGGGCATCGTCATGGCCGTCGGCGACCTGGCCCGCGGTGCCGCGCTCGTTATCGTCGCGCAGGTCAGAAAGCCGGGCCAGGATAATGGCGTTACGCGGCGCCGGCTCCGTGACTGGAGTATGCCGCCAATCCCGGTGTCAATCGGAACGTCGGCAAGACCTCACAGATAACTGCTCTCACGACGTTGCTCCAGCCGGTCATCAGTGTCCGGTGCGCGTACATAATCGACGCGATAGTGGAGTCGTTCTGGGGGCCGATCTATGCAGACCGGACACTGGGTCCGCCGTGCGGATTCCACAACGACGGGCACCGGACCCGTGCTGTGAGCTGGCTCCAGCGTAAGCGAGCATTCGCAGCGCCCGATGTCTTGCCAGATTCCAAAGTCTCGCTGCCGTATAGGTTTCCTCTCGATTCAGTTGACAGTTTGAGACTTGAGAGTACGGATTGCCGGTTAGGGTGTGAGCGCCGCGGCCGGGCACTGGCCTGGGTCTAGTCGGTGAGCCCGGCCAGTATCGCGGGCGCGCTGCAGAGGATCGAGAAGTGGCCGTGGCCGACGTCGATCTGCAGCTGTGCGCCCGGTATCGCCTCGGCGTAGAGCCGGGCGTGCTGCACCGGGACCGTGGTATCGGCGTCTCCGTGCCGGATCAATGTCGGCGCGGTGATGGAGCCGAGGCCGAACCCCCAGGGGCGAGTAAGCAGCCGCAGGTCCTGGGCGACTCCCCAGCTGCCCGGGCGGAATGCTTCGAGGTAGCTGGTGAGGAAGGACTCGCGCATGCCGGGATGCCGCAGGGCCCGGACGTCGACGTCGGGCAGCGCGGTTGCGGCCAGGCGGAGGAACAGCCGTGGCCGGCGGCGCGCCAGCGCGGCGAGCCGGCCGAGTGACCAGCCGCAGAATGCCGGAGCCTGCCGGGCGAGCGCCAGGGAGAGCCGTTCCCCTGGCGCCATCCCGCCGGTGGGCCACCCGGCCGGGCCGAGCGGCGAGACGAGCATCAGGCGGCGGACCCGGCCGGGGATTCTTGCCGCGCACGCCGCCGCGAAGGGTCCGCCGCCCGAGATGCCGAGCAGCGCTGCCGAGGCGACCTGCAACGCGTCCAGCACCATGGTCGCATCCTCCGCCCAGTCCGCGAGCACGCTTAGCCGGCGAGGATCGGTGCCGCCGGTGCCGGGGCGGTCGGGGGCGATCACGCGCAGGCCCAGCTCCCGTGCCGCCGGTCCGAACCAGTGCGCGGCGAGCCGCGAATCGGCCAGCCCGTGGCAGAGCAGGACGGGCGCCGCGTCGTTACCGCCGATGACCTCAACCGCCACCACACGGCCATCGTGTCGGCGCAACCGCATAACCTCGTGGTCTCGCGGATGCTCCCCGCGGAACTACCCGACGCTGTCCGCGGCCCCAGCCCGACCGGGCGGTCCGCCGAAGACAGCCGCGATGGCCGAGGCTGTATCCGCCGGCTGCCCGGCCCGCCGCCGCCACTCCCGCTCCCGCCGGCCTGAATCGGTGAGCCAGCCCATCACCCGCTGAACGTCAGCCGCCTCCTTGGAGCCGACCCGGCACCAAGTGATCTACATCGCCAACCCGGGTTCGGCGCCCGCGGCCTTTACGTCACCATCGTCCGCGCCCTCGGCGGTCGGCCTCGCTACCCGAAAGCCGAGCTGATGGCCCAGGCCGGCGACCTGCTCGCCGCCGAGGCCGGCGAAACGCACCGCGGCGTCGTGATCATCTGTGACGAGGCGCACCTGCTGGATCCGGCCCAGCTCGAAGAACTCAGGCTCCTGACCAACGCTCCGTGACGGCGCGATAATCGAGGTCGCTCGGCACCGGCAGTCAGGAGGGTTAGCGATGGAGCCGCATCCTGGTGTGTTCGTCTCAAACGTGACAGCGGGGGAGTGGGAGCCTGATCCGGAGGTTCCCGGCAGCGAGATGCACGAGCTCGTCCACGCCGATGGGGTGTGGGCAGGCCTGACCCGGTTCACCGCTGTCGACGGCCCGAGCCCGTGGACACCGTCCCAGCGCGAGACGATCCACGTGCTCCAGGGTCAGGTGACCATCGAGATCGTCGGCGGCCCGACGCTCATGCTCAAGCCCGGCGACCTGGCCTCGCTGCCGGCTGGCCTGGAGACGATCTGGCACATCACCCCGCCATTCAAGGAGCTTTGGGTCCTCGCCTGACCCGTCGCTGGCCTGCACGGCACGGCGCGGAGCACTTCGTGGCTGACCGGCGTTTCCTGTGGGCACCGGGAGAGAGCTGGTGGACCCAGCCAATTTCGCGGATAACGTCCCTGATGAGGCTCGCGGGGAACTGACCGGAGACTACGCGGGATAAGCGTGTTCCCGATACCAGCCAGCGCCCAGCTGCGACTACTCCAGATCATGACATTGCAGGGCATGCCCATGCTCACCAACGACCGCCGAACATTCGCGGCTTCGCTATTGCGTGGCTGTTCGACCGGCTCGCTGGTACCGGCGGGGCCGGCCGGCGCGCGCTGGCCGAGGCCGAGGACCATCTGCGCGCCGCGGTCGCCGACGCGATAGCCGCCGGCCTGCCGGCTGGGGCGGCAGAGCAAAGGGCGGTCGCCCGGTTCGGGCCGCCTGGCCGCATCGCCCGGCAGCTGCGCCGGGCTGGCCTGGGCAGGCCCCGCTCGCCGCCTCAGCTTCGACTTGGCCGTAGCGCAGTCACCCGGAACCGCCAGGTGCCATCGGCGAAGACCACTCGTCGCCACCGTTCTTAGCAGGTAGTCAGGCACCGTGCTTCGCTCGGCCGGCCGAGAATGGGTAGATCGCCGACTCGGAGCGGCTGAGAAATGCGCCCGCGCAGTGGATCGCAACGATCTGATCATCCGATCCGGTCGCGGCGGGCCAGCCGCGGCCCGGCCGGCGACAGCGCAAATGGCAGCGGCTTTCAGGTGCTCTTGCGCCAACGTGAACTTCGTTACGCATCACCGGCTCCGGCGATGCCCCCAGGGCTGAGTATGGCTCTTGTTGGGCAGCCCGCTGGCAGGGCAGACTTCTTCCCTACGGACGGCCGGGAGGAGAAGAGGGATGGACCGGCAGGAGATGATCCGTGTCTTTCAGGCCCACCGCGACGCCGAGGCTCGCCGCGACTTCGACGGCATCCTCGCGACGTTCACCGAGGACTGCTACCTGGAGACCGTCCCGCTCGGATCCCGCAGCGAAGGCTCCGAGGCCACCAAGGCCGCGTATGCCGGGTACTTCACCGCGTTCCCGGACCTCGCGCCGGCCGATGAGGGATTCGCCTACGGCGACGACGTGCTTGTCACGTGGGGACACCTGGACGGCACGAGCGGCGGCGAGTGGCTTGGCGTCCAGCCAACCGGCCGCAAGTTCCACGTGCCGTTCACCAATGTGGCGCAGTTTTCCGGCGGTCGCATGCGAGGCGAAACGCTCTACTTCGATCTCGCCACGCTGTGCGAGCAGGCAGGGCTGCCCCTGGAGCAGATCCGAGCCGCTGCGGCCCGCCGCCGGGCGGCCCGCCCTGGCTGATGCCATGACGGAAGGGCCGTGGCGGGAGGAACGCTTCGCGGCCGGGCCGCCCGGGATCGCCGATTCCGCTGTTGCCACCGAGCACCGCCGCGAGCGTCGTCACCTTCTGAAACTCAGCCTGACGGCAACGTGCGGGTTGCTGCAGAACGTGGTAACCCGAAGCGAACGTCACGTTGGGCAACCAGCCAATCGGAGTCCGATCACCCACATCGCCGATTCCGTGCGGTTGCGATGTGCGTGCTCTTGGAGCGACTCGTCGCCCATATCGACCAATTCTGAGCCGATTCGTGAGCGCAGGTAAGCGGACTCAGCATGCCCGCACGGCGGCGCGGCCAGCGCCGGGCCACCTCTCCAGCGTGACGGCGGCCGCGCGCCACGGGTGCCAAATGCCAATGAGAACCGTAATGTCGTACCTGAGTCCTCCCGCAGGACGATATCCCTAAGCGCGGGGCGGGACGTGAGCCTGGACGTTCTTCTTGCTCATGCCATCCATCGTCGGGTCTGATGAGGCCCTGCCGGAGGGACTGGCGCGGGTGATCGCCGAGCGGGTGCGCTGGGACACGTAGTAGACAAGGGCTGGCGGAGAGCCAAGGTACCTCTATCAATCTTCGGGTAACTGGCCGGCCAGCCGTGGTGGACGCTGCGGTGATCGTCTCGGTTGCAGTTACGGCGTCGGCACGCTGCTCGGGTGTCTGCGGGGGATCAGCTGACGTTCGCCGCTGAGCGTTCGGCTCAGCAGCCGCGCGAATTGCGGCGACCGCGACCACCGGGCCGGGCCGGCCCCGATGACAGTGCGGCAGCCCGAGTCCTGGATACGGACCGGAGGGTAGCCATGCCTTCCGGCCGCGAACACCAGCCGGAACGCTGCGCCTACGTCAGCTGGGCAGTGCAGGCCGGGCGGCGTCGGCGGGAGCGCGCACAGTGCGGCTGCTAGGGCACGAACCCAGGCAGTGTCGGAGATCGTGATCGCGTGCGGGAGGATCTCATGGAGGTGGCCAGAGGCCGGGCTGACCACGACCTGGTCCACGCGATGGCTGGCGGCGCAGAGCGGCACGTCCGCCGATGCTCTTACGGCGGCGGCCGGCCGTCCGGAGTGGCCAGCGCCGGGCGAGGCCGGGTGCCCGGCGCCGCCGGCGGCGTTGCCGCACGCCGCCAGCCCCGTCAGCGCGCTGACAGCGATCATCGCGAGCACCGCCGGTGCGGCCTTTCCCACCGGCCCGGTCCGTCTTTCGGCCGTCTCCAGCGGCCCGCTACATCTCACTGTCGCTACTCCGTTCCCGGTCACGGGCTGCCGACGCCGGTGTATGGCCATGACGGCCCGCGTGCTGCAGCAAGCGGCCGTGCACCAGCAACGGCAACACATGCCATTGGGCGAAGCCCGCGCCGCCTGCCCGGCCGGGACTGACCTCGCCAGCCGGTCCTGGCGCAAGTCTTGGACGGGCTGCAGACCGTCACGGTTCCCCTTGCACCGGACATTCCACGGGTCGCAGGCGGCCTTTGGTAATCGTGACGGCAGGCAGGTTCGCCAGGGCAGGCAGGTCGCCGCTCCAATCAGTATTGCCATAATCCTCCGGAGTGCTAAAATCCGCTGGTCTTTTCTGATTGCCATGGCGATACAGATGGGCGGCGAGAATGGCTGACCGCGCGTCGGCGTTGAGGGCGGGATCGTCTAGGTGAGAAGCCTAGGACCGGGCAGCTTGCCGACATTATGCGGCAGCCGTGCGCTGGGATTGCGCGACTCGGGGACGACAGCGGCCGAGCCGGGGACTGGCCGTGGCTGTCCTGCCGGTCTCGCCGGCACCCCGCCGGGACGGCGTGCCGAAGCGGGAGAGCCCGCCGCCCTGCGTGCGATGGCCCGGCGGGTTTTGATCATGAACGGTCAGCGCTGGATACCGGTACCGTCCGGCCGCCGGCCCGGGGGCGGCCGACGCTCCGGATCACACTCTGCGCGCTGTTTTCACAGACCCGCCAGCCACGAAAGTCCGCATGAGCCACTGCAGCCGTCAGCGGCTGCAAGAGAGGAGGCACCTTCATGAAAGGTTCACGTGGGTTTAAGGCCCTGGCCGTGGCCGGAGTGACGGTGGTGACCGCCGCCGTCAGCGGCGGAACCGCGGCGTCAGCCGGCCAGTCAGCCGGCGCGACCGCGGCGTCAGCCGCGACCACCGCCCAGGCCCGGCCGGCGGCACCAGTCGCCCACTGGTGTAACACCAATGGCATCACTTGCGCCGAGCCGTTCCAGAAGTGGGAGAATTTCCCCTTCTTCCAAAAACTGCGCCATCAAGGCGTGAAGATCGGGGACTATATCGGTCACGATGAGCCATCCAACCTCTTCTACTCGAATAGGCCGGGAGCTGGAAATAACAATACTTACCGGCTGACCCTTCCCAAAGACCCGCCCGTCCGCCCGCGCCAGGATCAAAGCGGGGGAACCTGGAACTTCCAGCTCCGTCCCACGTTCTGGCTGGGCATGGCGATGTGTGACGACCAGTCCGCTCCGAATCCGGCCTACCCGGGGGCGCCGTACCCCACCGTGGGATGCACGCCTGACAGCGACAGCAACATCTTCACCAGCGACAGCGCGAGCTCGGCCCGCTACATCGGCAAGCACCCGGGCGTGGCATTCATGGAGATGCAGTTCTACCCGCCCGGGTGGGTGAAGTGGCCCGCCGGCATCAGCTGCGATGCGAACAGATGGTGCGCGGCGCTCAACATCGACTCCCTCTCGCTGAACCAGAACACCAACGTCCCCAACAACAATGCCTGCCTGAACAGCGCCGGGATAGAGCCGGTGAACTTTGCGTTCCTCACCAAGAACGGGAAGGCCACTACACCGGCCAACCCGCTGAACAACGCACGGTTCAACCTCTCTGCGCAAAAAGACTTCTTCATGCGCAGCGGCGACCGGCTCAAGGTCCACATGTTCGACACCGGCCAGGGTTTCACCGTCGTTGTCCGCGACCTTACGACCGGGACCACCGGCAAGATGGTGGCCAGCACCGCCAACGGGTTCGCGTCGGTCAAGTTCGACCCCGCGGCGAGTTCCTGCGCGCTGGTCCCGCACGCGTTCCATCCCGCGTACAGCACTTCGAGCCCCGACACCAGGGTCACCTGGGCGGCACATTCGTACAACATCGCCTTCTCGGACGAGATCGGCCACTTCGAGTACTGCAACAAGGTCGACACATCAAGCCCGGTCCTCGGTTGCGCGTCCGGCGCCGGGTTCGACACCAACGACACCGACCTGCAGGACGATAACTTCTGCCTCCCCGTTCCGGGCATCCCGTCATCGAAGATCAAGGTCACCGGCTGCCTGGGGTTCCTGGGGGACAGCGACCTCGATTTCGACGGAGTATCCTACGATGCCCGGGTGTGGCCAGGCTCGGTTGCCAACCGCACGGCCGCTCGGCTGCTGACCCCGACACCGGTTAAATTCTCCAGCCCGACGACCGTGGGAGGAGCGAACTTCTCCCGGACAGCATTCGAGGCAGACCTGCCACGGATCGAGGACTTCCGCCCGGACAACCCATTCGGCGGGGTCCAGCAGAACTGCCAGCGATTCATCCAGAACCCCTCCGACCCGAATCCGGGACAAGGCTGCCTGAATCCGCCCCCGCAGTCACGCGACTATCCGTTCTACGTCACCACCAAGTCCGGCGGCACCTGCCGGTGGGCTGAAGTGGGCGGTGTGCACGTCGCCGGGCTTGCAAATGCCTTCGGCGGCAACTCCCAAGCAGAATTCGGGTCGCTGCTCGTCAGCGACTACCCGGTGAGCCCGCCGGGCACCGTATCGACAAGGTTCAACAACTTCCGCCGGATCCTCAGCACCAACCCCTGCCGCGCCTAGAGCGTCCATCCGCAAGGCAGACCGGTCCCCCCGCCAGGAGCGGGGGACCGGTCTTGGCAGCCGCTGGCTGGGGAGTGCTCGGAAGTCGGCGTTCCCCCAGGCGTCGTAGAGCGCCACGGCGACATCTCGGAGCTGAGGGCTGACCGTTCACTCATGCGCTGGTTGGGGGTGACCCGGGAGGACTGTCTTCCATACGTAACATCGCATAGACCCGAGGCACGGGAGGCGATATATTCGCGACCCAAGGGAAAGATGCATGGTTGAGTCTTCAATTCCTGGATGGGTTTGATTCCTATCCGCTTTTGCTAGCAGGGCCTCTCGACGCACTACTACCTCGCGCAGCTTGGCTCGTTGAAGACGCTGAAGGCAGCCGACTTAGGATAAAGGGCGATTGGCCAGCCAGACGAGCCTGATCGCACTGGCCGGATCGCGCGAGAATGCCGACTTCGGACGCGTCCAGCGCGATACGCGCCGTTGGATCGAACCGGACTTAACCTGCTAGACCGGCAGTGAGATCGTAAAATGCGGCACGTGGAAGCTGTTCCGGGCATCTGGGACGAAGTGGTCAGCCTAGCGCCCGAGCGGATCGCCGAGAAGTTCGGCCGCCACCTGACATCCGCCGAGAAGGACCTGCTCGCCACCATCACTCCGGCGGAGACAGCTCTGGCACTGCAGGTCGCCGCGGTCAACGCCACAAGCCGCCCGCAACCTCATCGATCAGATCGCCGACACCAGAGCCGACCCGCTCGAGGTCACCTACCACGAGTCGGGAAACGAACCGTCCTTGCCGATCTTCGACGGACTCCCTACAAGAGCCGCCGAGTTCGCATGCCTGCTGTACGTCCAGCCTTGGGACGCCATCAAGACTGAATGGGTGTCGCACGCGCTATTGGCCAGCGGGATTCACTTCACAGCCGCGCAGACTCAGAACAGCCAGATCGGAGCGGACTGCAAGCCCATTGCGTGGGCCACGACGGCGGTCCATATCGAGTCCTCGGGCGCAGGCCGGGCAGGAGGCCATCCGGATCACCCGCCGCCGGCGCTCGCTGAACGGCAACAGCAGATGGGCTGCAGGGACCGTCTATGCCGTCACCAGCCTGGCCGCCAGCCAGGCCACCCCCCGCCCAGCTCGCCGGATGGGCACGCGGCCACTGGGGCATCGAAGCCCTCCACCACATCCGCGACGTCACATACGGTGAAGGCGCCTCCCAGGCCCGCGCCGGCAACGGGCCCCCAGGCCGTGGCCGCCCTTGCGCAACCTCGCCATCGGAGCCCTGAAACTCGGCGGCGCCACCAACATCGCCGCCGCCACCCGCAACCACGCCAGCGACGCCACCCGGCCCTGGCCACCCTAGGACTCACCCCGGCATGACCGAAACGAACATCACGCCACTACGCCAGAGCCCCGCGACCTCGGGGTGAGGGGAACCTTGCCCGATATGACCACGTTGGCCTAGCCCGGAGAGCCATCATTACAATATTGCCTTCCAGCTTGCCGAAGGAATGCCGGTGCCGTTTCTCTGGGGATTGCCTATTCTGCTGGGCGATCTCGGGGTCATTGCCGGGCTCGTCTTCGCCGTAGTTGTGGCTGCCCGCCGCCTGCGCCCGTCCCAGCTCGCCCGGCCTGGCGCGTCCGCGCGCGGGAGATGGGCGGTCCTCATCGTGGCGATCACCGCCCTTGGGCTGGTCGTGGTGGGCAACACCGAGTTCCTGATCTCCTCCTACCAGCAGGGCAGGCCATCCCTGGCGCAGGTTGCCGGGACATGGACGGACAACGGCGCCGGGGGCGGGGCAACGTTGCGGATCTTTCCCGATGGCAGCTTCACGGCCACGGGCCTGCCGCCGGACAAATCCGCTTCGGGGGTCAGGGACGTCACCGTCCGGGCACTCCCGGCTGATGAACACGGAACGTGGCAGCTGACCGGTGGGTACGGCGTATGGTATGCGCTGTGCTCGCTGAGCGGCGGCCCGCAGTTCCAGTTCGTCATCGTGCCCACCGCCTCGCCGGGCAGCCCGCTCGAGGCGGAGTTCACCTACATCCAGGGCGAGTTCGACTCGCCCATCACCGACTTGTTTGACAAGCAGGCCTGAGGCCTGCAGGTAGTTTCGGTCTGCGGTACCACGCTAGGAACGCCACCACGACCCTGGCCAACTCGGCAGCTGCCTAAACATCAGCCCTGCCTGCTCCTACTCCGTCGGGAGCGGGTCGGCGGCGGTGACGGCGTGGGGCCAGCCTGGATGGTGATGGTGCGGCAGCGACCGGCGGTGCCGACGAACTTCTTGATGCTCCACCGCCGTTGGTGGTCTCGATCCGGGTGGCTGACCGCCGGAGCAGCGTGCACGTCCTTTACGGCAGCGCTCTGCCTCTCATCGGGGCTGCCCAGGCCTGGTCACGAACCGCCGGGAGAATCACGCGATCTGAACGGCCCTCGCGCTCCCGACGTGGTCACCGTCCGCAGCACGGCGACGCCCGCCCAGGACGGCCCAGCACCCGGCTAGTGCGCAGATCCCGCGCCTCACCCGAACGAACCTGCAGGTCACAAAGCTACAGCCAGCGAAACTTCGCGATGCTGATAAAAGTCGGGTCACATAAAGGTTGCCCTCAACAGCCTCATTAACGGTTAGTGCCCAGGCCGCACGCCGAGGACAGGCGGTGCCACCGCAAGCGGGTTGTTGGCGAGCGCTGGACACCAGCAGTCCGAAACTGGCGCGGGCTTACTTCCTGCGCCAGGGGAACAACCGCTCCAGCACATCGGGAATCCGGTCAGGAGGCACCCGAAGCAAGGCGATTATCCCGAGGATGAGGATCACTCCCCAGATCGCCACCAGCGTCAAGGCCGCAGGTGAGAGCATCGACCTTCCCCTGCCTGTTGCCGTTGACATAGGCGCCTGCCATCATGACTAGAACTCCACTGCTAGTGGGGATGGGGCAGCAGGCTCGGTCTCTGGGAAGGGACTCCGGGCCTGCTGTTGTACCAGCCTTCCAAATGGTTCTGACGGTGTTCTGCGAAGGGCGAAGAAATCACAGTGATGAGATTCTCGTCCGGCTAGGTCACAGATTGTCACCATCGTCAATCTGCGTCCAATCATGCTGTGCACAGGACTCTGGATACGCTGTGCAAACATCCCGACCTGCTTGTGGGCGGCCCGAGGACACGATGGACCGGCGAGCAAGCGTCAATTATGGGCTTGACCAGCCCAAACCCACCTGCTGGGCTTGGGTCAGAAGAAATTAAGCGCTCACCACATTCCGTGACGAGCACTCTAGCTATGCACACACCAATCTCTGATACCTGCGGGACCTGCGCGCGTCACTGCTTCGAGGCCGCTCCGGCCTGGCGGTCGGGCTCAGGCAACCCGTCACCCGGCCGCCAGATCAGGTGACGATCCCGGCGTAGCAGGAACCGCCGTTGCGAGGGCGGTTTCTGCTGTTCGGTGCATGACCACTAGACGCGCACTTGACTTTGGGACCAGACTGAGTTATCGGCCGCCTGGCCGAACGTCATGGCGCAAGGACGGCTGTGATGGGCAATCTCGGATGCTTTCCAAGTCGGGTCGCTGTCGAGCTTCCGGACGAGATCGACATCGCGAATGCTGAGGCCGTTCGCGACGATCTCCTGTCCGCGTGCGCTCCCGGTGTGATCATCGTTGCCGACATGACCAGGACGACATTCTGTGACTCACGCGGAACTCAGGAACTCCTGGGCGCCCACTACCGGGCAAGGGAAGCGGGCTGCCACTTGCGCTTCGTGAGTGTTACCTGGCCAGTCCTCCGCGTGTGGCAGATCATGGGGGCCGACCGGATACTGGCGATGTACCCGACGCTCGATTCTGCCATGTCCGCTACATGATCAAAGTTCGTCAGGAAGACCTCAGATCGTCGTGGCGCTGGCTGCTCCGGGCGGCAAACGGCCATCTGGCCGTGCGGTGCGCAACGCCGGGCTGTACCTCGTTCAAGCCGAAGTGCGGCTAGGCCCGCCCCGGAATTTACTGTCAGACGTCACCCGTCACGAGGTGGGAGCACGTGGCCCGCCAGCTTCCCGGTGCGCCACATCCTTAGACGCGCCAGGCCGCCGCCCCGTTGGCGCCCGCCATCCCTCTCCGGCACCGGGCCACGCCAGATTCCCTCCCAGCACCGGCGCCAGCCGGCAACCGAGCCCGCGTCCGAGCAGGCGCCATATTGGCCGAAGCGCTCAAACTCATCCGCGCCCAGCCCAGGCGGCTCCAAGCGCCGAAATGGTCAATCTGCGCCGACAACATACGGGGCGTCGGTCGCGTACTGGCGGCGGGCCTGTCAGCGGCCGGATAGGTCACCGAGCGCGCGGTTGACCGCGGCGATGCGATTCGACACGCCCAGCCGCTCGTAGATGTTCTCCAGGTGCTTGCGCACGGTTCCCTGGGAAATCCCGAGCCTGGATCCGACCTGGCGGTTCGTGTACCCGGCAGCGACTAGGCGCAGCAGATCGCACTGGCGCGGCGTCAGTCGCGGCGTCCCCGCGCGCCGGCGTTCTGCCTCGACGTAGGCCTCGTACAAATGTGGCCTCAGCAACTCGAGCAGCATCCGGTCGCGGCCGGAGAAGTCCGTGCCGCGGCCGCGCCAGATGGCGAGCTGGACGCTTCTGCCCGGGCCACGCTCGCGTTGTAGGGGACTGGGCGGCAAGCAGACCTGGACCTTGTGCTCAAGCCCCGCCGGCCCGACGTTCTCACCGTAATGGCCGGTGCTGTGCCATTGCCGCGCCGAGTAAAAGTCGGAGATCGTGGTGACGCTCCGCAGGTCGCCTGTGCGCTCCGGATAGCTGCACGACACGCACGCCCAGAAGTTGTGCCAGAACCCGTCAGGATTGTCGAGGAACTCCGCGGTCGGCTCGCCCTGGATCGACCAAGTAACGGACTGCGTGCTGTCGAGTCCAATGAACGTGATGCAATCGCCGCCGACCTCGTCCAGGAGATCGGCCAGCATAGATGGCGGCAATCCGGTCGGCGCGCGATCGCAATCATCGCTGCGGCCGACGGTGACGATGTCGAGCAGGGTTCGCAGGTCGCGCTCGCTCACGGTTAACCGCGCAGCCATCACGCCCCCTCAACCCTAAAGGCTGAGCTTACCGTTCGTAATCGCCAATTTCCAGACAGTATCCGGCATACGCAGAACGTCGAATACCCGGACCGCTCCAATCGCTTCCAGACTGCCAGTTGTGGCATGCCCACGCCGATTGGAAGAGAGGCGCACGATGTTTCGTAATTGTCAATGGCCGTACCGGCCCTCCGCCGGCAGCGCCGTGCTGCCAGATGCACCACCTAATCCCCTGCGGCGCGTCGGGCGTGGCCCGTCTCGGCGCGCTTCTGGCCCGGGTCTCCTGGCGCCAGCCCGGCTACGGCGCGCGCTGATCATCGTTGCGGCGACGGCTGCCGCGTCGGCCGTAGCCGTGCCC
>DATAEH010000147.1:0-9770 GCA_036258115.1 Streptosporangiaceae bacterium
GGGCGTGATCTTGGTGCCGGTCTGGCCAACCTGCTGCCGGTGCGGCCGCCAGCCCTCGCTCGTCACCACGCGAGAAACCCCGACCACGCCGCCGAGCAGCCCGGCCAGCTCCTCCAGCACCGCGAACCCGTCAGGTCCGCCCACGCCGCGCCCGCCGCCGACCACGACCCTGGCGCTGGCCAGCGAGACGCCCGACTTCCGGTCCGCTGACTCCGCGGCCTGCACCAGCACATCCGCCTCACTCAGCTCCGGTGCATATTGCTCGACCCGCACGTCGCCCGGCGGGGCCGATCCGGCGCCTGCAGACACCCGCTCGGGCGCAACGGCGTCAGCGGCCACAGTAAGCAGGGCCATCGGCGCCTCGAGCACGGCGTCCTCGAGCAGGCTGCCAGCCCAGCGTTGTCGCACGAGCGCGAACTCGCCGGGACCGGTCAGGGACGCCGAAACGCAGTTCGCGGCCATCGGCAGACCGCTGATCGCGGCGAGGTGGGCGAGCACCTCGTTGCCGTGGTCGGTCGCAGCGGCGACGACAGCGGAGACCGGCGCTGCGCGCCCCGCCGACAAGCCGGCCAGCGCCCTGGCCCACGCCAGCGGCGCGTAGCCGGACAGCTTTGCCGACTCGATCGCCCAAGCCGCGGACACCCCTGCCGCGGCGAGGTCGGCCGCAGAAACGGCCGCCGCAGGGCCGAACCAGACGGCGCCGACGGATTCGCCAGCGGAGGCGGCCAGCTCCCGCGAGACGGCCAGCGCCCGCAGCGATGCATCCGCGGCGCCACCAGCATCGGTCTCGATCAGGCACAACACGGTCATGGCAGCACCCCGAGTTCATCGAGCAGGCCGACCAGCGCGGGGACCGCCTCTGCGCCGGAGCCGAGCACCTGCGCGCCCTTGCTGGACGTCTCCGGAACCCGCAGCCTCGCCTTCTGCAGCCCCTCGGTGCCAGCCTGCGGCTCGATCGTCTCGATGGTGGCGCGCTTCGCGCGCAGCCGCCCCGGCAGCGACGGGTACCGCGGCAGGTTGATCCCCTCCTTGACGCTGACTACGGCGGGCAGGGGCAGCTCGAAGACCTCTTCGGCGCCGCGGTACTCCCGGCTCGCAAGGATCCGGGCCGGGTCGCCGTCGATGATCTCCAGCCGCTTGATCCCGGTTGCGCAGGGCAGGCCGAGCGCGTGCGCGACCCTGACCGGCACCTGGTAGCCGCCGGTGTCTGCCGCCTCGTTGCCGAACAGCAGAAGGTTGAAACCGCCGTCGCGGACCGCATCGGCGATCGCCGCGGCCGTCGCGACCGGTCCCCACTCGGCGCCGTCGGTTTCCAGCAGGATGCCGCGGCCAGCGCCGAGGGCGAGCATGTCGCGCAACTGCCCGGCCGCCTCGGCTGGCCCGAGCGTCAGCACGGTAACCGAGCCGCCGAGCCGCTCGGTGATCTGGACCGCCTCCTCGACCGCGCATTCCTCGTGCGGGCTGACCGTGAAGCCGGACATGGACACGTCGATGTCCAGGCCGTCGGGCGTGACCATGATCGAGCCGCCGACCATCGGAACGCGTTTCACGCAGACGCAGATCTCCACCACGTCAGCACCTGACCCGGTCGTTCGCCGGATCGAACAGCGGCGTAGAGCCGACCACCGCGACGGTAACCGGGTACTGCTCGCCGAGATACTCGATGGCCAGCGACCGGCCCTCGACCGCATCCGCGGCGGGCAGGTACGCGAGCAGGATGTGCTTGCCGACCGACGGCCCGGAGCCCGCGCTGGTCACATACGACGTACGTCCGCGCGTGTCGGTCAGCACGGCGCCATCCGGCCCGAGCACAGGCTCGCCGCCCAGCGGATATCTAAGTTCTCCTGAGGACGACGTGTGGTCATCCATGGTCAGCGTGCACAGCACCGCGGCAGGCGGCTGCTCGCGCTGCGACAGGTAGGCTGCCTTGCCCACGAAGTCCTGAGCCTTGACCTTGGGCCGCGTCATCCCGGCCTCGACCAGGTTGAAGTCGCCAGTCAGCTCATTGCCGAACGCGCGATAGCCCTTCTCCAGCCGCCCAGTCGTCCCGTAGACCCCGATGCCCGCCGGGATCAGCCCCGACGGCTGCCCCGCGTCCCAGAGCGCATCCCACAACTTGCCGCCCTCTTCCATCGGAACGTAGAGCTCCCACCCGAGCTCGCCCACGTACGAGATGCGGGACGCGAGCACCGTCAGGCCGCCTGCCTCGATGTCCTTGCAGGTGCCGAACGCCATTCCGGCGTGCGACACGTCATCGGAGGTGATCTTCGTCAGGATCTCCCTGGCCTTCGGCCCCCACAGCCCGAGCGTCGTCCATGCCGATGTGACGTCGCTGACCACCGCCTGACAGCCGGGCGGCAGATGGTCGGTGATCCACTTCAGGTCCATCGGGCCTGTTGCGCCGCCGGTCACGATCCGGAACCGGTCAGTGGCCAGCCGCATGATGGTCAGGTCGCCGCGGAACCCGGCCGCGTCATCGAGCAGCGAAGTGTAGATGACCCGGCCGATGCCGACGTCCATCTGAGCGACCGCGATGTGCTGCACCGCCGCGAGCGCGCCTGGCCCCGACACGTCGAGCACCGCGAACGCGCTCAGGTCGATCAGCGCTGCCGAATCGCGCATGGCCAGGTGCTCGGCGTTGATGATCGGCGACCACCAGCGGGACTCCCACTCGGCGGTCCGCGGCATCAGGCGTCCCTCGTACCGCTGGAGCAGCGGCGCGTTGGACTCATACCAGTGCGGCCGCTCCCACCCGGCGGTCTCGTAGAACACCGCCCCGAGATCCCGCTCGCGGTCATAGGCAGGCCCGACCCTGGTCGGTCGTCCTGACTCCCACTGCTCGGCCGGATGGACGATGCCGTACATCTTGTTGAAACCCTCGGCGGCACGCGCGTTGACGTGCGCGACCGTCTGCTGGTGCGGCCAGAACCGTGAGATGTCGGACTCGTGGATGTCAATCTCGGGCGCGCTGCCGGTCATCCATTCGGCGGCCGCACGGCCAATGCCCGGCCCCTCCTTGATCCAGCTCGCGGCGACCGACCACAGACCCGCGACCTCGGGCGTCTCGCCGATGGCAGGGTGCCCGTCCGGCGTCATCGAGATAAGGCCATTAATCGCATAACGAATACCTGCGCGTTCATCGCCCAGCAGATCTGGCATCAATTCGAGCGCCTGTGCCAGCTGCGGGTCGAAATCGTCCTGCGTGAACGGAAGCTCGGTCGGCGACAGGACTGCCTGATCGATCGACGGGATCGCGTCAGGATCGACGATCATCGGCCGGTGTGCGTACGAGCCCACCTCCATGTCGCCGCCATGCTGGCGCTCGTACATGTTGAGGTCGACGTCCCGCACGATCGGATAGCTGATCTCGCCGGGGGTATCGGCGAACATCGCGATCGGGCCCACGCTGATCATCTGGTGCACGATCGGGGTGAGCGCTATCTTGGCGCCCGCCATCTTCGCTAGCCTCGGCGACCAGACCCCGCAGCAGATGACGCATGTCTCGGTCTCGATGTCGCCTGCCGTGGTCCGGACACCAGTAACGCGGCCGCCCGACCGCCCGGCTCCGCAGCCGTCGGACGCGGTGTCGATTCCGAGGATCTCGGTGTTCGCGAGCACTGTGAGAGCACCGGAGGCCTGCGCGTGCTCGCGCATGAGCGTGCCGGCGCGCAGCGAGTCGACCACGCCGACCGTCGGGAAGTACGCGCCGCCGACTATGACCGAGTCATCGAGGAACGGGACAAGCTCCCGAACCTGCGCCGGGGTCATCAGCTCGGCTGGAATGTCCCAGGCTTTTGCCGCCGTGCAGCGCCGCTGCAGCTCGACCATCCGCTCCGGCGTCCTGGCCACTTCGAATCCGCCCGACTCGGTGTACACCCCGAGCTGCTTGTACTGCTCGGTGCTGTCCCTGGTCAGCTCCATCATCATCTTCGAGTAGTCGATGGGGTAGATGAAGTTCGACGCATGGCCAGTGGAGCCGCCCGGGTTGGGCATCGGCCCCTTGTCGATCAGCACGAGATCGCGCCAGCCCAGCTTGGCCAGGTGGTAGACGAGGCTGTTGCCGACTATGCCGGCGCCGATGATGACAGCGCGTGCCCGGGTCGGGATGTCATTCATGGCCTGGCGATCCCCCATCATTTCGATTCGGTTAGTGCGGTGCGACGGCTGCGGATTGCCCCCAATCGCATCGTCGGCCCGCTGATGTCGTGGCTAGCGGCATCAACGGGCCGACGAGACATACTGCTGGACGAGCTACTCGACCGGGATCTCCTTGTTGATCAGGCCGAGGTCGATCCCCTGCCGCTTGCGGACGAGCCTGGCCACCACATAGATGGCGATGGCAAGCACGTACATCGCACCCATGTAGTACAGCGAGTCCTTGTTGTTGACACCGTACGTCGCATTGGTCAGCCACTCGTACAGGTTGAACCCGAGCAGGCCAATCGTGATCCAGCCGGCTGCCGGCACGATCGGAATGCCGAACAGCTTGATGCGGCTGGCCGGAGAAGCCTGCCACAGGTCCTTCTTGATGAACGGCAGCAGCACGACCGCGATCGCGCTGAACAGGTACGTCACCGCGATCACCAGAGTGGCGTCCAGGGTGTAGGTGTAGAACTGCGACCAGTACGCGTAGACGGCGCTGAGCCCGACGGCCGGGAGCAGCATCAGGACCAGCGAGTAGAACGGCACCTTCCGCTTCTCCGACACCTCGGCTGCGCGGTCGGGCAGGATCCGGTCGAACGCCGCGGCGAAGATCACCCGCGTCGAGGACAGGAACAGCGTGCCGACCCAGGCGAGGAACCACAGCAGCATGACTACGAGCAGCACAACCTGGAAGATCTGGTTATGCACCAGCCAGCCGATAAACATCACCGGGTACGGCCAGATCGGGATCGCCGGCGTCGCCGCGTGCGGGATGGCGTAGTAGGCCGTCCAGTAGACCGCGCTGGTGTCGTTGTAGAACGCCTGGCCCATGAGCTTGTTGACCAGCACGAGGAACAGCACCGACAGCCCGACCGTGATCCACAGGCCGCCGAACATGCCGGCGAAAACCCGCCGGAAGTCGCTCGCCCCGCGGATCTCGCCGTACAGGGTGGATCCCCAGTTCGGCCACAGCAGGTAGAACATCATCATCGGCACGAGCAGCATGCTGGCGCTGACCGGGCTGAAACCGAAGGCCGGAGATACATAGCCGTCAGTCTTAGCGCCAGCGACCGTCTTGGCATATGCGTTGCTGACGCCGAAGATCTTGTGCGCCTCGAGGTTGAAGGAGCTCACGAAGGTGGCGTGGTTGTTGACGGCCAGCAGGATCAGGATGACGGCGAATCCGAGCAGTCCGCCGTAAAACCCCCACTTCTGGATCCTGGCGTAACCGGCCATGCCGAGCGAGACCAGGACGCCCGCAAGCGCGATCGTGATGACCGAGACCAGGAAGATGCCGTTATGGCCGCCGAACCAGGTCGCCGCGCTCGGATGACCGAGGGTCGCTAGCAGCGGCTGGAAGAACTCCGCCGAGAGCACGTTGCCGTAAATCGGCGCCCATAGCCAGAGGATGAACCACCAGCCCGTCACGGCCATCACGAAGCCGATGCCGCTGCCAAGGATCCGGGTCTGCCAGACGTAGTCGCCACCTGCCCGCGGAATCGTCACGATCAGGCCGGCGTACGCGATGACCAGGAACGAGACCCAGACCGCTGAGATGAGGACGGCGGTCAGCAGCTGGCCATTAGGGAAGAACGACTGGTAGGAGAACTCGAAGATACCGAGCGTGACCACGTTGGTCGACAGGCACGCATAGATCATCGAGTCCCTGACGGACCAGCCCCGTACCAGGCCCGTTGCTTTCCTTAGGAAGAGTGTCGGCGTCTCACTGCCGAGGGCTTCTGCAGCCATGTACTACTCCGTCTCAGGTGCTTGGATGTGCAACGCCCGATCCCGGCCGAGGAGTTAGCCGGCCCAGTCCGACTGACACCGTCCGACCGGCGGCGATGTCGGTCGGCCAAGGGTGGTTCGGCACGTTACGATGCGTATACTCTGTCACTTCCCGAATGTGCTGTCACTGATGTTATGCAAGTCGTTGCGCTACATCTCGGCGAGGGTGCTGCCGCCTTTGAAGTCCCGGGTCGCGACATGGCGTCGCTAGCCGTTCACCAGCAAGTACCTGCTGACTTTCGCCTTCTTGACATCCAGCTCGATGACCGCGCCCTGGAGCACGCCGTCGCCGTAGACGCTGCCCGGGTTGATGGCGAGTGTCCTGCCCATCTTCTTGACGCCTCGGCTCTCGTGAATGTGGCCGTGTACAGAGAGCAGTGGCTGGTGCTTGTTGATCGCATCTCGCACCGCCACCGAGCCAACGGCCTTCATCACGGCGCCGCCGTGGATTGGCCTCAGCGTGTCATCGAGCGCCGGAGCATCGTCCAGGCCCGTGCCGTAGGGCGGTGCGTGGAAGTTGAAGATCGCGCGGCCCATATCGGGTATGTGCTCGGCGACGGCCCCGATCTTCCCTGCGAGTTCGTCCTCCGGCGCTTCCCGGAACGTGTCCCACGGCGTCGGGTTGGTCCAGCCCATTGAGACCATGCTGAAGCCGCCGAGGTCCAAGACCTTGCCCTCGGCGAATGTCACGCACGGCGACGACTCGATCATGTCGTCGATCTCGAAGATGTCGTCGTTGCCGCCGTTCAGGATGCAGCCGATCTGCCCGCCGCGGAGTTTGCCGTCCGCCATGTCGAGCCAGCGGTCCAGGGAGTGCATCATCTCGACGCTGAACCGGCGGTCCACCTCGCCTTCCTCCTCGCTCAGGTGCTGCAGTTCGTCGGGGCTGACGATCGCCGGGTAGGAGCCGCGGTTTCTAATCTGCGTCTGAATATCGGCCAGCGCCTCGCGATTCTCGATGCGGTGCGTCTCGCCGCGTACGGTCACCTGCCAGTAGCCGTTGTGCGCCACGATCGGGATCATCACCTTGCCGGTAACGTCCCCGCCGAGGATGACCATGTCTGCCTTGTAAAAGGCGGCGGAATTGAGGAACTTGCGCCAGCAGATCTCCGATCCGTGGATGTCCGTAGCAAAAAAGATCTTCATCTGACGATTCCCCTGTCCCCCGCAAAGGTATGCACCATAAGGTTCCCTACGCAACGGTGTAGCAGCCGACATAACTGGGCGTCAAGCGCCGGATCGTTTCAAATACTGCGACTGCAACGGCACGATCCGAACAAAGATCGGCGTCGCGGCTCCTGCCCCTGACTCGGGCTCAGTGACCGACTTCCTCCGGCAGCTCGTACCAGCGGACCTTATCGCCGATGCTCGCCCGCATCTTCCACTTCATGCTCTTTGGCGTAGATTCGGCGAGCTGTCTGAGCTGGAGTGCTTGCCGCGCGGGATCGAACGGCATGCCTGGCTGGGCAAGCTGCGGGCGCTCGGAGAGCAGACCGGGCAGCTTGTCGAGGTTGCCGGTGACGGTTCGCCACCAGCCCCAGTCGGAGGCGAGTACCGACAAGAACCTGTCCGAATCGATCGCGATCTGGCCGTCGGACGCCGCGGAACTGGCTCCGGGAGCTGCGATCGGCATGCACGACAACAGCTGGACGATGTCCCTGGCGTCCTTCTCGTTCAATTCGACGATCTGCAGCTTTGACAGCAGCAGATCGACCACGTCGACCGTGTAAGGAAGCTTGCGAAACGACGGCCGGAAATCGAGGGTGTGACACATGGTGAGACGGTCAACCATCACGTCGATCGGCCGGCCCGAGGGCGCCGTGAAGTACATCTGGCGGTCGCCATTGAGGTTGTTGAACCGCCTGTCGCCCTGACAGCCGGCCTGCTCAAGGTAAGCCGACACCGCTTTGCGCTCCTTGGACAGGCACGCGAAATCGATGTCCTGGTCCCGCCGGAGCCTCGGTGGGTAGTCCGGGCAGACGATCCGGACGCCAAGGCCGCCGAGCAGCTTGAGCCCGATGCCGCCGTCGACGGCGCCCCGCACGATGCGCAATGCATCGGTCAGCGGATCCTCCGGTGACCCGGGCGCCGGAGCGGGTGCCGACCCGCCCGCGGCCACGTGTTCCTGCGCATGGCCCGATGCTGACATGTCCACGTGCGACTCCTTTTAGGACACGGAGGTGCCTCAGTCTATGGGTAGGCATGCCAATTAGCCCATCGCTGATCTGGAACGACGTCGGCTCGTGTCGCCCGGCCAGGCTCAAGCTCCTGGCGGTACGCGGATAATGGCGGCACGTGCCGACGGCCGTCCGGCCAACAGGGCCCGGGAGGAGAAACCGATGGCCGACAACACTGATCTTGAGTCCCCCATCGCGGCCGTGACCGTCTACCGGGACGGAGCACGGGTTACCCGGTCGACCACCACTGCCCTTCTGCCAGGACTCCGGTCGGTCGCGCTCGGGAACCTGCCCGACTCAGCTGATCCTGAGTCCGTGCGGGTCGCCGTGCGGGGGGAGCAGGTGGCGCTTCTTGAGGTTGAGGTCAATAGGCGCTACGGGGCCGATCCGGTCAGGGACGAGACGGTCCGGCTGCGCTCTGAGGCCGAGCGGTGTCGCGATGCGGTCCGGGAGCTCGACGACGCGGACGCGGCCGAGCAGGCACGTCTCGGGTTCGCTAAGAACTTGTCGGCGGCGGCCGCCACGGCGATGGCGCGGGCCGTCAGCTTCGGCCGCGCCAGCCGGGACGACCTGAGCCAGATGGCGGAGCACCTGGCTGGCAGCACCGCGAGCGCGCTGGCGAGCCGACGCGACATCGCTGCCCGCAGGCGCACGGCGCAGCGGGAGCTTGAAGCCGCTGAGCAGCGGCTGGCCGATGCCGAGGAGCGTTCAGAAGCCGCCGAGTTCATCGAGGTCGCGGCGACAATCGAAGCGGCTGCGGCCGCCGATGCCGAGATCGAGGTGAGTTACCACGTCGCGGGGGCGTCATGGGAGCCGCTGTATGACCTCGCCCTGTCCGGTGAGCGCCTCTCGGCGAGCTACCTGGCGGAAGTCACCCAGCGCACCGGCGAGGACTGGCCGCCGGTCCGGCTTGTTCTCTCGACGTCCCGGCAGGGGCTGAGCCAGACGCTGCCAGAGCTGGATCCCTGGTACATCAGCCGCCTAGCTCCAGCTCCCATGCGGGCGCGAATGGCCTCCAGGACGTCAGCGGAGCTCTCGGTCGCCTTCGCAGGTCCAGCAGAACCCGCGGCCGCGCCGCTGATGGCGGACGTCGAAGAGGCCGGGATAAGCCAGGTCTACCGCGTCACCCGCCCGATCGCGGTCCCCGCCGACGGCAACCCGCACAAGACCGCGATCGCGCAGTTCGACCTCGATGCCACGCTCGACTATCTGGCGGTTCCCGTCGTGGCGCCTGAGGCGTACCTGCGCGCCAAGGTCACCAATGGCTCGGCGTTGCTGCTACTGCCAGGGCGCGCCCGGATCTTCAAGGATGGCCAGTTCACCGGGGAGACCACCCTGGAAACCGTCGCGCCAGGCGAGGAATTCGAGCTGCAGCTGGGCGTGGACGATCAGATCAGGATTGAGCGCAAGCTGGTTCGCCGCGCGACGAGCAAGTCAGTGATCGGCGCCAGCCGGACAGTCGACATCGGCTACGAGACGACCGTGAGCAGCCACCGGCCTGGCTCGGCGAAGGTCAGCGTGCACGATCACATCCCGGTCTCCACCGACGGCGAGATCCGGGTCAGGTTGCGGGAGGCCAGCCCGCCCGCCGAGCACGATGACCTCGGCGAGCTGACCTGGGACCTGACGCTGGCCGAGGGCCAGACAACGACCATCCGCTAC
>DATAEH010000148.1:0-15930 GCA_036258115.1 Streptosporangiaceae bacterium
CCCCCATTTACGTTCGCAGCCGAACAGGTGGTTGCGCCCGGCAACTTACCCCGGCTATGGGTTGCTTTCCAAGCCAGAATTCGGAATGTCCGCGGCTTATGTGACAACCTAAAATGCGGGGTAAGTTGTGCAATCGAACGCTTGACTGTGATTATGCAGTCTCCGCGCCCGTGAGCGCCATTAACGGCGTGCGGACGCTGCGCCAGGGGAATGGCAGGAGATCAGGCTCGACCCAGCCAACCCTGGCCCGCTGGCTGGCGAGGGTCGCAGACGCATAGTGCCTGGTCAGCAGCCGCTTGTCGAGCAACGAGGGCGTGCGCTCAGCCAATGTTGGGAAGTCTTGGATGCTGCTGTGTGCCACGTGATGGCCGACTGTTTCGACCCAGGCCCGGCTGACGGTCGCGTGATACTTCTGAGGCGCCCCCGCGTAGCGGGCCGTCCGCTGGATTCCCTCGCTCACCAGCTGGATCGCGTCAGGTACTCCGACAAGGCGTACGGCAAGCCAGGTCAGGTAGACGTGCTCGCGATGGCCGAATCGGTCAGCGGCCGCCATGACGTCTGCCATCAGCTCATCGAATACCGACCTTGGTGCGTCCGGCGTCTCGCGAGATTGCGGTGTCATACGGTTGCCTCCGCGAATCGCTCCAGGGCCGCCTGCAAGCCAGATCTCGCTTCAGCGGGCAGGTCGGCGATTGCGCGACGTTCGATGGCCGCAATCGCTGCGTCTATCGCGCCAGCCGCGGTGCGGCCTGGATCGGTCATCTCGATTCGCACCAGTCCAGATGACTGCCGGACGAACAAGGCCCGACCGCCAGTGGGGGCTGCCGCCGTTTCTGCCATCCCGGCCTCCCGCAGAAGATTTGGCCACCATGGATCCGGCTAAAGTGCGACAAGATCGTATCGCCACTGAGCACGGCAAGCTAGCCCAAAAAGGGTCACGTCGCCCTTTCCGCGACCAATGCCGGGCCCGGAGCTAGGAGGCTGGCGAGTGCTGCGAGTCTCCATTGCCACGCCAGATCGGCGCCGTTAGGCAGGTAGGGCCCCCATCGCCTTTGAGAGAGATTTCCGAGCCGTCGTACCCGTGCACCTCGCAGCCTGCCGCCTCGAGCGCGGCGCGAGTCTGCGGGTTGCCGTCCAGCATGACCACCCGCCTGGGCTCAACCGCGAGCACATTGCACCCCATCGTCTCGTACTCGTCGGCTGGCACGGGCACCACCTGGACCGCGCGCTCGGCGAGCGTTTCCATGAGGGTGACCGGTGCCAGCGGAGGGTAAACGACGGCGAGGTCGTCTGCGACTGGCGAGATCAGCGACATCAGGTGCAGCACGTGCCCTGGCCCACGATCGTGTGGGAGATCGACCGACTCGAGGGTGGTTCCCTCGGCCGCGAGAATGTCTCTTAGCTGCCGCAGACCTTCGGCGTTGGTGCGGTAACTGCGGCCCGCCAGAATGGTCTGGTCGTCCAGCCAGATGAAATCGCCGCCGTCCGCCCTCGCGGTTCCCGCCAGTCGCGCCACGACTGGAACACCGACGGCCTCGAATGCGGCGCCCAATAGCGCGGGTTCGGTTGCCCGAGCCGGCTTGGCCATTTGAAATATCACCGCTCCAGCGCCGGTCACCAGCCCTGGATCGCGAACATATGTCGCGTCGACCAGGCCGTCGGCGGCCGGCGCGACCTCGACGTCGCATCCCAGATCCGTGAGCAGCTGGCCGAAACTCTCGTGCTGACGGGTCAGCAGGCCGGGGTCGGGTGACCGCCACGCGGCGGCGGCGAAATCGCCAGTGACCGACGGGCGGCGCAGCAGTACCCTGCGCAGCGGAGCGGACATTGACCGCACTCCGAAGCGCGGTCCTGTCCCTTCCTGAGCAGCGCCCCCAGGGGCCCGGGTCTCTTGCCTGCTGTTCATTACCCGCCTCCGTACATTCCTGCGGCTCCATCGTCCATGAGAGTGACAGCCCGGACGAGCGCCTGGTCGTCGCCGACGTTGCCGGGGAAGACCACGTATGGCATGCCGATAGCCTCAGGTGCAGCGTCCGCAGGCCGGAACACCGAGATCAGGCCAGGAAACAGCTGGCCCGCGACTTCTGCTCGCCTGATGCCCAGGCCCTGCAACGCGACGTCGTGCGAGGTGATCCCGCCCTTGGCGATGATCCATGCAGGCTTACCGGTCAAGGCCAGCCGGACGGTCCTGGCCAAGGCGGCCGATACGGCCCGCGCGACCGCGAGGTCGTCCTGCCCATCGCCGCCGTGGAGAACGTCGCGGCTTGTATAGAGCACGACGTCGGTCAGGCCAAGGGCCTCCGCCACCCGCTCCGCCGTTGACGGCACCAGGTCAGGCGCGGCACTAATTACGCCGGCAGCCTGGAGTTCGACCGAAGTTAGCTCGCGCGTCGTCATCAGAGCATTGAGCTGCTTGGTGGACTGACCCACGTGCGAACCCACGACGATCAGGCCATGAGGGCCGTTCGGATTCTCGCTGCGCTCGCGCGACGGCGCGAGTTCCTTTCCCCGCAGCGGCGCGCGGGGATCGATGCCGCTGAGTGCTCGGACGAAGGACGGCCCGGTGCGGAACGCGAAGGACTGGCCGGATCGCTCGGCGAGCAGCACAGCCTTAGCGACAGTCTCCAGGTCCGAGTAAGCGGCGGCGTTCACCACGATCCAGGTGCCATCGCGTGCGCTGGCCAGCACCTCGCGAACGCGGGGAATGCCGCCGCTCCTGATGTCGGTGAGGCTGATGCTCGCGACAGCGGCGGCGCTGAGAGCGCCGCTCTTCGCCGAGAGGAATTCCGGCAGGTTCGATGACGCGTAGCCGAATACGCGGTCGCGGGCGAACTCGGTCTCGCCGACAGGCACCATGCCCGCCTCGCCCCTGGCCCAGTGAACGTCACCGATCGTGAGCCGGCCAGCCTCGATGAACGCCGGGATGAACAACACGCCATCAGGGCCGGTGCCGTTCTTCTCACGCAGCACGCCGGCGAGGGCGGCCGTTTCCGCGATCACGTGCCCGCGCAATGTGGAATCGCTGCGGCTGATCAGGTCAATCGGCGCTCCGCGTCGCCCGGCAACGGCGAGCAGCCCCCGCGCGGCGTCGGCCGTCTGCGCGGCGGCCTGCTGTTCTGGCAGGCTGCGAGAGTTCGTGAGGACGAAACACGTCGCGGTTCCGCCAGCAGCCGCGGCGAAGGCGTCTTCGTAGGCCGCCTCGTCAAGGACCGTCACGACCTGGACGTCGTGCACGGCCTGGGATCCGGTCGGGTCATCGTCGAGGACGCCGAGCAGTCGGCCGTCTTCCGCGCGCAGCTCACGGATCGAAGCCCGAAGGTCCGGGTCGTCAGCCAGCGCCGGAGGGTGATCGGCGAGCAGCTCTGCGACGGCCTGGGGTCGGTCCGGCATCACGGTGAACCCTCCCGCGCAGGGCAGCGCCGGATATGGCCGGCCGCCGGGCATTTACGATCACTGTAGCGACGCCCTGGATGGCCAGCCGGCCAAAGGAGAGACCGTGACGAACGTGGTGGTCACGGGCGGGGCTGGCTTCCTTGGCTCCCGCCTGGCCAGGGAGCTACTTGCCGCCCCCACTCTGGCCGTTGCCGGAGGTCCGGACCGCCCGATGGCCAGGCTGACCCTGATCGATCAGGCGCGCGTTGCCGAGGATCTTGCTGCCGACCGGCGCGTGCAGGCGATCCGCGGCGATCTTGCCGACCTCATGGATCCCGCGGCTGGCGGACCCGCCCGGCTTGCCGGAGCCGACGTGATCTTCCATCTCGCGGCCGCGGTCAGTGCGGAGTGCGAGGCCGACTTCGATCTCGGCATGCGGGCGAACCTCGCGGCGACCGAGCGGCTGCTCGCATCGTGCCGTGCACTCGGCACCAGCCCGGTCGTTGTGTTCTCGAGCTCTGTCGCGGTGTTCGGGGCGAGCGAGGACCATCCGCTGCCTGTGGTGGTCGACGATCAAACCATGCCGAATCCGCAATCCAGCTACGGCATCCAGAAGGTCATCGGCGAGCACCTGATCGCCGACTACACCCGTAAGGGCTTTCTGCGCGGCCGGACCGTCCGGCTTATGACTGTCGTCGTCAGGCCCGGGCGTCCCAACGCCGCGGCGTCCGGATTCCTGTCCTCGATCATCCGCGAGCCGCTGCGCGGGGAGCGAGCTATCTGTCCTGTGGATGCCCTGACCGCGGTGGCGCTGGCCTCGCCGGCCAGAGCGATCGAGGGGCTGCTCAGCGCGGCTACCTCGTCGGACCAGAACTGGGGCGGCCTCAGTGCGGTCAACCTGCCTGCGCTCACCGTGACAGTGCAAGACATGATCGCGGCACTGGGCCGAGCGGCGGGTCCCGCTGCGGTCGCGCTGATCGACTGGAAGCCAGACCCTGCCATCGCCAGGATCGTCACAAGCTGGCCGGCGGCGGTTCGTGCCGATCGCGCCGCGCGGCTCGGACTGGCCGCCGACCCGGATTTCGATTCCGTCATCGCCCAGCACACTGGCGAGACCGCGGGCCAATGACGCCTGCACGACCCAGACCACGACCCTGATCGCGGCATTGCCGCCAATGGCTGATTGGATACGATCGTGGCTGAGGTAACCGAACTGCGGGTCGCGCTGACGGTCGATGATTTCGATCAGGCGCTGGCGTTTTATCGTGATGCGCTCGGGCTCGAAGAGCTCGCGGACTGGAGCACCGATGACGGCAGAGTTGTCGTCCTGCAAGCCGGCCGGGCGACGCTCGAGCTGTTTGACCAGGCCCAGGCCGCAGCCGTCGATGAGATCGAAGCTGGCCGCCGGGTCTCGGGGAAGGTGCGGCTCGCGCTGCAGGTGCCTGACAGCGAGGAGAAGGCGCAGCAGCTGATCGCGGCGGGTGCCGATGAGGTCGCGCCGCCGGTGACGACGCCCTGGGGTGACCGCAATGCCCGCGTCCAGGCTCCAGATGGCATGCAGCTGACGCTGTTCACTGCTGAATGAGCGCGACCGGCTGAAATGCTTGATCCGCGCGTCGACTCCTGTGATCTCGGGTGGCTGACGGCAGGCTGTTTTGGGTATCACTACGAGGAACAAGCGAGGGATGAGGGAGCTTTGAGATGTCGCAACCCGGCGCACCGGTTCTGTTCGTGAACGGTCTGTGGCTGCATCCGACGTCCTGGGCAGTGTGGGAGGACTTCTTCCGCGAGGCCGGTCACAGCCCGACCGCGCCTGGCTGGCCGGGCGTCCCCGACACCGTCGAAGAGACGAGGCGGAGCCCGGAGAAGGTGGCCGGCAAGGGCATCGAGGACGTGGTTCAGCACTACGCCCGGATCATCCGCGACATGGAGAGGCCGCCGATCGTCATCGGCCACTCGTTCGGCGGCCTGATCGCGCAGCGGTTGCTCGGCCAGTCGCTGGTTTCGGCGGCGGTGGCGATCGACGCTGCGCCGATCAAGGGCGTGCTCAACTTGCCGCCTTCGGCATTGAAGGTCGCATCGATCGGGCTGCGGAAGCCAGCAAATAGGCGCGGGGCGGTCTCGCTGACCGCTGAGGAGTTCAGGTACGGATTCGGCAATGCCGTTCCGGCGAAGGAGTCTGCCGAACTCTACGAGCGCTGGGCCGTTCCGTCGCCAGGCAGGCCGCTGTTCGAGGCGGCCCTCGCGAACTTCACGCCTGGTTCTCCGGCCAAGGTCGACACGCGGAACAAGGAGCGCGGACCGCTGCTGCTGATCGCGGGCGGCAACGATCACACCGTGCCCGCTTCCATCACGACGGCGACCCGCAAGCTCTACCACAAGTCGCCCGCGATCACGGACTTCAAGGAGTTCGAGGACCGCGGGCATTCGCTGACCATCGATCACGGCTGCATGGAAATCGCCCAGTACGCCCTGGACTGGCTGAGACAACGCGCGCTGTAAGCCGCGCCGCTCCCGCTCTTCTCGCTGCGATGAACCCCTGCTGGTGTTCCGACCCCAGCAGGGGTTCATCGCTGTGCCACCGAGCTCCCCGCTAGCGGGCGCCCGACCCTACGGTCTCGAGTTCGCCGCTGAGGTCCTCATCGGGCAGCGTTTCGTGCGACAGCCTGCTCGGCCACCACACCTTGCTGCCGATGTCGAGGTTCAGCGCGGTCACCAGGACCGACCGGACGATGATGGCGTCGAGCAGCACCCCGAACGCCACCGCGAATCCGAGCTCGGCAAGGAACGTGATCGGCAGCGTTCCGAGCACGGCGAACGTCCCTGCCAGAACCACGCCGGCCGATGTGATCACGCCTCCTGTCGCCGCCAGCCCGATCAGCGCGCCGCGACGCGCGCCGTGCCGTTTCGTTTCTTCCCTGACCCTGGTCATAAGGAAGATGTTGTAGTCGATTCCCAGCGCGACCAGGAAGACGAATACGAACAGCGGGAACGAGGTGTCCGCGCCACCGAAGTGGAACAGGTGGTTGAACACCAGCGCGCTAACTCCCAGCGCCGCCGCGAACGAGAGCACCACCGTGGCGATCAGCAGCAGCGGCGCGACGATGGCCTGCAGCAGCAGCGCGAGGATCACGAAGACGACAACAAGGATCAGCGGGATGATCACATCGCGGTCATGTGCCGCAGCCCGTTGCACGTCCAGGTTCACGGCTGTATTACCGCCTACCAGCGCGTCCGCACCGGGCACCGAGTGCACGGCCGCGCGCACGCGGTCGATGGTCGAGTACGCGGCCTGGCTGTCAGGCGGTGAGGTTAGCGTGCCTTCCAGGAAGACGTGATTCCCGTGGACCTGCGGCTGGGTAACCGCGGTGATACCTCGGACCCCTTGGAAGCTCGTCCGCAGCTGAGCGGCGGCGCCTTGGCTGCCAACCACGATCACCGGCTGGCCGACGCCCGCTGGGAAGTTCCTGTCGAGCACCTGCTGGCCGACAACCGAATCCGGGTGGTGGCCGGCAAACGACTCCGCGGCGGTGAGCCCGCTGGCCTTCAGGCCGGTCAGGCCCACGGCCATGACGCCGAGCACGAGCGCCGTGGTGACCCAGACAACGCGCGGCCGGATCGCGACCTTGCGGCCAACCCGAGCCCAGAAGCCCCTGCTGGTCGGCTCCGCCGAGCCGAAGGTGGGCCGGACCGGCCAGAAGATCCACCGGCCGAAGATCACCAGCAGGGCTGGGAGCAGCGTGATCATGGCAGCCAGCGCCACGCCGACGCCAATGGCCAGCACAGGACCCATGCCCTTGGTGGAGTTCAGTTCGGCGATCGTCAAGGTGAGCAGGCTGAGGACGACGGTGCCGGCGCTCGCGATGATGGCGGGCCCGGCTCGGCGGAGCGCGACCGCCATGGCCTCGTGTCGGTCTTCGTGCCTGCGCAGTTCCTCGCGGTACCTGGCCGTCAGCAGCAGCGCGTAGTCGGTTCCCGCGCCGAACACCAGCACGTTCAGGATGCCCGCGCTCTGCCCGTTCACCGTCAGGCCCGCATGGGCGGCGAGCAGGTAAATCAGCGCCTCGGCGCTGACGAGCGCGATGCCGGCCGTAATGACCGGCAACAACCAGAGCGCGGGGCTCCGGTAGGTGATCAGGAGCAGCACGATCACGACGGCGAGCGTCGCGAACAGCAGCGTGCTATCGATCCCGCTGAATGACTTGGCCGAGTCGGCGGCACTGCCAAGCGGCCCGGCAATATGCACTATCATGCCATCGGAGTTTTGCTGGGCGATCGACTTCATCTTGTCGACCGCCGCTGTTGCCCCGTTCCATCCCTTGGCACCGAGGTTGACGGGCACGACGGTCTGGGCGGCCTTCCCGTTGCCGGAGAAGAACGGCCCCGCGACCTGACTCGTGACGGCCCCGTGGATGCCGGTGAAGCCTGCGACATCCTGCGCGGCCTTGTGCTTGTCGGCTGCGGTCAGGCCGGATGGCCGGCTATAGACCACCACGGCGGGGTAGACGTTCGGTGACTGGAACGTCGACTGCAGCTTCAGGACTTTCGTGGATTCGGCCTTGGCCGGCAGCCACGCCTGCGCGTTGTTCTTTTCGGCGCCGGTCAGCTTGCCTGACAGCGGCCCCGCGAGTGCGACGACGATCAGCCAGAACACTAGGACCGCCCATTTTGTACGGCGGCCGCCAGGCAAGCGCAGTAGCGCGCGGGCCTTGCTCATCTCCAGATTCCCCGTTCAGTAAGGTCGTACTTGGTTACAGTCAGCCCGCGTCACGTCACTCTCACGAGAGCCAACTCAAGTTATATCTCGACTTCGCGGATGCCGACAAGCCCTTTTCGGGGCCTCCACTACATGACACGGCCGGCGGCCGAAATGTGACATCGCGCGCGCGCTGACCGGTGCGGGCCGCATCAGCGCTGGCCAGCCCGGCTGTTGGCCAGGCGGCGATCACGTGGCGACGGGCGTGGCTCATCGCTTGCAATCGAATGCAACGATCACCTTTTCCTTGCCATTACGTCGGTTGCGCGTCATCGGGATGTGGCCTTGGTCCCATACCTGTACTCCTCACAGGGCTTCATCTGCTCCGACAGGAGGACACATGCGCTTGACGCCTACCCGGCCCCGTGCCGCGATTGCCGCCGTTGCGGCCGCGCTACTGGCCGGGTCCGCCTTGGCTTCAGCACCGGCGCTGGCGAGTTCCGCGCACGGACACGGCGATCACCACGGCACGCAGATCAAGCACGTGCTGCTGATCTCCGTGGACGGACTGCACCAGCAGGACCTCACCTGGTACGTGCGGACGCACCCTGGCTCGGTGCTTGCAGCCTTGACGCATCAGGGCCTGGAGTACAGCCGCGCCATGACGCCGTTTCCTTCCGACTCGTTCCCAGGAATGGTGGGGCAGGTAACCGGCGGCGACCCGGGTGTGACGGGCGTTTACTACGACGACACCTGGAACCACTCGGTGTTCCCGGCAGGTACGACGACCTGCTCGGGCCAACCGCCCGGCGGGGAAGTGTCCTATACCGAGGCAGCAGACCTGGACCAGAGCTCGATCGACGCTGGCCAGGGGCTTACCGGCCTGCCGGGGACGATCTTGCAGATGACCAGCAATCCGCTGACGGTCATCAACCCCGGCGCGCTGCCCGTAAGCGCCGCGACCTGCAAGCCGATCATCCCCAGCGCCTACATCAATGTGAACACGATCTTCGAGGTGGCCAGGGAGCACGGGCTGCGTACCGCCTGGTCGGACAAGCACCCGGCGTATGAGATCCTCTCGGGTTCTTCGGGCCTCGGCGTCCAGGACTTCTTCACCCCCGAGATCAACAGCCAGGCGATCGGCTTCCCGGCGGGTGAGGACTGGACCAACGACAACGCCGCAACGATGGAGTACGACTCGTTCAAGGTCCAGGCTGTGCTGAACGAGATCGACGGCTTCAACCACAGCAGGACGCAACATGTGGGCGTGCCGGCGATCTTCGGGATGAACTTCCAGACCGTCTCGACCGCCGAGAAGCTGCCGATCTCGGATGGGCTGACCGGTGGTTACCTGCCGGGCGGGACCGTACCTGGCCCGCTCCTCTCCCGGGCGCTCGACTACATCAACACCGAGGTCGGGGCGCTGGTCGCCGAGATTCGCGCTCAGGGTCTCGCCGGCAGCACCGCGCTGATCATCTCCGCCAAGCACGGGCAGTCGCCGACCGACCCGAACGCCCTCGCTCGGGTCGATGACGGGCCGATCATCGACGGCATTAACGCGGCGTGGCAAGCGGCGCACCCCGGTGCCGGCAACCTCGTCGCGTTCGCAGTCGACGACGACGTGATGCTGATGTGGCTGACGGATACTTCGCAGGCGGCGGCCGACTTCGCCAAGAACTACCTGCTGACGCACTCGGCCGCGGGCAACAACATCAGCGGCAATCCGATCACCGTTCAGTCATCGGGCCTGCGGAAGGTCTACGCTGGGGCGGCTTCGGCCGCGCTGTTCGGGGTGCCGAAGAGGGATCCGCGCCATCCTGACATCGTCGGCATCGTGCAGCACGGCGTGGTCTACACCGGAGGCAAGGGCAAGATCGCCGAGCACGGCGGCAACGACCAGCAGGATCGCAATGTCCCAATCCTGGTGGTGCTGCCCGGTCAGCGCGACGGCCACGTCGTCGCGGCTCCGGTCGAAACCACTCAGATCGCTCCGACGATCCTGACGCTGCTCGGCATGTCGCCTGGCGAGCTGCAGGCGGTGCGGATCGAGCACACCCGGGTGCTGCCCGGCTTGGGCGGTCAGGGAAGGCACTAGCCGCGACAGCCGGTTGCCGGGGAGGAAGCATCAACCTTCCCGGCAACCGGTCTCCCACCCGGGTGTACTCGCTACCCGGGTCAGCCGCGCCAGCGCAGCAGCACGACCGCCAGCAGGTACGCGAGGCCGGCGATCGCGAGCAACCAGTCATAAGGCTCGCCGCTGTGCCCGGTCGCGATCTGACCAGCCAGGCAACAATCAGAGCCACGATGACGGCCAGGCCGGAAAAGGCCGTCGCCCGGAGATCAATCTGGGCGAAACGCTCGTCGCGGCCGTCGCCGCGCAGCCCGCGAATGGTCTCGCTGCGCCCGCCCGCCAGCAGGAGCAGGCCGCAGCCAGCCATGACGGCCAGCCCGTATACGCCGAGGCCGGGGTGACCGCCGATCCAGCTCGCCCCCAGTATCACGGCGCCAAGTCCCAGGCTGAACAGCGGCATGAACCACTTGGACGCTGTGACCGGGCCGCTACGTTGGTTGGTCATCGAACATCTCCTCGACCGAGACGCCGAAGTAGCGGGCGAGCGCGATCGCCAGGGGGAGCGACGGGGTGTAGCGGTCGTTCTCGATCGAGTTGATCGGTGTCTGTCAAGCGTGCTTGTCAGCCCGGCGCGAGCGAGGTGGTCTTAAGTGTGTCGGGACCGGCATTCTGGAGGCCGGGAGGAAGGTAGAGGGCCAGTGTCTTGCCGCACGGGGGAGCGACAAGACACCGGCCCAAGCACCGGATCGGGGCTAAGCGCCGACAGCCCATCTCAGCCGTCAGAACTACCCGGCGAGCGGCGATTGCGAAAGAGCCGCTCGGAAGTCTTTCCGTATTTCCGTACTATATTGCGTGCTGGCAAGTGCCCGGTACGGGGCCTCTAATCCCGCCCTGACCGTCGGCGGAGGGCGACGCACCACAACGCAGGTGGAACTCATGCACGACTCCGAGTCAGGGCGATCAACTGCGACGGCCACTCCGACGATTCGCCCGGCCGTCGCCGAGGTGATCCGCGCCGCAAAAGACGCACGGCTAAGTGCCGATCAGGTGGTTGCCGCCGCGCGGCACGCGGTCGCCGCGTGGCTGAGCGCAGTGGCGGGCGATGACGCGGCCCTGGCCGCGATGGCGAGCTCGGATGTGGCGCGCTGGCTGTTGCATCCGCTAAGGGAGAACTGGCAAGTGGCGCCGGGCCCGGTCGTGACCGACATCGAGATCTGGCGCCTGGACGCCGATGCCAATCAGCCGCTGATGAACGTCAGCATCCGGTTTTCTGGCCGGCAGGCATTCGACGACAATGCCGAAGGATCCCGTCCTGGGGCTCCGAGCACCGATGAGGTCATCGACTTCGCCGGGAGGTTCGAGCTCGCGCTCGTCGATCCGGTCGGCTGGCGGCTGGTATCCGGGCGCGTGGAGACCCTCGACGACTTCTACGGCTACGTGTTCAAGAGCCAACACGAGACGGCCGATGAGTATCTGGTGCGCACCGGGACCGTGTGGACGCCAGCCCGTGCAGGGCTTTCGGAGGCTGCGGTGTTGCCGCGGACGTTCAGAATCACCGCGGGTTTCGCGGAGCACGATGTCCGGTTCGGCGCCTCGGCATCGGTACAAGTCCAGCGAGCGACAGCGCCGGGCCGGGATGAGGCTGAGCAACTCGTCTGGCCAGCCGTTGAGGAGGCGACCGTGAATGCCCTGGGCGAGGGTGACTGGCGGCCGTCGCTGAACTGGATCGACGTGATTGAGCTCTGGCCAAGTGAGCCACTCGCTGACTAGTCTGCGTCCAGGCTTTTTGAGGTACTTGAGTGATAAACGCCGGGTGTTCGGGCACATGCGAATAGAAGAATGAGCGCTGAGGGGGCAGGAATGCCGGCTGGCACGAGTGTTGACCCCGCGGACCTGGTCGCCAGGGTCGGCAGGCACTGGGGATGGCTGCTGGCGTTCGGCATCATCACCGTCCTGCTCGGCATCATCGCGCTCGCCTGGCCGAGCCGGACGCTCGTCGTGGTCGCGGTGCTCTTCGGCGCCCAGCTGATCGTGATGGGCATCTTCCGGTTCGTGGGCGCCATTGCCTCAGAGGATCTGACCGGCGCGAACCGGGTGCTGCTCGCCCTGCTCGGAGTGCTGTCGCTGATCGTCGGCCTGTACGCGGTACGGCACCTATTGGTCACCTTGTTCGCGCTGGTGGTGCTGCTCGGCATCTTCTGGATCGTCAGCGGCGTGGTTGAGCTGTTCATGGCGCTGTCACACCGGGAGATGGGCCAACGTGGCTGGAACGCCATTATGGGCGTAATCAGCATCATCGCGGGCATCGTCGTGCTGGCGTACCCGGACATCTCGCTGCTCGTGCTGGCCGTGCTGCTGAGCATCTGGCTGATCATCTACGGCGTGATGGAGATCAGCATCGCGGTACGGATCCGCTCGCTCGGCGCCGGCGCGGGCACCTAAGCTAGCCGCCTACCTCAAGCAGCGTGGTGATCTCATGATTGCTGAGCTGGATCGAGGCGGCAGCCACGTTCTCCTCAAGGTGCCCAGGCGAGCCAGTGCCAGGAATCGGAAGAATCTGCGATGACCTGGCTAGCATCCACGCCAGGACGACCTGCCGTGTGCTCACGCCGTGGATGCTTGCCGCGCTGAGCACGGGCGCGAGCTTGTCGGCCTCCTGAATCGGCGCCCAGGGCAAGAACACGAGCCCTTCCTGATCACATAGATCCACCATCGACTCCGACGATCGGTCGGAGACGTTGTAGCGGTTCTGCACCGACACGACAGGTGTGAGGCGCTGCGCCTCGCGCAGCTGCGCCTCCGACACGTTGGACACGCCGATGTGGCGGATCTTGCCCTCTTTCTTCAGCTCAACCAGGGTTCCGATCGATTCGGCGTACGGCACCTTCGGGTCCGGCCGGTGCATCTGGTAGAGCGGGATCTGCTCCAGCTTCAACCTGCGCAGGCTGCCCTCACAGGCATCGCGCAGATGCTCAGGTCGGCCATCAGGGTTCCAGCGCCCACGACCTGGCCGGAGCAAGCCGCCTTTCGTGGCGATCACCAGGTCGTCCGGATACGGGTGCAATGCCTCGGCGATCAGTGTCTCGCTGACATCCGGGCCGTAAGAGTCGGCCGTATCGATAAAGTTGACGCCGAGCTCAACAGCCCGCCGCAGCGTCGCCTGTGCCTGCTCGCGGCTGCGAGGTTGACCCCAGATGCCCCGGCCCGTGATGCGCATGGCGCCGAAGCCCATCCGGTTCACCGTCAGGTCCCCGCCGATGCCGATCGTTCCGGCCGCCGCCGCGGTTGGCTGCTCGCTCATCAATGCCTCCCAGTGCATGGACCTTCCGCACAATACGCCAGCAGGACCGGCGGCCTGCCGGACGCTCCCCGCCGGATCCGCTTGCCAGCGGCGCGGCTAGCTGGCGAACGGCCTGACCTCGCAGCTTGCCCAGTCGAGTTCCTGACAGCAGGACAGGCACCACGGCCGGTGCGCGACCACGCTGCTCTTGCGGCTTACCCAGAACCCGGCCGGAGTCTCGCGGCAATGAATGCAGAGCTGGACCGTGTGCGGAACCAGACCGGGCAACACGCCAGCCGGGCTCGCAAGCCGGTCCTCGCTCATCCGCAAGTGGTGACCAGCGGTGCAGCTCAGCGCGACGTGAGCGATCGGGCCGTCCGTGCTCGCGAGCGTGAACCGCTCGATGATTTCCGCGGCGGCGCCGCAATCGGGACATGGAGTGCGCTCTGGCATGACTATTGCCCTTCGGTTGTGGTGCGAGCGACGTCAGGCGAAGACACGAGCGCGCCTGCGGTGGCTGGTGGCGATCTCTGCGACCGCGCCGACCGCGATGTCGACGTCAGATGGGGTGTTGTAGAGGTAGAAGCTGAGGCGGCAGCTGGCCGGCGGATTGAGGCGCAGCGCATGGTGGGCGAGGGTTGCGCAATGACAGCCGCCCCTGGCCTCCACGCCGGCGTCATTCAGCTGAGCCGCGAGGGTCAGCGGGTTATGACCCGCCAGATTGAACGCGACAAGCGAGGTGCGCCGGCCTGGATCGGCCGGTCCGTAGATGGTGATGCCAGGGACTACGGCGAGCTGGTTAAGGGCGCGCCCGGTCAGGACCTGATTCCATCCGGCGATGCGGGCCATCGCCTCGTGTACCGCCCCGGTGGTGACGGGCTGACCAGTCCGGAAGTAGATGTGCCGCTTCGGACTGATGGCTAGGTCAAGGAGGAACCGGAGCGCTTGTGCCGACACGATGGCGCCGAGGATGTTCGGTGTGCCCGCTGAGTACTTCCACGGCAGGGCGTTGTACCCGACGTACGTCCGCGGAGGCGAGAAGCTGAGCCGCGGCCCGCTGGACCGGATCGTCGCCGTGTTCGCGTTGCCACCGCAGCTCGGTCAGCACGTTGTCGCCGATGCGACGGCGCAGCAGCTCGATCGCGCGGATGCCCAGAGCCATTCCCAGGCCGTGCGCCCGCACGGCGAGCTCGACCGACAGCGGGAGCAGGAGCATGGTGATGAGCGCAGCAGTCTCTTCGAGCGCCGCCGCTATCTCGGCAGCGGCGGCCTCGGACACGGGGCCGGAGCCGGCTTCACGCGCCGCGAGGATCGCCCTGGCGACGGCGTGCATGCGCCGGTGGCACCGGCCCAGGCGCGCGTCATCCCAGGCCGGGCGGATGTCCGGCACACATACGTAGACAGCGGCCAGCGCCCGCCGCAGCTGGACGTCACACCGCGGATCGTCGACCGGGTAGCGGCGCAGGTGCTCGGCGAGTTCGCGGCGCGCACCCGCTTCGTCGTGCTCGGCGATGAGCCGGGTTGCGACGGCTGCGGCAAGCATGGACGCGTCCCGCGCGTCCGCCAGATTGACCGGAACGGTTTCGAGCAGTTCGGCAAGCTCGCGAAGCCTGCCGATGTCGCCGGTTGATGTGCGCACGTACATGGAAAGCGTGGCGTAGAAGAACCGGTCACGCGCGTTGATGTCAGGCGCTGGCCCGTCATCGGCGCGCAGCTCATCGATTTCCGATACGTCGCCTGCCGACCACCGGACGAATGGGGGCGTGGTCCTGACGTGCGCGTTGGTCGACGAAAGGAGCACCCCGTCCGCGATGGAGACGGCCTCGTCGGCGCGGCCGGCCAGCACGAGCATGTAGACGTACAGCCAGGCCGCCGGTTCGCGCATCGGATGATTGCCGTGCGGCGTTGGCAGCCTGGACAGCGCCTCGAGCGCCGTGTCGAGGTCGCCGTTCAGCTCTGCCAGCGTCGCCGTAACGAGCTCGCTGACTACCTGCAGGACCTGGTCCTCGATGCGAGCTTGCTGCACGGGAAGCGAGGCCATGGTCTGTCTGACCAGATCCAGGGCGGCCATCCTGATCGTGTCGGAGTCCCTGAGCAGCTCGGCAACGGTTACCAGCCGCAGCGCGTCATGCCTGGCGCGCAGGGCCTCTCGCACGGCTGGCAGCAGCGACGCTATCTGGTCCGCGGTATACAGGCGCTCCACGGAGTCGGTCCACAGATCGTGGGCACGCACGACGCCTTTCTCGGAGATCGTCAGCAACGGGACCTTCGCGGCGAGCTTTTCCACATCGACCTGCTCGCCGCAGACCAGCGAGACCGTCCGGTCGTCGCCCCAGCCGAGCAGCGCCAGGGTCAGCAAGGCGCGGGCCTCGACCGGACGGAGGCCGCCGACGATCTCCTCTCAGAGAACCTGCTGCGTTAAAGTCCGCTGCGATGTCAGGGCGAGCCGCACCAGGGCTGGCCAGCCGGCCAGTTCGCGCCTGGGCGGCTGCACGTCGAGCAGCCGGGCCA
>DATAEH010000149.1:0-12849 GCA_036258115.1 Streptosporangiaceae bacterium
CGGGCCACTGGTGCCAACCGGGGTGAGCTGGTCCTGCGCGGGGAGCGAGCCATGGCCCGGCTTGGGATAGGTGTGCTTGGCAACGATTCGCTTCACGGCCGACCACGTGCGCTCGTGGTTCTTGGTTGCGCTGTGCTTGGCAGGCGCCGCGTGCTTGGCAGGCGCCGCGTGCTTGGCCGGTGCTGCGTGCTTCGCGGGTGCGCCGTGCTTGATCGACACGGTGTGCTTTGCGGGCGGTGCATGCTTGGCCGTGCTCTTCTTTGCCGTGCTGTCGCTGGTGTTCTTGCTTACGGCCTTGGCGGCGGTCTGCTGCGCTGCGTTGTGCTTAGCCGGGGTGTGCTCGGCAGGAGCGGCAGCCGCGTTGCTGCTCGCAACGGCGTGGTGCGGGGTGCTGGCCGCGGCATGATCCCCGGCGAACCCGGCAGCCGCCGTCGCACCCGTGACGCCTGCCAGCGCCAGCCCTGCTCCGGCATAGGCCACGGTCTTGCGGGTCAGGCCAGCCGGGATGCGGGTGCGGAGATGGTTAGAGAGGTCGTGCAGGGGGGTCAGGGGGGTGCGGGTCATTCGGTTCCTTCCGTACCGACCCGCCGCCGCCGCGTCCCTCGGGAACTTAGAGCGGTGCTTTCGCCGCCGGACACTCGCCGGCATGCGATTGGGCGCAAGGGATTGCAACCATCGGCGCCTTCGTGCACGCCGCTGGCGACCTCATGCGCACTTCGCTGGGGTTCAGCGCGGGCTGCTGCCGGATTCTCGCGGGGGTGCGATCCGTTCAGCCAGCCTCGGAAGCGGGAAGGCCATTCGGGGTTCTAGCCGCCTTCCCGGCGGGGGTCACAGTGTGTAACGCAACAGTCACGCAAGCTCATCCCCGGACCGTGCAAAGTGACATACGTCACGGAGCGTCACACCGGAGGGCGGCAACTGCCACGTCCAGTAAGTCCATGCTCCCGCAGGGCCCGGGTACCTAGATAGACGTAGCGGATGCGGCTAACGAGCCTTGGAGTTGCCGGGCTTCGACGTGCCGAGCGGAGCACTCGCCGTTGATGTCGACAAGGTCGAGGGATCCACGAAGGTGCTCCCGTTTGGTCCTGCTTCGACTACTTGGTGCAGTGCACTGCCCTTGACCAACTGCGGCCAGCTCAGGAACCACTGGGTCCAGCCGTTGTCCCAGACACCGCCGCGAGGGCTGCCGACGATGGTCACCGGGTCACCGGGCACCGACAACTTGTAGTAGAACTCGGCGGCCGCAGGCGGCATGTTCACGCAGCCGTGGCTGACGTTCTCGAAACCCTGCTGGCCGACCGACCAGAACGCGTCGTGCAGGTAGTCGCCGCTCCAGGTGAAGCGCACCGACCAGGGGACCTTGATCCGGTAGCCGGGACCCTTCATCAGGACCGGGTTGCCCTTCTCGATTGTCAGATAAGTCCCGTTCGGGGTGTCATCGCCTGGTCGGCCGGTGCTGATCGGCCAGTGCCGCAGCAGCTTGCCGTTCTTGTACAGCCACATGTGATGCCTGGCGGTGCTGGCGACGACGATCAGGGACCGGCCGATGCTGAAGTCCTGGGTCAGCGTGTGGTTGCCGTAGACGCCTTTCGACCCCTCGACGCCATCGAGGCGGCCGACGAAGCTGACGTTGGTATGCGCAGGCCAGTAGTCGCGCGGGCGGAACGATAGCGTCTGGCTGTTGTCCCAGTACCAGGCCCCGACGACGGGCTTGGACGTGGTGATCTGGAGGGAGCGCTCAACTGCTGCCCGGTTCTTGATGGGCTGGCTGAAGGTCAGCATGATCGGCATGCCGACCCCGTAATGATCCTTGTAACCCTCGAAGATGTGCGTGACGAAGGTCTGCGCGGGCCGCAGCGTCTTGAACGTGCTGGTTTGTGTGATCGAACGCCCGGACGAGTCCACGGCGGTCGCCGTCACCGTGAGTGTCCTGAACAACGGCAGCGTCCACTCGCTGTGCCAGACGGTCTTGGAGCTGTTCATCGTGCCCGTGACGGCCCGCACGCCGGTGTCGTCCCCGGTGACATCGACGGACTGGATGGTGCCCTTTGTCGCCGTAACAGTGATGCCCTTGCGGGGATCCGCGTCCGAGCTCCCGCTCGCGGGCGTGATGCTGAGCTGAACCGTGGCTGCCGGTGAACTGCTCTTTCCAGAGCTGCCGGTTGCCCCGCTGCCAGAACCAGAAGAGGACGTGCAGGCCGCTGCGACGAAGCCGGCGGCGCAGACCAACGCGATCGGCGCTAGACGGCGTCTCCTTGACCGGCTGTCCTCGTTCAGCACGCCGTCCTCCCAGGAACCAGATCGAAGCCACCGTGCGAGTTACCCAGGCCGCTTCCAAAGTATGCCCTCGCCATCCCGGTGCTCAGGCCGCCGTAATCTCGGTTCTGTAAACGTCAGGTGATGGCAAATGGTTGCCGACGTTATGGATTAACTGATCCTCGGTGGCGCCTGGGCACTCCCAGCGCGGCGGCTATCACTACTACGGCAATCGCGAACCAGGGCACGTAGTCTCCGAGCCGATCGAATGGAGTCCTGACGCTGGCCGGCGGCGGGGCCAGCCTGACCCGCATAACGCCGCGGTCGGCGGTGCTTGCCCAGGCGAGCTGCCTGCCGCGGGCGTCGAACGCGACCGAATCGCCGGTCAGCGCGGCCTGAACGGCTGGCCTTCCGCTTTCCGCGGCGCGCAGCGCAGCCAGCGACGCGTGCTGTTCGGGCGCCCAGCTGCCCTGGAACGTCGAGTCCGACGTCTGGTAGATCAGAAGCTGAGCGCCACGGTTGGTGTCCACTGCCGACATATCGGGGAACGCGGATTCGAAGCAGATCAGCACCCCGAACTTCACGCGGCGGCCGCCGGGCAGAACGGCCTGCAGCACCTTGGCGCCCTTGCCGGTAACCATATTCTGCGGCGCTGCCTTGCTGATCGACGTGAGCCAGCCGAGCACGGACCGGAACGGTATGTACTCGCCGAACGGCACCAGCCTGGTCTTCGTATAGGACTGCTCGATGCCCGCCGGTCCGATCAGCACGGCGACCTTGGACTTGGCCCCGGCCGGGCTCACCGCATCCTGATTTGCCAGCACCTGAGTACCGATGGCCGCTGACAGGCGCTGGATCTTGTGCAAGACCCGATGGGCGGTATCCAGGTCATAGCCCACGCTGCTCTCGCCCCACACGACCAGGTCGGACCCCGGCGCTCCGGCAGACAACCTGATTTCCCTATCCAGCAGCCCGCGCGGCCCACTTGCCAGACCAGGCTGGACCAGCGCGAGCGTGACGTGCCCCGTCGGCGGAACCCGGTATTCATCCGCGGTCAGCGCGAACGCGACCGGACCGGCTGCGACCGCGAGCAAAGCGAAGCCAACGCCAGTCGCCCGGGGGGGCAAACGCGCGGCCGTCAGCGCGATCACGATCGCGGTGTTGACCACGACCAGCACGAAGGTGATGAGCCAGATGCCGCCCGTCGCCGCGAGCGCGAGCACCACGGGGTGCTGCCACTGACTGGCGCCGAAGACCGCCCAGGGCCCGCCGATTCCTTGCCACGACCTGATCCAGTCGATCACCACCCAGCAGCTGGGCAGGACGAACATGGCCGCGAGCGCCTGCCGCGCGGTCGGTCCAGGGGGCCCGGGCAGGCGCCAGCCACGCGAGCCGTGATCCGGACCGCGCAGCAGCCGCCAGGCGGCATAGCCGACTCCGCTCCAGGGAGCGCCGAGCACGATCGCCACCAGCAGCAGAGCCGGGCCGAGGTTGGGGGTCAGCCAGTACATCGCCATCAGCAGGTAGCCGGCGCCGAGCCACCAGCCCCTGATAGCCGCCTCCCGGCCGGTTGGGGCTGCCCTGAGCAGCAGCAGCCCTGGTACCAGGCCGAACCAGGCGAGGAACTCCAGGTTCAGCGACGGAAACGCCAGTACCGGGAGCGCGCCAGCCAGCAACGCGGCGTAGCGCTCAGGCCGGGTCAAAGCACGCAAGAGACCACGGCCCCGCCTACGACGGCGTTCTGGCCGTGCAGGACTGCTCGGTACCGCATGGTCGGCCGACTTCTGGGCGCTCATCGGTCCGGCGGTGTCAGTCTTGTCGTCCGTACCTTCATTGTGCTGCCTCTTCCCGCGTCAGCGCGGTGTCAGCACGCAGAACTCATTCTCCTCAGGATCGCTGAGCACAACCCAGGGAACCTCGCCCTGCCCGATATCGAGCCTGACCGCGCCTGCGTTCTCAAGCCTGCGCGCCTCGACCTGCGCGTCGCCGTCGGCCGGCGGCGCGACGTCCATATGCAAGCGGTTCTTCACCGTCTTCGTGTCGGGCGTCTGCAGCAACTCCAGGTACGGCCCGCTACCACCGGGCGCCCGCAGCGAGGCGAAGTTTGGCAGCGACTTGTGCACGTCCCAGCCCGTCGCTTCGACCCAGAACGGCAGCAGCAAGTCGGGTCGCGCGCAGTCAAGCACGACCGCGGCTATCGGCCGCGCGTCCATGTAATCCTCCCTGGGGTCGAGCACGCAGAACTCGTTGCCCTCGGGATCGGCGAGTACCTTAAACGGAACTATGCCCTGCCCGATGTCGGCGGGCGCAGCGCCGAGCGCGAGCATTCGGTCCACCTCGGCAGCCTGGTGCTGGGTAGACGTCGTCGAGAGGTCCAGGTGCACCCGGTTCTTGCCAGTCTTCGGCTCCTCCACGGGCACGAATACCAGCGGCAGCGCGGCCGGGCTCGGATAGGAGAACCCCGCTGGCCACACGACCACCTCGTCGGGCTCGTCCGCGGCCACCTCCCAGCCCAGCGCGGCTGCCCAGAAGGCGGCCAGCGCGGACGGGTCGGTTGCATCGATGACCATGTGAACGGCGCGCGTAGGCATGCACGCCAACTTGGCACGCACGTCGCGCCGAGGCAAGCCGGAGCAGAACCGGACGCTCCGCTGACTGTGGTTAGCCAGGTCAGGGATGCCGACGGCGCAGTCCGACCCCGATCGCCCAGGCAAGGCTCAGGACTGTCAGAGCAATGAAGCCGCGCTCGGGCCAGCCGCCGGCGTGCATGGCGGGCGTAAGCCCGGACCGCAGCGGCACACGCCGATCCAAGATGGCGCGCTGCCAGGTCTTGCTTTGGGTCATGATCGACCCGTCGGGGGCGATGATCGCGCTGAGCCCAGTTGTAGATGCGACGGCCACGGCGCGGTCGGTGGAGATCGCGTCGATCCTTGCCATTGCCAGCTGCTGCAGGCTCTCGCCGAGCTGGCCGTCGAGCTCGAAGTCTGCGTCGTTGGTCTGGACGGTGAGCAGGTTGGCTCCGGCGAGAACCTCGGACCTGACCAGGTTGTCGAACCCGACCTCGTAACAGATCACGTCGCCCAGCCTGATCTTGCCGACGTGGAAGACCACGGCGCGCTGCCCTGGCGTGAAGTTGCGTGGCTGCAGGTTGGGCAGCGACGTGACCTTGCTGAGCAGGCTGCGAAGCGGTATGACCTCGCCAAACGGCACTAGCTGCCGCTTGATGTACACCTTGACGGGCCCGCGGCCCGGTAGCCACAGCTGCCCGGCATTGCGCAGCGGGTGGTCGAGCACGGCACCGACCAGGATCGGCCGGTTGATGGCGTTGACCGCTGCCGCGATCGCGGCGTACGTCGGCGGTGAGAACCTGGGGTCGATATCGGTCGAGTTCTCCGGCCAGATCACCAGCGCCGGTGCGGCACGGTGGCCGTCCGCGATCTGGTTCGCCAGCTCGATCGTCGCAACGGCGTGGTTCTCGGTGACCGTGTGGGCGCGGAGCAGGTTCGGCAGGTTCCGCGCGTGCGGGACATCGCCCTGGACGGTCACGATCCGCGTCGACGGCGACGGACCGGACGGCGGAGACCAGACCGGGTTGCCAATCAACACCAGCCCGCATGTGAGTATTGCGACGCCCGCGGCCGGGCGTAGCGGGCGCCATCCAGGCCTCGCTGCAGCTGCTACGACCAGGTAAGCCAGGCCCGCTCCCGCGAGCGCCAGCAGGAATGTCAGCAGCGACGGCCCGCCGATGGCAACCCAGCCTGCCGTCGGGGCGCTGGGCTGGCTCATCGCCAGCCGCCCCCACGGGAAGCCCCACGGGAATCGGTCGTGCACCGCCTCCTGGGCCACCCACCAGCCCGCCACCGGGATCGGCCACCATCGAAGGCGCATGAGGGGCAGGAAAGCGAGCGCCAGGACGGCGAAGATGAGCGCCTCCGCGATGGCCAGCGCCATCCACGCGTACCAGGCGACGTTGGCCAGCCAGGACAGCAACGCGACGTAGAACACCAGGCCGCAGGTCAGCGCCAGCACGATGGTCATGAGGGGTCGCTTGCCCCACACGGAGAGGAACAGCATGGCCGGGCCGGCGATGGCGAGCGGCCAGAACCCGAACGGAGGGAAGGCCCCGGTCAGCACGAGTCCGGCAACGGCCGAGAGGGCAAGCGACCACCAGCCGCCAAGTCCCCGCCATGCGGGTCTCGCCGGACCGATTGATGCGGTCGCGTCTCCCCAACCAGCCGTCGACCCCTCGGTGCTTGGCGGAGCCGGCGCGTCCGCGGCCGGGCAGGCCGCGGCGGGCGCGTTAGAGCCGCCGGGCTCAGCCCCCTCTGATGGGCGGGCCGGCCCGGTGCCCTTGCCTCCGCCGGCGGCCCGGCTGTGGTGCAACAGAGACTCCGGACGGTTGGTTGCGGATGATTCTGGAGTTCCTGCGAGCGTATCCGGGCGCAGGCATCCGGAATAACCTGCGCGCGGCGCGACTATCAGATTGGGGGCGAGGAGAGCGACAGCGCGTCGGTTTCCGGTGCGCGCGCTCCAGACCAGAGCGGCCGCGCGGAGCTTGCGACGCGCGCGCGCTCCGTTGAGCAGCGAGAGGAGCGGGCTGGTGAGCCGTCGTGGGTGGGTTCTGTTCGCGGCGATGAGCGTGATCTGGGGCCTGCCTTACCTGCTGATCAAGGTAGCCGTCGGCGGCGTTTCCGTCCCCGTCCTGGTGCTCGCGCGGGTTGCGCTAGGCGCCGCGCTCCTGCTCCCATTCGCCCTGCGCGGCAGGCAATTCAGAGCGATCAAGCCGGTCTGGCCGTGGCTGCTGCTGTTCGCCGTCGTGGAGATCATCATGCCGTGGTTCGCGCTGTCGGAGGCCGAGCGCGGCATCAGCAGTTCGCTGACCGGCCTGCTGATCGCTTCGACGCCGATCATCGTCGCGGTGTTCAGCCTGTTCCTGAGCGGCGGTGACCGGCTCAGCCCCCTGCGGTGGGTAGGGCTGCTGATCGGGCTGGGCGGTGTCGCTCTGCTGGCCGGTCCGCATCTGGTGGGTTCCCACGGCAGTGCGCGCTCGGTTGCCGAGGTTCTCTTTGTAGCTGTGTGTTACGCGACAGGGCCATTGATCGCGAACAGGAAGCTCGGGGATGTTCCGCCGGTCGTGACAACCGCCGCCTGCTTGGTATTCGCAAGCGTCATCTACGCCCCGCTCGCCGCCCTGAACTGGCCGTCGGCGCTCCCGTCCGCCAACGTGCTGCTGTCGATGGCCGGGCTGGCGATCGTCTGCACAGCGGCTGCCTTCCTGATCTTTTTCCAGCTCATCAACGAGGCCGGTCCGGCGCGGGCCAGCGTTATCACCTACATCAACCCCGCGATCGCGGTCACGCTCGGCGTGGCCGTGCTCGGTGAGCACGTCAGCGTCACGATGCTGGTTGCGTTCGCGACGATCCTGGTTGGTTCGGTGCTGGCGACACGGCCGACACGTCGTGTCGCGACCGGCGCCGCGGACGCGTCTCAGCGGGAACCTGTACGCGCGATTGGCGCGGACGCCTCGTCCTGACCTGACGCCGCGCGGTTCTGGGGCAGAAACTCGCGCGAACCGGGTCCCGCCGCGGGACTAGAATCGCCAAGGTGATTGACCTCAAGGCGGCACGACAGAATCCGGACGCTTTCCGGGCCGCGCTTGCCAGGCGCGGGGCGGCCCAGGACTTCGACGAGCTGCTGGCGGCCGACGCCAGTTGGCGCGAGTACACCGAGCGCGCGGAGTCCCTGCGCGCCGAGCAGAAGAAGTCCTCGAAGGGAAAGCCGAGTCCTGACGAGCTCGCGGCGCTGAAGGATCTGTCGGCCACGATCGAGGTGGCGCTGCGCCAGCAGGCCGACGCGGCCCTGCGCAGGGACGCGATTCTCGCACGGATTCCGAACTTGCCCGATGAGACCGCAGCGGACGGCATGGACGAGGAGGACGCCGAGGTCATCAAGACCGTGGGCCAGAAGCCCACGTTCGACTTCACGCCAAAGGACCATCTCGAACTCGGCTCGGAGCGTGGCTGGATCGACATGGCGCGCGGCGCGCGGCTCTCCGGCTCGCGGTTCGCTTACCGGATCGGCGATGTGGCGGTCACCGAGATGGCGCTGTACCAGTACGTGCTGCACAAGTTGCGCACCGAGGGTTTCATGACGGTACTGCCGCCGGTGCTCGCCGGAGAGCGCGCCATGTACGGGACCGGGTTCCTGCCGACGGAGGAGTCCAACCTTTACCGGCTGGAGAAGGACGACCTCTACCTGACCGGTACCTCGGAAGTCGCGCTCGCCGGCATCCATTCCGACGAGCGGCTGGAGGAGGATCAGCTGCCCGCCAAGTACGCCGGGTTCACCACGAATTTCCGGCGCGAGGCCGGCGCGGCCGGCAAGGACACCAAGGGAATGTTCCGCGTACACCAGTTCGACAAGGTGGAGATGTACGTCTTCTGCGTGCCCGAGGAGTCGCGGGACATCCACGAGCAGCTGCTCGCGAACGAGGAAGAGATCGTTCAGGAGCTGGGGCTGCCGTATCAGGTCATGAACATCTCGGTGGGCGACCTCGGCGCGCCGGCCGCAAAAAAGTACGACATCGAGGCCTGGTTCCCGACCCAGCAGCGGTATCGCGAGATCACGTCCTGCTCGAACACGACCGACTACCAGGCACGCCGGCTGAACATCAAGTTCCGCAGGGACGGCAATCTGGAGTTCGTCCACACTTTGAACGGCACGGGCGCGACGGCGAGGGCACTGCTGTCGATCATGGAGAATTTCCAGGACGAAGGCGGCAAGGTCGCGGTTCCCCCTGTGCTCCAGCAGTTCGGTGCGCCAGCCGCCATCGGCCGGTACTAACCCGAGAACGGGAACTGTCCGGCCGCCGGACCGCGCTGCGCGGGTACTGGAGGCACTGGCCGCCTTCCCGTGACCAGGCCGGCCTCGTTGATGATCCGCGACGCGGTGATTCCGGTGAAACCGGTCCTAGCGAAGAACGTCGTCCAGGAGCTGATCGCGACAGGATGCTGCTTGACTCGCAGCAAGTAGCGGTAGCTGTTCTTGACTATCCGCCACCAGCCGCCGATGCCTTTGCGCGCCAGGGACCTGACCTTAGTCTTGATGATCGCCCTGTCCTGGCTGGTGGCTCCGCGTCCGAACATCATGTCGGCGACGATCAGCGTCCCACCGGGTCTGAGCCACTGGAACGCAGCCTCGAGGAGCCGCAGCTTGTCGGCGTCGCGCAACCGGTGCAGGGCGTAGCTGGTCACAATCAGGTCGGCGCTCTCGACGGGTAGCGACAAGCTGTGGATCGGCCTGGCTAGGATCTCGAGCTGAGCCAGGCCGCGCTGGCGGGCAACAGCCTTCAGCCGGCCGAGCAGGGCCTGATTCCCGTCGATCGCAAGCACCCTGGCTCCGCGTTCGGCAAGAGCGAGACTGATCTGGCCGGGGCCGCAGCCCAGGTCGATAACGTTGTCGCCAGGCCGGACTCGCGCCGTGGCGACCACCGCCGCGCTCACCTTCTGCAGACCGGTCGCCGCTCGTATATCGAGGCGGCCGTCAGGGGACGGTGATTGCTGCCCGCGCGGCGGTGAGGTCGGTCCGCGGGGCGGTGAGGCCGGTCCACGCGGCGGTGCGGCCAGCGAACCGGATTCGCGTGCCGACCCTTCGGAGCTACGCGTCGGATGAGCGAACGCATCGGTCGGATTAATAGGGCGCCTATTTTCCCGCGATGAGGCAGAATGGCGCGCTATCCGACCGTTGGCGGGAGCGCTATTCGCAGCTTTGCTGACAGTCGCTTCGGAATCGGTCACCGAGCCAGGCTAGCAAACAAAACATAGATGTACTGGCTGCTCAGAGCGTTGCGTTGCCTAGAATTTTTATGCATTTGCGCCCGCTATTTGCGGACTGCAAGACCATTTCATTCGGCAGACATACATAGGTGCCATAAACGTCACTCTACGGTCGAGATTGTCGGGGATGATTGGCGATAAACGAGACAATCTCGGCGGCAAGCAGCTCTCCGGCATCCTCCTGGAGGAAGTGTCCGGCACCGGCCAGAACTAGGTGATCGAGCCGCGCCCTGGCCAGTCAGCTCCCGCGGAAGTTGGCGGTGTAGGTGTGGTTGGTGGCCGGCGCGACGATGACGTGGCTACGCGGCAAACCGTCGGACCACGAGGTGAAGCGATAGGTCGTGCCATTAATGGTCTGCGGAGTTGCGGCGATGATGGAGTTATTGGAACCGACCACCACTGTGGCGCTGAAGGGCGTAGCCCGCGCAGTGGAATTGAGGGCAAGCTTCAGCTTCACGTGCGGGTGGTTCGTCTTGAACGTCAGCACCACGGTTTTCGGGTCAAGCCGGACTCTGACTGCCTTCCTCAGACCACCAGAGTCGGTCGCGGTGAGCCGAAGTTCCAGCCAGCACGGGTATTCGTGATCGGGAGCCGCGACGGAGCCACTGGCAACGCCGGTGAAGGTCTGAATCAGGTGTGTATGGCAGTTGGTCTTCGTGATGCAGTGGTGCAGGATCACCGCCCATTTCAGCGCGGACGCGGGAAGCGTCCCGTCCTGGGCATCGGTCGCATGACCGCTGAACTTGATCGTCTGGCCGACCTTCCAGGTCAGGCTCGCGGTTGGAGCCGTGATGACCGGGACCGGCGGGGTGTTGCCGACAGTGATCTTGACAGAGGTGGTATTCGAGGCGCCCTGATCATCGGTGACCCGTAGCGAGGCCATGTAGGTGCCGTTTGTGGTGTAGGTGTGACTGGCGGTGGGGCCAGTCGCGTCGCCGAACTGGCCGTCGCCGTTCAGATCCCAGGAATATTTCAGCGGCCGCTGCTCGGGGTCGGTGGACGCAGACCCGTCGAATGCCACTGTCAGCGGGGCGTTGCCGTCGGTCGGCTTGGCGCTGATACGGGCCGTCGGCGGCCGATTGCCGACGGTATAGATGATCCGATGGATAGTTCCGTCTTCCATGTCGACGTAGAAGAGATCGCCGCCTGGCCCGATCTTGAGGTCGACCGGGTGGCCAGCTCCGCCGTCCGCGTTGACGCCCACGAACGACCGGATGCTTGCCGGGTCGGGTAGGCCGTTAGCGCCTGGCATCATGGCCCAGATCTCGTTGCGGCTGTGGTCGGCGAAGAACAGCGCCCCCTGATAGGCCGCCGGGTACGATCCGCCCTGGTAGAAGGCAAGACCGGTGATGGATGACCCGCCGTGGTGACAGTCCGTATAGTTCACCACGCACTCGCTGTGCTTGTAGGCGTAGTACGGCGCCGCGACCGATCCAGGGTTGGCATAGAGGCTGTCGCAGAGGTTCAAGCCGGCGCTCTGGTAGCCGCTCTGGGGATTCGCGCCCTCATAGCACGGCCAGCCGAAGTTGCGGGTCCCGCTGCCGGTCGGGGACGTCAAGCGGTCGATCTCCTCCCACGTACCCGCGCCGACATCGCCGATCCACAGCTCATCGGTGCCTGGCCGCTGGGTAAACCGGAACGGGTTGCGGAGCCCGTAGGCGACAATGCGGCGGGCGTTCGGGTCAGAGGATGACGCGAACGGGTTGTCGGGCAGGCCCTGCCCGGTATCCGGATCGATACGGACGACGGCGCCGTTGAGCGTGGCCGGACCGTCGGTCCGTCGCACGCTCTGGCTGCGCAGCGCTCCGCCCTCTGCGTTCGGCGGGGCCAGCGCAGTGCCGACGGGTGACGGCGGGTCGCCACAGGGATTTGCCTGATCTCCGGAATAGGTCGCGCCGTACTGTCCGTAGTCGACGTTATTGAAGCTGGCTCCGTCCCCGGCGCCAGCGTAGAGCGCCCCATCCCTGCCGAACATCAGCGTGCCGATGGAATGGCTGGGGAACTGCTGGCACCAGCCGTTGACGAGCACCTGCTCGGAGCCGGTCATTGAGTTGCCATTCGCGGTCAGCTTTGAAACACGGGCCGAGACCACGCAGCCGTCGGTGGTCGGTCCCGGCGGCGTCGGGCACGCGTCGTTCCAGGTTGGCGAAGTTCCGCCAATTGGCGCGTCATAGGTATAGAGCACGTAGACGTACGGCCTGGCCGGGAAATTTGGGTCAAGCGCCAGCCCGAGCAAGCCCCGATCCCAATAGTCGTCCACTTTTGAAGACAGATCAGCGAATATGACGGGATTAGGGTCTGAGAGACTCGAGAAGACCTTGATCACACCGTTCTTCTGGCCGACAAATATGCGGCCGTCCGGCGAGAACTGGATCACAGTCGGATTCGTTAGGCCGCTCAGCGCCACGGTGTCTTGGAAGCCACTCGGCAGCACCGACGCCACCGCAGCCGGGCCTTGGCCGGTCAGCGAAACCGCGCTGACCACCACCGCCATAAGAAGTGGTGCCAGCACGATAGCGACAACCCGGCGAATCGTCGCTGAGCGCAAGAAGACCACGCGTTCCTCCCAGCTGCCTTCGTTTCGTGCGGGGTGGCACAGATCCGCATTGGCGTCCTACCGTACTCGGTTCGGTGGGACGGCAGTGAGCCCGGGACGCCTATTTGGATTTGCCGATAACGCTGGTGTCAGCGGCAAATCGGCCTTAGCTGTACTGTGCACGGCCTGTGATCAGATCAGTACTGAAATCGTCGCTTCCTT
>DATAEH010000150.1:0-23306 GCA_036258115.1 Streptosporangiaceae bacterium
GGGGAGACGCTCGCCGCGCGGAACCTGGCCTGGATGCCGACCCTCGCCGCCGACGTGCAGGCCGTGCTCGCGACCGACAAGGTCAGGTTCCAGGGCCAGGAGGTCGCGTTCGTGGTCGCGCGCGACAGGTACTCGGCCAGGGACGCGCTGGAGCTGATCAACGTCGAATACGAGCCGCTGCCCGTGGTAGTGGACGCTCAGGGCGCTCTCGACCCGGGAGCCGAACTGATCCGCGACGACGTCGACGGCCGGACGAGCAACCGGATCTTCGATTGGTCAGCGGGTGACCAGGCGGCAACTGACGCTGTGTTCGCCGCGGCCGACGTGGTCGTCTGTCAGGACATGCTTTACCCGCGGGTACATCCCGCCCCGCTGGAGACCTGCGGTGCGGTGGCGGAGATGGACCAGGTGACCGGCCAGCTGACGATCTGGTGCACCACGCAGGCCCCGCACGCCCACCGGACCCTGTATGCGCTGGTTACTGGCCTGCCCGAGCACAAGATCCGGATTATCTCGCCAGACATCGGCGGCGGGTTCGGCAACAAGGTGCCGATCTACCCCGGCTACCTGTGCGCGGTCATCGGCTCGATCATCACCGGCAGGCCGGTCAAGTGGGTCGAGGATCGGTCGGAGAACCTGATGTCGACCACCTTCGCGCGCGATTACCACATGCATGGCGAGATCGCGGCCACCCGTGACGGCACGATCCTCGGCCTGCGCGCCCGCGTCCTTGCTGACCACGGGGCGTTCAATGGCGCCGCGCAGCCGACCAAGTTCCCCGCCGGGTTCTTCCACATCTTCACCGGCTCCTATGACATGCGCGCCGCGCACTGCGAGGTCACTGCCGTCTACACGAACAAGGCGCCGGGCGGCGTGGCCTACTCGTGCTCGTTCCGGATCACCGAGGCCGTGTACCTGGTCGAGCGGATGGTCGACCTGCTCGCCCGCGACCTCGGCATGGACGCCGCCGAGCTGCGCATGCGCAACCTGCTCCGTCCCGAGCAGTTCCCCTACACCTGCCCGACCGGCTGGGAGTACGACTCAGGCGACTACCCGCGCGCGCTCGGGGCCGCGATGGAGCTGGCCGGTTATCAGGACCTGCGGGAGGAACAGGCTGCCAAGCGCGAGCGCGGCGAGTACATGGGCATCGGGATCAGCTTCTTCACTGAAGGCGTCGGCGCCGGGCCGCGCAAGCAGATGGACATCCTCGGCCTCGGCATGGCCGATGGCGCTTTCCTGCGGATCTTCCCGACCGGCAAGGCCGTGCTCGGCGTGTCCTGCCAGACCCAAGGGCAGGGCCACGAGACGACGTTCGCGCAGATGGTGGCCGGTGAGCTGGGGATATCGCCCGACGACGTCGAGGTCGTGCACGGCGACACCGACCGGACGCCGTTTGGCCTGGGAACCTATGGCTCCAGGTCGACGGCAGTGTCGGGAGCGGCCGCCGTGATGGCGGCGCGCAAGGCGCGCGAACGGGCAAGGCTAGTCGCGGCCGCGATGATGGAGGTCTCGCCGGATGACCTGGAGTGGTCCGACGGTGCTTGGCGGGTCCGCGGTGACCCCGAGCAGGCGGCGACGCTGGCCGCCATCGCGATGGCCGCGCACTCGGGTCTCGAGCTGCCCGAAGGAGTGGAGGCGCACCTGGATGCCGGTACTGTCTACGACCCGCCGAACCTGACCTTCCCGTTCGGCGCCTACATCTGCGTCACCGACGTCGACGCCGGCACCGGCGAGGTCACCGTGCGGCGGTTCATTGCTGTCGACGACTGCGGCGTGCGAATCAACCCGATGATCGTGGAGGGCCAGATCCACGGCGGTCTGGCCGACGGGGTCGGCATGGCGCTGATGCAGGGGATCGCGTTCGACGCCGACGGCAATTGCCTGGGTGGCTCGTTCATGGACTACCTGCTCCCGACCGCGGTCGAGTGCCCGTCGTGGGAGCTGGGGGCGACAGTGACGCCATCGCCGCACCATCCGATCGGCGCGAAGGGCGTGGGCGAATCCGCGACGGTCGGATCCCCTGCCGCCGTCGTGAACTCGGTGATCGATGCCCTGGCGCCGTTCGATGTGCGGCACGCCGACATGCCGCTAACGCCGGCAGCCGTCTGGAGTGCCATCCAGGGCCGCCCCATCCGCAGTGATCTGGCAATAACGGATTAAACGGGCAAACACCGCCTTCGCCGCGTGGGGCCCGAGCCGCCAGCCTCGGATGGATCCAAGGATTGATCCGACATTCCCGGATGGATCCCCGGATCCATCCGGGAATGTTGCCCTGCGCGGGTGAGATGTCCCGGGTGTCGAGACACTGCGCGGGTTGCAGCATGATGGTGGGTGTCCTTGTTGCGAAGACTGAAAGGCCCGGCGCGCGGATGAGCGAACTATCCGAGCAGGTTCCCGACGTCGCGACGCTGCTTGCCGCGCTCGATGATGCGAGCTATCTCGCCGACGAGCCGCTGGGCACGGCCCTGTTCCTCGCCGCGCGGATGAGCCAGCCGATCCTGCTCGAGGGCGAACCTGGAGTCGGCAAGACCGAGGCCGCGAAGGCGCTGGCGACCGTCCTGGACACGCCGCTGATCAGGCTGCAGTGCTATGAGGGCCTGACCTCTGCCGAAGCGCTATATGAGTGGAACTACCCGCGTCAGCTGCTGGCGATTCGGCTGGCCGAGGCGCGCGGCGAGTCGCCGCGCGAGGCTGACCTTTTCAGCGACGAGTACCTGCTGGAGCGGCCGTTGCTGGCGGCGCTTGACCATCCGGGGCCGCGGCCAGCGGTCCTGCTCATCGACGAGGTCGACCGGGGCGACGACGAGTTCGAGGCGTTCTTGTTCGAGCTGCTTGCCGAGTCGGCCGTGACGATCCCTGAGCTGGGCACGAGGCGGGCCGCCTACCCGCCGATCGTCGTGCTGACCTCCAACCGGACGCGCGACCTGCACGATGCGCTCAAGCGCCGGTGTCTGTACCACTGGATCGACTACCCGGACGTGCCGCGGGTCGCGGCGATCATCAGGCGCCGGGTCCCTGATGCCAGCGCACCGCTGGCCGACCAGGTGGCGGCAGGAGTGGCCAGGCTCCGCCATCTCGACCTTGCCAAGCCACCCGGAATCGCCGAGGCGATCAGCTGGGCCGGCGCGCTGCAGGTTCTCGGCGCCGGTGAACTGAACGCCGCGGCCGCCGAGCGGACCGCTGGCGCGGTGCTCAAGTACTCCGAAGACCTCGCGACCATGCGGCGAGCCGGATTTGCCAAGCTGACCGGCCAGGATGACTGACGGAACAGGGACCATCGCCGAGCCGACGCCGGCAGAGGTCGGTGATCTCGCCGAGACCGCGGCACGGTTCGGGGCGGCCCTGCGCGCGGCAGGCCTGCCGGTTGGCCCCGGCCGGACTGAGCGTTTCGCCGCTGCGGTAACCGTCGCCCGGCCGAGCACGCCGCGTGCGCTTTATCTCTGCGCGCTGACAACATTGGTGTCGAGCAAGGACCACGCGCTGATCATGCGCGCCGTCTTCGAGCAGATCTTCGGCGACCTGTCCAGCGCCGGGCCGAACGCGGAGCCCGATCTGGGGGGTGCCGGCGGCCTGCCAGACACGTCGTCCGAGCACCTGCTCGCCGCCGCGGCCAGGGCCGCGCAGCAGCACGCGGCCGGGCATGACCGCAGGCGCGATAAGTCCATTGACAGTAGAGATTCGCCAGACGGAGACGAAGAGCCGGACCGCGAGATCTCAGAGCCGTACCTCGGAACCAGCACCGAGCGGCTCGCGACCAAGGACTTCGCTGAGCTGACCGACGCCGAGCTGATCTCTGTGGCGGCGCTGATGCGCCGGATCACGCTAGCCCTGCCTGAACGCCGCTCCCGCCGGCAACGACGCCGTCCCGGCGGGCGGCGCACCGACATGCGGGCGACCCTGCGGCAGGCGAGGCGGACCGGCGGTGACGCGTTCCGGCTGATCGGCCGGACTCCTGCCAGGCGACGGCGGCGGCTGGTCGTGCTCTGCGACATCTCGGGGTCGATGGAGCCCTATGCGCGCGCGATGATCCAGTTGCTGTATTCCGCCGCCGGCTCGGCTGGCGCCGAGGTGTTCACGTTCGCGACGCGGCTGACGAGGCTGACGCCGGTGCTGGCCAGGACGCTGCCTGGCGTCGCCTTGCAGCGGGCCGGCCAGGCGGCGCCTGACTGGCTCGGCGGCACCAAGATCGGCTCGGCGCTGAAGGACTTCAACGATCACTATGGCCGCCGCGGCATGGCCAGGGGCGCCGTCGTCGTGATCATTTCCGACGGCTGGGAGACCGGCGACCCTGAGCTGCTGCGGCGGGAGATGGAGCGGTTGTCGCTGGTCGCTTACCGGATTGTCTGGGTGAACCCGCGCACCAAGAGCCCCGCCTACGAACCGCTTGCCGGCGGCATGGCCGCCGCCTGGCCGCATTGTGACGCGGTCGTGAGCGCGCACACGGTACAAGCTCTCGACGAGCTCACCGCGGCCCTGGCCGACCCCGTCAGGCGCCGGGCCGAGGTCAGGCTCGGCACGGACCGTTAAGAGGAAGCGTTACCTGATGGCGGGGTCTGCGACCCCGTCTAGCGGCAGTTCCACGGCAACACGCCAGGATCCTTGTTCAAGCGAGCCCTGCATCAGCACGGCGCTGCTTACGCGGGCGGTGAACGCCAAGCTGGGCTCGATGGCCCGGTAGGCCGACTCGAAGAGGCGGTAGGGCTGGTCTTGACCGATGGTCAGGTGCGGCACAACGTCGGTGTGCGTGCCGCCATAGGGCAAGTAGTCGGGAAAGGCACGCCGGACCGCTGCCGTGAGCGCCCTAAAGGATCCGCGGGTTCGGGCGCGAGCCATAGCACTGACCTTCGAACCAGCGCAATCGCGCGAACGTGACGTCGAAGCCAGCGAAGCAACGGAGCGCGCTGGCTAGATCCGAGATCACCGCATCGTCGACGCACTCTCCGTCGGCTGCACCCCATAAGTATCCCGGCACCGCAACCCATGCGCTCGCGGTTCTCGGCCGGCCGCCGCCGACGTTATCCGTCAGTCGGCCGACTCGCCATCTTGCGATTGTGCCGACTCGACGGCGCGCCGGGCGGCATCTGACGCGGCCTGATCCGGTGCCGAGGGAGCCTCCTCGCTATTGAGGCCCTTCCTGATCGCATCAAAGATCGTCAGCCCCTGAGCGACCAGGCCGGAGGCAAGCTCGCTCAGACCCTCGGCGCCGTTCAGCACGCTGACGTTGGCGCCGGCGAGGCCATTCGCCGCCTCGCGCACGATGTCCGGCAGCTGCTCGATGATCATCCGGTCCAGGGCGACCCGGTTGTGCGACGAGGCCGCCTCCGCCTGCATGGTGACGCGCTGCGCGTCGGCCTTGGCGAGGATCTGCACCTTCTGGGCCTCTGCCTCGGCGGGCTTGATCACCTCGGCTACAAGCTGGCGTTCGCGCAGCTCGGATTGGCGCTTGGCCAGCTCGGCCTGGGCAGAGAGCACCTCCATAGTCGCCTGAGCCTGAGCCAGCGGACCGGCCTGCGCGGCCTGGGCCTGCGCCCTGTCGACCTCGGCCTTGTACTGGGCCTGGACGACCGACGTCTGCCTCGCGTACTCCGCCTGAGCACGCTGCGACGTCTGCTGCGCCTCGGCTGCGGCCTGGTTCGCCTGAGCCTGCGCGATCTGCGCCTGACGCTGGATGGCGGCGTTGTGCGGCGCGGCCATGGCGTCGATGTAGCCGGTATTCATGTCGTCGATCGACTGGATCTGGAGCGAGTCGACCGTCAGCCCGATCTTGGCCATCTCCGCCTTCGATCCGTCCAGAACCTCGGTCGCGAGCTTCTGGCGCTCAGTGACGATCTCCTCTACCGTCATAGAGCCGATGATCGAGCGCAGGTGACCGGCGAAGATCCGGCCCGTCAGGACGGACATCTGGTCCTGGTCGGACAAGAACCGCTGCCCGGCGTTGACAATGCTCTCCTGGTCGTTGCCGACCTTGAACGCGATCACCGCGCGGACGTTCAGCGAGATGCCCTGCTTGGTGACACAGGTCTCGGAAACCTCGGACTCGGCCATGGATAGGGTCAGGAAGTTCGCTTTCCGGACGAACGGCAGCACAAAAGCGCCGTGACCGGTTACGACCTTGAATGGCGCGCCGTTCATTCCATACCTGCCGCCGGAAACCAGCATGGCCTCGTCCGGCCTGGGAACGCGATAACCGAGCATGTGTCATCTCCACATAGGGGTGCTTGTACGCCTATAAGGCGGAGGGAAAGCCGATGCGGCGATTTCGGGAATCTGGAATTTACCGCACATCGCTGACCTCATGAGCTGATCTGATCTGGCGCGAGCGGATCCGTCCATGCGCTCACTTCGACCGCCCTGCTGCCGCGCTCATCGATGACCAGGACAGACGTGCCTTTCGGAAGCGGTTCACGAGACCAGGCAATGAACGCCTCGGATCCCCCGCGAATCTTGACAAGAACTTCGCCTGGCCCTTTGTTGCCGCGGGTCGCGACGATGATCTCGCCGATGCAGCCGATAGCCGAGACATTCGCAACCACGAGGCTCCTCAACGCGTTCGTGACCTCAGGACTCAGACTAGTCCCGCGGAAAGCTGCTCGGGACCACGGAATACCTCACGGTGCGCACGCGTTACAACACGCGTCGGTGTGATGTGTCCCCCGGGCCTGACCCATTGCCTTCGCGGACTACCGTTCGGCTGGAGCCGCGTTGCGCCTTTCGCCGAGAGGCGACCTCACACCGGCCCAAGGGGTGTCGATGAGACACAGCCCTAGGGACCGCCCTCGCGAGCAACCGCTCCGAGGGCGTCGTCATATCTGCCTGTTGCCAGGGTAAATGTGCTTTGTGACGGGCGAGCCAGGAGACCATGACAAGCCGCCGGCCGGTCGTGCTCCTGTGCCAGGCGCGACCGACCAGCAGCATCCGGCGCCGGCCAAATACGAAGAAGTGCCATCCCTGCAGAGGGGCTTTGAGCGAATCCTCGCCCTGTCTCGGCTGCTCGTCCTCATCGCCGTCGTCTTCCTCGTGATCGACGCGGCTGCCTGCTTCATCTACGGCGCCGACATCCTGATCCTCACCCTGGCCCAGATTGTCAGCCAGCCGACTCATGTTGGCGCGCGACTAGGGCGTTTCCTCATCGTCATGGACACGTTCCTGGTCGGGGTCACGCTCATGATCTTGGCCTTCGGCTTCTACGAGCTGTTCGTGCCAACGACCGAGTATGAGGGCCAGAAGTTCTGGCTGCCCCGCTGGCTCGAGATGCACGACATCGAGGACCTCAAGGCGAGGGTCGTCTCGATGCTGATACTGGTCGCGGCGATTACGTTCGTGGACCGGCTCGTGGAGGCGGAGAACGCCGAAGAAGTCCTCTTCCTCGGCGTCGGCATCGCGATCGTCATCGTCGCCCTGACCGCGTTCTTGTGGTTCGGGCGCAGCAAGCCGCCTCCTGGCCGTCGGCCAGACCAAGCAGGAGACGGCTAGGTCACCCCCGCAATCCCCTGGGCTACTAGCAACAAACCGATCACGCCGACAGCGGCGGCGAGCACGTTCTGACGGTTTCTGCGCAGCCAGCCCTCGAACGCCTTAAGCGCTCGCGTGGTGCGGGCGGGAGCGACCAGGTACGCCACCAAGGGGAGCCACGCGAACGCGATCGTGATGGCGATGATCATCGCCATCGCCCCGATGGTCGCCGCCACATCGGCCTTAGAGGAGGCGACGACCTGGACAGCGGCGATGAAGGTGATAGACGGGCCGAACATGAAGATGCCTACCACGAATGCAGTCAGCGGCTTCGGCTCCGCAGACCAGCGAGCAATCAAGCCCGGCTTCTTCTGCTTGCCTGCATCCTCCTCCGGCTTCTTTGGCTTCGGTTTGTGCCGGTATATGAGCACCGCGGCGATGAGCGCGACGACGCCCAGGCCCAGGCGCAGCCCGTATCTGGTGTGGTGGTGGCTCGGCAAGCTAATCCCGCCGGCCCGGAGAAGGATCAGCGCGATCGTCCCGAATACTGCGACAACCAGCAGCCCGCCTGCCACATAGAACGCGGTCGTCTTGCCCGGCCTGGCCGAGGCCAGGTACAGGGCGGCAACCAGGATCGCGGGCGGGTATATCGCCGCCAGCAGCGCTAGCTCGGCGGCCTGTTCAAACAACGCCCGCCCGCCGGTCGAGATGCAGGTCATGGATGATGCGGGTGGCGGTCTGCTCCGCGCTATCGCCGACTGGCACCACCACCACGCCTGCCTCGCCTGGAGCGGGCAGTTCCAGGTCTGCGAACTGGCTATCGAGCAGGTCAGGGTCGAAGAAATGGCCATGCCTGATGGCTAGCCTGCGCCCGGCAACATCGCGGCCGATTTGCAGGAACGCGATCCTCGCTGCTGGCCGGCCGGCCAGCAGCATCTCCCGGTAGCGCTTCTTGAGCGCCGAGCATGCGATCAGCGACGACTCACCGGCCGCGATGCGCTGGTCCATCGCGGCCGCGATCGCCCGCAGCCACGGCATCCGGTCCGCGTCTGTGAGCGGCTCGCCGCGCTCCATCTTCTCAATGTTCGTTTCCGGGTGCAGCAAGTCACCGTCGATGAACGGCCAGCCGAGCCAGCCGGCCAGCAGCGCTCCGATCGTCGACTTCCCGCTGCCGGAGACGCCAGCCACGATCACGATCACCGCACGCGGCCTCCACCCGAAATCACGGCTCAAGCCTGAAGGGCGGGTACCGGTCCGTGACCAGGATGTAGGCGTAGGCGAGCACCCGGTTGTGCCATCTGATTACACCCTCGACGAAGGTGAACATGCCGCGCGGATAGCGTCCTGTGAACAAGATCGCGAACCAGGCGACGATCACTACGACTAGCGCCCCGATATCCAGGAAGAACAAGACGATGTAGTGCGGGATCGCGAGCAGCCACTTCACCAGCGGCAGGAAGCGGTTCAGCTCGACCGGCACGTCTGGATATCGGTAATCCAGCCGAACTGACTGATGGTCGTCAGTCGAGGGGTACCTGTCGTCCATGAGCAGGAGATAGATGCCCACCCGCGTAGCGAATCGTTGCAGCTCCAGATTCCAGTCGAACCACCACCGCGGGTACTTCAGCCGGAACAAGATCATCAGCAGCGGCCCGAGGAACAGCAGGCCGCCTGCGGCCGCCGCGTAGTACCTGCCGTCCGACGATCCCCAGGTCTGACCTGAGACGGTGCCGAGCACGATCGCGATCGGTATGACCGTGAAGATCCTGAAGAACGTGGTCACGCGGTTAAGCTGCCGGTCCGGATAGTCGACCGCGAACTGCACGGGATATGGCTCTTGGCCGATAGCGGTTGCCATGCTCAAGTCACCTCAGTCGCTCGGCGATACGGTCACCCACCCTTATAGCATTCGCCATCACCGTGAGCGCCGGGTTAACGGCGCCAATGCTCGGGAAGATGCTCGCGTCGGCGAAGTAGAGGTTGTCCAGCTCGTGCGCCTTGCAGTCGATGTCGGCCACCGACGTTTCCGGATCCGAGCCGAACCTGGCCGTCCCGGCCTGGTGCGCGACGCCGGCCAGCGGCACGCTCAGGTTGAGGTAATAGTTCTTCGACAGCACATGGTGGGCAGACAAGCCGGTCTTGTTGAGGAGCGTTTTGAGCTCGCGGTACAGGCCGTTGGTCTCGCTCGCATTGGAAAACTGGTACGCCAGGTGAATGTTGCCGTCGGCGTCCACAGTGACCCGGTTCTCCCGCTGCGGGAGGTCCTCGGTCGTCAGCCAAATGTCGACGCTGTGCCGCGCCACTTCCTCCAGGCTCCAGTTCGGGGCCAGCTTGGTTAGCTTGGGCTCCTCGCCGCGCATCGCGCCGGGGCTGGACTTGCCGAGCATCTGGATGTTGCCGAGGGGCGGGCGAAACCCATCGGCCAGGTAGAAATCGTTCAGGCCGAGCGTCTTCTGGTACACGGTCTCGTTCGGCTCCTTCGACAACGCGGCCACGGCCTTGCTGTTGTGGAACATGTAGTTCCTGCCGACCTGGTCCGAGCCGTTCGCCAGTCCATTGCCGTGCGTGTCAGACGCCGACCGCAGCAGGATCTTCGCGGTGTTCGCGGCACCGGCCGCCAGGACGACGATGTCGGCGCTGTAGGTTTCCCGCTGACCTGCGCGGGTGACGAGGACGTCGGTCACCGTGCGACCTGAGGCGTCGGTCTCCAGCGCCGTCACCTCGGCGCCAACCAGGAGCGTCACGTTCGGCAGGCCAAGCAGCGGCCGGACGGCGATCACTTCGGCGTCAGATTTCGCGTGCACCAGGCACGGCATGCCATCCACCCACGCACACCTGATGCACGCACTCGCCGCGCGGTGATCCTCGTTGAGCATGATCCCGCATGGCGCGTGGAACGGATGGTATCCGGCGGCTGCCAGGTCATCCGAAAGCTGCTGTATGCGGGGTTCGTGCGAGACCGGCGGCCACGGGTACTGCCTGGACACCGGGCCCTCCGTCGGGTCCTCGCCGTGATTGCCGTGGACCTGGTACAACCACTCGGCCCTGCCGTAATAGGGCTCGAACTCGACGTAGTCAAGCGGCCAGGCGGGCGAGACCCCGTCGGAAAACTTGATCTCGCCGAAGTCGGCGGGCCTCAGCCGGTACAGCGCCGCGCCGTACATTTTGGTCGCGCCGCCGACGAAGTAATGCACCTGAGGCTGGAACCCCTTGCCGTCTTCGTCGTACCACGTATCGGGCGAGATGTACCGGCCGTCCGCAAAGACCGCCGTCGAATCCCAGTTCTCGAGCTCCCTGGGGAGGAAGTCGCCGCGCTCCAGCAGCAGGATCTTCTTTCCGGACGGAGCGAGGGTGTGAGCTAGCGTTCCGCCACCGGCGCCGCTGCCGACGATGATCACGTCGTACCGATCGGTCATGGCCTAAACATGCCCGCAACGCCGGAATTACACATCACCCCGCAGGGGTGGTGCCAACCGGACGGCTAGCAGGAACGGTATGTCGGGCGGGCGGCGGCCTAGGGGACCGCCGCCGGCGGACTCGCTGCCGGGGCAATGATGACGCTGAACCCAGCTTGGCATGGATTCAGCATCACCATTCACAACATTGCCCCGGGCCTATATTTGCGCTGACAGTTCCGGCGGCCGTGACGGGGGATTCTCCTTCCCGTCGACCGGCTCATATCGCGTGGAGCTAAGTACGTGTTTAGGCGCCGCCTCAGCGACAAGGATTTCCGCGTGCAGCGTTCAGCGCACTGAAGGAGCACATGACGATGACCACAGATCAGGCGATGACCACAGTTCAAGCCGGAGCCGCGGGCCAGGAGCGCGCGGACGCGCTCGTCATCTTCGGCGCCACAGGTGACCTGGCCAAGCTCGCTACCTTTCCTGCCCTCGTCGGGCTGGCGGAACGCGGCGTGCTAGCTATGCCTGTCTTCGGCATCGCCAAGAGCGGCTTGAGGCTTGAGCAGTTCCGCAACTACGCCGTGCAATCGCTACAGCACAACGGCATAGACCCTAAGTCACCTCCCGCGGTCAAGATGCTCGGCTTGCTGCAGTACATCGACGGCGACCTGACCTCAGGCGCCACCTATGACCAGATGGCCGCCAAGGTCGGCGACGGCAAGAAGGTTCTCTACTACCTTGAGGTCCCGCCCGCGTTGTTCGGGACGATCGCCGACGGGATCGCGAAGGCCGGACGGGCCAGCGGCTCGCGCGTGATGGTGGAGAAGCCATTCGGGAATGACCTGGCGAGCGCCCAGAAGCTGAACAACACCATGCACCAGCACTTCGCCGAGGACGCCATCTACCGCGTCGATCACTGGCTGGGTCTGGATCCTGTCGAGAACATGATCTTCGTGAGGTTCGCCAATTCGATCATCGAACCGCTGCTGAACCGGACGTACGTGCAAAGCATCCAGATCACCATGGCCGAGGCGTTTGATGTCTCGGACCGCGGCGCGTTCTACGACAAGACCGGCGCAATCAGGGACGTGCTGCAGAACCACCTGTTGCAAGTGCTCGCGTCCGTCACGGCCGATCCGCCAGATAGCCGCGGCATGGACCCCTGGCGGTCGTCCAAGACATCGATCGTGGAGGCGCTCTCACCGCTGACGCCCGACGCCGTCGTCCGCGGGCAGTACGCGGGGTACCGCGACGTCCAGGGCGTCGATCCGAAGTCGACCGTGGAGACGTTCGCGGCCGTTCGGCTCGCGCTGAACACCTGGCGGTGGCAGGGTGTGCCGATCCTGATCAGAGCGGGGAAATGTCTCCCGGTCACGGCGACGGAGGTATATGTACGGTTCCGGCCGCCGGCCAGCGATGTGTTCGGCCTCGGACCCGGCCACATGGTGAACGGGCTGCAGTTCAGGATCCACCCAGAGTCCAGGGTCACCATCACCCTGATCGGGAAGAAGCCGGGGGCTGGCTGGATGCCGCAGGCCGAGGCGCTGTCGTTCGCCGACCAGCCTGCGGCCGAGATGCGTCCCTACGACCGCCTGATCGGCGCCGCGCTCTCCGGCAACCGCGGCCTGTTCGCCAGGCAGGACACGGTCGAAGCTGAGTGGCAGGTCCTCGACCCCGTGCTCGGCGATGTCGTGCCCGCGCACCAGTACGCGAAGGGCAGCTGGGGCCCGAAGGAAGCCGACGCGCTGCTGCCGGACGGGGAGACCTGGTACGACCCGCCAGGGGCGATCTAGCCGGCACGATCTCGCCAGCGCGGACAGCCGGCACAAACGTTCGGGGGTTTGGGGGATGAACGGGCAGGCGCAGCATCGCGTCGTCATCGTGGGCGGCGGCTTCGGAGGGCTCTTCGCCGTGCGCGCGTTGCGGCGAGGGCCATTCGCGGTCACGCTGATCGACCAGAACGCGCACCATCTGTTCCAGCCTCTGCTGTATCAGTGCGCGACCGGGATCTTGTCGGAGGGCCAGATCACCGCGCCGCTGCGCCGGGTGCTCAGAAAGGAACGCCACGTCGAGTGCGTCATGGCAATGGCGGTCGACCTGGACGCCGGTGCTCGCAAGGTGATCTGCCGCCGGCCGCTGGGTTCACAGCTGGTCGTGCCCTACGACTCCCTGATCGTCGCGGCCGGAGTCGAGCAGTCTTAGTTCGGGCACGATGAGTTCCGGTCGCTTGCGCCGGGCATGAAGACGATCTCCGACGCGCTGGTGATCAGGCGCCGGGTCTACGGCGCCTTCGAGATGGCAGAAAGCGCCGCTGATCCCGCCGAGCGCGCCAGGTGGCTCACGTTCGCGCTGGTGGGAGCAGGCCCGACCGGCGTCGAGCTGGCCGAGCAGATCCGCGAGCTCGCCACCAAGACGTTGCGCGAGGAGTTCAGGCGCGCCAATCCAGAGGACTGCCGGGTACTCCTCTTCGACGGCGGCTCCGAGCCGCTGGCGTCGTTCGGCACGAAGCTCTCCGAGCGAACCCGCCAGGCGCTGCTGACGCTCGGCGTGGAACTGCACATGAGCTCGATCGTCACCGACATCTCCGAGCGCGGTCTGAAGGTCCGCGATCAAAGCGGGCTGGTGCATGCCTTTGACGCCGCGGCGGTGCTGTGGACGGCCGGAGTCGCGGCGCCGCCGTTCGCGTCCGCGGTCGCGAAGGCGACCGGTGCCGGTCAGGATCGCGCAGGCCGGATCGCGGTGCAGGACGACCTGACGCTCGCCGGCTACCCGGAGATCTCCGTAGTCGGCGACGTGATGCTGCTGGGAAAGCTGCCTGGCGTGGCCGAAGTCGCCATGCAGGCCGGTCATTACGCGGGCCGGCGGATTAAGCGGGAAGTCGCCCGACAGGGCGACGGCGCGCCGTTCAAATACCGGGATCTCGGCTCCGCCGCCTATATCGCCCGGGGCCGGGCCGTCGTGTCGGCCGGACCGGCGAAGCTGAGCGGGTTCCTAGGATGGGTGTTCTGGCTGTTCATCCATATCGCTTTCCTGACCGGGTTTCGCAACCGCATCGGGGCCCTGCTCACCTGGTGGGTCGCCTTCACCAGGGATGTCAGGCGCGAACGGGCCTTTACCGCCACCGAGGTTGGCAGGGTGCATTCGGTCTACGACCCGACGACATCCCCGGGCGACACCAGAGCCACGCACCGGAGCAGCGGCCACTAGCACCGACTGCCCCCGGGGGTCTTCGAGCCAGTGCACCGCCAGCTTGTGATACGCCAGAGCGCATGGAGCGGCTGACTGAGATCAGCGCCGGGGTGTTCGTCGCCACCGGCGATCTGTACGTGACCAACAGCACGGTCGTCTCGGACGGCAACGGCGGCTGCTTCGTCATCGATCCGGCCGTCACGGTCGCGGAGGTGGGCGCCCTGGCCGCGGACCTGAGGAGCCTGTCGCTCCGGCCGCGTCTCGGTTTCGCGACCCATCCACACTGGGATCACGTCCTGTGGAATTCCGAGCTTGGCGACGTGCCGCGGTTCGCATCGGCTCTGACCGTCGCCACCGCCGAACGGGAACGGGAGCGCCTGATCGAAGGGCTCGAGAACTCCGCGCCCGGCCACGACCTAGAGTTGTTCGGCAAGCTGACGCCGCTCGAGAAGCCGGACCAGATCCTGTGGACGGGCCCGACTGCGGCGGTTGTTACGCACCAGGGTCACGCGCCTGGACACAGCGCACTGTTCCTTCCCGACAGCGGAACGCTGATCGCAGGCGACATGTGCTCAGACATCGAGGTCCCGTTGCTGGACCTCGACCAGGCCGATCCGGTTGGCGATTACCTGGCGGCGCTCGACAAGCTCGCCGCCCTGCCCGTTGAGCAGGTCATCCCCGGACACGGCCGGATCGGTGACGGCCCGGATTTCCGGCGGCGCATCGATCTCGACCGCGCCTATCTGGAGAACCTGCGCCGCGGCCCGGATCTTGATGATCCGCGTCCCATCGCAGAATGGTTGATCGCCGAGCACGAAAGACAGGCGGCCTGGGTCGCGACCGTCGGCCAGTTACTCTTGTCAGGCTCGTCCTGACGACTTAAGGTCGACCCTGACAACACGTCAGGCGTTACCTGACAAGAGTTTCGCGAGGAAGCGCAGCATGACCGACACCGAGACAGAGCCGACCGAGCAGACACCGGCCGAAGCGGCCTGCACGTTCTGCATGAAGTCGCCGGGCCAGGTGGAGACGATGGTTGCCGGGGCAGGCGTATTCATATGCAACGAGTGTGTCGCACTGTGCGTCGAGCTGATCGAGACCAAGCCTCCTAGCCCACAGAAGATCCGCTCTTGGAAGAAGATGTTGTCCGATGACGATCTGCTCACGACCCTGCCACGGGTCGCCGCCGTCAGCCGCCAGGTAGCAGGCGAGCTGGCCCAGGCAGTTGCTGAGGCGCGAGCGCGAGGAATCACCTGGACCAGGATCGGCGGAGCTCTCGGAATGACCCGTCAGTCCGCGTGGGAGCGATTCTCCGGCGAGGAGTAGATGCTGGCCAGCCAGAAAAGGAGTGGACACCGAGCTCGCCAGCTAAGCAGAGTCGGCTGCATGAACCTTCGCATCCAGTGCGTGTGCATCGACACGGCCGACCCCGCCGGGCTGGCGGCGTTCTGGGAGTCCGCGCTCGGCTGGCGCCGCACCTACGAGGAGGACGACCAGGTAGTGCTCGAGCCCCCGGGCGGCAGCCCTGAGGACGGCATCGTCCCTGACCTGCTGTTCCTACGCGTGCCTGAGGACAAGGCCGCCAAGAACCGGCTCCACTTCGACCTGCGCCCGCAGGATCAGGCCGCTGAGGTCGCGCGGCTTGAGGCTCTCGGTGCCCGGTGCGCTGACGTCGGGCAGAAAGCCGACGTCAGCTGGGTCGTCATGTCCGACCCGGCCGGGAACGAGTTCTGCGTGCTCCGCCCGTTTCCCCGAGAACAACTCGCGAGCCCCTGACCGCCTCACTTCGCCCTCCTGCTACCCCACCGATGAACCCGTGGTGGGCTTCAAGCACCAGCAGGGGTTCATCGGTGGTGCTGTCCGCGCCGGCCTAGCCCAGCGGGAAGGCGATGTCGCAGATCAGCTCGTTGCCGCCGATGGCCGAAGGCTCGGCCACGTAGACCTCGCGGCAAGACAGCCGGCTCTTAGGACGCGCCGCTACTTCGGGCGAACACGCGACCGCGTCGTAGGCTGCGAGGATGGCCGGGAAGTCCCACTGCGCCTTGGTGATCGTCGTGAACGCTTCGTCGTGCGCCGGCTCGGTGCGGATGCCGATCAGGTCGGTGACGCCGACGGTATCGGGACAGCCGAGCGTGGCCTCGAGTGGCCCGTCGCTCTCATTGTCAACGATGCCATGAAAGATCAGGGTGAACGGTCCGGTCGGCTGCGTAGCGCCGAGGTGCGCGGCGAAGGCGGCCTTGGCCTCGGTTACGAAGGCGTCGGTCTCAGGAGCGCGCAGCCGGCGCTGCATCGACATCACTCGCTGCGCGGGTACGTGACGGGTCTGAACGGGGAACATCGGCGGGTCTTCCTCTCGCAGGATCGCGTGAATGTGTCTGATCAGGAACCGGCGGCTGGCGTGCCGGCCTTCGAGGGCGTCCAGATGTCCGTCGATCCGTGCGACCGCTTGATCACGTTCCTTCTCGAGGTCGGCCAGGAGAAGTCCGATGTCAGCCAGGGGCATGTCCGCGGCTCGCAACATCCGGATGAGCTGACCCACCCGAACCTGGCCGTGTCCGTAGCGACGATGGCCGTTGAACGGATCAACGTACTCGGGCCGAAGCAGTCCGGTCTCGTCGTAGATCCGCAGCGCCTTCATCGACAGCATGGTCTGTCGCGAGAATTCGCCGGTCGAAAGAGATGTGCGGGCTAGGTCCGGTTCCACGTTGTTGATACTTCCTCCTGCCCCAAGGGCGCGGTCAAGTCCGCACGACCGGGTGCAGCTGGCATGCGGCCGGTACGCCACCATGCGGACCGGCAGCGAAAGTACTTTGACGTTCGGGTTGCTGCGGATTCTGATAGATCAATGACCGGCTACCCGATCCCCTTGCTGTGGATCACTGGGCCCGCGGGCGTGGGCAAGTCGACGGTTTCGTGGCAGATCTTCACCGAGCTGGCCGAAGCAGGAGTTCGCGTTGCTTTCGCGGACGGGGACCAGCTCTGCATGTGCTATCCGGCTCCGGCCGCAGACCCGGGGCGCGAGCAGCTCAAAGCCAAGAACGTCGGCGCTCTTGTTCCTCGATACAGTGCCGCCGGCGCGCAATGCGTGATCGTGAACGGCGTCGTTGATCCGCACCGCGGCGTGTACACCGAGCTCATGCCTCAGGCCAAGGTCACGGTCTGCCGGTTGCGCGCTGACCGAGAGGAAATTAGGCGCCGGTTCGTTGGCCGAGACGGCCAGAGCGATGACCTGGACGAGTTGCTCGCGGAAGCTCTCGACGAGGCGGACGCCATGGACGCCAGCCTCTTCGCCGACGTGTCCATCGACACGACCGGCGTGCCGGCAGGTGAGGTTGTCGAGCTCGTGCGGGATGGCTGTCGTGACTGGCCGGGTTTTGGCGTACCGGAGCCGGCGGTTCGCCTGCGATCGGCTGCGGCAACTGAGTCTGGTTATGCTCCAATCACGAGCACCACCGCAGATGGCGCTGACGGAAACGTCCTGTTGATCTGCGGAGCTACCGGTGTGGGAAAGTCCACGGCTGGCTTTCAGCTCTATCTGCGATATCTGAGCGCTGGCACTTTGGCCGGCTACATCGATCTCGACCAGATTGGCTTCGTCCGGCCTGAGCCAGGCAATGATCCCGGGCGCCACCAGTTGAAGGCCGCCAACCTGGCCGCGATGTGGCTGAGTTACCACGCCGCGGGAGCCCGGCACCTCATCGCCACTGGTCCGGTCGAGAGTGAAGCAATTCTTCAGACCTATCTCCGCGCGCTGCCCGCCGCAACTGTGACGGTGTGCCGGCTGCACGCCGGCTCTGCCGAGTTGACGCGGCGAATCACGTCACGCGGCGAAGGCGGCAGCTGGCCGCAGCCGGGGGATCCGCTGAGCGGGCAACCGGCTGAATATCTCCGCCGAGTAGCCGATCAGGCTATCGCCGACGCCAACACCCTGGAGCGCGCCGAAGTCGGAACCATCAGAATCGACACCGATGGGCGGACCATCGCCGAAGTTGCGGACCTGCTCGCGAGCGCAACCGGCTGGTCCGCGCCGTCGGTCTGACCGGTGAGGGTCATACCAGGAGGCCCATCTCGACGAGGTCCCAGAGCTGACCGTCGGCTCGCCGGACGTGTCGCACCAGCCGTCCCTCTTCGACGAAGCCGAACTTGCGGTAGAGGCCGATGGCGACATGGTTATGGGGAAACACGCTCAGCGACAGCTTGTGCAGGCCATCTGATCGCGCCCATTCGATGGCCGCAGCTACGAGTGCTGTTCCGACGCCGCGACCACGCCACTGCGCTGCCACCATCATCCCGATTTCGCCGAAACCCATCCATGAGGGATCGACCCGGATCTCGCCGATGACGGCGCCTTGAGCTTCCGCGATCTGAGTACCCTTGATCGCCCAGCGAGCTGCCAGCTCGTCAATGTCGATGGGGGGCTCGGCCGCGATTCCGTCGCGCTCCTCGGCGACCTCGGCGAGGAGCAGCGCGATCGCTCGGCGATCATCGTCCAGCGCTGGTCGGACCGCGAACTCGCCGCTTCCCATTTCTGGATGCTCGCACAGAATTCAGCCTGAGCGTTATCGGATCAACTCCTGCAGTCTCGCCTTGTTGCGCTCTTCACCGACCTAAGGACGGCGGCGCGCCCGCCTTTCTGACGGGAGGGCTCGGTGGGCCATCTGGAGAATGAACGACTTGCGAGGCTCCCAGACGTTCCTGTCGTCAAAAGACCATGCGTAGGTGAGCGCTCCGTCCCGGACGCAGTCGAGCAGACCCGGCTCTCCGAGCTCGTGCGCCGACCATTCATAGAGTTGCTGCAGCCTCGGGACGATCACCCCGTAATCCATGAGGCGGCCGAGTCCTTGCTCGGCATTGAGGTAGAACTGCACGTTGTCCCGCAGGGGGTACTCATGCGGGAGCACGCGAGAGAGCTGAAGGAAGATTCCCGCCATCCCAAGCCGAGGATCACCCAGAACCGGCGCGAGAATGCTGAGCCATCCCAGTGACATCCTCGGAGCGGCGACGAGTGCGTGGGTGTAAAGCACCCGGCAGAGCACAACGTTCATGAAGAAGCGCTCGGCCTCGTTCTCTGCCTCGGCGAGGTCACGGTTTTCGAGGTAGGCGGCCACGACGCTCCCGTTGTGCGCCCGGTACCAGGCCCGGGCAACTGGATAGTCTGCGAACGACATCCAGTCGTCCACTGTCCGCGACGAGGCGGGACCAGGTAGATCCCCGCTTAGGCCAACTGCCTCACAGCCGTCACGAAGGACGCGCTCGTTGACGGCGCGCCACCATGGACTTCCGGGACGCTCACTGAACGCTGGCTGTAGCACTCCTCGCCCAAGCTGCCAGTGCATGAACGACATGGCCGCTCTGCGATACGGCAAGTGCCTCGGCGCACGGCCAAAGGGCCCGTAGTAGCAGCGCTCCATCAGAGCGATCCGGCCGGCCGGATCATCACGCACTGCGGTGACCTGCTGCTCAGCCCATGCCGTCGCCGTGAGGTCAGATCTCACGGCACCATGATCGCAGGGTCCATCACAACGGCCCTGAGGCCTCATCCGTGTAGCGCCTCAGCGACCGGTCGCGCCGTCGAGTTGTTCCCGCAGGATGTCTGCGTGCCCGGCATGCCTGGCCGTCTCGCTCGTCATGTGGGCCATGACCCAGCGGAGCGTGTGCCGGTTGCCCTCGACCGGGATGGCCAAACGCGCTTCTGGATCGCCGACGTCACGGATCGCGCGATCGCTCTCCTTGATCGCCTCCTGGTAGTCCAGCAACACGTCGGCCACGGCGCGACTGGCCGGAACCGCCATGCCGTATTCGCTTTCGATGTCCAATGCGGCGCCAACGAGGTGGTAGCCGAACCAATACCGCTCCGCCTCCGCCAGGTGTTGCAGCAGGCCGACGATGGAGGTTCCGCTCTCCACCATTACGCGGCGCAGTTGCTCGTCGGACAGCCCGTCGGCCTTCTTCAGCACGCAATGTCGGGCGAACGACAAGAACGCCTGGGCGGTATCGAGTTCGCCCGAGTCGACGCGTGGGACCGGCTCCCTCTGAGTCTCCGCCATGCCGCTACCGTACCGGGGCACTGCGCAATGCAGCGATCGTAGATTGACAGGGACCAGGCGCAGCCGTTATTAAGTACCACTTAGTAGTTGGTACTGAGTATGGGAGGGTGGCGGTGCACGGCAAGTTCGATGACCTGGGCCGGTTTGCCGACCCGTCGTTGCTGATCCTGACCAGCTTGGCGGATGGCCCCAAACACGGCTACGCGATCATGACCGACGTCGCCGAGTTCGGCGATGTTGCCATGGAACCGGGCACCTTGTACGGCGCACTAACGCGACTGGAGCGCAGGGGCTGGATCCGGCCCCTGGAAAGCGAAGACCGCCGCCGCCCTTACGAGATCACGGCCGCTGGGCAGACGGTGCTCAGCGAGCAACTCGCCAGCATGCAGCGCATCGTGCGTGTCGGCCGTCAGCGCATCGCGCCGGCGTGACGGGGGCGCGATGACAGACCTGGCCGGCCAAGCGTCCGCGGCCTCCTGGGCGGCGCGGACGCTGGTCCGCTGCTATCCGCGCCGGTGGCGACAGCGCTACAGCGACGAATTGCTGGCAGTCCTCGAACAGCATCACGCGAGCCCGCGGACGGTGCTCAACCTCGCTGTCAGCGCGCTGAGCACGCACCTGGATCCCGCGTACCGGATGGAAGGGGTCACCATGGCCCGACTGCGCGCATGGCTTGTTGCTGCTGGCGTGGTGCTGCTATTCGCTGGACTCTTCGGCTGGTGGGTGCATGGCCAGACCTGGAAGGACGGGCACTGGCATATCGGCATCGAAGGCGCGGTCGGCGCCATGGCCTTCGACCCTGGCAGGCAGATCATGGTCACGGCAACGTCCAACCCGATGGACGGCGCCAACGCCCTGTGGAGCGTCGCCAACCCGGCCCGGCCGCGGCGGCTGGCGATCTTCGAAGGCGGACCTCCCACAGACTTCTCTCCGGATGGCCAGATGGTGGCGACGACCTCGTTCGACGGTCAGCTTGTCTTGTGGTCAGTCTCAGACATCCACCACCCGCGCCGGATCGCCCGGCTCGCGACACCTGACCACAGCAGAATCTGGGGAGAGGCATTCTCACCCGACGGTGATGGCCTGGCGGCTGCTTACGACGACCGTGTGTTCCTGTGGGATGTGGCGGACCCCGCCAAGCCGAGGATCGCGGGCAGTCTGCCGGCCCCGGTCGGCGTCATGGGCAGTAACTTGCAGGGTGACATCGCGTTCTCGCCCAACGGGCACCTGCTGGCAAGCGCGGTCGGCCGAAGCCACGTCGCCATCTGGGACGTGGCTGACCCAGAGCACGCCACGCGCATTGCGACGATCACTGGCTCGGCTGGATTCATCGACGCGCTCACCTTCTCGCCCGACGGACACTTGCTCGCAGACGTGAGCTTCACCGGGGCTGTGAACCTGTTCAGCCTCAAAGACCCGGCAACGCCGCGGCGCCTGGCGACGATGCAGACGCTGGCGTCGGTTGGGCGCACGGTCACGAAGTGCACCAACCCGCCCGGCCAGCCCAGCCCACCCTGCCCGGACGTCATGTATGCACTCGCGTTCATCTCGGACGGACGAACGCTCACCGCCATCGCCAACGCGGGCACGGTCCCGGAGGAAAGGCCGCCGTCGTGGGGCAGGTAGGCGTCAGGATCAACGACTTCGGATTCGCGTGGAACGTCACCAACCCGGCGTCGGTGATCCGCATCGCGAGCTTTGTTCATCATCTGCCGACGCTCGGTAGCGACGACGGTTACCAGCCGGCAATAGCCCCGGACGGCACCTCAGTCATCGACGGGGCACCGTTCGGTTATTTCGGCGTCACCATCTGGACGATGCCGAAGCTGGCGACGTGATCTGGACCGATAGAAGACAAGTCGGCAGACAGGAAGGCACGTAGGTCGTTCCCGCCGGCTCCGAGGCTGGGGAGCAGCTTTACGGCTGGCGCCCGGGCCGTCCGGTCGACCCGGTATCGTCCTGCTGGTCAGGGCTGGCCGACGACTCACTTAGGTGCGTCCGGATTAATGCGAGGCGGTCGTCCGAATCGCACGATGCCCGATACGGTGACGCCATGTCGTCGCCACTCGTCCAAACTCTCATTGGTGGTGGCCTGGCTATCGTCGGCGGCCTGTTTGCAGCGTGGTGGCAAACGGCCCGCGCCGACAACATGGCGCAGCGAATCCGCCGCGCCGAGCGGTACGAGAGTGCGTTGGTTGAACTCAATGCCCGCACAGCAGAGGCGCTCAGCCAGGTCATAAAGGTTTGGCAGGACGGTCGCGAACTAGTGCTGCACGGGCGCGGCCATGAAGGCATTGACGCCTCATACTATGACCTGGCCGCTCAGCCGCTCGAGGACTTGCTCGACCATTGGCATTCATCTGCCTCGCTGATCATGTCAGACAGCGCCATTGTGGATGGCTTCTCAAACCCGCGCATTGAGAAGACAACGCATCTCTCTCATGACCACAATGTGGCCTATAGCCAACCTGCGCCCGTCGGCGGCAAGGCCCGACTCGGCGCAGTTCATTGGAGACCTCGAAACGGTTTACATGGCTACGAGCAACGCATCCAAGCAAGTCAGCAATCGACTCGTCGCTATCAACAATTCCGCTAGATACTCATGGCTGCGGCGCGTCTCGGCCAGCGCATGGCACGCGGTCACGTTCCGCAACGCGAAGCTTTGCCGTGAGCAAGCGCTATCCCCACGACAGGAGATCAGCAAGTGACCGAGATCGAGACTCAGGAAGCGTTGCACAGAGCCATCAGGGAGGCAGGCGACGCCGGCGCATCTCTCTACATCGCAGCCCGGGAGTTCGTCGCCCAGTACGGTGCAGACCGCGCGAGTGGCGAGACGGAGGCCGCCTACGCGGCACTCCGGAGCGCGCTCGACTGGCACGCAAGCCAAGCCAGCCGCGCACACGCCCTCGGAGTGTCGCCGAATAGCCCGCTGCTCTAGATCCCCCGAACCAGCAGATCCTCGGGGTCTTCGCACGTCACGGCTAGGTTGCAAGGTGGAAACCTGGAGTGTTCTGTCGAGCACCATCATGACTTGAGTGGTGCCCGCGACGCTTGGCCCGGCCAAGATCCAACCTGGATGGTTTGCGTACGGCCTGCGCGGCGCGAGGGCGAGAGGGCTGTTCGAAGGTCACCGGCTGAGGTCGCTGCAGGGGGCCAGCAAGTAGAGCCAGACATTTGCTGACCTGGGAGAACGAGGGTATGGGGTTGGGGTGGTGAC
>DATAEH010000151.1:0-4019 GCA_036258115.1 Streptosporangiaceae bacterium
GGCGGGCCTGGCCAGGGCCTCAGCAGTAAGTGCTGCTGCCACGGCACCGGTCCCGCCGGCGAGCAGTTGCCGTCTCGTACTTCGCCTCGTCGTGCTCGTGCTGGCCAGATCCGTCATGGCGTCCTCCCAGTCCGTTAGCTGGTGTATGTCGCGTAGAGGACCTTGGGAAGGTCAGCGCATCGCCCTGTGCGTTTCCTCATGGCCGGAGCCTACTGCCCATAGACGCCATTTGATTATCTTGATGCCGGTTTGAGACGAGCGGGAGGTATTTGCTCAGGTAAAGCCCGCCACTAGTGACTCGTCTTTGTCGTTCTCAGGCCGGATGACCCATCTGGCGTTCAGCGGGCCAACTGGTACATCTGATCGACGGATGTCGACGGAACGCCGAGTTCGGTCGCGACCGCGCCGACCGCTCGCCGGGCGATGTCGAGGTCGACCTAGCCGTCAGAGCTGAAGAATGGTCTTACATAACCCTCGATGTCTCGCCCGACGCGCTCGGGCAGGGCGACACGCTGCAGCGGCTCGTGGGTTGTGTGCTCCGGAGCGGCACGGTTAATGAGGCGCAGCATTACTGGACCACCAGCAGCAGGCCCGACGCGAGCGAGCAGCAGTTTGTCGACCTAATCTTGCAGGCTGACTTGCTGGCAGAACACTCCAAGGTCCAGCCGGAGACGTTTGACTAGACCGCCGTGATAGTGGCCGGTGGCGTCGGCGCAGGAGTGATGACGGCTGGCGTCGCGGTGATCCATGCGGCGGGCGTTACCGGGGTTGTTGTCGCTATCGCGGGCCCTGGTGGCATTGCCCTGCTCGGGATCGGCGCGGTCTATCTCACCTATCGGCTTCTCACCCGGTGCGCGTCACCGGCCGTCAGCAGGCACGCTGAACGCGGCAGTTCCAGCCTGCGAGCCTGCACGAACACTGAGAACTCTTCGTCGGGGGGTGAACGGGTCATCTGACCTCCTCACCCATTCATACGAGACCACGACCGCCCGAGGTTGCCTGCGCGCCATATCCCGGCCCGCGCCTGTCCCTTCGCATTGGGCGGCCGCAACCGTCCCGTCAAACGCTGGCCCAGCCTGTTCAGCCCCAGTGCAGCGCGAGGGCGTGCTTGCCGTAGAAGCCAACAGCCCAGACGTTGCCGGCCGGGCCGACGTCTACGCTGAACAGGAAACTGGAATTGGCTGGTCCGCCAGGATTCGCACTCTTCACGCGCTTCCAAGACGTGCCATTCCAGTGCTCGACCAGGGTCCGGTTAATTGCGCCGCTGGAGTATGTTCCGACCGCCCAGGCGTCGTTCCTGGAAGTGACGATTACGCCTCTCAACCAATCGGAATGGTTGGACCCGCCGGGGTTCGCGCTCTTGACGCGCTTCCAAGACGTACCGTTCCAATGCTCGATGAGGGTCTGGCTGGCGCTGAATCCGACAGCCCATGCATTACCCGCGGATGTGGCCGCGACGCCGTCAAAGACGTTGCTGCCGGCGCCCACGTTTGGGGTCTTGATCACCTTCCAGGACATGCCGTTCCAGTGCATGGCCAGGGTCCGGTTGACATTGCTGCCGCTGGCATACAGGCCCACTGCCCAGGCGTTGTGCGCGGAGGTCGTGGCGATGCCGAAGAGCGCATTGTCGCGGGAAGGGCCGCCTGGATTCGGGCTCTTGATCACCTTCCAGGACGTGCCGTTCCAGTGCTCCACCAAGGTCCGACTAGCCGCGCCGCTGTCGTAATGGCCGACCGCCCAGGCGTTACCTGCCGATGTGGCAATCACGCCTTCAAGGAAGTTGTTTCCGGTGCCCGCGTTCGGGCTCTTGATCACCTTCCAGGACGTGCCATTCCATCGTTCGATCAGGGTTCCGGCTGCGCCGCCCCTGTCGTAGAACCCGACGGCCCAGATGTCATGCGCGGAAACGGAGGCAACGCCGGTAAGGAAGTTATCTCGCATCAGCCCGGCAGGGTCCGGGCTTGGCACGGTCTTCCAGGCGGTGCCGTTGTAATGGTCGATCAGAGTCTGGGTCACGCCTGAACTGAGCATATACCGTCCGACCAACCAGGCGTTACAGGGCGACAGCACGGTCACGCCGGCCGCAGTGACCTCGAGCGCCGGTGGGCTTGGCGGCTGACCGGCCGGATGGAATCGACAGGGCGCGGCCGACGCGCTGCCAACCCCAGTCGCCGACAGCACTGCAGCTGCCAAGACAACGGCGGCCAACTGACTTACGGCACGTTTGGACAACCTCGTACGCATCAGCTACACCCCTTTTGTGACAACAGGCGCCTTCTGGCCTCTGGTCGGCCCGGCCCATCCGCATGACTTCAAGACTTCCATCGCCCCCAATAGAGCGCAGTGTCACTAGCCAGTCGGTTCATGGTGTGGCCAACAAGAAGGTCAATTGGCGCTGCCGGCTGGCCCTCTTCGTCGCGAACCAGCTAGAGCCCATGGCGGGAAGCCTCTCACCCATGCTTTCGCTGTCCCAGGGCCACATCCCAGCGCGGCGTCCATGATCGCGAAGCATACCGATGTGCGGTACGGGCTGTTGCAGAATTGACGGCTGTCGACGGCGCTTGAATTCTGAACGCTTTCGGCGCCCGAATAGTGAACGGTCGCGGGCAGTCTAGTTCGGGGTGTCGCTAGTTGTGGTGCGGATGCTGGGGAGGCTGTCGATGCCTTTGCCTCGGAGCCGGTAGCTGGCGCCTTTAAGGGTCAGGACGTCGGCGTGGTGGACGATGCGGTCGATCATCGCGGCGGCGACGGCCTGGTCGCCGAAAACTCCTCCCCAGCCTCTGAACGGCAGGTTTGAGGTGAGCACGAGGGAGGCGTGTTCGTAGCGGGAGGAGACGAGATGGAAGAACAGGTTCGCGGCGCTGCGTTCCTGAGAGCCTCCGACGAAGTGGGTTAGCGAGGAGACGACGAGTTCCGTCTCTCGTTGCCTGCGACCGCTCCAAGCGGTGATGTATGCATTTACCAAAGCCGATAGAGCGGCAGCGGCAATCCAAGCGGCTATGACAGCACCGGTCATGGACCCATCTTCTGCCTCACCCTATATTCTGACAGCCCGGAACTTCTCTGGGCTCCTTGCGCCTGAAGATCTCGTTCCTCATTTCGGCGGCGCGAATGGGAGGCTGCTATGGCGCGCCGCGAATAACCCTCCTGATCGCTGAGGAGCGCGAGGCCCGTTCCCATCGCACAAGGGCTGGCCTCGCCGCCGCAGTGAGCCGAGGCTTTACCACCGTGTGCAGAACGTAGTCACGCAGGAACGGGTCCAGGTGGACGGCATGAGAGAGGCAGCGCGTCACGTCGTTGTGAGCGTAACGTGCGAGCCGCGTAGGCGCCGTCGGCAAGTCAGCAACCATTGTCTACCCCGCCGCGCGAGCGGACCGCATGCCGTGCAAAGCAGATTGCCAAGGAATCTGCCCGCCTCGGGCACAAGCCAGCCGCAGATGGCCGCCGCCGCCCGCACACGACCGCACACTCGGCAGCCAGCGCCAGTCGGCAATGCAGGCGAGAGCCCGCAGTTCAAGGCACAGTTTTCGCTGATGCGAACGGAGGGTGTGGTGTCCAACCTCAAGACATAGAGGACAGGTCTCAAGACATACAGGACAGCCGTGCCGGCGTGGCGCCTGGGCTAGCAGGCAGGGGGTCATGACGCTCCCGGGATGTCTAAGGCCCGGCTGGTCATCACCGCTGTCACCGTCGAGAAGCGCCCGGTCGCCGGTCGCCCGTAGTTACGGGGTGGCCCGGTCGTGGATCTACGCGCTGCTGGCCCGGTATGAGGCTGAGGGCGAGGCGGCGTTCGAGCCCCGGTCGAGGCGGCCGAAGAGGTCACCGAGGGCGATCAGCGACGACACGCTCGCTCGCGTTCCGGCACTCCCGCGCCTACCACCGCAGACCTGCGGCAAGGTCGAGCGCTACCACCAGACCCTCAAGAAATGGCTCGCCCGCCAGCCCCCAGCCCCCGACCTGCCCGCGCTGCAAGCCCGGCTCGACTGGTTCACCAGCTACTACAACACCCGCCGCCCGCA
>DATAEH010000152.1:0-18681 GCA_036258115.1 Streptosporangiaceae bacterium
AGCGGACTCGTCACGAGGACTTCAGCGCGCTCGCCCAGTCGCGGGGGTACTGCGCGGGCAGCAGTCCTGAAGGGCTGTCACCGCGGTTGTTGGCGGCGGGAACACCGAGGGCCTGAAGCAGCTCCTCGAAATTCAGCCCGACATCGGCGGGGAACGGGCCCGCGCCGCTAATTCCGCCTGCCTCGGCCAGCTGTGACTCGGCGGTGAAGCCACTTGCCATTGCCCAGCCGGTCTCGATCCCGGCACCGCCGTCGTACATGTTCGCGATGACGGTGTCGGCGGTGACATGGTCGCCGGCCGAGACGGTGGGGCGGACGTCCTCGGCGACGAAGACCATCAGCCCTTTGCCTGGTCCGTCGGTGAGCTGATAGGTGATCCAGCCTCCGCCAGGCCAGCCATAGTTGGTTGCCGTTGCGTTTGTGATCACGGCGTTGCCGAGCGCGTAGATGGGCCCAGTGCCGCCGAAATCGACTCCCTGGTCGATCCGCTCGGGAATCAGGCCGGTGATGTCGCGAAGCGGGTTCTTGTACACGGCAGCCGCCTGGGCCTGCGAGTGGGCCGGTGCGGCCGTGCCGCCGACGGATCCGCTCACCGAACGGTGTGAAGGCGCGGGCGATCCGCTTGCAGCGGCATGCCGGCCTGGTGCGTGTGTGTCCGAGGCTCCTGGCAGTTCGCCGTCGTGGCCCTTGCTCAGCACGGCGGCCTGACCGACGCCGACATCTCCCGCCCAGTGCGTTGCGATCGGCGCGGCGGCGGCGATCAGGACGGCTCCTGTCACAGCCGCCGCGGTCTTGCCGGGGTGATTCTGCAGGGCATTGGCAATGGGCGATGGCTTGCGATGCCGTGCCGAACTTGAATGCCTGGTCCCGCGTTTTTGTTTGCGGTGCTTGGCGGATCGGCTTGACACGACGAGGCCTTTGATCGGGGCGCACTGCCTGCGCACGGAGCTCGCCCGCGAGCCACCGTCGGGGTCTGGGACCAGCAGCGTTCGGGCGCCGTGCACGCCGATCGGGGAAGTACGCGCTCGCGACCGTCACGCACGGTACGTTGACGGTCACCAGGATGCATCATTGAACGTCTCAGCAAGGCTTAAACACGAAAAACAGTTAGTTCTATACTGATTTACCCCGACGGGGCCTGTTGGTCTCATGAGCGGCATGAGCCACGATCTGTTTGATTTCCTGTATATCGTTCATATGGCCGCCGCGTGAGAGCGGTTGCACCGAACAATCTCGTTCAGTGCAGCGCGGCGCTGGGCGGGCAGCCCGGACACGGCGCGGACACCGGTCGGGGCTACAGTCACCTTGATGCGTCTCACGGTTCTCGGGGGGTGTGGCGCCTGGCCTGAAGCAGGCCAGGCATGCAGCGGATACCTGGTTGAGCACGACGGCTTTCGGCTGGTCGTGGACCTCGGCTACGCGACGTTCCCGCGGCTGCTCGAATACGTACCGGCGGCCGAGATCGACGCGGTTCTGATCAGCCACGGCCATCCAGATCACTGCGCCGACCTGAGTCCGCTGCTCCGGGCCAGGACACTGCCCGATGATCCGGTCGCTTCGCTGGCTGTGCATGCCCTGCCAGGCGCACTCGACGCCGTGCTCGCGCTCGACCGCCCGGGAATGACGTCTGAGGCGATCGACCTGCGCGTGATCATGCCGGACGAGCCGCTGCAGGTCGGGCCGTTCGGTGTCGCGACCAGGTTGCTGCCGCACTGGCTGCCGAACATAGGCGTTCGGGTGGAGGCAGACGGCTCAGCTTTCGCCTACACCGGCGATAGCGGATCGGTGCCGCAGATCGCCGAGCTCGCAAGGGATGCGGAACTGCTGCTCGCTGAGGCTACGTACCTGGACCAGGTTCCTCCGGACAGCGCCAGGTACCTGTCGAGCGCGCGGGCCGCTGGCAGCTGGGCCGCGCAGGCCGACGTCGGCAGGCTGTGCCTGACACACCTGTGGCCAGGGTCGGACCACGACACGGCCGCCGCGCTCGCCCGCGAGTCGTACACCGGGGACGTCAGCGTGGCCACCGCGGGCATGGCGATTGACCTCACCTAGCGTACTTTTGCTGGTATGACGGTTAGCTTCGGCAACATTTGCGTGATCGCGCTGTGACGGCAAGTCAGGACGTCAGCGGGCTGGTCGAGCGATCGGCTGCCGCGTACTCCCGCGGCGTGCCTGAGCGTCCATCAGATGACGGCTTCTTCGGGCCAGCCAGTGTGACCTGGCGATCGGCAGGTGACCTGTCGGCCCCCGTCGCCGGGCTGCGGGCGCTGATGCTGCAGGCCCTGCATCCCCTCGCCATGGCCGGCGTCGACCAGCACAGCGATTGGCGCGAGGATCCGGTCGGCAGGCTGGCCGCGACCTCGGCCTATCTCGCCATCGTCAGCTTCGGCGAAAAGGCCGCGGCCGAGCGGGTCTCGGAGCGAGTGCGGCGGATTCACACCCGCGTCACCGGCGTGGACTCAGCTACCGGCAAGCCGTACTCCGCAAGTGATCCCGCGCTCTTGCTGTGGGTGCACGTCGCGCTGGTCGACTCGAACCTGGCGGCCCGGTCGCTGTTCGGCACCCCGCTGCCGCCGGCCGACGCTGACCGGTACGTCGCCGAGATGGTCGTCGCGGCCGAACTGGTCGGAGTGCCGCGAGATATGGTTCCGGCCAGCGTCTCGGAGCTCGCCACTTATATCGAGTCGGTGCGGCCAGAACTCGCCTGCACGCCGGCCGCCAGCGAGTCGATGGCGTTCCTGCTCAATCCGCCCGGGCTGGATGAAGACATCGCCGAGATCTGGCAGGACATCAGGGACGGCGCAATCGGCTCGCTGCCAGGGTGGGCAGCCGAGATGTACGGGTACGAGCGTGAGCCGCTGACGCAGACTCGCTGCACCGAGATCCGGCAGGCGCTCGGCGTCCTGGACGCGGTCTTCATCGGTGAGCCAGGCGTGCTCGAAGCACGGCAGCGGATAGCCGCGCGGGTGCGCGCGGCTCAGCGGGCGTGAAGCATTCGCGGCGCGGGTCTGGCGTGACGACATCGGCGCCGGCCCGCGGGGAGAATCTGCGGGCGTCAGGCGGGACATCGCCGTCGACCAGCCGGGGGAAGCTCAGCGGCGCGGCCATGATCGCTGGCGGTGTCGCCCTCGCCGGCCTCGGAGTCGCGGCGGCGCGCCGACGGGGTAGCGGCCGGGGCGAGCGGTACGGACTGGACGTGGCGACGGTCCGGCGAACGATCGGGAGAGTGCGGCTGCAGCGCGGCTTTGCCGCGCTGCAGCTCATCGCCCGCGGCGGCGCCCGCTACGCGGGCAGCGCACCACGACTGTTCGCCGCCGCAGGCGAGCAGCGCCAGCAGCTACGCCAGGATCTGGCGCTGGAGACCGCCGAGGACGTGGCCCAGACACTGGGGGCGATGAAGGGCGTCCTGATGAAGATCGGCCAGATGGCCAGCTACGTCGACGAGGGCCTGTCGCCGAGCGTGCGCCGCACGCTCAGCAGGCTCCAGGACAGCGTGCCGCCGATGAGCCCGGAGCTCGCGGCAGGAATGGTCGAGCAGGAACTCGGGCAGCCGCCGGAGCGGCTGTTCGCGGAGTGGGACCCTGAGCCGATCGCGGCCGCGTCAATCGGGCAGGTGCACCGCGCGATCACCAAGGACGGCCGCGCGGTCGCGGTGAAGGTCCAGTACCCCGGCATCGCCGAGGCGATCGCCGCTGACCTTGAGAATGTCGCCCTGCTGCGCAGGATGCTGCGGATCACCGCTCCGGCTCAGGACGTCGACGCCCTGCTCGATGAGCTTAGGGAGCGGGTGCTTGAAGAACTCGATTACCGCCGTGAGGCCGCCAATCAGATGCTCTTTGCCGACTTCTACGACGGGCATCCGACCATCATCATTCCCCGCGTGATTGGCGAGTTGTCCACTAGGCGGCTGGTTACGAGCGAGCTTGCGGTCGGGTCGCGGTTCGCCGAGCTAACCGAAATGTCCCAGCAGGAGCGCGACGTCGCCGCTGAGACGATCTACCGGTTCGTGTTCCGCAGCCTGTACGGCCTGCATGCGTTCAACGGTGACCCGCACCCCGGCAACTACCTGTTCCACGGTGACGGCAAGGTCACCTTCCTTGACTTCGGTCTGGTCAAGCACTTCACCGACGACGAGCTATACCCGCTGATGCAGATGGCCAGGAACCTGTGCGTGCGCCAGGATCCCGAAGAGTTCCGGCGGAGCATGGAGATCGCGGGGTTCCTGGTCCCTGGAGCGCCGCTGTCGACCGAGGCCGTGGTCGAGCACCTGGCGGTGTTCTACGCGACGATCCGCGAGCCGGGCGCGGTGACGATCAGGCCGGACTACTCGTCAGCAGTGGTCCGGCGGTTCTTCGATGTGCGCAGCCCGGTTGCCGAATACGTATCCATCCCGCGCTCCTATGTCGTGCTCCAGCGGATCAACCTCGGCCTGTTCGCCGTGCTGGGCGAGCTCTCGGCTACCAGAGACTGGCGGTCGATCGCCGAGGAGATCTGGCCGTTCGTTCAGGGGCCGCCCTCGACTCCGATGGGTGAGGCCGAGCGCACCTGGATCGATGGCCGGCGGACTGCCTCGGGTGTTCGCTGATCCCAGCTTTCGGCACAATGTTCCCAACCTGGGTTGGAGGCCGGACATGAGCAACGACGCTCCCGCTGAAGCGCTGAACGCGATCCTTGGTGGCGGCGACAGTCCCGCGCTGGTGGTGCCCGAGGACGGCCAGGTGCTGACGCACCGGCAGGTTGCCGACCGCGTCGAGAGCCTGGCCGGCTGCCTGGCAGCGGCAGGAGTCAAGCGCGGCGACCGCGTCGCGCTGACGCTCCCCAACGGTCCTGACATGGTCCAGATCCTGCTTGCCATCACCGCCCTAGGAGCGGCGGCGGCACCGCTGAATCCGGCCTACACGCGCAGCGAGTTCGTCTTCTACCTGACCGACATCGAGCCCCGCGTTCTCCTGACGCCGGCTAGCAGGCCCGAGGCGGCGATCAGCGCAGCAGAGGAATGCTCGATTGCCGTGCTGACCGCGCAGGCTGGCGGCGACAGTCCGCCCGCGCTCTTCGTTCAAGATAGGGAGCTTTCACCTGCGACTGGCTTCGAATGGGGGCAGCCTGATGACGCCGGACTCGTCCTGCACACCAGCGGGACGACGTCGCGGCCCAAGCAGGTGCCGCTGCTGCAGCGCAACCTGATGGCCTCAGTGAGGACGATCGCCGCGTACTACGACCTCGCGGCCGATGACGTGTCGTTCTGCGTGATGCCGCTGTTCCACGTGCACGGGCTCGTCGCGTCGACGTTCGCGGCGCTGGCTGGCGGCGGTTCGGTGATCGTGCCGCGGCGGTTCACCCCGCAGCGATTCTGGCGGCAGGCGCGTGAGCACGGCGCCACCTGGTTGTCGGCGGGGCCGACGCTGCACCAGATGATCCTGGACCGCGCCGATGAAGCGGGCGCTCCCGCGACGCTGCGGTTCGCGCGTTCGTGCAGCTCGGCGCTGTCGCCCGCGCTCATGGAGCGCGCCGAACGCGAGTTCGGCGTGCCGATGCTCGAGGCGTACGGGATGACCGAGGCCAGTCACCAGATGGCGTCGAACCCGCTGCCGCCAGCGGAGCGGATTCCGGGTTCGGTGGGCCTGGCGACCGGCACCGAGATCGCGATCGCTGATAAGGCGGGCAATCTCCTGCCCGGCGGAACGGCCGGCGAGGTGGTGATCCGCGGGCCCGGCGTCATGCCCGGCTACGTGAACAACCCGGCGGCGACAGCTGAGGCGTTCTTCGGCGACTGGTTCCGCACCGGAGACCGCGGTGTGCTGCGCGACGGCTACCTGTTCCTCGAGGGACGGCTCAAGGAGATGATCCTGCGCGGGGGAGAGAACATCTCGCCCGCTGAGGTCGAGCAGGCCCTGCTGTCGCACCCCGCGGTGAAGGACGCGGTGTGCTTCGGCGTGGCCGACGAGAAATACGGCGAGCTCGTGTCTGCCGCGGTGACGCTGCAGGGGGAGGCGAGCGTGCCTGAGCTCATGGAGCACTGCAGGGAAGGGCTGGCCGCGTTCAAGGTTCCCGCCACGATTCACGTTCTCGGCGAGATCCCGCGTACCGCCACCGGGAAGATCCAGCGGCGCCGCGTCGGTGAGTTCATCGCCAGTCAGGCGAGTCACGCATGAGGTTCGCGGTGCTCGGCGCCGGGGCCATCGGCGCATACGTCGGCGCGGCGCTCGCACGCGGCGGCGCGGACGTCACGCTGATCGCCCGCGGCGCGCACCTGGCCGCGATGCGGGAAAAGGGCGTCCGGGTGATCTCGCCGCGCGGCGATTTCACCGCGCACCCACCCGTGACCGACGACGTCGCCGCGGTGACCGAGGCCGATGTCGTGTTCGTGGCGCTGAAGGCATACAGCCTGCCCGAGATCGCGCCGAGGCTTGGCGAGCTGCTGGCGCCGGGCTCCGCCGCGATCTGGGCGCAGAACGGCATCCCCTGGTGGTACTTCCAGGCACTGCCTGATCCTGGCGACAGCTTCGGCGGGGTGCTCGAGAGCGTCGATCCCGGCGGTGTCATCACGAAGTCGATCGCGCCCGAGCACAACGTGGGCTGCGTGGTGTTCTGCTCGACCGAGATCATCGAGCCAGGGGTGATCCGGCACATCGAGGGGACCAGGTTCACGATCGGGGAGCCTGACGGGTCCGCGTCGCAGCGGTGCACCGAGATCTCGGCGGCGTTCAAGGCGGGCGGGCTGAAGGCTCCGGTGGAGGCGAAGCTGCGCGACCAGATCTGGCTGAAGCTGATCGGCAACGTCGCATTCAACCCGGTCACCGCGCTGACCAGGGCAACGCTCGGTGAGCTCGGAACGGCTCCCGAAATGGTCGACCTGCTTAAGGCGGTGTTCGCTGAGTGCGCCGCGGTCGCCGAGCGGCTGGGAATCACGTTCCCCGTGTCGCTGGACCGGCGGCTCGAGGCAGGGATCGCTGTCGGCGATCACAAGACCTCGATGCTGCAGGACCTGGAGGCCGGGAAGCAGCTTGAGCTCGGCTGCATGACCGGCGCGGTGGCCGAGCTAGCCGGCCGGCTCGGCGTGCCCGTGCCGCACGTCGAGACAATCCATGCCTGCGCCACCCTGCTCGACCAGCTCAACCGCCGCCCCTGAGGTCGCCTGCGCGCCCGAGCATGGCCCTTTGGGGCTGCCCGAACACAACTCATCGAGCAAGCCAGGCACATGCGCGGCCCTGCCGCCATCGTCCCGGCTCACCGGGTACCTTCCGCCAGTTTCGGAACAGCTACGTGCCGTCGACGGTGAAAGGCCGCACCGTCTTTGAACAGCTCTGCGCCGACGAGGTTCAAACAGTGCGCATGACGGCACGTAGGTGTTCTAATTCTCTCGCCACGTCACAGTGAGGAACCCGATGGCCAAGATCGGCTACGACGTGCTCACGATCGGGCGGGTAGGTGTTGACCTGTACCCATTGCAGCCCGGCGTGCCGCTGGAGAACGTCACCACGTTCGGACGTTTCCTCGGCGGAAGCGCGACGAACGTCGCCGTCGCAGCCGCCAGGCACGGGCACAAGTCGGCCGTGATCACGCGGACCGGGGACGATCCGTTCGGCAGGTTCGTGCACGCCGCACTCGCTGACCTTGGTGTGGACGACGCCTTTGTCTGTTCCGTGCCCGGCCTGCCGACTCCCGTGACATTCTGCGAGATCTTTCCGCCGGACCACTTCCCGCTCTGGTTCTACCGGTACCCGAAGGCGCCGGACCTGGAGATCCGCGCTGCGGAACTGGACCTGACCGCCTGCAGCGAGGCGAGCATCTTCTGGGCGACTGTCACCGGGCTGTCGCAGCAGCCCAGCCGGGACGCGCATCACGTCGCCTGGCGAGCGCGCGGCCGCCGCGCGATGACCGTGCTCGACCTGGATTACCGGCCCATGTTCTGGTCCTCGCGAGAGGCGGCCCGGCGCGAGGTGACGGACGCCCTGCAGCACGTGACGATCGCCGTCGGCAACCTCGACGAGACGCTCACAGCCACCGGCGAGACCGATCCGCGCCAGGCCGGGCTGGCGCTGCTCGCCGCGGGCATCGAACTCGCGGTGATCAAGCAGGGCCCGGAGGGCGTGCTCGGAATGACGGCGGAGGAGGAAGTCACGGTGCCGCCAGTTCCCGTATCGGTCCTGAACGGACTAGGCGCCGGCGACGGCTTCGGCGGCGCGCTGTGCCATGGGCTCCTGTCCGGCTGGCCGCTCGGGCAGACTCTGCGGTTCGCGAACGCCGCCGGCGCGATCGTCGCGTCCAGGCTGGAGTGCTCGACCGCCATGCCGACGACCGCCGAGGTTGAAGAGGTGCTGGCCGGCGTGCAGCATGAGTAAGGGATCCATGGTGAACACGGACGCGACCCTGCATCGCCCTTCCGGCTCGCTCGCGGCCGGGCGCTGGTCGGTAGAGCTTGACCCGCCGGCCGCCGGCTGGAAGTGGACCTCGCTGCGCGTTCTGAACCTCGGCCCCGGCCAGACGCAGGCGCTGCACACCGGGCCATCGGAAATGCTTGTGCTTCCGCTGGCCGGCTCGTGCACCGTCAGCTGCGGCGGCCAGCGGCTCGAACTCGCCGGCCGGGCCAGCGTGTTCGACGGGCTCAGTGACTTTGCCTACTTGCCGAGAGCGGAAAGCGCCGAGATCACCAGCGCGGCAGGCGGCCGGTTCGCGCTGCCAGGCGCGGTAGCCGACGCCGACCTGCCGGTCAGGTACGGTCCGGCCGCCGAGGTCGCGGTCGAACTGCGCGGCACCGGAGCGTGCTCGCGCCAGGTCAATAACTTCTGCACGCAGGATGCTTTCGACGCCGACCGGCTGCTCGCCTGCGAGGTCATTACCCCGGCCGGCAACTGGTCCTCGTACCCGCCGCACAAGCACGATGAGGACCGGCCCGGCGAGTCGGTGCTCGAGGAGATCTACTACTTCGAGATCCGTGAGGGAGCCGGCGGTCATCCAGGCATGGGGTACCAGCGCGTTTACGGGACCGCGGAGCGACCCGTCGACGTGTTCGCCGAGGTGCGCAGCGGCGACGTCGTGCTGATCCCGCATGGCTGGCACGGGCCGTCGATGGCCGTGCCCGGATACGACATGTACTACCTCAACGTCATGGCAGGCCCCGGCGAGCGCCGCTGGCTGATCTGCGACGATCCGGAGCACGCCTGGATCAGGCAAACCTGGGATGGCCAGCCGGCTGATCCGCGCCTGCCGTTCTACGAGTGATGGAGCAACCGATGAAGCTCACCGTCGGGCAGGCGATCGTCCGGTTCCTTGGCGCCCAGCACACCGAGCGGGACGGGGTTAGCCAGCGTCTGATAGAGGGCTGTTTCGGGATCTTCGGTCATGGCAACGTAGCCGGGCTCGGTGAGGCGCTGCTCGCGGCCGAGTTGAGCGATACACGCTCGCTGCCGTACTACCAGGGCCGGAATGAACAAGCGATGGTGCATGCCGCAGTCGGCTTCGCCAGGATGCGGAACCGGCTCTCGACGCTGGCGTGCACGACGTCGGTCGGGCCTGGGGCCACGAACATGGTGACTGGCGCAGCGCTCGCCACAATTAACCGGCTGCCAGTCCTCCTGTTGCCCTCCGACGTATTCGCGACGCGGGCGGCCGAACCGGTGCTACAGCAGCTTGAGCATCCAGGGCAACGCGACGTCTCGGCGAACGACGCGTTCCGGCCGGTGTCCCGGTTCTTTGACCGGGTCAGCCGCCCCGAGCAGCTGCCCGACGCGCTGCTCGGCGCAATGCGCGTGCTGACGGACCCGGCCGAGACCGGAGCTGCGACGATCTGCCTGCCCCAGGATGTGCAGACCCAGGCCTACGAATGGCCGGACGAGCTGTTCGCGCTGCGCATTTGGCAGGTGCGGCGGGCTGTGCCCGATCCGGTGGCCATCGCAAGCGCGGCCGAGGCGCTGCGCGGTGCGACCCGGCCGATCATCGTGGCGGGGGGCGGCGTCATTTACTCCGCCGCCGAGTCGTGCCTGCGCGCGTTCGCCGAGGCGACGGGCATTCCCGTGGCGGAGACGCAAGCAGGCAAGGGCGCCATGACCTACGACCATCCGCAGGCGGCCGGCGCGATCGGTGCGACAGGAAGCGCGTCGGCGAACGCGCTGGCGGCTAAGGCAGACGTGGTCGTCGGGATCGGCACGCGCTGGTCGGACTTCAGCACCGCGAGCAGGTCGGCGTTCGCGGCGCCCGGCGTGCGGTTCATCAACGTCAACGTGGCTGCCGTCGACGCGGCAAAGCTCGGCGCGATCGACGTGGTCGGCGACGCCCGCGCCGCGCTGACCGAACTGGCGGCCGCACTGTCCGGCTGGCAGGTCCCCGCCGGTTATCGTGCCGAGGCCACCGAGCGGGCGAGGCTCTGGGATAAGGCGGTCGAGCAGGCCTATCACCTCGGCAACGCGCCGCTGCCGTCCCAAGCCGAGGTGATAGGCGCCGTCAACGCCGCGTCGCAGCCACGTGACGTGGTGGTCTGCGCGGCCGGGTCGATGCCAGGCGACCTGCACAAGTTGTGGCGGACCAGGGACGCCAAGGGATACCACGTCGAGTACGGCTACTCGTGCATGGGATACGAGATCGCGGGCGGCATCGGGGTCAAGATGGCGGCTCCCGATCGCGAGGTGTACGTGCTGGTAGGCGACGGTTCGTACCTCATGATGTCGAGCGAGCTGGCAACCGCCGTTCAGGAGGGCATCAAGATCATCGTCGTGCTGGTGCTCAACCAGGGGTTCGCTTCGATCGGCGCCCTGTCACAGTCCGTCGGCGCGCAACGGTTCGGTACCGCGTACCGTTACCGGAATGCGCGAACAGGAAGGCTCGACGGCGGCGCGCTGCCCGTCGACCTCGGCGCGAACGCGGCCAGCCTCGGCGCGGAGGTGCTCAGGGCCGGGACGATCGCCGATCTCGCAGATTCTCTCCGGGCCGCGAAGTCGATGGCGGGACCTGTCGTGATAACGATCGAGACTGATCCGCTGGCGGCCGCGCCGGACAGCGATTCCTGGTGGGATGTGCCGGTCGCCGAAGTTTCCGAGCTCGCATCGGTGCGGCAGGCCCGCACGGCCTACGAGTCAGCCCAGTCACGCCAGCGGAGGTACCTATGACCAGTCAGGGACAGCTGCGGATCAAAGACCTGCAGACCCCTGCGCTGCTGATCGAGGCGGCGGTGCTCGAGGAGAACATCGCCGCTATGTCAGCCGCGCTGCCAGGTCCGCGGCTGCGGCCGCATGTCAAGGCGCACAAGTGCACGAACCTCGCCAGGCGGCAGGCTGTGGCAGGACACGAGGGATTCACCTGCGCGACGATCCGCGAGTGCGAGCGAATGACGGCCGCCGGCCTCGGCCAGGATCTGCTGCTGGCCAATGAGGTGCTCGACGCGCGCCGACTCGGCGCTCTGGTCGCGGACGGCTCGCGGATCACGCTCGCCGTCGACTCGCCGCAGACCATCGAAGCGGCGGCCAAGGGCGGTGTGCGCGAGGTTGTCATCGACGTGAACGTCGGCCTGCCGCGCTGCGGCTGCGACCCCGGCGAGGCCGGCCAGCTCGCTGAGGCCGCACGGAAGGCCGGGCTGGAGGTCCGCGGCGTCATGGGTTACGAGGGGCACGTCGTCGGGCTGACCGACGCGCAGGAGCGGGCGGCGCAGACGAAGACGGCGATGGAGATGCTGGTCGCGGCTCATGCCGACGTCGGCGGTGAGCTGGTGTCGGCCGGCGGAACCGGCACCTATCTGGTCAACACATGGGCCAGCGAGATCCAGGCCGGGTCGTACGCCCTGATGGACACCGCCTACGGCAAGCTGGGGCTGCCGTTCGGCCAGGCGCTGTTCGTGCTCGGCACGGTCATATCGACCTCACCAGAATGGTCGGTCGCTGACGCCGGACTGAAGGCGTTCGGAATGGACCATGGAAATCCGGATCTCGAAGGCGCGACGGTGTGGTTCTGCTCGGACGAGCACACCACGTTTTCTGACCCGAGACCGGTCGGGGACAAGGTCAGGTTCGCGCCCGCTCACATCGACCCGACGATGGCCTATCACGAGCGCGCCTACGTCTGTTCAGGCGACGAGATCGTCGACGTCTGGCCGATCGACATGCGCGGCTGGTGATCGGCCGCTCGGCCCTTCAGAACTGCGCAACGGCCGCGAGACCGGGTGAAACTTCTGTTACGTGTTGACGGGCATGTGTAGCGATGTGTAACGTTCCCGACACCCGCGGGGGGACGCGCGGCGAGCCGGAACGAGGTGCTCAGTGACGACGCAAACCCCGCCCGACGCGGTTATTGACGTCGATGAGCGGGTCAGGCGTTCGGCCCAGGGCGCTGAGTTGGCTCAGCGGCTCGCCGACGCGGGGGTCAGCATGGTAGCGGCCTGCTGGGTGGACAACGCGGGCCTCACCAGGGTCAAGTCCGTCCCGATCGCCAGGCTCGAGCGAGCCGCCGGCTGGGGGATCGGCATGTCCCCGGTCTTCGACGTTTTCGTCGTGGACGACAGCATCACGACGAGCAAGCACATCGGCGGGCCCTCAGGTGACTTGCGGCTGATGCCAGATCTGGACCGGGTCACTCCGCTCGTGCCCCTGCCCGGCTGGGCGTTCGCGCCCGCGGACCGATACACCCAGGAGGGCACGCCTTTCGCAGGATGCACGCGGTCGTTCGCTAAGCGAATGGTCGCCCAGGCCGCCGATCAGGGCCTGAATGCCCTTTCCACCTTTGAGATTGAATGGGCGGTCGGTTCGGAGGACGGCGGCACATTCGTGCCGGCTTGCCAGGGGCCCGCCTACGGCATGACGCGGCTCATCGAGCTGGCCGATTACTCCCGTGAGGTCGTCGAGGCGATCCAACAGCAGGGCATCGGAGTCGAGCAGTTCCATCCGGAGTACGCGGCCGGCCAGCTGGAGATCTCCGTCGCGCCGAAGGACCCGGTCGCAGCCGCCGACGACAGCGTCCTGATCAGGCAGACCATTCGAGCCGTGTCGCAGCGCCACGGGCTGCAGGTCTCCTTCGCCCCCTCCGTCGTCGCCGGGGGCGTGGGGAACGGCGGCCACGTGCATCTCAGCCTCTGGCGCAACGGGCAGAACCTGTTCGCCGGCGGACCCGGCAGGTATGGCTTGACGGCTGAAGGCGAGGCCTTCGCGGGCGGCGTCCTCGCCGCGCTTCCCGCCCTCGTAGCGGTCGGCGCGCCGAGCGTCGCCAGCTACATCCGGCTCGTGCCGTCGCACTGGGCAGGCGCCTATCAGTGCTGGGGCAAGGAGAACAGGGAGGCAGCGCTGCGCCTGGTGACCGGTTCGAAGGGGGAACAGGACGTCCGCGCAAACCTTGAAGTCAAATGCTTCGACCTCGCGGCAAACCCGTACCAGGTCATCGCATCGCTGCTGGCCGCAGGGCTGTACGGGATCAAGAGCGGCGAGACCCTGCCGCAGGAGGTGCAGGGCGATCCGGTCGGGCTGCCGGAAGCCGACCTGGTCGCACGGGGCGTGCGAAGGCTGCCGCAGTCACTGGACGAGGCGATCGTTGCACTCGAAGGTTCTGACCTGCTGCGTGAGGTCATGGGCGAGCCAATGTTCGAGGCGTTCCTTGCCGTCCGCCGGGCCGAGATCGAGCTCTTCGCAGGCGCCAGCCCGGCCGACGTCGTGGCCAGGACCCGCTGGCGGTGGTGATGGCCGTTCCCGAATCTGGTGACTCAGATGTGACGGTTGCCGAACGCCTGCACCTCAAGCTGGCCGAGCTCACGCCGGCCGAGCGCAAGGTCGCCCGGGCGCTGCTGGCCGAGTATCCGGTCCGCGGCTTGCAGCCGGTCGCCAAGCTAGCGGCCACGGCCGGGGTGAGCGCGCCGACCGTCATCCGGCTCGTCAGCAAGCTGTCGTTCGACAGCTATGCCGGATTCCAGCGATCGCTGAAGTCTGAGGTCTCGGCACGGCTGTCGTCCCCGCTGACGGTGCATGCCGGCCGGTCGGCCGCCCGCCACGATGGCGACGTGCTGAGCCAGGCCGAGCAGGTGTTCTGCGAAGGCATCAAATCGAGCTTCGCGCGGCTGCCGCGGCTGGAATTCGAGCACGCCATCAGGCTGCTGGCCGATCCGCGGCGCAGCGTGACGATGATCGGCGGCAGGTTCAGCTGGATGCTGGCCGAATACCTGGCGGCGAACCTGCGCATGCTGCGCTCTGACGTGCATGTGGTCGCCTCCATAGGAGCGGACCGGACCAGCACGCTGCTTGACATCGGCCGCCGCGACGTCCTGGTCGCCTTCGACTACCGCAGATATCAGCATGACACCGCCCGGGCCGCCGCCATGGCGAAGGAGCGCGGAGCGACCTTGATCGCGTTCACCGATCCTTACCTGTCTCCACTGGCGGCGCACGCGGACGTGATCCTCACCTCCACCGTGCAGTCGACGTCGCCGTTCATCTCGCTGACGCCGGCACTTGCTGTGGTTGAGGCCGTCGTCACGGCTCTCCTAGACCGGCTCGGCGATCTCGCGCTGGAGCGCATGGGCAGGTGGGACGGCTTGTACGCGGGAATGGTCGGCGATTCTGGCAACACCCAACCGATGGAGGAAGAGTGAGCACAGCAGAACTCGATGCGCTGTCGCTCATCGACCACCATGTCCACGGCGTTGTCACCGCGAACCTGGACCGTGCCGGGTTCGAGAACCTTATCTCCGAAGCATCAGGGCCGCCCGCTCCTGGCACGTCGCCGTTCGACAGCCAGCTCGGCTTCACGATCAGGCGATGGTGTGCACCTGTGCTCGGCCTGGAGCCGTCGGCCGCGGCGGAGGATTATCTGCGCCGCCGCGCCGAGCTTGGCACCGCGGAGGTAAACAAGCGCCTGCTCACCGCGTCGCGGGTGACGCACTGGCTGGTCGACACCGGTTTCCGAACCGACCAGATCACCACGCCCGAGCAGATGGTGCAAGCAAGCGGCGCTCCGGCCAGCCACGTCGTCAGGCTCGAGGCGGTCGCTGAGCAGGTTGCGAGGGCCGGGACGACCGCCGCCGACTGGGCTGCCGCGTTTGCAGAAGAGCTCGGCGTCCAGACGGCGGCTACCGGCGCGGTTGGTTATAAATCCATCGTCGCCTACCGGTACGGATTCGATTTCGATCCAGCCAGGCCCGCCTCGGCGGAGGTCACGGCCGCCGCCGCTCGCTTGCTGCGCGCGATGGAGACCGATCGTGAAGCCAGAATCGAGGACCCCGTCCTGCTCAGGCACCTGGTCTGGACGGCGATCGATGTCGGCAAGCCGCTGCAGTTCCACGTCGGTTTCGGTGACACGGACGTGCGGCTGCACCGCTCGGACCCGTCGCTGCTGACCGACCTCCTGATCGCAACCGAGCCGATCGGCACTCCTGTCATGCTGCTGCACTGTTATCCGCATCAGCGAGCGGCGGGTTACCTGGCCCACGTGTTCTCGCACGTCTACATGGACCTCGGCGCGATTCTCAACTATGTGGGGGCGCGGTCGGCTGCGGTGCTGGCCGAGGCGCTCGAGCTCACGCCTTTCGGCAAGATGCTCTACTCTTCCGACGCTTTCGGCCTGCCGGAGCTGCACTACCTGGGCGCGATCGGGTTCCGGCGCGACCTCGCCAAGGTGACAGGGCAGTTCGTAGCAGACGGAGCGTGGGCGGCCGCAGATGCCGAGCGAGTCGCCGAGCTGATCGGTTCGGCAAACGCGGCCCGCGTATACCGGCTGGGCCAGTCATGATGACAGTTCAGGCGGACTGGCTGACTCGCCCAGCCAGTCGCGTTGTCAGGCTGGCCCAGCCTTCTCCCACCTTGTCATGTTGTGCACCTGCTCGTGCATCAAGGCCGCATTCCGCGCCGGCCGGCGCCGGGAAGGGGCCGCGGTGACGAGCACGGCGGTGACGCTGGCGGACCTGGCGCCCAAGCTCCGTGCCGGGGTGAGCGCTGAACTCGACGCGGCCGTCATGCTCCGGCGCGAGCTGCACGCGAGCGCCGAGCCCTCCGGCGAGGAGTTCAGGACGGCCGCGAGGGTGGCGGCCGCGCTCGGCGCGCCTGATGCGCCGCCCGTCTCGGGGACCGGCCGCCTCGTGCGGATCGGCGACCAGGACGGGCCGTGCATCGCCCTGCGCGCCGAGCTAGACGCGCTGCCGATCACCGAGGAGACGGGGGTGCCGTGGGCTTCGCAGACCGGCGCCATGCACGCCTGCGGCCACGATGTGCACCTGGCCGCGCTCACCGCCGTGTGCCGCGCGGCCAGGGCAGCGGGCGCAGAGCTGCCGGTCCCGGTGCTTGCCGTGCTGCAGCCGCGCGAGGAGGCCATTCCGTCAGGGGCCAGGGACCTGGTCGCGTCTGGCGTGCTGGCCGCTCAGCAGCCGAGTGCGATCGTCGCCGTCCACCTGCAACATCAGCTGCCGCTCGGCACGGTCGCCGCGGCCGCCGGCACGGTCAACGCGGCGACCGACGATATCGAGATCACCGTTGAGGGCGTTGGCGGGCACGCGGGCTACCCGCAGCTGAGCGCCGATCCAGTGGTGGCGCTCTGCCAGAGCGTGGTCGCGCTGCAGACCGCCGTCAGCCGCCGCTCCGATCCCACGCACGCCGTCGTGGTGTCGATCGGCATGCTCCAGGCTGGCCAGGCTGCGAACGTCATTCCCGGAACGGCGGTCGCCAAGGGAACACTGCGGGTGCTTGACGAGGCCGACCGGCCGGGCCTGCATCAGATCGTCAGGGAGATCGTCGAGCACACCTGCCGGGCGCACGGCTGCCGGGGCTCGGTCACTATCGACCAAGGCGAGCCCGCGCTCGTCAACGACGAGGCGCTCACCGTGGCGACGTGGCCCTGGCTTCGTGAGGCGGGATTCTCGATCGATACTTCGTTCCGGTCCTGCGGCGCGGACGACTTCTCCTACTTCAGCCGCGGCGGCCGGACTCTGATGCTGTTCCTCGGGACCGGCGGTCCGCACGCGCTTCACCATCCGGCCTTCCTGCCTGCGGACGACATGGTCGGGCAGGCCGCCAGTGCCTTGCTGGCCGGCTACCTCGGAGCGCTGAGCCTTACCGGGATGCCAACCTAGTCACCTTCCGCGTCGCCCGGCCGGCGTCTGGCGTGGCCTGCAATGGAAGCCAGTCCTTCCGGGCGGGGCGGAATCTGGCGGCCCGGAATGTCAGAGCCATTCAGGAGAATGGCCGCATGTCCCGGTACCGGCTGTGCCCGGCGCCCGAGCAGGAAGCGGTCCTGCGGGAGCACTGCGCGCATGCTCGGTACGTGTGGAACCTCGCGGTCGAGCAGCAGGCGTGGTGGGCGCCCGGCCGTACGAGCGCGCCGGGGTTCGCGGCGCAGTGCCGGCAGCTGTCCGAAGCGCGGGCGGCAAACGGGTGGCTGGCCGCCGGCAGCGTGATCGTGCAGCAGCAGGCGCTGCGCGACTTTGACCGGGCGATGAAGAATTTCTTCGCCGGGACGCACCGCAAGCCGGGCTGGCGCAAGCGCGGCAGGAACGAGGGCTTCCGGATCGTCGCGGTCAAGGCCGGCGACGTCAGGCGGCTGAACTGCAGATGGGGACAGGTGAAGGTCCCGAAGATCAGGTGGGTGCGGTTCCGGTGGAGCCGCGCCGTCCCCGCGGCGAGAAGCTACCGGATCACCCTGGACCGGGCCGGCCGGTGGCACGTCGCGTTCGCGGCGGTCCCCGAGCCGGTTCCCGGACCCGGCACCGGGCAGATCGCCGGTATCGACCGCGGCGTCGCGGTGACGCTGGCGCTGTCGGACGGGACGACCTATCAGGCACCCGCGCCGCTCGGATTCAAGCGGCAGGCCCGGCGGCTGGCCCGCTGTCAGCGCGGCAGCAACCGCCGCAACCGGGCCCGCCAGCGGCTCGCGAAGATCCGGGCCAGAGACGCGGACCGGCGCAAGGACTGGGCCGAGAAAGCCAGCACGGCCATCGCCGGCCGGTATGACGTGATCCGGATCGAAGACCTGAAGATCGCGAGCATGACCCGGTCGGCTGCCGGGACGCTGGGCGAGCCTGGCGTGAAAGTCCGGCAAAAAGCCGGGCTGAATAGGTTGATCCTGGCCCAGGGCTGGGGGCTGTTCGCCCGGCGGCTGGAAGACAAAGCCGCTGGCCGGGTGGAGAAGATACATCCCGCGTACACGTCCCAGACGTGCTCGCAGTGCAAGAAACGGGACCGGGAGGCTCGCGAGAGCCAAGCTGTCTTCCGGTGCCGGGCCTGCGGATACTGCGGCAACGCGGATGTGAACGCGGCACGGAACATCGCGGCAGGGCATGCCGTGAAAGCGCGCGGAGGCGACCGGGCTACCGGGCCTGCGAACCGCGAACCTCAAGATGACCTGCTCCTCGCGAGCTAGCTCTTGGAATCCCCGTTCCTTACGGCGAGGAGGATGTCAACATGTGTGATGACGCTCATGCGCAGCACGGCGCAGCCCCAGCATTGGCCCAAGAGTTCGAGTCAGCCCTGAAGGTCCCGCTGGAACCGGTCGACTCGGTCGAGCTGGTCAGCCTGATCGATAACGTCACTGACGCCTTCATGCCGGACCAGGGGCCGGCCAAGCGGATCGGACTCAGAATCGACGCGAGGCGACCCGCAGCTTTGATGGCAGAGGGCTGGAGCGTGGATGCGCTCATCGCCGAGCACGGATTCGCCATGTTGGTCACGGTCGTCAAGGGCGGGCGGTCACGTCGCCTGCTGTTCGACACCGGGCCGAGCCCGGACGGCGT
>DATAEH010000153.1:0-13361 GCA_036258115.1 Streptosporangiaceae bacterium
CAACCCGTAGGTCAAGACCCCGGCGCCAGACTAGCTACCGGGCACTGCGTCCCAGAGGAGTCCCGGGCTCGGCGGGCCACCGCGGCACCAATTTTCACGCCTGCGCGACCTCCCCGCAGGGGAAAACCGGGACTAGCTAGACGGAAAGCTTCACGATTACGCTAAGGCTCATCAATCCCGGCAACTTGCCGACGCCTCCGACATATACCCACGTCGTCATTGCGACCGGCAGCGCCCTGGTCTTCATCGCGGGTCAGGAGCCTGAGGACGAGCATGGCAACCTGGTCGGCCCTGGTGACCTGGCAATACAGGCGCACCAGGTGTTCGCCAATCTCGGTCGTGCTCTGGCGGCCGCGGGCGCCCGGCCGGATCAGGTGGCCAGAATCAATATCTTCGTCGTCAGCCACCGGCCCGAGTACCTGCCGGTCATCGAGGAAGCCAGAGTTGCACTGTTCGTCGATCACAAGCCGGCGGACACGTTGGTCGGGGTTGAGACGCTGGCGAGGCCTGAGTACCTGATAGAGGTAGACGCGATCGCGGTCCTTAACGGCTGAGCGCGCAGCGCCGACCTAGCGCCCGTCTTCCATGATCTGCTTGAGCGTGGCGAGGTTCGCCGCCACTGCTGTCTTCACCCGCGGCACAGCCAGTGGTGCGGCCAACCGCATCACGGCTCGCGATGGTTCTAGGTCGATCCTGTTAGTCAGCCTGGTCCCGCCGGCCGCTGACTCGAGCCGATACGTGATCGTGGCGAGGAACGGACCGATCTGCCCGTGGACGGCAAGCTGGCGAGGCGGCTCAAAGGCAGTGACCTCGAAAGCTTCCTGGCTCTTGAGCGGAATGCTCCGGGTCTGCAGGTAAGTTGCCCCGACCCCGGTCGGCCCGGGCGAAGTCTGCCAGGTCTTATCGATCGCGTAATTCCACCTCGGCACATTGCGGAAGTCGGCGAGGAACGCGAAGACCTCTTCCCTCGGCCTCGCGATCGTGAGCATGTTCTCGAACGTATCCATCGCGTCTCGCCTCTCTAGCTGTTCAGGAGCCGACGGGCCGACGTCGGGTCATGCGCCGGGAGCACGACCAGGCCCGGATGCTGTTGGGCTAGTGCAAGAACCTTGCTGGTCGACTCGGCCAGTCGCCGCCGGTTGCCGACGCCGGGAAGCCGACCGCGCTGCAGGAACTCAGCGTCGTAGGTGAGATCGCCCACCAGCAGCAGGGGAGGCCTCGGCTCGCGATTGACGAGCAGCGAAACGGAGCCTGTGGTGTGACCAGGAGTAGGCAGCAGCTTGAGCGAGCCATCTCCCATCACGTCTATCGATTCGGCAAATGGCGCCACCAAGGGATCGTTGACCGGCGCGAAGTCGAATTGCCGCCAGCGCAGCCCGGCGAGCTGAATGTGATTGCGCAGGAAACCGCGAAGCTCGGGCGCTGGAGCCGATAGCTCAGTCCACTCCGAGGCGGAGACCATCAGGCTTGCACTGCTCAGCTCGGGCAGTCCGCCGATGTGATCTTGATGCAGGTGCGACAAGATCACTGTGCGGACATCCGCTGGGCCGTACCCGAGCGTAGCGAGCTGGGAAGTCAGGGTGTCTTGCTCGCCAATATCGAACCGCGCGAGCCGGTCGTACATGCTCCCGGTGAGGCCGCCGGGAAAGTATGCGTTATCTGTGACGGAGGCCCGGTCTTGCCCCGTGTCGAACAGGATCAGTCCCTTGGCGTGCTCGATAACGTAGACGTTGATCGGCCGCAGCCCTGTCCACCTCCGAGAGGTCAGCAGCCACCAGTACAGCGGCTTCCGGGTGCCGCCCGAGTGTTCAGGGTGGATGCGCACGGTCCCCGTGCTGATCACCGAGACGGCCTTGACTCCACGCGCCGATCCGGATCCGGTCCGGGACACGGCAATCGATGCGCCCATGTCACAACTCCTTCCGATGCTGGCGCCCGACTTCTGCGGGCCCGATCTGGCCAGCGTGCCGTCAGCAGGCATGCATGTCAGTGACATCGAGCGCGCGCGGAGCGACTTATGTCACACGCCCGCTGACCCGGCGGACTCGGCATACAGACGAGCCGCATCGACGATGACGACGCGGTCCGCCGAGGTTGCCACGACTCCGGCGATCCGCAGGTCACGCAGCACCCGGGCCACCACCTCGCGGACCGATCCCACCGCATCGGCGAGCTCCTGCTGAGACACCAGAGCTGCCAGCCGGTCATGCGGATGCTGCTGCGCGGATGCAAGATCAAGAAGATGCGCGGCAACGCGCTGGCGCACGGTGCCGAACGCGTTGACCGCTGTCTGCTCCAAAGTCTCATACAACCTGCGGTTTAGCTCCTCGGCGATTGCCCACGAGACGCGCGGATCCTGCCGCGCCGCCGCCTTCAGAGTTCGCTGGCTGATCCGGAAGAGGCTTGACGGCTCCACCGCCTGCACTCCGACGTTCGCTGGTCCGCCCACCAGCACAGCGATCCCGAGCACATCGCCAGGCCGGGCATAGCGGACCGTGACTTGGCGTCCCTCCAGCGACATCAGGTAGACCCGCAGCAATCCACGGACGACCAGCGCTACCTGCGGATCCGAGCCGGCGCGGTAAACCGTAGTGCCCGCCGGATAGTCGGAGCGCTCGCCCGCTGACTGGAGCCCGCCGGTAACCTCCCGCGGCAACCCCGCAAGGAAGCTGCGCGCCATGGCGTCTTCCACATCGCGGTCAACCACGCCTACGATCTAACCCCTGCTCAGGGCTTGCGGAACAGACTGGGCAGCTTGAACGCAAGCCACGGCCGGCGGCCCCACGCCACTATTCGACCGGCCAGCGCTGGGGTGCTGGGTCCGGTCGCGCTCAAGCCACTACGGGCCCCCGCGAACTGCCTAGTCAGCTACTCGCTGGCGAATAGCCGGAATCGACCCGGCCGTCAACTGTCGCGGCACGATAGTCATGACCGAAGGAGAAACGTGAAGTACATGCTGATGATCTGCGACGACGAGTCCGAGGTCTTGGGCCCGGCCGAGGTGCACGCGCTGCCGCAAATTCAGGACTGGGATGCTGAAGTTGACAATAGGGGGATCCGGCGTGGCGGCGCGCGCCTGCGGCCGAGCAGTGATGCCAGCACCGTCCGGGTTCGCAACGGCGAGGTGCTGGTTTCTGATGGGCCGTTCGCCGAAACCAAGGAACAGATAGGCGGCTTCGACATCATCGAGTGCCCCAGCCTCGACGAGGCGCTTGAAATTGCAGCTATGCATCCAGCGGCCGCCAGCGGGGCTGTCGAGGTACGACCGGTCTGGGAGGAGTAACTGGGCCAGAGGCGTGACGGTTCAGCATCTGGTTTCTCACCCGAGCGCTCGCATCGAGGTCGGCCCGGCGCTCGGGTGTACCAGCGGCCGGTAGCCGGCCCTGAGGACGCCGATGATCGCTGGCGGCGTCAGCAGGTCGACGCGCGTGCTGGGCGCTGGCCGCAATGATCGCCCGTAGCCGTCGAACGACCAGGGCAACAGCTTCTCACCCACCCGCAGTGCCGGGCTCCCTTGGTATCTGACCATGGCGCCGTCAGGCAGGTCAGCTAGCGCAACCTCTCGGGTCAACTGGCGCCTTGTTCGTCCTTCTACTCGTTCGGCATGCAGCCAGGAGTTCATCTGGGCGGCGGTCGGGCGCGCCGGGAGAGCCTGGGCTGTCCGCCAGCTTTCTCCAAACCACCGATGGTCGTCTGCGCGGCAATAGCCACATGGCCGGTGACCGGCGGCGAGGGCAGTCGGCTCGTCCAGGAAGAACAGCGCCGTCCATCGCCCAGGCGGCATCACGTCACGTTTCCAGCCGCGGAAGTCGAGTACGCACGAGATCCACAACTGGCTGCGCCAGCGAGCCACTCCGAGGGTGCGGTCAGTGTTATGGATGCACCCGCGGTTGCCCATGAGCATCCCCCGGCCGGGATGCGAGACGATCTCGCCCGTCGGCATGACCCTGTTCTGCAGCGGCGGCCGCCGCCTATCCTCACCCAACTGCACTCGCTCCTTGCCTGTCTCCTGCTCAGTCAATATGAGCAAACTGACCGACAGTGCCGTGTTGACTGAGCCCGTGCAGCGGGTATCGCCCGACAAACCAGAATCGATGATGGGAGGTAGCGATGACCCACGCAGATGAGATGTTGCGTACCTACCCGGCCGATCTCGGCGACGTCAACCGGGCGGCGCTGGCCAGGTGCATCGCCGAATGCTTCGATTGCTCACAGACCTGCACGGCATGCGCCGACGCATGCTTGAGCGAGCCTGACGTCGCCGACCTGATCAAGTGCATCCGCACCGACCTCGACTGCGCTGACATATGCGACGCCACCGGCCGCGTGCTGTCACGGCATACAGGCTACGACGCCAACCTCACCCGCGCTGTGCTCCAGGCTTGCGCGATCGCATGCAGGTCGTGCGCCGACGAATGCGAAATGCACGCCCAAAGGCACGAGCACTGCCGCGTCTGCGCCCAAGCGTGCAGGCGGTGTGAGCAGGCCTGCCAGGAGCTGATGTCCACTCTCGGCTGACCCTTGCGGGATCAGAGCATGCAGGGTGCGTGGCCCAGTCTGGCAAGCACCGACAGCGGTCAGGAGCCTTGCCGCACGGGCGATGTCGCACTCAGCGCTGGCCTAACGCAGCCAGGCGATTAGTCCGGCACATGTGACGTTACATCCGGTCACAACACCCCATCTATGTGCGCCGTGTACTCGGATCACCCTGGTTGAGTGGCGGCAGCCGGCGCGTGGAATCGTGGGGAGAGGGCGCGGGTATTTCGCGCTATGGACTTCCTCCGCGGCTGACCATTTGCCCACGCACATCGCCAGCAAAGGAGTCACGATGTCGAACCACTTCAGCGCAGACAACCTCAGGTATCCAGGCGACGATACGCGGCTGGACCTGACCGACGTGTTCGCATTCAAGTCTGAAGAAGACCCGGCCAAGACCGTCCTGATCATCGACTCGAACCCGACGATCAGACCTCCGGGCGGACTGCCGCCGACGGTCATCACCAGCCGGGACTTTCACCCTGACGCGGTTTACCGGATCAACATCGATGACGACGGCGACGCACTCGCCGACGCCGCCTTCACATTTACGTTCTCCGGGCTCGAGGGCGGCAACCAAACCGGCACGGTCTACTACGCCACAGGGGCCGAGGCTCGCCAGTCAGAGCCTGCGGGTCGGGTGCTCACCTCGTCCATCCCGGTCAGCTTCGGTGCGACGGCGCAGCCTGTCGAAGTGGACGGGATTCGTATCTTCGCCGGGGCTCGCAGCGAGCCGTTCTTCGCGGACATCGAAGGGGCACTGCACGGATTCAACTGGACAGGGCACGACGACTTCGAGGGAAACGACGTCCTGTCAATCGCGCTAGAGGTACCCGATGACATGCTCGGCTCCAGCCCGAAGTTCGGCGTCTGGGCTTCTATCAGTCAGTATCGCGACGGGATGCTGACGCAAATGGACAGAGGCGGCAACCCGACGATCAATCCGTTCATCAACCCTGACGGCCAGAAGGATCTCTACAACTCCCGGCAGCCGGCCGACGACGTAACGAACTACCTCACACCGTGGTCCAAGCTCCTCGAGGACGGCGGCTACCCGCCCGACGAAGCGAGGCAGGCAGCTCTCATGGATCTGCCCGATATTCTCCGTTACGACCGCGCCGAGCCTGCTGCGTACCCGAACGGCCGCTTCCTGACCGATGACGTCTACAGCATGCGGTTCGCATGGCTCAGCCACGGCAAGGTCCCGCCAACGGGCCTCAAGCCGCACGACGACATGCTGCACGGCTTCCCGTACCTCGGCACTCCGCATATGTAGAGGTCTACGCAGGCGCCGACGTTCGACAACGTCGTCAATCCGATCGCGGTCACCCGCGGCGGCACCGCTGATGCGTCCCAAGCGAGGCCAGCCTGACCAAGGGAGATTGGTGCGCGGACGCGGCCCTTGTCAGGCGTCTTCAGGCCCCTCAACTTCTTCTTCCCAATCGACGGCCGTCTCCAGGCTCAATGCCCCGTCAGCCACGATCGTGACGGACTCGTCTTCCCAGGCAATGGCACTGTGACCCGCCCATTCCTCCTCCGAGAACAGACAACGCGGGTCATCCCAAGCCAGAACCGTTCCGATGCCACCCTCTGTGTTGTTATCGCTGCGCACCCGGTCGCCAGCCTCGAACTTGCTCATCGCCTGTCCCTCCGTGCTTGAAGTCATGTCCGTGACCGTCCTGCTGCCACCGAGCGTCTGCCCTTCTGGGTTCCCTGGCCGCCAGACTGCCACACGGCGAGTTGCGCGAGTCGGCACGGGCATAGCGGGGAACGGGTGCGTTAAGGGCCGCGCCGGGCAGCGGCTCGCTGAAAGGGGACATCGTGAGGCGCGGCAGGACTCGATACGCCGGAGAGCTATGACCGGCTGAACGAGCCGACACCGGCGCATGTCTGGCATTCCGTACGCGAGCGTGCTCGCCGACGATCCCGGTTCTGCCGTGCTGACCCTGACATCCTTCGGCATGGCGGAACGGTCGCGACCACATGGCCACGATGCGTCTCCGATCATCGCCCTGTGGAAGGATCCCAGCCGCGGCGTCCGCGAAATCCGGCTCGACCCAGGCGCGTATGGCGTCGTTCTGACCGTGTGCATGAGTCGCTCGCCCAGGCGCAGCGCGGACAGTCGGTGGCCAGTCGATAACGGAACCGCCGGCTATGACGTCGCCGTCCACCAGGTTAAGCCGGCGAACACCAGCTCAAAATTCCGGAGACTACAGGCCGCAGAACCAACCTCCCGCGTGCTCGAAGTTGACGAGCTGACGATCCTCACGGCATGGGCAGAGGGCGTGGCCGAAGTACTTGCGCACAGACCGGGCGGCGCTCCGAGCCTGCTTGCCGAGGCCCGTTCGGGTGCCGCCTGGCGGGATGTCCTCCGGCTCGCTGAGCCATCGGCGCAGCTCAGCAAGGCTATCGATGCAATGAGCAAAGTGGTCATGACGGCCGGTGTCGACGACTCAGTCCCGACCTTTGAATCAGTGCTGAGCGCGGCCAGCGCGCACCGGCAGGATAAATCCAGGCTCGACGCGACGGTCAGGCAGGTGCTACGAGCGATGCTCGAGGAGCGACAGACCCGGCATGGCGCTAGGCGCACGCTCGGACCCGCGGCGACTACTGAGATCGGTCAGCCACGTCCGTTGACCCGGCCCGTCATCTAACCTGCACGGTGAATCCCAGGGTGCCGAGTACCCGGACTGCGCCGCTCTTGCCGCCCTCGAAGTCTCCGGAGGCAAGGCGCTTCCCGGTAGCGAACTCATAGGCCGTACCGAGGATCGCCTTCGGCGGGTAGGGGCGTTCCTCCCAGATCAGGTCGTAGGTAGTGGTGGGGGCGAATCCGTGCTCGGAGAAGAACTTCTCTGCACCGAGCTTGTCGTACTCCTGTATCGCACGCACGACGTCGGCACGGGTCACGTCGTCCCACGCCACTGTCATCGTGTCCTCCCAGGATTGTTATGTGCTGTATCTTCTGCCCCCGCCGCGTGCCCGTACCCACACAGGCGGTGTTGCTCCGTGCACCCACGGGTACCTAGCAGCGTGTTACCGACGCGACGCATGCAGCGAGGTGGAAGCTCATGTCCAGCGCAACTGATATCCGCCCGTTCCGGGTCGAGGTACCTGAAGAGGCGCTCGCTGACCTCCGCCAGCGCATCGAAGCGACTCGCTGGCCCAGCAAGGAACTCGTCGGCGACCGGTCCCAGGGCGTGCAGCTTGAGCCCCTGCAGGAGCTTGCCCGCTACTGGGCCGACGGGTATGACTGGCGCGCGTGTGAGGACAAACTGAACGCGCTGCCGCAGTTCAAGATGGAGATCGACGGAGTGGACATCCACTTCATCCATGTCCGCTCGCCGCACGAGAACGCATTGCCCCTGATCATGACGCATGGCTGGCCCGGCTCAGTGATCGAGCTGCTCGGAGCCGTCGGCCCGCTGACCGACCCGACTGCGCATGGCGGACGCGCCGAGGACGCGTTCCATCTGGTGCTGCCGTCCTTGCCTGGGTACGGCTTTTCAAGTGAACCAGCGGAGGTCGGATGGAACCCAGACCGCGTCGCGCAAGCGTGGGCCGAGCTGATGCGCCGCCTCGGCTACACCCGGTATGTCGCACAGGGGGGTGATGTGGGCGCCTCCGTCACCGACGCCATAGGCCGGCAGGCACCCGAGGGGCTGGCAGGCATCCACATGAACCTGCTCGTGTCGGCGCTCGGCGGCCCCCAGCCGACTGAATCGGAGCAGGAACGCGCTGCGGCCGACCAGCTCGCCGCATTCAGGACCAGCGGCTTTGGCTACTTCCTCGAGCAGGACACGCGACCGCAGACAATCGGCTATGCGCTGCTGGATGCTCCCGTCGCGCTGGCAGCGTGGATGCTGGACCACGACACCGACAGCTACTACAAGATCTCCGGCGCCTTTGCCGACGGGCAGCAGACAGGCGGCCTGACTCGGGAACGGGTGGTCGACAACATCACCCTTTACTGGCTCACGGGCACCGGAGCATCGGCTGCGCGGTCCTACTGGGAAAGCGGACAAGCCCAGGCCCGGGCGGCCGGTCACGCTCCTCCGCCTGTCCCGGTGCCAGTCGGCTTTACCACCTTTCCTGATGAGATCTTCCGGGCCCCGCGCAGCTGGGTCGAGATGTCCTACCCCAACCTCACCTACTACAACGAGGTCGACAAGGGCGGGCATTTCGCCGCTTGGGAAGAGCCTGAGCTCTTCGCGACCGAGCTGCGGGCGGCGTTCAGCCCGCTCCGCTAACGGAGGACCATCAGTTATTCAGCCTTGAGGTTACGAGATAGGTCCTCAAGGAACCGGTCGGCGAAGGGCTCCAGGCCGGCGGCGGACCGTTGCTGGTCCATGGCATCAGCCAGCGTCGACAAGAGCGCGAGCGCAATGATGAATCCCTGCCAAAGCTCGTCGAGCGTCAATTCACAGACAGCCCGGGTGAGCATGTCGGTCTGGCCGCTCCTGACCGCGCGCAGCAAGCCCAGCACATCTGCCACGCTCTGCCCGACCGGCTCCTCGGTCATGACCCTCCAGCAATTGCAGCATTGAGCGGCGTTCGTGATTCCTTCCGCGCTACCGCGTGCAACCCGCTCGAAACATCGCGCCGACCCGGCGCGCTCGCTGCATGCAGCGATAACCGACTGCTCGATCCCCTGGGCTTGTTTAGGCGGTGCTCAGTGGGTAGCGGCCGTCGGGTCAGGCACAGGATGCTGTGGCTGGCCGTTCTGACGGGGTGGCCCCCGGCGCCTGTGCCTGGCCCGCTGTCTCCCCCCTGGTACTACCGGTCGCTCACGCAGGACCGATTTGCTTGCCCACGATCCATGCATGCTTACCTACCGGCCGGCTGCGGGAGAAGCCGTATTGCTCGAACAGCTCAACGGTCGCACTGAACAAGAAACGGCCGTGAGCTTGACGGCCCGCTGTCACTTCAGGGATTGCCTCGACGCGGCCACCGCCGGCCTCGGCGATCTGGTTGAGCGCGCCTTCAAGCGCCGTGCGGGCGATCCCCTGCCCGCGATGCTTCTTGTCGACGTAGAAGCAGGTGATCCGCCAGTCCGGCCGCGGCGGCGCATCCTTGTTGTACTCGCGTCCGTGCTTGATGTTAGGGAGTTCCTCCGGGCTGCCGTACTGGCACCACCCTTGTGCGATCCCTTCGTCGTCAAGGACGAGGGCCGCGTGCGCGCGGTCGCTTCGAACCCTTGCTTCCTTGGCCCCGCGATAGTCGCTCCCTTTCTCGCCGGGCCCGAGGTGAAAACCAATGCACCAGCATCCCCCGAAGACGCCGTTGTTGCGTTCGACAAGCTCCGCGAAGGCATCCCACGTAGAGGCATCAAGCGGGCGGACCGTGTACGGCATCATGAGTCCTTTCGATCCACGGCCGGGACGGGCCAGCGACCTTGAACCAGTCGAGCAAGCCAAATCATGCAGCGCGGTACAACCGCTTCCGGACGATCTGCTTCCTGCTTATCGCCGACCAGATGACTGGACCCACTAGGCACGCTTGCTAGAACTGCTCACACGTCACTGGCAGGAGACGCTCATGCCCGAAGACACTCGGATGACCCGGAGGGGGCTTCGCCCGCCGAGCGCTCATCCCGGCGGCGCAGACCCGCCAGCTGCGCAGTTGCCTGCCTAGGGGCATGACGGGGACCTTGATGGCGGCGTCACCGCCTGCATTGAGCGCGCGAGCCGGGCACCTCGATCGCGTGCCGCCACGACGCGCCCGCGGCCACCCCAACCCGGGCCCCGGACTCGCGGCATCGGCTGCGCCGGCTGCCGCCAGGGCACACCACGCCGCGGCCCCGCCCGCGACGATGGCTGCTAGGACGAAGATCGCCTTAGGAACACCGCCTGGGGCTAAGACCGCTGCTTGCCTTGGTCGTCACCTATTACTCGGCTGTAGATTTCGGTCGTGAGCCGGTGGGTCTCCTTGGTCAGCTCGGTGTTGGTCTTGAGTTCCAGTTCTTGCTCTCGGAAGTCGTGATTGGCTTTGGACTGCTGGAATGCCGCTTGCCGGTTCTGGCCGATCATCACGAACGTGGACAGGAAGATCGCCTCCAGCGACACAATCAGTGTCAGCGTCGGCCACGGGCTTTTCTCGACGAACAGCATCCAGGCCGTGAATAGCACGATGTGCAGGTACACGAAGTTCATGGAACCGGCGAACCCGGTGATCCAATCAGCGATCCGCAGCTGAATGTCCTCGGCGCGTTTCGCCTGTTGCTCCCGGACGGCAGGATGGACCGGGGCTGTGACCGGCGATTTAGCTTGGGCCATGCTTGTGCCTCCGTGTTGGCTTGGGCCCCGCGTCATACTCGCCGAGGCGAGAGCCGACGCACACGCGTGGGTCTTGGTCGCGAGCCATGCACCAAATTGTGCCAACGGCTGGTGAACATCCGCGCTGACATTGGCCGGAGAGCCACGTGAGCACGGCATCAGGGTCCGCATCGGCGCCGCGCGCCCTTCGACGGGAACAACGGCGAGGCCGCCTATTCGTGCACAGGAACCGTCCTGAACGTCGAGGATGTCCGTGAGGCGCGCATCGTCCCGATGAGTTCCTCCGGTGCGACGTCCACCCGGCGGAGCTATAGCGGTACAGGACGGACGCCACAGCAATCCGCAGGTCACTTTGGCTCCGCCACGGCCGGGGGCAGGATCGAGAGCCGTATCCGGCCAGAGAGGATCTGTGGGACAACAAACCCTTCCGGGGCGAGGACTACGGACGCCAGCAAGCAGCTAATCCGGTCGCCCAGTTCGGCGAGGAGTCGAGATGTCGCCGGTCAGCTAGGCTCTACCGGATCGATCATCTTGGCATCCATGTCCTCGTTCGGCCATGCCTGACGGTCGCCTAGTCGAACCCAGATCGACCCGCCGTAGCAAGCCCAGGTGCCCGAGTTCACGCCAGGGGGACGTCGAGGATAACTCAGGCCCCAGTTGGTCTGAATCACGGGGGCTATCCGAATCCGGTTACTGATCTGCACCCCCCCGAGGATGCCATCACGGATACGCGCCCATCTGCTTGCCATGCCGCATCACGCTCCTATATCCAGGACGTTCGGCATCGCCCATCCGTTTACATTTCGACGGTACGCGCTGTTGCAGCGCGATTGACATGGAGCGCATCCGAATGGCACCTGAGCAAGGTGTTCGGAAAGTTTGGGATTAGCTCCCGCAAGGAGCTCCGCGTGCCGCTGTCCGATGTCGGCGCACCGGCCGTCCACATCTATAGGAGCTATTCCAAGGGCTTAGTGGCCGCACGCGATCAGCGAGCGCATAACGGGTTGGCTGGCGTCCTGCGCCATCTGCGGATCCGGTGATCTAATGTGTTTTTGTCGCCCAAAGGGTGGTGCAGTGGACAGGAAAGCGGCAAAAACACGACGGGCCTCAGCGGCCCGATGGTGTACTGCCCGGAGTGCCCCCGCGAGATGGGCACGTACAAACCCGAGAATGGCGCTCCTTCCGTTCCTGTTCCCGGTACCCGCAGACGTGCCTTGTCGCGGCGGGTGTCGACGAGCTGGCGAAATGCCTGGGCCGCCGCTCGGCAGGGCTTGAGCGCGATGCGACCGGCTCTGCCGAATCGGCCAAACGCCACGCTGTTCATCTTGTCGACGGCTACCTGCATGGCGAGCGTCGCCTACTCGCCGGTAAACCGGAATTCTGCTTGCCATGGACTGTCCACGTGGACAATCTCCCAATAGCGTTCGGCGATGCGCTCCGGGTCAAAGGAAGTACCCGCGACTATCTGCCCTGCGATCGTCAGCGTGGCTACGCGGATGCCGTCCGGTTCCAGGTCGGCGCCGAGCATTGTCGCGGCTGACCGGAGAGCCGCCTTGCCGAGTGAAACAGTCGCGAGGGCCGGGATCGGGTGATCGGCGAACCCACCTCCGGTGACCAAGATGGTCCCGAAGCCGGCGGCCCGCATGACCGGGGCGGCCACCTGCGCGACGACGATGGCGCTGATGACATCTACTGAATACGCCGCCTGGAGGTGGGCGACACTTGAGCTCAGCAATTGGTCTGGAGCTCCCATGACGGCGTTATAGACGATGACGCCCGGTGCGCCATCTCCCAGATAGAGCTCCCTCATCCGGGCGCCAAGGCCATCGGGATCGCTGGCATCGGCCGCGATGGTGTTGATCTTGACACCGGTATCGGCCAAGGTGCCCGTGAGGTCGCGGAGGCCGTCGGCGCTCCGCGCCACCAGGGTTACCCGGTAGCCGCCTGCGGCGAAGCGGCGTGCCACGGCTGTTCCAAGGCCAGGCCCCGCACCGACCAGCAGAAGGTGGCGGCCATCGACTGAGCCAGGACCCGCGGCCTCGGCGAGGTCAGCGATCGGGCTTCCTCGGTGGGTCGTCTGCTGGCTCGTTAGGCATGGCGCTGCCCCTTTCGCGTGGACCGCCTCGAAGAACGGTTCGGGCTGGTGACTCTGCCGAGCCCCTGACCTGGCCGAACCATTCAGGCCGGCAGACAACGCTGCGGCCGGGCAAGGCACACGCGTGATCTTAGGCCACGGCCACGCCGATCAACTGCCGGCTGCCAGCGGAGCTCTTCCCGCGGGCTAGCAATCTTGTCAGAGTGGTACTGAGCAGACCGGCCGCGGCGGGCGGGTCGACGCGATGCCGACAGCTACGACCGGAATGTCATCACCAAATGTGAAAATGCATCGTGATGAGGTATGAAAACCCCTATGTCAGGTCTTCACGTTTGGTGTTGAGCAGCGCTGATGTGAGCTGGTGGGGTTCGTGCCCACGGGTTAAGCGCGTTCTGGCCACATGATCTTGCGGTTCAGCGGTGCCAGCGGGGGTCGGCTTCGGTGATGGCGAGGCTGAG
>DATAEH010000154.1:0-4026 GCA_036258115.1 Streptosporangiaceae bacterium
GTCGCAGACCTTCGCTGGCGCTGTCATCGGCCGGGATCAGCTCGAGCTGTGGGCACGCGGCCTCGAGCACTTCATGGCCGTGCGTTCAAGGCACGATCAGGCTCGGTTCTGTGACGTCCGGTACGCCGAATTCATCGCCGATCCGGTCGCCACCATCGAGGCCATCTACGGCCAGTTCGCGATCCCGCTGACCGGGCAGGCGGCTGATGCGATGCGGGCGATGCAGGCCCGAAGCGCAGGTGCCGGCGGCCCGCAACCTGCGCACCGGTACGCGCTCGCCGACTTCGGGCTGACCGGCGAGCAGGTCGACGAGCGGTTCGCGGGTTATCTCGCCGCTGCGGGCCCTGGCTGACGTTCCCGCCATTCCCAGTCGAGGATTGCGTAGAGCAGGTCGTCGGTCCACTCGCCCTTGGCCCAGGTGCTCTCGCGCAAGTGACCCTCGCGCCGCATCCCGAGTCGCTCGAGCACGGCAACAGAGGCCGTGTTTCTTGGATCGCATCGCCCTACGACGCGGTGCTTGTTCCGGACTCCAAAGAGGTAGCCGAGCAGTACCTGTGCCCCCTCGGTCGCATAGCCGTGCCCTCGGAACTCAGGCCGGAGCGTAAAGCCAATCTCAGCCTGCCGCGGATCCTCGGTATCGATACCAGCGCCGCAGTCGCCGATCATCTCGCCGGTCGCGCGCAGTTCCATCGCGAACTGAAACCACTGGCCGGGCATGTCCGGATGCTCGCGGAGCATCTCGCGGATCGAGCGCTCGCCCTTAGCCCGCGGGTACGGAGCCTCCCAGCCCTGATAACGCGCGACCTCGGTATCGGACCGGTAGGCCACGAATGTGGCTAGGTCCGCCATAGCGAACCGGCGCAGCAAGATCCGCTCGCCGGCCACGGACGTGAATCGGCGATCGGGCATAACGATCTCCGCCGGTTGCGGGCAGCGGCCCCGGTCATCGGCGCCTGGCCGGGGGAAGCTCGGACTGGCCGACGTGAGCGTCCAGCCAGTCCGTCAGCGGCTTGGTGCAGGCCAGGAATTCCCTGATCCGGTCGGCCGCCGCTGGCGTGCTCAGCCACCGCTCGACCGGCCATTCCTTGTAGGCGGCCAGGCCCTTGTACCTCAGCAGCTCGGCTCTGCGATGATCCGCCGGGTAACCACGCGGGGCGGACTTGAGCTTGTCGTGGCCGATCATCGAAATGTCATGACCAGGAAAGCTGGCCACAATAGCCGCGATTTCGGCGCCGCTGCCGTCATCGGCCACCGCGTCCCGGTACCTGGCGAGCTGATCGGCCGCGAGGTGAAACATGCCATTGCCAGCGGCCAGGCCGGCCGCAGAGAGCCTGATGTATGCCGATCCCAGTATCGCGCCGGCCTCGGTCTTGTACGGCGACTTGTCGGCGCTGAACCTGACGTCGCGGTAGGGCCGGAAGATCTTGACGGGCCCGAACTCCGCGCTCAGCTCCTCGGTCAGGTCGGTCATCGGCCCGAGTACGGCCTCATCGTAGATCTGCCGGTGCGCGGTCCAGTAGGCCTTCGAATTGTCCCGCTCCAGGCCCTCGAAAAAGTCGAGCGCCGCTTCTGGCCAACCAGTGAAGGACATCGAGAAGCCTCCTCCCCACGCCGGAATTGCCCGGCTAGGCAAGCCTATCCAGGCCGGCCGTCAACCTGATGTTTCCGGAAGGGCGCGGCCGGGAAACACCACTTATGGATTGAACGCCTGCACTCCTGGCGCTCCTAACATGTCGGGAAAGCCGGTCATGCGATGTCCGCTGGCACAGAGTCCGCTGGCACGGGGGACACCCTGCTAGGAACCGTCGGCCGAGTAACAGTCTCGATTCCGGCGGACGGGCCGGGCGAGGTTCTGCTTTCCGTCAGAGGCGGCACCGAGGCGTTCGCCGCGTGGTCAGACGAGCCCATTCCGAGGCACAGCCGAATCGTTGTCGTCGACTGCATATCGGCGCGGTCCGTCTTCGTCACGCCTGTATTAGGCGGGCCACAACGGGGTGACCCGTCAATTCATCCCCCGCAGGAGTAGTCATGTTTTTCTGGCGTGTTCCCGCGCCAAACGAGGCGCTGCTGATCTCCGGTTCCAAACGGCGCCGCGAGGACACCCGGTTCAGGATCGTGACAGGGCACGGCAGCGTCGTGCTGCCTGTCAAGCAGAAGGCCAGGGTGCTCTCCCTCGCGCTCCAGGAAGCCGAGATCGTCGAGGACTGCATCACCAAACAAGGAATCAGGCTGAATGTCAGGGCCGTCGCCGCGTTCAAGGTCGGCGACGACCCGGCATCGATCGCGAACGCCGCCCGCCGGTTCTTGTCCGAGCAGGACCGGATGGAGGTCCTGGTGGGCAGGGTCTTCGCTGGTCACCTGCGCTCGATTGTCGGCGGGCTCACCGTCGAGCAGATCATCAGGGAACGCGACCGGGTCGCGCAGGAGGTCAAGGACGGCAGTCACGCCGAGATGGAGAAGCTCGGCATCGTCGTCGACGCGCTGGAGATCCAGGAAATCGAGGATGGCACCGGCTACATCAACAACCTCGCGGCGCCGCATGCCGCCGCGGTCGCCAGCCAGGCCAGGATCGCCCAGGCACAGGCCGACCAGGAGGCGGCGCAGCGCGAGCTCGAGGTCGCCGCGATGAAGGCGCAGTACGAGCGAGACACCGAGATCCGCAAGGCGGGATTCCTCGCGGAGACCGAGGAAGCCATGGCAAGGGCCAGCCAGGCTGGACCGCTCGCCGAAGCCAAGGCATCCCAGGAGGTGATCGAGCAGCAGACCGCGCTGGCCCAGCGCGAGGCGGAACTGGCCGCCCAGCGCCTTGAAGCGACTGTGCGGCGGCCTGCCGACGCTGAGGCCTACCGCAAGCGCGCCATCGCGGAGGCAGACCGCGACCAGGCAGAACTAAACGCTCAGGCAGAGGCCTTCAGGAAGCGGGCTCTCGCCGAGGCTGACCGGGATCAGGCCAAGTTCGCGGCGGACGCTGAGGCATTTGCGAACACGACGCTGGCCGATGCCGAGGCGCAGGCGGCGCGGGTCAGGGCCGACGCCGCCGCGCACGCCGAGCGGTCGACTGCCGACGGCAAGGCCGACGCGAACAGGGCGCTCGCCGAATCGCTCAGGGAGGGCAACCAGGAGTTGATCGCCGCCAGCCGGATCATCGAGGAACTGCCCGAGCTGGTCAACGCCGCGTCCCGGGGCATCGCGGGCTCGAACCTGACCGTTCTGAACGGTGCCGCCGGGGTCAGCGAGGTGCTCGCCGGGTTGATCAGCCAGGGGATGGCTGTCCTTGACCTGCTGCGCTCCTCGACGGCTGCCGCCGCCAACTGCGCGCAGACTCCGTCAGCCGGGCCGCCTGCTGGCAAGGCCGTCACCAGCTAGGGCCGCCGTAGCGAGCAAGAAATGGTCCGGTCGGCTGGCCGAATCCAGCCGACCGGACCCACCGGGGACAGTCCGGTGACCGCTCCCGGACCCCCGGTGACCCAAACGCCGCCGATCAGGTGCCCACGATCACCTTCGGCAGCTTGGGCGGCGTTCCCGACTTCTTGAACATCTGATGGCCGTTGTAGGCATAAACGTATGAGTCGGTGCCTGCGTTTCCGGCCTGGGCGCATGATGTGTTCGCGTTTTTGCTGACCGCGTAGATGACCGTGAACTTCTTGGCGCCCTTGGCGTGCAGTCCGACGACTCCGCCCAGGCTGTGCGGCCTGAGCTTCCTGGTGCTGGCGAGGAAGTCCTCCTTGTTGAAGAAGAACACTCGGCCCCTGTTGCAGTCATCGCCCGTCTGCTGTGTCAGGTCGATGGCGATCAGCGATCCGCGGTGTCCGTTAGATGTGGTCGCAACCTTGAACGGGCAGTGCTGCGGGCTGAGGTGCAGCGACTTGCAGTGGTGATACCGGGCTGCGACGAAGGCCTTGTCATGGGCGATCTGCGCCTTGAGCGTCGATGCCTGGGTGCTCGCAGCCTGAGCGGAGCCGCAGCCGGCCAGGACAAGTCCTGCCAGGCCGAGCAGCAGGGATCCGCAACGTGTCATGGTCAGGT
>DATAEH010000155.1:0-2086 GCA_036258115.1 Streptosporangiaceae bacterium
TTCTTTCACTTCACGAAGTCCGACACGATCGGCAGTTACGTCGGCGCGATGTTCATCGCCGGCCTGGTGGTCTCGCTCATGGTGATCCCGATCATCACGTCGCTGTCGCGCCAGGTTTTCTCCCAGGCGCCGCAAGGCGAACGGGAAGCGGCCTATGCGCTTGGCTCGACCCGCTGGGGCATGGTCCGCACCGTCGTTCTGCCATTCGGGCGAGCCGGCGTAATCGGCGCGGGCATGCTCGGCCTCGGCCGCGCCCTCGGCGAGACCATCGCCGTGACGTTCATCCTGACACCGCTCACCTACGCGTTCAGCATTCACGTACTCGAGGGAGGCGGGAACTCGATCACCGCCGAGATCGCAAACTTCTATACGCAGTACGACGAGAAGGGCGTTGCGGCGCTGCTGGCTTGCGGCCTGGTCCTTTTCGTGGCGACCTTGATCGTGAACTCGTTCGCCTCTGTCATCATCAGCCGGTCCCGGTCCGGCGCGGCGACGGAAGCGGACTGAGGGCATGGCAGAGCTAGCGGCGGTAATTCCGGCCGAGGCCCGGATGCGCGTCAACCGCACGTCGTCAGAAGGCGCGGCGACTTTTATTGGCGCGGCAGGCGCATCGCTTGGGCTGGTCTGGGTGGTCTATGAGCGGGTGCTGCCCTTCAGCGGCGTGCTCGGCTTCTGGCTGACCTGGTACGTCCTGTTCCTGCTGCTCTATTTCGTCATGGCGCGGATGCAGTGGGACCGGCTGGAGGCCACGAACCGCCTGGCGGCCGTCGCCTTCGGCACCGGCGGCGTACTGGTCGTCGTCGTTGTCATCGACCAGGTCGGCTACACCCTCTTCCGCGGCTCGAACGCGGTGACACACCCGAACTTCTGGTCCCAGTCACTAGCCTTCGCCGGGCCGGACAGTCCGATGACCGTTGGCGGAGTCTTGCACGCGATCGTCGGCTCCATCGAGGAGCTTGGGCTTGCCACCCTCGTCTCGGTGCCGCTCGGCGTCACGGCCGCGTTGTTCCTTGCCGAAATCGGCGGCGGGCTGGCCAGGATCGTGCGCACGATCGTTGAGGCCATGACCGCGCTGCCAGACCTCGTGGCAGGCCTGTTCATATACGTCACGCTGATCCTCAGCCTGGGCATCGGCAAGAGCGGCCTGTGCGCTGCGATCGCGATAGGCGTGACGATGATGCCCATTGTCGCCCGCGCGTCCGAGGTCGTCCTGCGGATCGTGCCAGGCGCCCTGCGCGAGGCTTCGTACGCCTTGGGCTCCAGCCAGTGGCGCACCGTCTGGAACGTGGTCCTGCCAACCGCGCGCTCGGGACTCGCGACCGCGGTCGTGCTCGCGATGGCGCGCGGCATCGGTGAAACCGCGCCGGTCCTTCTGGTCGCGGGCTATACGAAGGAAATGAACGCCGACCCCTTCAGCGGACCGCAGACGAGCCTGCCGCTGTTCATCTACAACGCGGTCCACATTCTTGGGACCAACGCCTACGTTCAGCGCGGATTCGGGGCCGGGTTCGTGCTCGTGGTCGTCGTGCTCGCGCTGTTCACGATCGCGAGGCGGATCGGCGGCGCGGCCCCAGGGGAGCTAACCAAGCGACAGCGCCGCAAGCTGGCCAGGGAGGCGGCTGGCTCATGATCGGCACCAGGAGATCGCGCGTGCTGGCGGCGCTGCTGGGCAGCACGGCCACTGCTGTGGGTCTCGTGTTGCTTCCGACGGCTCCCGGCTCGCTTGCGGCGGGCGCTGCGCCGAGCGCCAGCCAGTCGCCAAGCCCCACTCCGAGCCCGAGCCACAGTCCGTCGGCGACCCCGAGCCCCAGCCACACCAGGTCGCACACGCCCAAGCCGAGTCCCAGTCGGACCAAGAAGCCGCACCCGAAGCCGCGCAAAAGGCCGCACGGCACGACGGTCACCGGACCGAAGATGTACAACCCGGCGCGGCACCGCCATTTCGCGGCCAGCAGCACGGTGACGGTCAGCCAGACAAAGAACCTGGTCAACGAGATGATCCATGTCTCGTGGACTGGATTCACGCCGAGCAGCGATGTGCTCTACCAACAGTCGGTCACCGACTACCCGGTCATGGTCGTCGAGT
>DATAEH010000156.1:0-2324 GCA_036258115.1 Streptosporangiaceae bacterium
AGCACCGTGACGACCTCCGTCTCGCGCACCACCTCGGCGGTCTGGTTGGGCACGATCGTGCCGTCGGCCACCTGCCCGACGTACTGCGGCACCCGGATCACGCCGTGGGAATCGTGCCCGGCCAGGTTGGCTCCGACCAGGCGCGCGGCGACCTTCTCGGCTTCTGCTGCCGACGAACCCGCCGCTTGGAGGATGGTTGCCGCGAGCTGCCGCAGTCGGTCCGCCGCGATCTGCATCTGCCGCCTCCCTTTGTTGCTCCGCGCCCGTGTCGGCCGAAGTCCGCTCTCTATAGCGTCCGGAGTGCAGCCGTGAAAGAACCGCCGGGGGATCCTGTCGCGGTCGAGGTCACGCGGTCGATTCGCTGAACACGGACCGCGAATCTGTTGCAGCGCGCGCGCCGCCGCCGCAGGATCACGGGCGCTGGCGTGACTCGCGACCGCCCATCCGGAGGCTGAGCCGTCGCCAGCAAAACCGCTGCCCAAGCGGGCCAAACAGCAGGGAGACTCGTCATGAACACGAATAGAACGGCGCCACTTTCGTCGCGGCGGCAGGTGCTGCGCGCGGGCGGCGCTCTCGGCATCGCCGGGCTCTTCGGCGCGCCCAGACTGGTGCCGCCGGCGCTCGCGGCCGGCCGAACCCTCACCATCGCCGATGTCGGCGTCGGCGATCCCGGCGGCGACTGGTCCCGGTTCGAGCAGCCGACCGGCAACCAGGTCAATCTGGTCTCCATCGGCAACGCGCCCTCGGCGGTGGTCAACCAGCTGCTCGCGGGCGGCGGCCAGGCCACGTTCGACGTGATCAACATCGTCGGCGGCATGCAGAAGCCGCTGGTCGACAACGATCTGATCCTCCAGCTGGAGACCAGCCGGCTGCCCAACTGGCAGAAGGACACCTACATCGAGCAGTATCTCGCGGCCGGGACACCCGGCTTCCAGTTCATCGGCTACGAGGACAAGATCTACGGCGTGCCGACCGTGCTGCAGGGCGACTCTTTCGCCTATCTGCCGGCGGAGACCGGCGATCTCGACTCCTACGCCGCGCTGTTCGATCCCAGGGTCAAAGGCTTCGTCGCGCTCGAGGACAACTACACCACCGCCGGCCAGAAGACCGCGTTGTTCCTGAAGCACTCCGGGCAGGCGGACATCGCCGACCCGGCGGACATGACCCCGGAGGAGGTCCGGACCGTCACCGATTACCTGATCGAGCGGAAGCGCGCCGGGCAATTCCGGGTCATCTGGTCAAGCTTCGAGCAGGCGGTGAACCTGATCACCAGCAAGGAGGTCCACGTGATCGACTGCTGGGAGCCCATGGTGTTCGTCGCCCGCGAGCAAGGCCACGACGTCGTCTACGCGGCGCCGAAGGAAGGCTACCTGCTCTGGGCGATGGCCGCCTACGTGGTCAGCAATCCCGAGCGCAGCGAGGGGGATCTGGCGGACACCTACGCCCTTCTCGACTTCATGCTCGGGCCCTGGTACGGCGCCAAGATCACGCTCCTGCGCGGCTACATGACCAACCCGACGGCGCCGGAGTACGCCAAGGCCCATCCGGAGGAGTTCAGCGCGGAGGAGGCGGCGCGCGTCGCCGAGATCACGGCGGGCGTGCAGCGCAAGTTCGAGCAGGGCGGCACCTGGCAGAACCGCTGGCCGACCCACGTCGACGTCTACGAGGAGGAGTGGCAGCGCTTCAAGTCAGCCTGACGCCGCCGATGCTTGCCGGGTCGCGTTGAATGCGGCTGCCGGGCCAACTGGCGGCGCCGCGGCTGCTGGTCCCCGGGCTGCCGATGCTCCTGATCGCCGGGCTGATCCTTGGGCCTCTCCTCATCACGCTGGTCGTCAGCTTCTTCGAGAAGAGCGGTTTCTGGATCCGCCCGGGCTTCACGCTCGATGCCTATCGGCTGTTCTTCGCCGGTGCCCGTGTCGAGGTGCTGGAGCGCAGCTTCCGGGTGGCCCTGTTCGCCACCGCGATCATGCTGCTGATCGCCTACCCGATCGCTTACCTGGTCACGGTGCGGGTGCGCGCGGAGCTGACCCGCGCGTTCCTATTCCTGTTCGCCGTGCCGTTTCTGGTCAACTACATCGTGCGCACCTTCGCCTGGGCGGACATCCTGAGCCGCACCGGCTTCGTTAATACGCTGCTGCTGGGCATCGGGGCGATCGAGCGGCCCCTCGACTGGCTGCTGTTCTCCGACTTCGCGGTCTATCTCGGCCTCGTCACCGCCTACATGCCGTTCATGATCTTCCCGATCTGGCTGTCGCTCTCGGGCATCGATCAGCGCCTGCTCGAGGCGAGCTGGGTACTGGGCGAGCCGCCGCTCGCCACGTTCT
>DATAEH010000157.1:0-28456 GCA_036258115.1 Streptosporangiaceae bacterium
CGCACCGTCGCCGACGCCGTCATCGAGCAGATGAGCGTCCTGCCGCCCTGGTTCACGCGCACCCTGACCTGGGACCGCGGCCACGAACTCGCCCAGCACAAACGCATCACCACGACCACCGGCATCCAGATCTACTTCGCCGACCCCTACGCACCCTGGCAGCGCGGCAGCAACGAGAACATCAACGGCCTGCTCCGCGAATACCTCCCCAAGAGCACCGACCTCAACGCCTGGACCGCCAGCCAGCTCCAGGCCATCGCCGCCGAACTCAAGGACCGGCCCCGCAAACGCCTCGGCTACCACACCCCCCGCGAAGCCTTCGCTAAACTCCTCGCCGACGACCAACGCGTTGCGACGACCCCCTGAATACGCCGCAGTCGATGTACCTCTCATACACGCCGCTGCGAGGATGGCGTGGTGCCGGGGCGAGTAGAGCGGTTGAAGGTCTGCCTGAATGGCGGTCGCAGCCGCGCCGACCATCCAGCCGTGCCACTTAGTCCGGCAGAGCTGGCGGCGTCAGCTGAGGCCGCCGTAGCGGCCGGAGCGGAAGCAGTGCACGTTCACCCGCGCAACGCCGACGGGATCGAGTCTCTTGCCGCGGCCGACATCGGCGCAGCCGTAGCAGCCATACGGCAGGCATGCCCGGGCATCGCCGCAGGGGTGTCGACCAGTCTCTGGATCACCGGAGGTGACCAGGCGACGCGGCGGGCTCTATTGGCCGAGTGGGCAGGGCTGCCCGTCGTCGCGCGTCCGGATTTCGCTTCGGTCAACCTGTCAGAGCCCGGCTGGCCCGACCTCTGCCGACTTCTGGGCGCCGCCGGTATCGCAGCAGAGGCAGGAATCTGGTCGGTGGCCGACGCACACGAACTCGCAAGAGCCGGCACGATGGCGAACTGGCTGCGGATCCTGGTTGAGATCCCCGATATCCCGGCTCCCGAGGCGCTCACCCTCGCCAATGAAATCCTGCGCTGCCTCGACGATCTATCCGTCCCGTCACCGCGGCTGCTGCATGGCGAAGCGGCATCGTGCTGGCCGCTCATCGCACACGCGGGAAAGCTGAATCTGGCGGCTCGCGTCGGTCTGGAAGACACGCTAGTCGGCCCGGACGCTACCGCTGTGAGCGGCAATGCAGAGCTGGTCAGCCTGGCCCTGCCAATCTGGTCGGAAGGCTAGGTCGTTTGGGCAGTCACGATGTCGAGTCACCGACGTCGTTGAGAAGATGCCTGATGAAGGACTGTGGATCCCGCATGAATTCGCGCCATTCCGCGACGAGTTCTAGCTCGTTCCACGTGGCAGGCCGGATTCCCCAATCGCCAAGTTCCAGGATCCTGGCACCCGGCACGGCTGCGACGATCGGCGAATGCGTGGCCACCACGACCTGGGCTCCGGCCTCGGCAATGTCGTAGAGCACTGCGAGCAAACTCAGGCAGGACACGAACGAGAGCGGAGTGTCTGGTTCATCCATCAGGTAGAACCCCGCCTGGTTAACCCTCGTGCGCAGGATCTCCAGAAACCCCTCGCCGTGACTGAGCTCATGGAATCTCTCTGGGCGGCGGCCAGGGTTCTGCTCCAGGTAGGTGTACAGGCCGTGCATGGCCCGGGGTCGGTCTCAGAGGTGCTCTGCGAAGAATGCGGTGACCGCTTCGACCGCCTGCGCGACGTACGGCTCGCCGTCATACAAGTCGATGTGCAGACTGGCGTCCAGCCAGACAATGTGCTTCGGCTCGCCCATGCGGTCGTATGCCTCGCGGGCACCTTCGGGCGAGCAATACGCGTCCTGCACGCCATGCACGATCAGGCCAGGCGTCGGCGACAAGAAATCCGCGCCGATCATGTTGTCCACCGTGAGCAGTTCTCGAACAGAAGTGCGCGTCACGGAGTTCTCCCAATGGGCGGAGGCGCCGCGGTCTGTGCCGTAGTAGGCGAATGGCTCGGGACCGGGCATCGCTGCCTCGCCCTCGGTCGCGACAGCCGGAATGTACTGGACGTCGGCGCCGCGGTCATGCTCCTCCGCCACCGCTGTAAAGGAGGCGAGGGTCTGCCGGTATGGTGCAGGCCCCATTCCCGACCGCATCGCATATGGCGTGTTGTACGCACCCGCGATGCCAGCGAATGCCTTGATGCGCGGGTCGAAGGCGGCGAACCTCAGGGCGTACCCCCCGCCCAGGCAGATACCTACGGCCCCGATTCTCTCAGGATCGACTTCTGGCCGAGCCCGCAGGCAGGAAACGGCCGCGCGCAAGTCGGCGAGCTTGCCTTCCGGGCTCTCGTGACGACGGGGTTCGCCCGCGGATTCCCCGAACGTGCGGTGGTCAAAGGCGAGCGTGACGTATCCGGCTGCGGTCAGACGCTCGGCATAAAGACCGGTCACCTGGTCGCGCACTCCGGTGAACGGACCGGTGAAGACCAAGCCGGGCGCAGGCCCTCCCGACGCCGGCGCCCGCAGGTCGCCCACCAGCGTGAGCCCGTCCGCCTCGAACTCGACACGTTCCATAGAACCAACCCCAGGCGTGCTTGCTTACACAATTACACGGTCACACTACGCCTGATTATTCCTGCCGCAGGATTCCTTGTCAGCCGAGCCCGATCAGCACCAGCCCGAAGATGATGCCTGCGACGCCGATCAGCTGCCGGCGAGTCAGATGCTCGCTGAACAACAGCACCCCGCCCACCAGCGGGATGACCGGATAGACGCTCGAGACGGCAGCCGTGACGGCTACCTGGCCGGCGGCGCCACCTTGGGAGAACGCGAGGAGACCCACAGCATCGGTCAGGCCTGCAGCGCCGGCCCAGATCACTCCTGACATGGTGCCACGCCAGGCCGTGCGGCGCCTCAGCAGCGGGAACGCCATCACCATGACGGTCACCGAGGCGCCGTGGGCAACCAGGGCAGCAACCAGCCATCCCGCTCGAGCGGAGTACTTGCCAAGAAGGAAGCCGCCTACCCCATACGCCAGGGCGCAGATGATGGCGAGCGGTACGCCGGCCCTGGACAGCGTGCGAATGCGCGAGGGAGCCGGAGCGACGCCGACGATCGGCTCGCCGATGGCGACAGATGAGCCGCTACCAGGGCCGGCTCCAGATGTGCCTGACCCACCCGCCGGCCGCGCCGCCGCCAGGGCGATGCCGGCGACAGCCATGACAACGCCGATGGCACCGGCCACGCCAAGGTGTTCGCCGAGCGCGGCGACGGCGAGGATGGTCGTCACCCCGCCATAGGTCGCACTGATCGCGCTGACCAGACCCACGGCACCGCCATATTCGAGCGCCCGGTAGAACGCCAGGTACCCCAGCAATCCCAGCAGCCCTGCACCGACCAGGCTCAGCGCGACCGCGGTGCCAACCCCTGCGAACGACGGCCCGAGGAGCAATGCGAGCAGCACTAGCAGTACTACGCCGACGCCCTGCGCGCACAGCACGGCAAGGTAGGTCCCGGCTCGCCTGGCCGCGTTGGTGGCCGCCACGGCTGACAGGCCCCACCCCAAGGCCGCGACCAACCCGTAGACCACGCATTGCCTCCGCCCGGCCCGCTATGTTCCCGTCTTCAGCCAGATCCCGAGACCGCGTGGCCAGCACCATCCTCGCATCGGCACGGACGCAGAGCTACGCAGGGTCGCCCGAATCGGGCGACTCAGGCCGAACCCGCCGAACCTGTCGAACCAGCCGAACCGGCCGGATGCGACGTAAGCGACATCAGCGGACACAAGACAACTAGGAGTTGGGTCATCGGCTCGGATGCGGCAGGATTCGAAACACTGCAGTTGCGGCTTCGCCGATGTAGCCAGGTGCTGGCGCAGGCGGCAGGAGGAGGACTAATGGTCGGTGAGAACGCAGCGAGGCTCGCGGTCCTTATCGACGCCGACAATGCCCAGCCCGGGATCATCGAGGAATTGCTCGCCGAGGTTGCCAAGTACGGCACGGCCCACGTCAAACGTGCGTACGGCGACTGGACGGGGACGAATCTGAAAGGCTGGAAGGATCAGCTGCTCGCGCAGTCGATCCAGCCGATTCAACAGTTCGCCTACACCAGCGGCAAGAACGCGACCGACTCGGCGATGGTCATCGATGCGATGGATTTGCTGTACTCAGGCCGGTTTGACGGGTTCTGCCTGGTATCTAGCGACAGTGACTTCACCAGGCTGGCGGCCAGGTTGCGGGAATCCGGCCTGACAGTGTACGGCTTCGGCGAGCGCAAGACGCCCAAGGCATTCGTCGCGGCGTGCGACAAATTCATCTACATCGAGAACTTGGCCCACCAGGGCGGCGCCACGACCGACCCCAGCGCAATGCCCGTGCCAGTGCCAAGGTCGTCGTCCGCGCAGCTGAAGGGCGACGCAGCACTGATGGGCCAGCTGCGCCATGCGGTTGAGGCGGCGTCCGACGATGACGGCTGGGCCCCGCTAGGCCACGTGGGCCAGCTCATCACGAAGCAGCAGCCGGATTTCGACTCACGCAGCTATGGCTACGCCAAGCTGAGCGACCTGATGGCGGCCACGACGCTGTTCGAGCTGGAACGGCGCAGCCTTGGTGACGGCAGGCCGGGCGCCATATACACCCGTGACAACAAGCGACGCCGGCAGCCCGCCAGGAAGTCAAAGGCCGCTGCCGCGAGCTAGCCTGCTCGCAGCGCGGCGACGAGGTTGTCAGCCTGCTGCATGGTGAGCGCCGACAAATCGGGCATCGGCAGCACGCGACTGCCACCTGCCAGGAAGATGACCGCGTCGCTGAGGCAAGCGCGAAGTTCCGGGTACTTGTCGGCGATGGCGATCTGAGTCCTGAGGACCTCCTGGCCGCTCGGGGCCAGCACGGGCTGCGCTCTGTGCGCGGCCCGTTGCATGCGGCGGCTCATCCCCCTGCTGCCGAACCGCGGTGGTTCCGGGATGGGTCCGGTGGTCGGTTCCTGCATATAGCCGGGCAGCGCCCCTGGCATCTGACCGGGGAACATGGGCGGCGTCATCTCGCCCAGTTGCATCCTCGCCAGGGCAGCTAGCTCTTGAATCGCGTGCACCTCGGCCGCGCTGCCGCACGTCGGGCACGGCGCCGTTGACTGGTAACCGTTCACGGCCCCATTGTGGGCCTGTTCGTTATTCTCGGCCAGTGACACCGCTGATCCGGGCACTGCCCGTGGCCGAAGCGGCGAAGCGGCTGGCTGATCTCGGCGCCATTTGGTTGCCATCCATTGTCGTGGAAGCCGATGCCCCGGCGGCCGGATTTTGGCGAGCGAGCGACTGGCAGGAGCGAGCCGGTCAGCGTCGCTTCACTCACGGCTAGACGTCACGTCCATTACATCCGGTTTGTCGCGTAGCACGAATATACGGCAGCCGTGAAACTCCTCCCTTCAGACGGTCTCCACCCGCGGCACACAGGCCGTCCAGGTCCTTTGCCGAGATTGGATGTGTCGACGGCATGGCGGCGGGGCTAGCGACCTAGCCGACGCCGGCTCGCAGGAGCCGCACGATTCACGAGAGGACGAGAAACAATGCCGACGAAGATCTACGTCAACCTGCCGGTGAAGGACCTCGCCCGCTCTACCGAGTTCTTCAGCAAGCTGGGCTTTTCCTTCGACGAGCAGTTCAGTAACGACCAGGCGGGCTGCCTGATCATCAGCGACGACATCTACGCGATGCTGATCACCGAGCCCTTCTTCCGGTCGTTCACCACGCAAGAACTTGCCCACGCCAGCAAGACGGTCTTCCACACCGATCCGGTCGCAGCGCCCGCCGGATAAACCACGACTGGCCGGTTCCGGCAATGAGGAGCGGAGTGTTGAGCGGTAGCGACCTGCTGATTCTCGCGCCATGGATTTTGTTTGGCGCTGGCGTGATCATCGTTGCCATCCGGCTGCGGAAGTCACGCCGGTGAGCAGCCAAACTGCCGCCGCGGGCAGTCAACGCGCGCATTCAGGAGGTGGCGCAATGGCCTGGCTGATGCTCGTAACGGCCGGACTCTTCGAGACCGGCTTCGCTGTGTTCCTGAAGCTGAGCCACGGCCTGACGAAGTTCTGGCCGACCGCGGGGTTCGCCGCCTGTGCGCTCATCAGCTTCGGGCTGCTGACGCTGGCGCTACGCGAGCTTGAGGTCGGCCCGGCCTACGCGGTCTGGACGGGCATCGGCGCAGCCGGGGCTGCCGCGGTCGGAATGATCGTCCTCGGCGACCCGGTCACGGCCGTAAAGCTGACGGCCATCGGATTGATTCTGGCCGGTGTCATCGGCCTGAACCTGTCAGGCGTAACACCCTGATGGCCGGAGCCAAACGATGCTGAGCCACCAGTCGCGTGACCTGCACGAAGCGGGGGAACGAGCCGGTGGTGCCGCTCCGGCTCGCTCGGACCCGCCAAGGGCCCCGGTGCACCCGGGAACGATGGCGCTGCGACTTGCTCTGGCGTTCGTCACGGTCGCGCTCGCAGCGGTGGCGTTGCTGGCGGGACTGACCGCTACATTCGCATCGGCCGACGTGTCCGACCTGGCGGCCCGGCAACGTGCCGAGCTCACCGCGGCGATTGCCGTCGCATCCGGAGGAGCCTGGGACCGCAGGAACACGTGGGCCGGAGCTGATCTGTCACCGGTCCTGAACCTGGCGGCGAGGATCGGTGCTGACGTCAGGATCGAAAACGCCGCAGGACGACCGGTGGCAACGACTCCCGGCTTCACGGCGCATCGCGATGGTTCGCAACCTCCCCGGCCGATCGATGTCGGCGGACACCGGGTCGGCGGGATTGATGTCCGCTTTACCGGGTCCGGCCTGGGCGGCGCGGACCAGGCCTTGCAGACAGCGCTGCTGCGGGCGATCGCGGGGGCTGCCGGCCTGGCCGCGCTGCTGGCCCTGCTCGCTGGGCTCGGGGTTGCCAGGAGAATCACTCGGCCCATATCAAGGCTCATTACGGCAACGCGCAAGATGGGGCAGGGTGATCGCAGCTCGCGGGTGGGACCTGTCCGGGCACCCCGAGAGATCGGCGAGCTCGCAACCGCCTTTGATCAAATGGCCGACGCCATGGACCGTCAAGAAAAGTTGCGCAGAGTTCTGGTCGCCGACGTCGCTCACGAACTGCGCACGCCGATCGCTGTGCTCCAAGCCGAGCATGAAGCACTGCTCGACGGCATCGCCGAGCCGACGCCAGCCCAGTTCGGCTCGCTCCGCGATCAGGTCCTGCGGCTGGCTCGCATCGTCGGCGACCTGCAGACCCTGTCGGAAGCTGACGCAGCGGCGCTGCATATGACACCATGCCCGGCCGACCTGGCGGACGTTGCAGCTTCTGCGGCCGACAATCTCGCTGGCCGCTTTGAGGCCGCAGGCATTACGGTGACCCGGCGCCTAACGGCCGCCCCCGTCAGCGGCGACTCCGGGCGCCTGCACCAGATCGCGACGAACCTGCTTACCAATTCCCTGAAGTTCACGCCAGCAGGCGGCCGCGTCACGATCGAAGCCAGGCCTGCCAATGGCTATGCGATCTTGCGGGTCAGCGACTCCGGGATCGGAATCCCGCCGGACGAGCTGCCGCGGATCTTCGACAGATTCTGGCGCGGCAGGCACGCGGCGCGCACCGCGGGCAGCGGCGTCGGACTGGCCGTTGCTGTCGAGCTAGCCAGGGCACATGGCGGTGATATCACCGCGACCAGCACCGAAGGAATCGGCACCCAGATGACGCTGACACTGCCCTGCCTAAGCTGACAGCAGGGGAAGCAGCAACTACGGGGGTCAACGTGAGCGTTATGTGCGGCGCTAACTCCAAGGCCTTTGACGAGATGCACGACGCCGGGATCGACGTACGAACGTTCCGCGCATACCGGGACAAGTACAACTTCATTCCGACGGTCTGGCCGACAAAACCGGACGTACCGGATGCTCTTGTGACCCTGTCCATCAGGCCTGTCCCCGACGACCTGCTCGCTGGCAGGCTCGACGAACAGCTCAGGCAGTTCATCGCGGCGGCTCCGCCAGGCGTGAAGTTGTCAGCCTGGCACGAGGCATCAAACCTGGGCACCTATCCGGACTACATCAACGCCGAGACCATGTCAGCGGTGCACAAGTACATGCAGGAACTCTGCCGGGGCTCGAACGTCCGCTATGGCTCCATCATCTGCGCCGTCCCAAGCGAGACGAAGGCGTGGATGGGCACCAACCTGGACTGGTACGGCCTCGATGTCTACGACTTCACAGAAGGCCAGTTCCGCGACTGGTGGGGCGGCGGGCTTAACAAGTCGAAGCTGTTCGCTCGCCTCGACGACATGCTCGACACCTGCCGGGACCTCACCGGCCAGGACTCCCCGGACATCGATATCTGCGAGACCAACAGCCCGCGCCAACGGCACAGGGCAGAGTGGTTCGAGATGGTCGCCGAGTGGCTGGACGGCTACGGCGGCGGGCGGTTGCAGGGATTCTGGAACCCGACCGGACCACTCAGCGGGCCGTGGCTGCCCGATGACGCCAAGACCATTGGCGCCCTCCAGTCGATTGCCACCACTTACGCGGAGTCCTGACTCGCGGCACTGACGCCCATCTCTTCGGCGATCGGGACCTGCACGGCATGGCGCCTGGTTTTGGCCCCGGCCACAAAGAACAGGACTCCCCTATGAAGAAGACAGCGAGCGGAATCGCCTGGGACAGCTCGAATTGGGTGCGGGTGAATCCTCCGGGCAGCGCGTCATTGGGGTGCGCGGTCCCGAAGCCCGGATAGATCAGTACCACCGAGGCGAAGATAGCCCAGAGCGTGCACAGGCCGCCTACCACCCACGGCATCGCCTTGCCGCCAGGCACGCGGTACGGGCGCGGCACGTGCGGGTGCGAGTACCTGAGCTTGATGATCGTCGGGAAGATCACTATGTACGAGATCGTGGTGGTCGATATCGCGAGGCCGAGCACGACGGTGAAGTACTTGAGCGCGTAGCCGCCGGTAATCGTGAAGGCCAGTACCATGACCGCGGTGGCAACGATGCCGGACAGCAGGTTCACCGCGATCGGCGTGCCGAACCGACTGGAGAACCGGCCGAGGATTCGAGGCGCCGCACCGTCGAGCGCGGCCATCGCCTGAGCTCGGTCGGCGCCCATGATCCACGTGGTTCCGCTGGTCAGCAGGGCCAGGATGAACGCCGCCGCCATGAGATAGCCAAGAACCTGTCCTGCCCCGGCGAGCAGGGGAGTGCCGTTAGCGGCGACGTGGCCGCCGTACACCGTGAAGACGGACTTGATCGCGTCGAGGAAGCCGCCTAGGCCGGTCACTTGCCCGACGGGCAGCAGAAGCAGAATCGACAAGATCGGCACGCCGTACAAGAGCACCGCTCCGAACGAGGAGCGGAGTACCGCGAACGGCACATCGCGTTGCGGGTCCTTCATCTCCTCACCGGCTGCGCTTGGCAGCTCGAAACCGACGTAGTTGAAGAACAGGACCGGTACTGCTGCGATGAAAACGGCATAGCTCGGCAGGAACTTGCCGCCGCCGAACGTGTTGTGGACGCCGTTCTTAATCGCGAAGATCACGACCGAGATCGTGAAGAACCCGAGAACGGCGATCCTCACGAAGGCGCCGATCGTCGGTACCCACTTCCCCACCCGGAAGGAACGATCGCGGCGATCACAGCGAACCAGATGAAGGCCAGCACGAACACGACCTCGGACACTGTGGCTACGCCAAGGATCTTGGCACCTGGCAGCGGATTCCCGTTGTTGAAGAATTCCTCAGCGGCCGTCAGCGCCGTGATGCCCAGGGTGCCGCCGACCCAGATCGGATTCGAGATCCAGTAGATCAGCGCGTTCACGGCAGCCACGCCCCGGCCGAACGCCAGCCTCGTTCAGATGTACGGCCCACCCTCCTCGGGGAACGCCGATCCGAGTTCGGCGGTCAGCAGCGCGTAGGGAACGAAGAACAAGATCGCCAAGAAGATCAGCCAGGTAAATGCCTGCGGGCCGTTGCTCGCAACGGCTCCGAGCGTGTCCACCCCGATGATCGTGCACAACAGGAAGAACAAGATGTCGAACCGGGCGAAATGCTTGCGCAGCTTCTTCTTCTCGGCAAGCGCATCGGTCGTCGTGACGTCAACCAGATCGCCGGGCGCCGCTATTGATGCCATGTCACACCCTCCCCTGCGCAGCGCGGCCTGCCCGAGCGCTGGATCGGCGACTCAGATCATTCGCATGTGCATGAACCTCATTGTGAACAGAGGATCATGTGGGTACAACCTCTCGATCATTCAAACGTGAGGCCGGGCGGTTGTACCGTTGCCGCTAGCCACAGGACCATCTCACCGCATAAGGACCGAGATGCCGAGGGGGCGAGTGATGACCGACGAACTCCAGCTGATCCCGGCCAGGGACGGTGTGGCCCAGCGGCTCCGCGCCGGGCAGCACGTCAAGGTGATCAACACCGCCGGGACCCAGGTAGTCGATTGCTGGGCGTTCAGTCTCGCCGACCCGAGCGAATACATGTCCATGGAGCACACCAGGGTGGAGATCGCGCGGATATCGCCGCGGGCCGGGGATCACCTCTACACGAACCGCCGCAGGCCCGTTCTCACGCTGGTGCAGGACACCTCGCCGGGGGTGCACGACACGACCCTGGCAGCCTGCGACGTGTACCGGTATGAGCGCCTCGGAGCGCAGGGATACCACAGGAACTGCACTGACAATCTCCGCCGGGCTCTACAGGCCGCGGGACTCCGCGTAGCGGGAATGCCGTGCCCGCTGAACCTCTGGGAGAACGCACAGGTTCAGCAGGACGGCACGCAGGTAATCGCTCCTCCGGTGTCCGCTCCTGGCGACTACGTGGTGCTCCGCGCGGAGCTCGACTTGCTCTTGGTCTTCTCCGCCTGCCCGCAGGACATGGTGCCCACCAACGGCGCCGATGCCACACCGTGTGATGCGCACTTCGTGGTCCTGCCCTGAGCCGCGCGGTCCCGTCAGGCGGCCCCGTCCCTCAGATGATCGTGGACCATGCGGATCGCGATCGATCCCTCGCCTACCGCAGACGCCACCCGCTTGACCGAATCGCGGCGGACATCTCCGACCGCGAACACGCCGGGCACGCTCGATTCCAGGAACATCGGCCCCCGCTGCAGCGGCCAGTCCCGCGTTCGGTTCCCGCCGGTGAAGAGATCTGCCCCCGTGAGCACAAAACCCCACCGGTCACGCTCGATGTCGTCGGGCAGCCACTGGGTGCGCGGCGCCGCCCCGATCAGGACAAAGACGGCGGCGGCCGGGACAGTCTCGGTACCGCCGGTCTGCTCGTCGCGGAGGGTCAGGCTCTCCAGGCGGCCAGACCCGGCGCCACCGGCTACGACGACCTTGTGCCGGACGAGGATGTTGGGCGTGCTGGCGATCTCGTGCATCAGGTAGTCAGACATGCTGTCCGCCAGCGACTCGCCCCTGACCAGCATCGTCACCTTCGCGGCGTACTTGGCGAGGTGCACGGCGGCCTGTCCGGCGGAGTTCGCGCCGCCGACGACGAAGACGTCCTTGCCTCTCATCGCCTGAGCCGCAGAGGCAGCCGCGCCGTAGAACACGCCAGCACCGGAGAGGCCTTCGAGCGCGGGGATGCCGAGCCGGCGATATGACATGCCCGTGGCGATGACGACGGCCCGGCTCCGGACTTCGCTGCCGCCGCTGAGGGCGATCACATGCTCGTTCCCGTTTAGGCGCAGGCCGGTCGCTTTGTTGCCGTAAATGTACTCAGCGCCGAAGTTCCACGCTTGGGTGTAAGCCCGCAGCGCGAGGTCCTTGCCGCTCACTCCCCTGGGGAAGCCAAGGTAGTTGCGGATCAGCGAGCTCGTGCCGGCCTGGCCGCCGATCGCCTCCGGCTCCAGGACAATCGTGGACAGTCCCTCCGATGCGCCGTACACCGCTGCCGCAAGGCCAGCGGGCCCGGCTCCGATCACTGCCACGTCGTAGAGGCCGGTTCCTGAACTGGTCCGCAGCCCGAGGGCCGCGGCGATGTCTGTCGGGGACGGGCGCTCCAGGACCACTCCATTGAACAGGGCCACCACCGGCAAGGATGCCCCTGAGGCACCCAATTCCTGCAAGAGCGCTTGACCGCGTTCTGAGTCGACCAAGTAGAAACCGAACGACACCGTGTTGCGGCTGAGGAGGTCGCGGATCTCGTGCGACCGGGCAGACCACTCCTCTCCGACAACCCGTACAGCCTCGAACGCCGGGAGGTGCGACCTGGCCCACTCTTCAAGAAGCTCGGTGACGGCGCGGTGGAAGATTTCGTCTGGCACAGTCGCTGGCCCGGAGAAATAAGCATCAATGTGATCTACGGCGAGAGCATCGACGATCGTCTCCGAGCGGGCCTGGATTCCCCGGCCGACGAGCAAGACGCGCTTGACTGTCGGGTCGAACTCCCTGACGCGTGCGAGCAGCTCGACCCCCGTCATTTCCCCCAGCGCGTGGTCCGCCGCCAGGACAAGGCAGGCACGGCGTGCCTGGTCACGCAGCATTGCAAGCAGGCCAAGCGCCTCGCCCGAGGATCCGGCACAGAGGACCTGATAGTCCGATCCGTACCGTTTGCGGAGTTCGCCTTCGACGACGCCCCTGGCTCGCGTATCGCTGTCAACGACGAGCAAAGCTGGAGCATCAGGCATAGGCGGCACCCGTCTGCGTCGGCAGCTGCCAACTTTAGCCACCGCGATCAGCCGCGGCGTCCGCCACCTGGCCGTTTGACCAGATGCCCTGCCCTACACCGGTTCGAAGGTCCTGAGCATCTGCTCGAGCGCCGCCTGGTCGGGACCGGTGAACGGGCCAGTCTGCGGCGCCTCGAGCAACCTGTCGAACATGGTGGCGCTGGCACCGGTGGCCGGCGGCAGATGAGTGCTGAAGATCGCGGACGGACCGAAGTCACGCAGTGGCTGGAACGTGGCCGCAAACGTGGCGCTGTCCACCGCATGCACCCACGGGCTGTCGACCGTTGCCCACAGCAACTGCGCGGCCCGCAGCCCGTCCGGGCTCGCTTCCTCTGCGTCCTGAGCGCTCGCGAGCGCTGCCGTTGCCAGTGGCGCGCCGAAGCAGTCTGAGCTCAGGCAGGCACCGCTACCGGCATCCAGGATGCCGACCGTCGCCGGGTTATCGAACAGCGGCGGGCGGAAGCCAGTGAGTATCCGGTCGCCGACGTCAAGTGACTGACCTGGATTGAGCAGGTACACCCGGTCTAGCGGCAGCGGGTTTTCTGTGGACATGATCCCGAGGCCGAGGAAGGTCGTGACGACTCGTGCCCGCGGCGCCGCGTCGAGAAGCGCGAACAGCCCGCCGGTGTGATCGCGGTCAGGGTGAGTCAGCCAGATCCAGCGCACGTCCGCCGGATCGATCACCTCGGCCAGCGACGCAACGAAGTCGCGGTCAGGCAATCCGAGACCAGTGTCGACGACAACCGGCTCAGCGGCGTGGATGACGAACGCGTTGACGGGCAGGAATCCGAGCCCTGGTACTTCCAGGTAGTCGTTGAGGACGCTGATGTCCGTGCTGGCGCGGTAACTCTTCACGGGTACTCCCCCTGTTGGTGACCAGGACTGGTCAGAACGGAACCTGGGTGCTCATCAGGCCATCCGCCGTGCCGCGGCCGGAAACCTGGCGGCAGAACTCCACGGCGTCCAGCTCGATCAGCGGTCCGGAGTCGCCGCGATGCCAAGCGCCGCCAGCCGGGCCGGTCAGGCTCAGTGCATACGGCTGGCCGTGCCTTCCGGCCCACTCCGCGACAATGTCGGCGACAAGGACGCCGTCGTGCTCGGCGCTCAGCATGTGCCGGGCGCCAGTTGCGCGCACGATGTCGACCCGGTGCATCCACGGGTCGCGGGTCAGGATGACGTCGATCAGGTAGCCGAGCGTCCAGCCTTCCTCGTGACCGCCGACTTCCTGTGGCTCCGGCATCTTGCGGCGCCTGATGAAACTCGGCGTGCGGCGCCGGCTCTTGGCCGCCTTCGGAGCGCGGGCCGCGTACCGGTCCATGATCTGAACGGGCGTCATCTGCTTGCGCTCGTCGACCTGCAGACCCGTCAGAGCGTCAATGAAAAGTCCGCCCCGGCGTCGAGCCAATCTGAGCTGGCGCGCGTTTTCCCGCATCGAGGCGGCCATCTCGACCATTCCGAGCGCGTGCGCGGCCATCGCGCGCACGTCCCAGCCGGCACACTCGGTCGGCTTGGTCCAGTCTGCGGCGCGTAGTGAACGGAGCAGCTCAAGGAATCGCTGGTACTCGGTGCCTGCGAGCCGCATTGCCGTCTCGCGTGGCAGCGCGGCATTGCGAAGCTCGCTGCGTGTGGTCATCGTCACCGCGTCCTCCTCAGGTGCGGTCCTGATACGCCCACCTCGTCGCAATACATGTCGACGAGGCGCGGCAGCTGACAGCGCCACCGGATGCCGCCTGGCTCGTTGGCGAGCTGCTGATCGACGAAACCGCCGAGTATCGCCGTCCACAGGTCCAGATCGGCCTGATTGCGGACGCCGCGCTCCGCCATCGCCGCCCGGAACTGTTCATAGGCAGCCACTGATGCCGCGTATGCCACGGCGCTTGGCCGGAAGCCGGGGATCGTCCGCTGATTCATGAGCTGATGTCTGGCCAGGTCAGCGGTGGCGAAATCAAAGAAGGCCTCGGCCACGGCGAGGAGTGCCGCGCGATCTCCAGCTGGCAGCTCGATGGCGCCGAACATCGCGCCAAATTCGGTCCAGGCCTGCGCGAACATCGCATCGTAGATCGCATTCTTGGAATCGAAGTGCGTGTACAGCGACGGCGAGCGCATACCGATGCGCTGGGCAACCTCGCGCAGCGTCACCGCGGCCAGGCTGTCCCGCCGTGCTATTTCCCACGCCGTGTCGAGGATCTCCCGGCGCGTTGCCTCACGACGTTCGGCTTTCCTATCGCGATTAGGCAAGGCGACCATGGTTAGGAAGTATCCGGCCATGCCTCTGCATTGTCAAGGTGCGAGATGTGAACTACGACCAGGCGAGACGGAGATCAGGAGGAGAGGCGCGCACGGAGCACGGCCCGGTGCAGGCTGGTTCTCATCACCTCGGCTTCGTCCGGCCGCCGAGCCGGGTGCACGAAGTTGGTGAGCAGGACGACGGCGGTGTCGGCGCGGGGCGAGATAAGCATCGACGTGCCCGTGAAGCCGGTATGCCAGAAGGTCCCCCGCGGCCATCGTCCCCACCCAGAGGGCCTGAGGCGCCAGCCAAGAGCGCGGGCATCAGAACCGGTCGTCGCGTGCTGCGTGGTCATGAGGCGGATGGTCTCGGCGCGCAGGACGGGATGGGTTCGGGGCCTTAGCAGCGCCGTAGCGAACTGGTTAAGGTCATCGACCGATGCGAAGAGTCCGGCATGACCGCTGACGCCGCCCATCGCGAACGCGTTGCCGTCGTGGACCGTGCCCCAGATCGCCTCGTCCTGGTGCCGCTGATCCCCGTTCACCTCGGTGGCCGCGATGCCCTCGACACCGGCGGCCGGCCGGTAACAGCTCCGCGTCATGCCGAGCGGCTCGAGCACCTCCCGCCGCGCCAGTACGTCGAGCGCCTCGCCCGCGCAGTTCTCTGCGGCCCAGCCGAGCAGCATGAAGCTCAGGTCGCTGTAGCAGACCGGGCCAGGAACAGCCGCCCGCAACTCGGCCAGCACTGCCTGCTTGAGTTGTCCTGCGTCCTGTTGAAAAGAAAAGTAGGGCCGGTGCGGGACGAGACCGGCCGTATGGGTCATGCACTGCCGGATGGTGACCGCCGAGCGCGGTGCGCCTGGCAGCCACCGCGAGATCCGGTCGTCCAGGTCCCATGCCTGTCGCTGGTGCAGCAACAGCACCAGGGGCGTGGTCACGATCACCTTCGTCAGCGATGCCAGATCGAACAGCGTGTCCATGGTGGCCGCGACGGGTTCCGCGGAACCGTGCCCGAGGTTGGCCCAGCCGCCAGCGGCGCGGTAGCAAGTGCCGCCTTCGGAGCTCACGGCCATGGCGGCGGCCGGGGGCAGGCCGCCGCGCAGTCCCTGTAGCAGGACGCGCGACGCCGCCGGATAGCCGTCGGCGCCATGCGCGGCCAGCCCGTGGTAATGAGCAACGAGGCTGGGCGGCGGGATCTCGGATGCGCTCATGTTCTGTCAGGACCCGGTCGCCGCCAGTGCCGCCCGCACGCTGCCGTGCGCCGCCGCCAGCCTGGGTCGTGCTTGGCCCGGCGCGAGTCCTGAAAGCAGGCACAACAAGGCGAGCCGCAGGTCGCCGTCGCAGCGGTCAAGTTCGGCATGGCATTCCGCCTCACTGGCGCCGGACGCCTCCATCAGGATCGTGATCTGACGGTTCCCGAGCTTGGCGTTCCGGCCGCTCATTGCGACCATGAGGTTGGAATAGGTGCGGCCGAGGCGGACCATCGCCGCTGTGGAAAGCCCGTTCAGCACCATCTTCTGCGCGGCGCCCGCCTTGAGCCTGGTTGACCCGGCGATAGCTTCGGCGCCGGTGTCCACGAGGATGCAATGGTCGGCGAGCGCGCACAGCGGCGCGGCTAGGTTACTGCTAACCAGAACGGTTGTGGCGCCGACCGCGCGGCCGGCCTTCAGCGCTCCGGCTACCCACGGGGTCCGGCCGCTCGCCGACAGCCCGACAGCCACGTCCGCCGACGTCAGGACGCTGCCTGCCGCCAGGCCGAGATCTTCGTCGTCCTCCGCGCCTTCGATGGCTGTCACAACCGCACCCTCGCCGCCTGCATGATGCGCGATGAACAGCGGCGGGTCCGTGCCGAACGTCGGCGCGATCTCGGCGGCATCGAGCACGCCGATTCGCCCCGACGAGCCCGCGCCGAAGTAATGCACCCTGCCTCCCGCGTTCAATCGGTCGACCACTAGGTCAACGACCTCCGCGAGGATGGGCAGCGTCGCCTGAACCGCTCCTGCGACCGAGGCGTCTTCGGCGTTGAGCAACGTGAGCAGCTCAAGAGTCGGCACGGCGTCGATGTCACGGGTTCTGTTGTTCCGGACCTCGGTCGCCGGCGGCCCGGATTGCTCCGCGTTACTGTTTTCCATCGTGCGATCCAGAGTTGCATATTCACCGAGCCGGCCGATGCGGGTGCTGGGCTGCATGTCCGGTACCTCCGTGGACGGCATCGACGTGGCGTGCGCGGACCTGGAGGTAGCGGGCGACGAGTTGCGCTGCCGGTTCCGGGGGCTCGCGAGCAGGCCGTTCGGCGCTGGGCTGCGTGAGCGGATCGTTGCGGCGCTCCCGCCTGGCCTGCCAGGAGCGGGCGAGCTCTGCCAGCTACACGCCGAGCTCGGGCACGCCTATGCGGCGGCCTTCGCCGCCGCCCGCGACGAGCTGGCGCAGGGCGTAGCCGACCTCGCGGTCGTGCACGGGCAGACCTTCTATCACTGGGTTGACGCCAGCGGCCGGGCTCTCGGAACGCTCCAGCTCGGCAACTCGAGCGCCATCGCGGAACTGCTCGGCGTGCCGGTCATCTCAGACCTTCGCAGCCGCGATGTCGCAGCTGGCGGTCAGGGAGCCCCGCTCGTGTCGATGTTCGACGCGCTGCTGCTCGCAGGCCGGGCGGGCCACGGTGGCCGAGGGGGCCGTGTTGCCGCCGTCAACCTCGGCGGGATTGCCAACCTCACCGTTGTCGAGGATGGCGAGGTGGTGACCGCCTACGACGTGGGCCCGGCCGGCGCGCTCATGGACCCGGCCGCGGCGCAGGCGGGCCGCGGGCGGCTGCCCTTTGACGAAGACGGAGCCATCGCCGCGCGCGGGCAGGTCCTCGATGAGCTTTTGTCGCTGCTGAAGGCCGACGGGTACTACCGCCTGTCAGTGCCGCGCAGCACGGGCCGTGAGCACTTCAACGCCGAGTACCTGCACCAGATGGTGGCTGATCTCGAGCCCTCCCCCGCTGGTGAGGACGTCGTCGCGACCGTCACGCGGCTGCTGGTCGACTTGCTGGCCGAGGCGAGCCGCACCTACCGGCTAGCCGAGCTTGTTCTGTCTGGCGGCGGAAGCAAGAACGCCACGACGGTCGCCTGGCTCAGGTCCGCGTCGCCTGACGTGACGGTCCTTACTACCGATGAGCTAGGCGTTCCTGTCCAGGCCAAGGAGGCACTGGCGTTCGCAGTCCTGGGGTACCTGACCTGGAACGGGCGGCCGGGCTCGGTGACGGCCGCGACCGGCGCCCGCCATCCGTCGATCCTCGGTTCGATCGAGCCTGGGGCCCGGCCGCTTGAGCTCCCCCCGCCGCTGGGTTCGTCTCCGTCCCGGCTGCGCCTGCTCTAAGACCGCTGACGTCCGGCCTGCCCAGTCTTTGACGTCGTAAGACACAATGACGGCCATGGTGACGAACTATGAACGAGCTTTCGAGCCGCGGCCAGCGGTCTACGCTGCGTGGGTTCAGCTGAACACCGCGATCAAGGCAGGAATGGACCTGCGCAGGTACGAACTGGCAACTTTGGCCGCCGCGAGGAAGCTCCGTTCGAGTTACTGCAGCCTGGCGCACGGATCGGTGCTGGCCGAACGATTCGGCGAGCCCGTGGTTCAGATCGCCGCCGACCGTCGTTCCGCTGGTCTCAGCGAGACCGACGTCGCGGTCATGGACCTCGCCGAGCGAGTCGCTGACGACGCCAGCTCCATCAGAGAGGCTGACCTGCAACGGCTGCGCCACCTCGGTCTGGCACAGGAGGACATCATGGATGTGGTCCTTGCGGCTGCAGCCCGGTGCTTCTTCTCCAAGACGCTTGACGCGCTTGGCGTGCTGCCCGACGCAAGCTACGGCGAGCTAGATCCTGCCATGCGCGAGGCGCTGGTCGTCGGCCGCCCGATCGCGGACTCCTGACCGAGTTCGCCGGGCCGTGCGTACCCGACAGCGGGGCCTTCGTGATCATGTCACGTCACCCGGCCGTTGTATTCGGCGTCCGATACGTGCGCGCCCCAGTCCGCATCCGGCCGCTCGTCACCTGAAACGGCTTCGGTGATCGATAGATGGCTCATGAAATGGTCAGGGGCCGCGCCGTGCCAGTGCCATTCGTCCGCCGGCGTGTAGATGATGTCCCCGGCCCTGATCTGCTGGATGTCGCCGCCGCGCGCTTGGACTAGGCCGCGCCCTTCCGTGACATACAGGGTCTGGCCGACCGCGTGCGAGTGCCATGCCGTGCGCGCCGACGGAGTGAAGCGGACGGCGTTGACGCGCACCCGGGAGGGCTCCTCTCCGCGTGCATCTCCTCGCTGATTGGTTTGACTAAGGACGGTCCTGCTAACGGCGTGACCGGCTCAGGGGCGCACAGTGATCACGACATTGCCGATTTTCTGGCCAGTCTCCACATACTCGTAGGCCGACACGATGTCCTCGAGCGCATACTTCCTGTCGATGACCGGCCTGAACTGTCCGCCCTCCATAAGGCCGGCCAGGTGCTGAACTGTTGCCTGATCGAGCCGCGGCCCCGCGAACATCGCCGTCTTTCCCGGGAGCAGCGGCGTGATCAGGATTAGCAGGAGAAAGCCGACACCGCCCTCGGTCGACAAGTAGATGCCACCGGGCCGCAGGATCCTTCTGCACCGCCCGAATGAGCTCTTGCCCACCGCATCGAAAACAACGTCATAGCGCTCGCTGTCCTTAGTGAAATCCTGCGCCGTGTAGTCGACGACCCGGTCCGCTCCCAGGCCTTCGACCAGGGCCAGGCTTGGTGTCGCGCACACCGCCGTCACCGTGGCGCCAACGCTCTTGAGCAGCTGGACCGCCGCCGATCCGATCGCGCCCGTCGCGCCATAGACCAGGACCTTGTGACCGCTGCCGATCTTGGCCTTCCTGATGTTCGAGAGCGCGTAGTGTGCACCCTCCGTGCCGGCCGCGGCTACCTCAAAACTGATGTTCGCGGGGATGGCCGCGAACGTTCCGTCCTGGCGGATCCTGATGTACTCGGCGTGGGCGGGGAACGGCCCGCTGAGCCCGCTGAAGCCGAATACCCGGTCAACCGGGGCAAAGGACGTGATGCCGCTGCCGGTCTCCTCCACGGTCCCGGCGAATTCATTGCCAAGAACGGTGCCGCGCGGCTTGCGGAGCCCTGTGAAGAACCGGGAAAAGAAAGGCTTGCCCGATCTGAACCCGCTGTCAGTCCGGTTCACGGTCGTCGCGTGAACCTTCACGATGAGCTCGTCGTCTCGTGCTGATGGCTTTACCACCTCGGTGACGTGGACGACTTGTGGCGGCCCGTACCTGGTGTGCACTGCTGCCTTCACGGGTGAACGGTAGCAAGCGTGAAACTGGGCGCCGTATCTTTCACAGGTCCGGCATAGCCGTCGATTGTGCGTGCGTCCGGCTGAGCAAGTCGGCACCAGTGACCGTGCTGGCATATCCGGCGAGGGCGTCGAGCACGGTGCGGGCATCAACCGATGCGCTCTTCGCGAGCAGATGAAAGCCGTATGCGTCCTCGAGCGCGACCAGGTTGCGCGCGACGGTCAGCGCCGGCTGGCTGAGCCGGAAGGTCCCGCTGGCCTGTCCTTCGTCGAGAACCGACAAGTACAGCGAGACTTCACGGTCAAAGAGCTGCGCCATGAGCGCGGCGTGCACGCTGCTGCGGCTGGCGCTGACGCTCATCTCGTTCAGGACCTGGCTCAGCCGCCGGTCCTCGTGGCGGGGCAGCCCCGAGCGCATCAGTTGCAGGAGCCGCCGCTCGGGCGCGGCGGCCTGGTCCAGAGTTCTGAGGCGCTCCCAGTAGTAGCGATCGACGGCTGCCTTGTACGCCTGTTGGACCAGCGACTCCAGATCGGCGTAGTAGTACGCCACCAGGCGATGCGAGACGCCGACGCGGTCGGCGATCGCGGCGAGGGTCAGCGCATCGATGCCGTGGTCTGCGATCAGCTCGATCGTGGCGTGCACCAGCTGCTGCCGGCGTGCCGCCTGGTCCTTCGTTCGTGCCACGCCATCACCTTCTCTGGCCGAGCTTGGCAGGAATCTGAGCTGTCGCCACTCTGGACACGGCCCGGCTTTCCAGAATAGTTTGCTGTGAACCGCAAAGAAAGGCGACGCGACGAGGACGGACATGGCCAACCCGGAGATGAGCAAGCCGCCAGCGCCGTACGACATCCTGTTTGAGCCGGTCGCGATCGGCCCGCTGGTCACCAGGAACCGGTTCTTCCAGGTGCCGCACTGCAACGGGATGGGTTACCGCGATCCCAGCGCGGAGGCCGCGATGCGCAAGGTCAAGGCCGAAGGCGGCTGGGCGGTGGTGTGCACCGAACAGGTCGAGATCCACCCGACCTCCGACATCACGCCCTTCATCGAGCTGCGGATCTGGGATGACAGCGACCTCCCCGCGCTGGCAAGGATCGCGGACGCGATTCATGACGGCGGCGCGCTCGCCGGGATCGAGCTGTGCCACAACGGTATGAACGCGCCCAACCTGTACAGCAGGGAAACGCCGCTGGGTCCCCATCACCTGCCGGTTGCCAGTTACTCCTGCGACCCTGTTCAGGCGCGGATGATGAGCAAGCAGGACATCGCCAGCTTGCGCCGCTGGCACCGCAATGCCGTGATCCGGTCGATGCGGGCCGGGTACGACCTCGTGTACGTCTACGCCGGGCACTCCTTCGGCGGCATCGAGCATTTCCTCTCGCCCCGCTTTAATCAACGCACCGACGAGTACGGCGGCAGCGCCAGGAACCGTATGCGGCTGCTGAGGGAGATCCTCGAAGACACCCTGGAGGTCGCCGACGGCCAGGCGGCGGTTGCCTGCCGGATCACCGTGGAGGAGGGACGAGGCGACGACGGGATCAGCCGCCGGGACATCGAAGAGGTCCTGGCGGAGCTCGGCGAGCTGCCTGACCTGTGGGACTTCGTGCTCAGCACGTGGGAGGCCGACTCCAACACCTCCAGATTCGGGCCGGAAGGCGAGCAGGAGCCGTACGTTGCCGGACTGAAACAGCTGACCACCAAGCCCGTCGTCGGCGTCGGCAGGTTCACCTCGCCCGACCTGATGGTGCGCCAGGTCAAGAGCGGCTTGCTCGACCTGATCGGGGCCGCGCGGCCGTCGATCGCCGATCCCTTCCTGCCCGAGAAGATCCGCACCGGCAGGCTCGAGTCGATTCGCGAATGCATCGGCTGCAACATCTGCGTCTCCGGCGACTTCACCATGTCGCCGATCCGGTGCACCCAGAACCCGGCCATGGGCGAGGAGTTCCGCCGTGGCTGGCACCCCGAGCGAATCAGGCCGCGCGGCTCGGACTCGCGGATTCTGGTGATCGGTTCCGGCCCCGCCGGACTTGAGGCTGCTCGTGCTCTCGGAGTTCGCGGATACGAGGTCGTGCTCGCTGAGGCCACCCGCGACCTCGGCGGACGTGTCGCACGGGAGTCGAAGCTGCCAGGGCTGGCGGCCTGGGCCCGCGTCCTGGACTACCGGCAGCAGGCGATCGAGGCCATGGCCAACGTCGAGGTCTACCGGGAGAGCCGGATGAGCGGCGACGACGTCATCGAGTTCGGCTTTCAGCACGTCGCAGTGGCGACGGGAGCGACGTGGCGGCGCGACGGCGTCGCCAGATGGCACACCAGGCCGATCCCGGTCGATGCCAGCGCTGACGTGCTGACTCCTGATGACCTCATGGCCGGATGGCGACCCTCAGGCTCCCGCGTCGTCTTGTACGACGACGACCACTACTACCTGGGCGGCGTCCTCGCGGAGCTACTGCAGAACGAGGGCTTCGAGGTGGAGATCATCACGCCTGCCGCTCAGGTGTCGGCTTGGACGGTCAACACTTTGGAAGTCGAGAAGGTCCAGCGCCGGCTGCTGCTCGCCGGCGTTGCGCTCCGCACCAGCACAGCGCTCACCGCGATCGAGTCCGGCAAGGTAACCCTGGCCTGCACCTACACCGGCCAGGTCAGCGAGGTCGCGACCGACAGCGTGGTCCTGGTGACCGCCAGACTGCCCGACGACGAGCTGTACCACGATCTGCTCGCCAGGATGGAGCAAGGCGAACTCATCTCCGTGCGGGCCATAGGCGACGCCTGGGCTCCCGGCACGATCGCCGCGGCTGTCTGGTCAGGGCGCCGCTTCGCCGAGGCGTTCGACGCCGATCTGCCCGGCGATGAGGTCGTGCCGTTCCGGCGTGAGATCACCCGGCTCCACCCGGAGGTAACACAGTGATCAGGACAGGCAAGGAGTATAAGGACTCCATTGCGGACGGCCGCGAGGTGTGGATCGACGGCGAACTGGTCGCGGACGTCACGACCCATCCCGCGTTCAAGCCCATCGTCGACGTGCGAGCCCGGATCTACGACATGGCACGCGACCCGGCAACTGCTGCCACCATGACCTACACCGATGACGAAACCGCCGAGATCTGCGCCATCGGCGGCAAGCCGCCGCGCACTAAGCATGACTGGCATGCCAAGCACGCAGCGGTCGAGACCGTCCTGGACGACGTTGGCGGCGTGGTCACCCGCGTCGGCGACGAGACCGTAGGCGAGATGTGGTCTCTCTACGACGGCCAGGACGTGCTGAACGAGATCGACCCGAGTTTCGGCGTCAACATCCGTCAGCACGTCCGCCGCGCTGCCTTGCTAGACCCGTTCCACGTATCGGCGAACACCGACCCCAAGGGTGATCGCAGCCTGCACCCGCGGGATCAGGACCCGGATGTCCTGCTGCACGTCGTCCGCGAGACAGACAACGGCATCGTGGTGCGTGGTGCGAAATTCGAGACCGCAGCCGCCTATGCCAACCAGGCCTTCGTGAAGCCGACGATCGGCGACTGGGGCAACGACGCTCTCTCGGAATATGCCGTCGGCTTCATCGCCGACATGGGAGCGCCAGGGATCCGGCACATCTGCCGGTCCGGTTTCGCCGGACGGCTGCCCGCCGCGGACTACCCGCTCAGCAACCGCGTGGACGAGATCGACACCCTGATCGTCTTCGACGACGTCGAGATCCCCTGGGAGAACGTGTTCTTCTACCGGCACACCAGGGCTGCCGCCTTCATCCGGGCGACACTCCATCGCTACAGCATGTACGCCTTCGTCCACCGGCACCTGCGCCTTGCCGACCTCATGCTCGGAGTCGCGTACGCCAACTCCAAGCAGACCGGCGTGACGATGCACCAGGGAGTGCGCGAGAAGCTCGCACAGCTGGCGTGTTACCGCGAGGGCATCGCCGCGCACCTGGCCGCCTCGATTGAAATGGCGCAGGTCAGCCCGGGCGGATTGCTGATGCCCAACCAGGCGCTGCTGTACACCGGCCGGGTGCACGCCTGCTCGCAGCTGCCGGACATGATGCACCTGGTCAGGGACATCTGCGGCTGCCAGATCAGCCTGGTGCCAAGCGCGGCCGCGTTCGAGGCGTCCGGCCCTGGCGAATGGCTGGCGAAGTTCTTCAGGGTCGGCGACATCGAGGCAGAGGACCGGCGCAAGGTCCTCGTCTACGCGCGCGACCTGCTCAACTCCGACTACGCGGGGCACCGGCTCACATTCCAGCTGTTCGCCCAGTCGCCGCCGTTCTCGCACCTGCTGGCGGTCTACAACAACTACGACTTCGGCCCTGCCGTGGAGCGGATGGCGAAGTCGGCGGGTATCGAGGACCCCCTCGGCATGCGGAAGGAGTCGCTGGCATGAGCGAGTCGATCACCGTTGGCGGGCACCGCAGGATCCGGCCATTCAACACCGCAGACACCTATCCCGAGCAGCGCATCTCCAACGATCTCTGCCAGGCGGTGGTGGCCGGCAACACGATTTACCTGCGCGGGCAGGTGGCGCAGGATCTCCGCACGCGGGAGTCCGTCGCGATCGGCGACGCGGCAGGCCAGGCCAGCAAGGTGATGGACAACATCGAGCTGCTCCTCGGCGAAGCCGGCGGCCAGCTGGAACACATCGTCACCTGCGACGTGTACCTGACCGACATCCGCCACCGCGAGCCCGTATACCGGGTGCTCGGCGAGCGGATGCGGGGCGTGTATCCGTGCTTTACCGGCGTGGTCGTCCAGGCTCTCGCCCGGCCGGAATGGCTGGTGGAAGTCACCGCGGTCGCGGTAAAGCCATGACGTTCTCGCTCGCGGGCAGGTGCGCCAGGACCGGGATGCTCGGCGTGGTGGTGACGTCCTCGAGTCCCGCCGTGGCCGCCCGGTGTGCCTGGGCGCGTGCCGGGGTGGGAGCGGTGGCCACGCAGAACGTCACCGATCCCTCGCTGGGGCCGCAGGTCCTGGACCGTATCTCGTCGGGGCGCTCAGCTGCTGATGCGCTCGATGAAGTCATCGCGGTAACGCAGCATGCTCCGTTCCGTCAGCTAGGCGTGATCGACTTTCGCAGCAGGACAGCGGCCTACTCGGGGACTCGCACTCTCGGCCTGCATGCCAGCGTGGCCGGCGAGGACTGCATTGCCACCGGCAACCTGCTGGCCGACGAGGGGGTACCCGCGGCGATGGTCTGCGCCTTCGAACGGAGCAGTCGGGATCACCTCGCTGACCGGCTGCTCGAGGCGCTTCGGGCGGGCGAGGCGGCCGGGGGCGAGGAAGGCCCGGTGCGTTCCTGCGGTCTGGTGGTCGTCGGCGACGTGAGCTGGCCAATCACCGACCTGCGGGTGGACTGGCATGCGGATCCGACCGGCGAGCTCGGGCGGTTGTGGGAGATCTGGCGCCCGCTGGAGAACGACTACCTGCTTCGCGCTACCGATCCAGCGGCCGCACCCAGTTACGGAGTGCCGGGCGATGAATGACATGACGGGCAGCAGCTTGGGCTGGCAGAAAGACGGAAGGAGCAGGAGTGGGAACTAACCGTTCACGGCCGGTCCTCTATGTCGGCGGACGCATCTTTACGGCCGACCGTGAAGCGCCCTGGGTCGAGGCACTCGTGGTCGAGGGACCGCTGATCACCTTCGCCGGTGACCTCCGAGCCGCACGGGACGCCGCAGGGCCAGAGCGCCAGGAGGTGGAACTCGGCGGCCCGCTGACGCTGCCCGGGTTCGTCGACGGCCACACTCACCTGCTGATGGCGGGCGAGGCACAGCTGCGCGTCCCGCTTACCGACGCCGCTGACCTGCCCGAGATTCAGCAGCGCCTGGCGATCCGGGCCAAAGAGCAGCCTGACGCTCCGAGGGTCATGGGCCGCGGCTGGCTCTTCTCTGCCGTGCCGGGCGGGCTCCCGACGAAACAGATGCTGGACGAAGTCGTGCCCGACCGGCCGGTTTACCTCGACGCGAACGACTATCACTCGTGCTGGGTCAACAGCGCCGCCCTGGCGGAACTCGGCGTTTCCGGAAGCACTCCTGACCCGATCGGCGGCCGCATCGCTAGGGACGCCGACGGTGAAGCGACCGGCTTTCTCGAGGAAACGGCGGCGTCGACCCTGGCCTGGCCGTTCCTTGATTCGGTTGCCACCGACCGCGACCGAGACCGCGCGCTCGCGGCCATCATCTCGGCCTATACATCCACCGGCGTTACCACGGTGGTCGACATGGCTCTGGATGACGTCGCGCTGGCCGCTCTGGACCGGGCCGACCAGGCAGGCACGCTCGACCTGCGGGTCATCGCGCACTGGATCGTCCCGCGCGGCGGCTCCGCCGCCGGTCACCTCGCAGAGGTCGAACGAGCCGCCGAACTCGCCCGCAGCCAGCGCTCGGAGCGCCTGCGGATCGCCGGGATCAAGCTGGTCGTGGACGGCGTCATCGACGGATGCACCGCCTCCATGCTCGAGCCCTACGCGAACGGGAGCAACGCCGACCCCATCTGGGACCTCGACGCCCTTGTGCCGGTCGTGACGGCGGCCGACGCGGCCGGGCTCCAGATCGCGATGCACGCGATCGGCGACCGGGCAGTGCGGACTGCTCTGCAGGCGCTGGAGCAGGCAATTGACAGCAACGCGCCGCGGGATCGGAGGCACCGGATCGAGCACCTCGAATACGTCGACCGAGCCGACGTGCAGCGGCTGGCGGGCCTCGGGGTGACCGCGTCTATGCAGCCCGTGCACTGCGACCCGGCCATCATCAGCAACTGGCTTGCCATGCTCGGCGACAGCCGCGGCGAGCGAGGATTCGCCTGGCCGGAAATGAGGTCGGCGGGAGCGCTGCTGGCCTTCGGCACCGACACGCCCACCGCGCCGTTGTCCCCCTTGCACAACATGTTCATCGCAAGCACCCGGCGATCCGCGCTCAATCCCCCGCTGGAGCCCTATCTCCCGCATTTCGCGCTTCCGCTAAGCGACGCCATCATCCACGGAACCGCGGACTCGGCGTGGGCGTGCCGCGGAGACGGCGCATTCGGACGCCTCCGCGCAGGACTATCGGCAGACTTCGTGGTGCTGGATGCCGATCCGTTCATCGATGGACCGGAGGTTTTGCTGCGTGCTCAGGTCGTTCAGACCTGCGCCAGCGGTGCGGTGATTTATCGCCGCGCCACTTAGGCAGGAGTTGTGCGTCTGCATCGGGGAAGGTTCGCTCGGTCACCAGTCAGCCGGAGAAGAGGCAGAACGGATGCCCGGCCGGGTCGAGCAGCACGCGCACGTCCTCCTGTGGCTGGAAGGCGGCCAGTACGGCGCCAGCATCAATCGCCCAGGCGACGGCCGATTCGAGATCGCGGACAGCGATGTCCAGATGCACGGTGATGTGCTGCTTGCCGACTTCGCTCGGCCAGACCGGCGGCGTGTACTGGGCTTCGTACTCGATGTTCAGCCGCGGCCCTATCTTGCCTTCCGGCGGGCGCAGCTGTGCCCACCCGTCTTCCGGCGGGAAGCCCGGCCGTGCCGGTTCCTCAACCGCGATCGGCCAGTCAAGCATCCGGGAGTAGAAGGCCGCTAGTTCACGCGGGTTGGGTGCGCCGATTGTCACCGACGTCACGTCCATCCTCGGTGGCTGAGTCATCAGGGCCTCCAATCCCACGGTCGCCAATTGTCGGCGACCAGTGGCCGTTCTTTGCCTGAAGGTTGAACCCTACGCGCCAGTAGCACGTGTGAAGCGCGAGACCCATATCCGGCAACGGTGCGCGGTCTACTGTCCGCGCGCCCAATGAAGGGGTGTGAGATGCGCAAGATCACCTGGCTACTGGCCGCCGTTGGTGCCGCGGGACTCGTGATCGCCGCGGCAGTTCAAGGCGCCGCTGCCTCCGACGGTCCCGGCCCGGCGACGGTTCTCAAATTCTCGGCGATGGCGCCGGTCACCGGTCCTTAGGTGGGCGCGGCCAACGCGATCCGCGGCGTACCTGGCGGCGGGCTGCCCTGGGAGCTGACTGCCGCGAGCGGTTCGCTCAAGCGAGACGGCCACCTGCTGGTGAAGGTGCGCGGGCTGGTCCTGGCCAGGCAAGCTCCCGTGCCGCCTGCTTTGCAGGGAACCAATCCGTTCACTAGCTTCCGCGCTCTGGTCAGTTGCCAGAGCATCGGCGCAGGCAACACGGCCACGGTCACTAACATCAGCACTGGCGACTTCCCTGCTGATCCCGCGGGTAACTCAAAGATCGATGCCAATGTGAGCCTGCCGAGTCCTTGTTTCGCTCCCATTGTGTTTGTCACGGGTCCGACCGGAACAGCAGCCTGGTTCGCGGTAACAGGCGGCTAGTACTGCAGCCGCAGGGTG
>DATAEH010000158.1:0-14549 GCA_036258115.1 Streptosporangiaceae bacterium
CGAGCACGGCCCGGCGCTGGTCAGCACCGGCCAGCGGTTCGTGACCAAGGTGATCAACGCGGTCATGCGGAGCCCGGACTGGACGTCCTCGGCGATCTTCTTGACCTGGGATGACTGGGGCGGCTTCTACGACCACGTGGCGCCGCCGGCGGTCGACGGCCAGGGTTACGGCATCCGGGAACCTGCCCTGGTGATCAGCCCGTACGCCAAGAAAGGCTTCATCGACCACCAGATGCTGACCACCGATGCGTACCTGAAGTTCATCGAAGACGACTTCCTCGGCGGCGCCCGGCTCAACCCCGCCACCGACGGCCGCCGCGACCCCCGCCCCACCGTCCGCGAGAACGCCTCCATCCTCGGCAACCTCATCAACGACTTCGACTTCACCCAGACCCCCCGGCCCCCGATGACGCTGCGGCCATGCCCGCCCACCACCCTGATCCCGAAACCCGCGCGGTTCTACATCGACCACATCGCGCTGCACGTCAACCAATGGGGAGACAGCTGAGCGACCGGATGAAGTCGCAATCGCCTTTCACCGCTCACATCAGCGCGGTCAGCAGGTCGGTGGGGTCGAACGCCGCGATCTGCCGGCGGGGACGACGCAATCGCGGTTAAATTATCCTGCTACGGTCCATTAGGCGGTGATTGGAGCGCCTTTAGGCCGCGCTGTTGGCTTGGCCCCGGGAGTCTCGTCCGATGGTTTTTCGGCATCGCATGCCAGAACTGGCGATTGCGCTCTGCGTCTTCGTTGTCGCGTTCGCCGTGACGCTGGCGGCCATCGTCCTGGTCAGGAGCCAGGTGCAAGCCGAGTCGGCCACGAGCGCTGGTCACGGCCAGGTGCGACCGCGCAACGATGGGTTCATAGCGCCCGCCATGCTCGACCGCCAGTGGGTCACCTATTCCAACAAGTCCACCTGCGCCGACAGGTCAGGAGGCGACGGGGTCGCGGCCACCCGCCTGAGCAAAACCCAGATTGCCTGGTTCTTCTCCGATAGCTCCCTCGGCCCTGCTGGCCCGAGGATCGGGTTCTCTCAGCAAAGCGGGTTCGTGCACAACCTCGTGGTGATACAGACCAACCGAGGCGGCCACAGCAGGTTCGTGACGCTCACGGGCGGTCAGGCCTGCCCGCGCGCAGGCGAGCCTGGCCACGCCGTATCGGTGGTCTCGGTAGCGAATGCCGGCGGAGCAACGAAGGAGCGCTACTGGGCCGCCGACGGGGTCAGGATCGGTTCGCGGGTGCTCCGCTTCTACAACCGGTTCAAGCCGGGCCGCGTGCCGTTCGTACCGGTCGGAACTGTCATCGCTGACTTCCCCGTCAGCCACCTCGCTCGTGCCGGTCGCGGCCCGGCATTCGGTGCAGTCATCCGGCCGCGTTTCACGAAGGTGCCGCCGTACCGGCCGTATGGCGTAGGAACTCCGATCATCTGGGGAGCCGCGGTCCTCCGGCATCGCAGCATGCTGTTCATCTACGGCTGGCAGAGTCCTGATCCGACCTCGGCGGTGCGGGAAGGCTACCTGGCACGGGTGAAGCCCTCCCGGCTGCGCGACGTATCAGCCTGGCAGTTCTACGCTGGCGGAGGTCGGTGGTCCGCCGGCCAGGCTGGAGCGCGGCCCATCGCAGCCGGCACCAATCTGGACACCGGTTTCAGCGTCATCTCAGCAGCAGGTCGCTACTGGCTCATCCAGCATGCAGGAGGACTCGGCAGCCCTCGCATCGTTGCCTACCCAGGGCCGAGACCATGGGGTCCATTTCATCGGAGGGCGGCCCTGCTCCTCTATCGCGCACCAGGGATTGGGCTGACCCAGAGGGACCGGTATCAGATCATGTACGAGGCGAGGGCCGAGCCCGCGTTGTCCACCAAGCGCACCCTGATGATCAGCTATAACGTGAACTCGCTCGCAGTGACGGGCAGCTGCGTCTCGATCACGGACTTCACTAACAGGGTGATCCAGCCGCGTTTTATCGCCCTTCCACGCTCGGTCTTCCACGGCGCCAACCTGTGGAGCGGCCCAGGTGTCCCCGCAGTGGCGGCGCCGCCCGACGATCCGCCTGCTACTGCCAGGCATATCGGGCGGTGGTTCGACAGCTGGAAGTACCCAGGCGGCTGCCCGCCAACGACAAGCGGCTTTTGACATTCATCGGGACTGGCAACCCGGCGACAAGCGAGAAGCACAACCGGAACACCACGCGCCGCCGATCGCAGCTTGAATAGGACGACGCCCGATGTTGTCGCTCCAGCTGGCAGCAGCGCCACCAGGATCGCCATTTCGCCAAGCAGCAGTGGCAGTGCGCGCGCGGCATCTGGAGCAGTCCGGAGAACGCGAACACGTCCACCGAGCCCCGCGCAGGCGGCGAGAAGCACCGCGAGAGCCGCCACGCCTGCCCGTTGTTGCGATCGGTGTACGTTGCCACCGCCTGGCCTAGCTCAGGGCTGCGAGATGAGCCTGAAGCTCGGCGTTGATGCGGTTTAGCAGGTCGCGAATGTGATCGTCTTCCGGCTGCGACAACGCCGCGAGCAGATGGCTGGCGAGGCCCTCCAGCTGCGCGGCGAGTATCCGACGGACGTCATCGTCGCTCAGCGAACCGTGCCCAAGGTCGGGCCGCCGCCGGCCTGCCACGCTCGGCATGTAGGCGAGCGCTGACACTCCGCGTGCGGTGTCGGCCTCCATTAGCCACTCAGCCCACGACCTGGCGTCGCTGAGCAGCTGGTCCAGTTCCGCGTGCAGCTCGTGTTCTTCTGGCACCCTGCGGTGCGCCTGCCGCAGAGCCATCGCCACATCGATTACCTGGCTGAGCACGTCGTTGACAGCAGCCATCGGGTCGCTTGGGGATGGCGGTGTCATGGGCGCACCGGCCGGATGTGGGCATGCCGATGGACCGTCGGGCCCGGTCGCGAGCCAGGCTCGGACGCTGGCGACCTGAAAAGGATCATGGTTGCTCAGGGTAAGGCACTAGCCAGGGGCAGAGGACGGCAACATCCTGCAGGCTCTCGAGGTGTCCAGCGCCAAGCTCACCTCTCTGCCGATACCGTGGCGTTGACGTAGCTGTTCGCCGACGACTTCGTGTCCGTGCAACGCGGCGCAACTCCCGGCCCGGCCCCGACGCCAGCCGGGAGCGGTTCGAGCCGTACTTTGCGCAGGTCAACTTCATCGCCTGGGACGCTGACGGAGGCCTGGCGACGGTCCTTGTGCACAAACTGGTCCATCTCACATTCATGGGCGCTGATGGTACGCCCGAGGAGGAGAGGACGATATTCGCCTGGGCGGAGACATGGCGGCGGCCGCACGGGCGTGAGCAGGGTCTAGGGAACGACTATGAGGGGTACCGGCGAGTGACGGGCCAAGCCGACGGCGACCGAGCCGACCACGCGGTGCGTGACCTGTGAGGAACTCCCGACAACGATCACGACGGTCGCATCGGTGTGGGCATCGCTGGTGTCTTTGGCCGTCGCGAGTAGCTCCTCTGCGATGATGCCCTGGCGCCGTTCGAATTCCCAGCGCTCCTCGCGTCCGCGCAGCTGTTCGCGCACCCTAGTGCGCAACTCCCGCTCGATGTCGTCGAAGCCGGTCTCCAGTTCGGTTACGGCACCGGCCGATAGCGCGGCCATGCTCGGCATGTGAGCCACGTAGACGACGTCGATACCGCCCGCTCGGCCCTGCAGCAAGTTCACTGCGGCATCGAGCGCCCTAGTAGCCGGCGCGGATCCGTCATAACCGACCACCAGGCGCACGTCTGTCGCGGGCGGCGTGCCATTGCTCACTGCGGGAAGATACCCATGCACCTGTGTGCTGCGAACATGGCACGGCGCACGCGCGCGCGAACCGCATGTGCACCGTGACCCGCCATAGCTATCCGCGGACCGCCGTACCTGCCGGCTCGCGCTGCGGGCTGACTACCGGCGAGCAACTGCAAAGCGCCACCGGGATTGCTTCAAACCCCGGCCGCGACCCCGCGGGCAGTGCTGCTGCAGGCTGCGCCGAGACGGTGGCTGGCGCGGCCACAGCCGGGGCCACCCCAGGAACGGCTGCGGCCTGCCTTAGTTCGTCAAGCCTGTGCTTGGACGGCAGCAGGACCACCGCGAGGATGCAGCCAAGTCCGAGCAGCGCAGCGGAGACGGTGAAGGCCAGGGTGTAACCGTGGGTCGCCGCGATCGCTGGCGCTGCCGGGCTCCCATGGTGTGCGACCAGGTAGCTGGCGGTAGCCGTTAGCGCGATGGTGCTGAGGGCGGACGTCCCGATGGAGCCGCCGACCTGCTGCATCGTGTTGACCAGGGCAGAAGCTACTCCGGAATCAGCGCGGCTGACTCCCGTTGTAGCGGTGTTGATCGCAGGGGCGAAGATCAGACCGAAGCCCAGGCCGAGGATGAGCAGCGCGGGCAGCACGCCGGCGACGTAGCTGGACGTAACGCTTACCTGGGTGAGGTACACCATCCCGCCCGCGCCCAGCAGCATGCCGGCCGCGATGAGCACCCGCGGGCCGGCCCGGGGCAGGAGCACGATGCTAGACAGGTTAGAGGTGATCAGGATGCACCCGATCATCGGCAGGAACAGCAATCCGGTTGTCAGCGGGCTCTCGCCCTTGATGAGCTGCAGGTAGTAGGTCAGGAACAGGAACGTCCCGAAGATCGCGATCCCGGATATGAAGACGGCCACATAGGAGCCGCCCCGGGTACGATCCACGATCACCCGCAAAGGCAGCAGCGGGTGCGTAGATCGCTGCTCGGCTGCTACGAATCCCGCAAGCAGTACCGGGCCCAGTATCAGAGAGCCAAGCGTCAGCGCGGAGGTCCAGCCTGAGGTCTCCGCATGGGAGAAGCCGAAAACGATGAGAAACAGCCCGGCGCAGGCCAGCACCGTGCCTGGCCAGTCCATCCGCGGCCGGGCGGCGGGGCTGCTGGCGCGGATGTAGATTAGGGCGCCGGCCACCGCGATCGCGGCAAACACTAGGTTGACGTACAGGCAATATCGCCACGACAGGTACTGGGTGAGCAGCCCACCCAGAATCAGTCCGATCCCGCCCCCACCCGCAGCGACGGAGCCAAAGACGCCGAACGCCTTCCCTCGCTCTTGCGGATCCCGGAAGGTGCTGACGAGCGTGCCCAAGGCCGACGGCGCGAGCAGCGCGCCGAATACACCCTGCAGCGCCCGAGCCGTCACCAGGATGACGAATGACCCGGCCGCGCCACCGACGGCAGAGGCTATGGCGAATCCCACCAGACCGGTGATGAAGATCCATTTCCGGTTGAACATGTCGCCAAGACGGCCGCCTACCAACAGCAAGCTGCCGAAGGCGAGGGCATAGGCCGTCACGACCCATTGCCGGTCGCTGTTGGGGAAACCCAGCGCGCGCTGCGCAGAAGGCAGTGCGATGTTAACTATCGTCGCATCCAGCACCACCATCAGTTGGGCGATGGAAACGACGACTAGCACCAGCCATCGCCGGTCAGCAGGCTGTGTCTGGCGCTCTTGCGTGACAGAAGCCGGTGCAGATGTCATCCAACCCTCCATACCCACGACAGCGCCATGGCTACTTACCAAGCGGCGACGCGTTCTGCGCTGGCGAAATGCGTGGACACGCGATCTTGCACCTGACGCGCCGAACCTGAAGGGTGCGAACGGTCGACTGGCGCGCGCTGCCAGCCGGTCCCTCGCTAGCGCAGCGACTGGAATGCGCTGCGGACCTCGGAGGTGTACAGCGTCGGTTCCTGCCAGGCGGCGAAATGGTTGCCTCTGTCGACCTCGTTGAAGTAGATGAGATTGGGGTAGGCCCGCTCCGTCCAGCTGCGCGGGGCCTTGTAGATCTCGTGCGGGAAGACGCTCACCGCTGCCGGGATCGACACATTCTTGACGTCGAAAAATCCGACGGTGCTCTCCCAGTACAGGCGCGCGGAAGAGATCCCCGTGTTGGTGAACCAGTAGAACGTGACGTTGTCGAGTACCTCGTCTCGGGTCAGGTTGCCGACCGGATGTCCCGCGAAGGCTTCGGCGATGTCCTGGTAGCTGGACTCGTCGTGGTTGATCATCCAGGCAGCCAGGCCGACGGGCGAGTCCGCGATGCCGTAGAGCGTCTGCGGCTGTGTCCCCATTTCGATCCCGTAGCCGATGCCCTTTGTAAAGAAGCGGTTCAGCTGCTCGTAGGTACTGCAGCGGACAGGCCGGACGGGGGCGGGCCGCCGGCCCCTAGGACGTTGCGCGCGAGCGCCGTCGAAACATCAGGCGGAAGAACACCGGCCATGTTGGTGTGCATGCCGATGAGGCCGGGGGGTTCCTGGGCGGCCATCACGTCCGTGACGATTGCACCCCAGTCGCCGCCTTGCGCCACGTACCGCGTGTAGCCGAGGCGCTTCATCAACTCGGCCCAGGCGCCTGCTATGCGCTCGGGGCCCCAGCCGGTGTCCCGCGGCTTGCCGGAGTACCCGTAGCCCGGAATCGACGGGACGACCACGTCGAACGCGTCCGCTGCGCTCCCGCCATGCGCGGCGGGGTTCGTGAGCGGGTCGATGATATTCAGCATTTCGATGATCGAACCGGGCCACCCGTGCGTGGTGATGACCGGCAGCGCGTTCTCGTGTGGCGAGCGGACGTGGATGAAATGGATGTCCAGCCCGTCGATCTCGGTGATGAAGTGCGGGAGAGCGCTCAGTTTCGCCTCGAACTTGCGCCAGTCGTAATCGGCCGCCCAGTAGCGCGCGAGTTCTTGGATCGTCGCCAGCTGCACGCCCTGCGAGTGGTCGGCGACAAGTTCGGGGTCTGGCCAGCGGGTGGCCGTGATGCGCGCGCGCAGGTTCTCGAGTTCTGCATCGGAGATGATCGGTACTGTGAACGGTCGGATTGCTTGGGCGCCCGCTGAGGTTCCGGTCATGCCAGACATGTGCCTCCCTGGTTGGCTTGGTTTGGTGGTCGATGCCGAGCAGGCCGTCCTATGCGACTTGGGCGCCGCGTCAGCGCCAGGCGGCCTGGTACGGAGCCAGGAACGGAGTCAGGGCCGCCAGTGTCTCTTGCGGGGCCTCCTCAGCGAACCAGTGTCCGGCGCCAGGGATAACCGCGCTCTGTACATCGTTTGCCAGGGACTTCATCGCGTTCGCGACTTCGCCGGCGTGGCTCGTCTCGCCACCGATCCCCAGGACCGGCATCGTCAGCGGCCGGTTCTTGCGCTCGGCGTTCTGGGCCATCATGGTGTCCCACTCGCGGTAGAACGCGAAGGTCCCATGCAAGGATTCTGGGTTCTTGAGGAGGCCGATGTAGTAATTGATCACGTCGGCTGGGAGCTTCTTGTTTGCCTGGATGTTGAATTCGTAGCCGAAGTAGAGGTCCTCCCGTCCCCTGGCCAACTGCTCGTTCAGCTCGTCGAGGCGGTTGACGGTAATGTGCCAGAGCTTGTTGTTGAGCTGCTCGGGGAGAAAGAGACCTGCCTGAGGAACTGCCCCAGGTGGCCCGGGGACCTCAGCAAGAGCCACGCGATCGACCCGATCCGGATGATCTGCGGCCAGCGCATAACTGATCGGGAGCCCGGTGTCGGTGCCGACCGCGGCGAACCGCTGGTGGCCAAGCGCGTCCATCAGCGCGACCAGGTCGTTGGCTAGCGTGCCAGGGTCATATCGTGCGTCCCTCGGCTTGTCGGTCAACCCGATGCCGCGTTGATCTGGCGCGATTACCTCGAAATCCCGGGCAAGGGCCGGCATCACAAGCCGCCAGGCGTACCAGGTCTCTGGCCAGCCGTGCACCAGCAGCAGCGGCGGGCCATTGCCGCCAATCACCACGTGCTGCCGCAGTCCGCCGGCATCGATGTACCGGCTCGTGAAGATGTCGGTAAACCCGGCAGGGAGGTTCGGCGCGCCGGAAACGGAGCCGGGTCCCTGCGGGCTGGGCAAAGTGGTAGAAGAGGAGCTCATGACAATCTCCATTCGCAATGATCTGACGGACAGTTGCGAAGCGGGAATGGTCATCCTCGGCCAGCCCAGCGAGAGCGACAGATGGTCGCGCGACAGGGCGACGATCGTCGTCGTCGACGGCACTTGTTTCCGTCTCTGCATGCCCGGTTCTGCCTCGCTCAACCGTTAGTCACTTGGTCGGCAGTCCGCGATTGATGCAGGGATTCCTTGGCGGCGCACATCCGTCCTGATCCCACGGAGCGCGACCGTGACCGGGCCGTCCTCCGCGAATGTGACCGCGGATCGCGCCGACGTCAACGGGCAAACGCTAAGCGACGTTGCATGCTGAGATAACCGCATGATCGTGCTCCGTGCCCAAGGTGCTGAGCGTCCCTGGGGCGGCGTGCCGGAACAGCCGGATCAAGATGAGCTCACCTATGTGCGCATCATTACATCAATCCTGTATGTTTCGTACATTTTGGAACGACCTAGCGGCAAGGCTCGCTACGACCGTGATCAGACAGGGCGATAGAGTGCCGACCTGCTAGTTCCAACATTCGCGAGGAGGGTTGATTCGGAGCAGGCCACGGTCATCGAGGGCGTAGATCACCCGCGCTGTTGGGTCGATGGCTTCGATCGAGTAGATCAGTTGGGGCTGTGGGACGCGTTCGCTGGCTCGTATCTTGCCGGTCCGCGCATCGAGGCAGGCAACGATTCCGATCTGATTTGCGACCCACAGCGCGCCGCCGCCGTAGGCGGTGGTCTCGAACATGGGCCAGTGGAACACTCCGGTTGCGGGGGTCAGCCCGATGCCCGGACCAGGCGGGGCGATCGCCCGCAGGCCCCTCGCACTGAGGTGGATGGTCAGTCCCAGCATCCCGGTGCGGAACGACGCCCATATGCCTGCTGACACGGGAGTGAGTGTGGCTCCCATTACCGAATCACTGATGAGCCCGCCGTTCGCTGCCGCCAGCTTGCGCCCTGTGCGGGCGTCGTATTCGAGCATCACGAGACCGCTCATGCCGCCGTGGACCACGTGGGCGGCCGACACGTACAGGGTCGCGTGTCCGGGGTTCACCGAGACATCGTCCGCTGCCAGGCCGGAAGGCAAAGTAACCCTCGTGAGAGTGGCACCAGTAGAGGTGCTTACCCGCAGCAGCATCCGATTGGAACCGATCCATACCGAGCCTGCAGGCCCGGCGGTGACCGCCACCGACCCTGAGGGCACAGAGATCGACCTGACGCGTCGCAGTGTCAGCGGATTGATCTCGGTGATGACCTGTGACGTTCCGGTCCCGGGTGCGCCGTATACCCACAAGTGCCCCGAGGCTATAGCAATGCTGCCAACCGAGAATGTCGGTCCCTGCCGTACTGCCCCGGTGGCCAGGCTGATGCCACACAACGCCCATGGCCCTCGCACCGGAGCGTTCGTCTTGGAAACCAGGAGGAATACGGCTCCTGCGGCGCTGTCGAGGACCTGGTCAGCGATCCGTTCGGCAACTCCCTCGTCCACGACCGATCGAGATGGCCACGGAGACGATTGCCTCCGATGCGCGTTCGGCGCCGAGCGGCACGCATTTCCCCGAGCGGACACCGCGGATCTGGTTGGCGTGTGGGCAACCCGGCCGAGAGCACTGCCGGTACACCCGGCGCCGGTGATGATCACCAGCGCCAAGCCGGCGGTAACGCTCCAGCGTCCGCTCACCGCCATGGGGCCTCCCGGCAAAAACTGCCCGATGCAATGGGGTCAGCTACGTAGACGCCGCAGCCGTGCGCAGCGTTGTGCCGTACACCGGCTCCGACTTTGAAGGGCTGCGCTGCGGCGGGCCGAGGCAGGCACGTTGCGGATTGGTTCAAGATCAGCTAGCTGACGGCAGGTCTATCGTGCGCACCCTTCCGCGCCACCGGCAAACTGGAACGGCAATCAGATAAGCGGGGATTGGTCAGCGAACCTCGGTGTACTCGCTGCTGTCCAGCTGCACCAGGTTGGCGTAATCGCTACCCTCTCGCTCTGCGACGTCGGTGTCTTGGCTGTCGGTCAACCACATTGCGTGGGAGCTGCCCCAGGACAAGAGCTTGCGCAGCTGCCGCATCCCGCTCACGCCCGCGAGCGCGACAGCAATTGCGGCGGCGAGGACGGTACCGCCGAACAGCGCGAGCCCGCCGACGACCTGTCCCAGGATCATCATCACGACCGCGGCCAGCAAGGCCGCCGGCACGGCTGCCACCAGCAGCAGCGCCAGCAGCGTCACGGCGATCACGACCTTGGCAGACCTGTCGGGCGTATGCTCCGCGTACCAACCGGTCATCACACTCACCTCTCAAGACCCGGAGCCCGTCGGGCCCCAGACATACGCTGGCAACACGATATGTCGTGTCCTCTACGGTCAACGCGCCGCTCGACCTGGATCTTCCCGGAACCGTCGGCGCGCTCACCGCCGCCGCTGATTCGCAGCGCGAGCATCTGGCGAATGTTTCGAGGCCTGGGCAGTGATCTCCAGGTCGAGGTACCGGGCAGCCAGGCCCTTCTTCTTGGACAGGCCGAATGCGTACCGGTCGATCCGGGTGGTGCCGCGCAGGGTCAGGCCGTCACCGCTGGCGCGGGATTCGGTCACGGCCAGCGCCACCGGGGCGCTGTGGCCGCGGACGGTGAGCTGCCCGTGCAGCAGCCAGGCGTCACCTTCCCGAGCCAGGTCGGAGGACTCGAACGTGATGTGCGGGTGCTCCTCGACGTGCAGGAAGTTCGCTGACTTGACATCCTTGTCGCGCTGGGGGTGCCCGCCGGAAAAGCTGGCGGCATCGATCACCGCCCGCGCGGTCGATGCGGTCACCGGGTCGGCGATGGTCACTTCCCCGGAGAGCACCCCGAAGGTTCCCTTTACTGCGCCCAGTCCGAACATGTGCCGGGTGGTAAAGCTGACCGACGAACTGGCCGGGTCGATCCGGTAGGTGCCCGTTGCCGGGATCTGCACCGTGGCGGTAGCCATAACGCTGCCTTTCTATGCCAGGAGGCCGGGTCGCCCCGGCATCGTAGTTGCGCACTCAACGGCCTGAGGATGAGGGGAGGCGAACCAGTACCAGACTTGCCGCCAGGCAAGTGAGAAGGCGTCACCGGATCACGGTGATTCGCGCGGCCACTGTCGGCTACGACAGTCCTCGATCGCAGCGGCGCGTCCGGGCCGGAGAGGCCCGGGGCGACGAGCTGCCTCCTGCCGTAGCTGATCGGGCTGATATTACCTTCGGACTCGCTGAAACTACGCGCCAACCCAACCTGCGAGCGGCGCTCCGCAAAGTCGAGGAATCGCTTAACCATGCCTTCGAGTGCATGGTCGACAGGGAACCTCCCGACAGGGAGGGGCGTCTGACGGGTAAGGCCCGGTTTGCCTCGGTGCGGCCGATGTTGCTCGCCCTGTTGCGGCGTTCCCGGCTGGTCAGGGACCTTTCCCGACCGCTGTCGGCGGCCTCGGCGCTTCGGGCGCTCTCGCTATGTTGCGTGCTCACGGAGGATCGCCGTTGAGCCGGGGTCGTTATGACGGCCGGCGCGGTGATCGGCGGTCACCTGATTCCGGTGATTTGCCGCCCGGAGTATTCGACGTTTTCGATCTCGGGCTTGCCGACCGGCCCAAGGATGCGCTGTAGCGCGACCCTTGCTCTCCGCGTGGAAAGCCCGGTGTAGCGGTCGTCATGACGGGCCATCAGCTGGATTACCCCAGCTATCTGGTGCGGATCCCGCATCCGGTGTCAGGCGTACCGTCTACTTGGTCTCCTTGTAGCTGACCTGGTTACGCTAACTATTGTTACGCAGTAGGCGGCAACCTAGAGCACCACCGTTCGGTCTGAAAAGTGGCCATTACAAGCAGTTGGCCCTCGAAGCGAGAGCTTTCACAGAGACAACGGCCTCACCGGGCAAGGTCGCCGGACTGGGACGATCAGCCAGGGTGCACCAATCCCGTCGCAGAGGACTGGAGTGTGCCGCCACGGAGGGCCATCCGCAGCCAAGCCAGACGTTCATTTCGGCACTGGTGACCGAGCACTTCGTTCTGCAGTCGGCGCGGAGCACGACCGTCAGCGAGGCGGTCGGTCGGTCGGCGGCCTACCTGACCTGCGGGTCCAGCTCGCTGGTGGCCTTCGGCTTCTTCGCCGCCGCCACACACCGTTTGGCGCCGGTGCTGGCCACCGTCCTGCCTGCCCTGATCATCCTGGGGCGTCTTCACGTTCGTGCGGCTGGTGCAAACCGCCGTGGAGAACGCTGTCTTGTTACGGCGCATCGAGGCCATCCGCCGTTACTACGTCACGCTAGACCCGGCTGTGGCCGAGTTCTTCACTTCCCCAAGCGACACGACGGCGGCGGCGCTGGCCAGCAGCGGCTTGCGCACCAGCGACGCGGAGATCTTCTTCACCAGCGCCAGCATGATCGCTGCGATTAACTCCATCGTGGTCGGCTCGGGTGCCGCGTTGCTGCTCGACAGTACGGGCGTGCCACTGACTGCGGCCGTCGTAGTCGGCGTCGCCGCGGCATTGCTGGCGTATGGCCTACGCATGCTGGTGGGGTATCGCCGCGTCAGGAGAGCGATGACATGATGCCATTTCTGGGTGCCTGAACATGCAGGGCACTTCATCGCCCGCTACCGGTCACGTCGCCGACAGATGGCTGGTTGTCGGAGCCGCGCATCGCGATGTCGTCGCTCATCGACTGCAGCTTGCTGGCAAGGGGGGCGAGCGCGCCGAGGCCTGGTTGCCTGCTGAGTGATTCGCAGGCATCCTGCAGCACATCGAGCCGTTCCTTGATGATCTTCCAGGCTGCATCCTGGTGAGGCAGCAGGAAGTTCCCGGGCCGGGCGATGTCGAAGGTGGGACCGGCGGTTCGGCCCTGGTGGGACGGGCCTACCGGCAAGGCGGTTAGCGCAGGGCCTAGCTCGCGCATCACCCAGTTCATGAGATGTTTCGCGGTGCGTGCCAGGGTGTCGAACTCGGCTGCGCTCTCGCCGTGGTGGATGTAGTACCGGCTGAGCACCTGGAGCATGACCTCGTAGAGGCCGTTGCCGAGGTCGGCGACCTGCGCGGTGACGGGATCCTCGATCAATGTCCCCGCCTCGACGTCGGGTGGCAGCCGGACGTACGCGGGCTCGACCGGCCGGGCGGGGTTGAGATCCGGGTCGGCGGCCTGCTCGGCCAGCAGGTCTTCGAGGATGCCCACGAAGGTGCCGAAATGTGACTTGATCCAGTCGCCGCGCGCCCCCTCACCCTGTTCGACGATGGTTTCGACCGCCCGGCGCGCCGATGCCAGGTCGGTGACCGCGATCAGTTCGGGCCACTCGAAGATGTCGGTGACCGCTTGTGCCCGCGCTGGGCCAATGAACACGGCGTCTTCGCCGTACCGGTCGCACAGGTTCGCCAGGCCTGCCTCAATCCCGCGGTACAGGTGGCCCACCGTCTGCCATGGCTCCGGCACGCCGACCAGGCCGGCGCCGCTTGCGGTCAATGGCTCGGCGTGCCGCTCGGCGGCGAACCCGCCGCGTCATTCAGCGCCATCCCCTCGGGCCGTTCGAGATAGATGAAATGGCGCAGCGCCCGCTCGCCGAACGGCACCGGCGCGATCTGGACGCCAGGCGGGTACCAGCGGCTCATGATCGGGAAGTTGGGTCGCTCGAAATGGGGCGCCGCTCCGACGGCGGTCAAGATGTTGGTGGCCAGCGCCAGATGCAGCATCTCTTGCTTGATCACGCTGATCAGCGCCGTTTCCCACACCTGGAGCCTGGCGAGCTGGGCCGCGGTCAGGCCCTCCTCCAGGCTTCGCTTCAGCGAGAACTGCGCGTACAAGTACTCGCACATCAGGCCGTGCTCGATCTCGCAGGCCTCGCCTAGCAGATACACCAGCTCCTCGCGCGAGTCCACGTTCAGCACCGGCTCGGCCGGACGGCCACGGACATTGCCAGGCATGGTCACCGCCTCACCTGTATCGGACATCTAGCCCCCGCTGCTCACTCGGCAACTAACGCAACGACGTCGGCCAGCGATCCGATCCCGGGCCAGCGCTGGTGTCGGCGCCGCTCTGGTGCACTTAGACTAGGCCGCAGGCGTCGCTGGGACCACGGTTGCCCTCGTCAGGCTGAGCCGTCGTCATCCAAAACGGGTGAGGTCCATTTTGAATGACGCCGGATCCGCGGCCGATGGGATCGCCGCCCTGCATGCGCACATGCGTTCGCTTCTGGCGGTGAACTGCCGCGACCTCGGCCTCCGGCTACCCGTCGAGCTACGGGGCGGTCAAAAGTCGACCCCCAACGTCTCACCCATCGCCGCCGGCCACCACGCCGATGAGGGCGGCGACTGGTCCCCCAGCGGAGCAAATGAGCCGTGGCGACCTTAAGTCCAGCCGCACTGCCAGCGGACTGCGATCCAGATTCTCGCCGACTACTGCCAGATTGGCGACACAGGCGACCGCGACCCCTGGCGCAACCCGAGCGCTCCGACGAAGAACTGGCCGCTGAGGATGTGAATGGCGACCTCGTTGTCTCACCCTGCGTCCGGCCACGCATCCGGGTTCAGGCCTGGGCCACGCTGTACTCATCGCGGCCGAGCTGGGCGGACTCGCCGCCGTCAATGCGCTAATCGATCAGACCGGTTGTCGTCGAGCATATCGGGCGCTTAGGGCGCTCCAGTGAGTCAGTCTCTGGG
>DATAEH010000159.1:0-2673 GCA_036258115.1 Streptosporangiaceae bacterium
CGCAGACTTGATCGCCTCAAGGTCGACGACGGACAGATCCTTGATCGGGGGCATCGCGAGGGCGTTATGCACGAGCGCATCGGCACGGCCGAATTCCGCGAGCGTCGCGTCCCTGAGCCGCTCAGCCGCTGCCGGGTCGGCGATGTCGGTCGGCACTGGCAGCGCCCGGCGGCCGAGAGCGCCGACTTCCTTGGCAACCTCGTCCAGCTTGGAGGCTGTTCTCGCGGCAAGCACCACGTCCGCGCCCTGCTCCGCGCTCCTGATCGCGATCGAGCGGCCGAGACCTGGCCCGACGCCGGAGATGATGACGACCTTGTCCTGCAGCAGCATCTGGTGTTCTCCGCTTCGGCTCATCGGCCTGGCTGGCCTGTGATCGGGGGCGTCCTGAGTGGGCATGGCCCTAGCCGAGCATCCGTCGCGCCACCGCGGCTTGCCGCGCGGCGATCCGCTCGGTGTACTCCTGCGGTGTGACCCGCGCATGGTCGTAGAACGGCAGCCGCGGCGCGAGCTCGGCGACTTTGACCACTTCGGCTCGCGGTCCGTCCGCAGCACGCAGGTCGCGCGTGAGCCGCTGCCAGCGCAGCTGAAGGTAGCCGCGGCGGTGTCCGGTGCATTCGAGCCAGTTCGCGACCCCGGGGTCGTGCTCGCTGACCACGAACCGGAACATCCCGTCGGGATCCGACCTGGCCTGGTCAGCCGTGAGGCTGGTCTGGTGGTTGATGTAATCGAGCGAGATGTACCACATGCTGCCGAGCTGGATCCCCTGGTAGGGCGCGACGTCCCTGTCGGCCACGGGCACCGTCACGATCATGGCCTGGTCGTCGGCCAGGTCGTAATGACCTACCGAGGAGAACTGGGTGGTGAGCCCGCCGGGCGTGGATCGCGGCTCGGTCAGCGTGTTGACCGGCAGCTTCAGGTAGAACCGCTCGGGAAAGGCAAGGAAGGTCTTCAGCCGGGAGATCAGGATCTTGCCAGCAACGCCGTAGCGTTTCGCCAGCGCGCTGGTATCGGCGGCCGGCGGCGCCGAGCCGGACGTGTCGGCTCGGCGGATCGCGATCATGCCGCGTTCCTCGCTAGTCCAGTCGCTGTAGACCTCCCTGACGATCAGCATGGCCGAGCCTTGGCCAAGAGTGAAGTAGTTGCGTGGAGCGTCCGGTCTTGCCGGGCCGAACCGCAGCTCGAACGCTCCGTCCGCCGCGATCTCGAGCTCGCGGTCGTCGAAAGCGCTCAGGCTGTCAGGAACCTGCACGGGGGAATAATCGCCGCCGAGCACCTGGAAGCTGAGGTCGGCCGTGCTACCGCGGCGACCGGTGACGATGTACTCGGCGTCGTCGCGGAGATAGGAGTGGAAGTACAAGGTGTCCGGGTTATCCAGGCCGAGCTTGGTATACGGGCCCGTCGATGCGACGAAGAACGGATAGTCACGCTGGTAGGCCCATGCCATTGTCAGCGACGCCCGGATCGAGCCGGCCAGGTAGTCGTAACCCTCGGCCAGATCCTGAGCGGTCTGGATGTGCGGCGCGCTCGCGATGATCGTCTCGGCCTCGAGCACCGCTTCGGCGAATGGCCGCGTCAGCGGCGCCCCGGCGGCGGACCTTTCGACCACCGGTCAGGCCGACCAGCGGTTGGCGGTCAGTTTCCAGCTCGGCAGGTCATCCAGCGACATGGAGGCTTCGTAGATCCGCTCGTACCCGATGTGCGAGATGCGCCAGGCTCCGTCCTCGCAGCGCCGGTAGCGGTCTTCGTAGAAGGCCGCGCCGGTGATGACCACGTTGAACTCGGTGGCAATGACCGTGTCTTCGAACCGCCACGTCCCCGTCGCCGTCTCACCGTCGATGTCGATCTCCGGCTGGCCGGCCGCATGCAGCGTGATGATGCCATCGCCCAGACTGTCCCGCAGAAATGTGACGATCTCGTCCCGGCTGCCCAGCTTCAGTGGCCGGCCGGCAGAGGGTGTTCCGTAGTCGGCCGTGGCGTCGGCAGTGAACACGTCGCCGATCTCATCCCACAGCTTGAGGTCCACGCAGCGCAGGTAGCGGTATTTCAGGCGGCAGATCTTCTCCATCTCGACAAGGTCCATCTGACCGGCCTCCTGCCCGCGTGGCTCGCTCGCGCCCGGCTCACCCGGCGCGGAATACTAGAACATGTTCTACATTCGAACTGGCCTCGCGGGCAAGGCGCACCAGGTTCAGAGCGGCTCCCGTGCGCTGGGCCGACCGGATCACTGACGCGCGGCGACGGCCTCGATCTCGACAAGCTGGTCCTTGTAGCCGAGCGTGGCGACCCCGAGCAGGGTGCTCGGCGCATCGTGGCCGGCGAATGCGCTGGCAACCTCGTTCCAGGCCGTGACGAGATCGGCGCGGTCGCTGCTCGCCACGAAGACGGTCGTCTTGAGCACGTCACGGAAGCCGCAATCGCACTCTTCGAGCGCGACCCGCAGATTGGCGAGCGCCTGACGCGCCTGCGCAGCGATATCGCCTGGAGCAACGACCTGTCCGGTTTCGTCGAGCGGGCATGCACCAGCGGTGAAGACCAGGCTGGTCGGAGGCGCCGTGGCCGCGTACGCGTACGGCACGCCCTGATAAAGCCGGTTACTGCGGATGAGTCGCACCACCATGCCGCCGAGTCTGGCATTCTCATGCCCGCAAGCGCACCGCGCCCTATCACGTCAGC
>DATAEH010000160.1:0-68005 GCA_036258115.1 Streptosporangiaceae bacterium
GAGGACCTGGGGTTTGACTCCGTATGGGCGACTGATCATCTGCTGCACCAGAGCAGGTTCTATGCGGTCCCGTGGCTCGATCCGATCGTCTCGCTCACCTACGTGGCAGCAACGACGTCGCGACTGCGCCTGGGTACCTCGGTCCTCGTTCTGCCGACTCGCCAGCCAGTCGTTCTTGCGAAGCAGGTAGCCACGCTGCAGGCCCTCGCCAATGAGCGCTACATCCTTGGCGCGGGAACGGGCTGGGATGATCGGGAGTTCCAAGCCGTCGGACAGCAACGAGCAGAGCGGGGCGGGCGGACCGACGAATCGATCGCGATCGTACGGCGGCTGCTCGCGGGCGAGTCCGTGACGTACGAGGGCCGGTACTACCGCCTGCAGGACGTGGCGGTTGGCCCAGCGATGCGCTCACCGCTATGTCTTTGGAGCGCTGGCGGCCGACAGCTCCCGCATGCAGCTTCGCCAGAGCGGCCGGTGCTGGCGCCGGCGGTTCTCCGCCGGATCGTCGCCTCGGATGGATGGATCGCGCGGCCCACGTCCCTTCCGTCACAGATCGAGGAAGACCTCGCCGAGATCCGGCCCGCGCTCGAGGCTGCCGGCCGCGATCTCGATACGTTCACGGTCGCACATGAGAACTTCCTCCATCTCGTTCCCACCGAGGACCGTGAGCAGGCCCGCACCGAGCAGCGGCGCATCTACTCGACGATCATGGGAGGCAGCAGACCCTTCGAATATTTCGAGCAGGTGTACCTGACGGGCACGCCCTCCGAGATCGTGGAGAAGCTCCGGGTAAGGATAGCCATCGGCATCGAATACCTGATCCTCCACACCCTGCAGCCATCGACAGCGCAGCTGGACCTTTGGGCGGAGCATCTCTTTCCCCACCTGGAGGTGTGATGACGAAGATCGTGCTCAACGGTGCCGGCAGTGTCGAGTTCACGAAGGAGTTGCTGGCTGACATCCTCGGCTTCGAAGACCTCGCCGGGTCCACGATCGCGCTGTTCGACGTGAACGGCGAGCGCCTCGAAACCGCGGAGGCCATCGCGCGCTGGACCGTGGAGGCACTTGATGTACCCGCCACGATCGAGCCGCATGTGGACCGCCGGGCGGCGCTCGAGGGAGCGGATCACGTGATCAGCATGATTCGGGTCGGCGGGCACGAGGGACTGAGGCTCGACTTCGAGATCCCCGGGCACCACGGCGTGCGGCAGACAATGGCGGACACCATGGGCATCGGAAGCATCTTCCGGGCCCTTTGCACGATCCCGGCGCTGCTCGAGTTGGCGCGCGATTTGCACGAGGTCGCGCCCGACGCCTGGCTGTACAACTACACGAACCCGATGGCAGCGCTTGTTTGGGCGATCTACTCCGGGACCGCCCACCAGCGCGTCGTCGGCGTTTGCATGTCGCCGGAAAACACCGCTCAGCAGCTCGCGGAGCTCGTCGGTGTCCCCTTCGAAGAGATCGCCTACATCGCTGGTGGGATCAATCACCAGTCGTGGATCCTGCGGCTGGAGCACGACGGGCGGGATCTCTACCCACGGCTTCGGCAGGTTGTGCAGGACGACCCCGACGGGCTCGGACGGCGTGTCCGCGTGGAGATATTCAAGCGGTTTGGCTACTTTCCGACGGAGTCGAGCGAACACAGCGCGGACCTCGTGCCGTGGTTTCTTCCACATGAGGACCAGGTCCGTCGCTTCCGGATCCCCGTGAATGAGTACCTGCATCGCAGTGAGCGGAACCTCGGCTCCTACGCAGAGATTCGGCGCAAGCTCAAGGCCGGCGAGCCGCTCGAACTCGAACGCGGTCCCGAATACGCCCCGCAGATCATCCACTCCATCGAGACGGGCACGCCCCGGAAGATCTACGGTAACGTCCGCAACGCCGGCTCGATCGACAACCTGCCTGAAGACTGCTGCGCCGAGGTGCCGTGCCTCGTAGACCGGGCGGGGGTCCAGCCCACCCACGTGGGGAGCCTGCCGCCGCAGCTTGCCGCGCTCAACCGGCTGTATGTGAACGTCTGTGAGCTGACCGTGCGGGCAGCACTCGAGGAGCGACGGGACTTTGTGTACCAGGCGGCGCTTCTCGACCCCAACACGGCAGCCACGCTGTCAATCGACGAGATCGTTCAGGTGTGCGATGAGCTCATCGACGCGCACGGCCATCTGATCCCGGATGGGATTCGCGGTGGCTGAGCCACCTGGTCACGAGCCTGCTCGTGACCAGGTGGACAGCTATCGGATCGCTGCCCGTTAGCCCGGCGCGATCAGGATCGCGTCCGCCTGCTGAGCCGCCTGATCAAGCGCGGCCTTGGGAGCGGCCTTGCCGAGGAGCACCGACGCGATGGCCGTGCCGAGCGCATCGACGACGCGCGGCCACTGCGGCAGCGCGGGCATTGCCTCTTTGGCGTTCACCAGGTTGGCGGCCATCGGCCCGATCCCCGGGTACTTCTTCAGGAATTGCTGGTAGCCCGGCAGCTTGAGGATTGACGGCCGGACCGGGAGCGAGCCGGAGCCCATCATCCACGTCAGTTCCTGCTGCGGCGCGGTCAGCCACTTCAGGAACGTGATGGACGCGTTCACCCGCGCGGTGCCATTGTTGAAGATGACCCAGTTGTCGGGGCCGGATACGGTCTGGTGGTTGCCGCTCACGGCCGGCAGTTGCACGTCCGCCCAGTCGACCTTCGCCTGGTTGAGGGTCGGAACCTCCCACGGGCCACTGACGAACATCGCCAGATGCCCGCTCGTGAACAACGGTTCGGCCTTGCTGGCCGTCGGGTCCAGGTAAACCGAATGGTCGACGGTCGCCATCTGCTGCCAGAGCGTCAGGTTCGCTATGCCCGCGGGCGAGTTGAACATCGCCTTCTTGTCGTCCGATGAGAGGATCTGCCCGCCGCGCTGCCAGAGCCCGGGGAAGAACCTCCAGGACGTGTCGAGCAGGTCCCCGCCGATCGGGTAGTTCACGCCGTAGATGTGGTTGGCGGAATTGGTCAGCTTCTTCGCGGCGTTGCGGAAGTCGTCCCAGGTCCAGTTGGGGGACGGATCAGGGACGCCTGCCGCGGCGAACAGCTTCTTGTTGTAGATCACCGAAAGGTTGTCGATGAGTGCGGGGAACCCGATGACCTTGCCTCCCGGCGACACGATCTGCTTGGACGCCGGGTAGAAGTCGTTCCAGTTGAATCCAGGCTCGTTGATCCGGTTCGCCAGGTTCACGGTCTTGTCACTCTGGGCGATGTTCGCGGCGTAGGACCCGTAGATGTACGCGATGTCGGGTGCGGTTCCGGCCGCGATTGCCGTCGTGACCTTCGGAAGAAGATCTCCGGTGGAGGTTCCCCCGGAGCTCGGCTGCACGACGATGTGCGGATGCGAGGCGTTGAAGGTATTGACGAGCTTCTCCACCACCTGCTGTGTGGGCGGGGTCTGCGCATGCCAGAACTGGATCGTGACCGTACCCGAGCTGGCCCCCGGGGTCGGTCCCGATGATCCTGAGCAACCGGCCAGCGCCAGTGTCAACGCCGCAATCCCGGCGAGCGCTATTCGCTTCATATCGGACTCCTTGTTCGTCAGTCCTGGTCGCTGTTGGTCATCCCTTGACGGCCCCGGTGATCGCCTGTACGAACCGGCGTTGACCGACAAGGAACACAAGCAACACCGGCGCCGTGGTCAGGACAGTGCCGGCCATAACCTCCGACCAGTCGGTTACGTGTTCTCCCTGGAAAGTGGTGAGGCCCACTTGCACGGTAAATGTGTGACTCGACGTGATCGCGATCAGCGGCCAGAACAGATCGTTCCACGCATAAATGAACGTGATGATTCCGAGGGCTGCCAGGGCCGGCCTCGCGAGCGGCAGCACGATCTTCCAGAAGACCTGGAGTCGGCTGCAGCCATCGATACGTCCGGCCTCCTCGAGCTCTCTCGGGAACGACTGGAAGAACGAGTACATGAGGTAGATGCCCAGCGCGGATGTCAGCTGCGGCACGATGAGCGCCCCGAGCGTGTTGATGAGCCCGAGGTCGTGGAAGATCAGGAAAGTGGGAATCACCGTGAGCTGGAAGGGAATGAGGGCCGTCGCCAGCAGCAGGATCAGCATCACGCTGGACCCCCGGAACTGGATGCGCGCGAACGCGTAGCCAGCGAGGCTGCACAGAACTAGCTGTGCGAGGACTGCTGCGCCGGAGACGATCAGGCTGTTAAGGAACCAGTAAGGGAAGTCCGAGCTGGCGAGGACGGTCGAGTACCCGCCCGTGTACAGATGATGCGGCCAGATCGTCGGAGGAATGCGATTGATCTCGCTGTTCGTCATGAATGACGTGAGGACCATCCAGACGAACGGCAGGACCATAATGATCGACAAAGGCATCAGAACCAGATGCCCTTTCTGAGGCAGGTGGCGCCGCCACCCGCTGCCCCGCATCCGCCGCTCGGCCTCCTCGATCCGGGCGCGATGCACCGCCATGTCAGCCACGGGCATGGGCAGCAGAGCCTGCTCGCTGGTCACAGCGCCAGCCTGCGTCTGCGGCCGTAGGCGAGCGCGGCGATGGTCACGATCAGGCTTGTGAAGAACAGGACGTACGCAACGGCCGCACCGTAGCCGGCCGTGAAGAAGTTGAACGCCAGTTCCCAGATGTAGTACACCAGCGTCAGCGTCGAGTTGAGTGGTCCGCCCTTCGTGGTCGTGTAGACCAGGTCGAAGAACTGGAACACGTCGATGAGGCCCCACACCATGAGAAAGATCGTCACCGGCCGGACGGTCGGCACCACGACGTGCCAGAACTTGGACCATTTGCCCGCGCCATCGATCGACGCCGCCTCGAGGACCTCCTGGGGGATGTCCTGGAGTGCCGCGAGGTAGATCACGATGTTGAACCCGAATTGGGTCCAGAAGTACACGATCGCCAGCACGACCAGGGCCTCGGAGGGGTTCTGGAGAAAGCCCTGGCGCGGCAACCCCACCGCCTGGAATCCGGCATTCACGATCCCGAAGTCGGGATCGAAGATGAACCCGAACAGCAGGCCCTCAGCGGCTGTCGACGCGACGAATGGCACCAGGAAGCAGGTGCGGTAGAAGCCGATGTGCTTGATCTTCCGGTTCAGCAGGATCGCGACGCCAAGCCCCGCCGCGAGGCCGATCGGCAGGTAGAGAACGGCGAGGACAAGCGTGTTCGTGAACGCCTGGCGAAGCATCGGATCCTTGCTCAGGGCGGCGTAGTTCGCGAGCCCGATGAAGTGGCCACCCGACACGAGATTCGAGTCCGTGAGCGACAGATAGGCCGCCCAGATCATGGGGATGAAGGACAGACCGAGCACGATGAAGACGGACGGGCCCGCGAACGTCCAACCGGCGATGTTGCCCGAGCGACGGATACGGCGGTTCGCATCCCGCGCGATGGTGGCCTCGTCGAGGGTGGTGGCCATCAGCCCTCCACTGGCTCATATGCGGCTACAAGCGTGACGCGAACAGGTCCGGGACGCTGCCTCGGTCCGGGGACGTTCGTTGTCATTTCAGCTTCGTTCTCGCTCGGATCTGCGGATATTAGAACACATTCGTGCGCTCTGCAAGGCCGCTTCTGGTCGTTAATGTTGCTGCCTGAACGATCAGGACGGTAGATTCATGTGGATGCACGCCGTTCCCCGGCCAGCCGCGTGACTGGGCGGTTTGGTCATCTTCTCCCCACCATGAGCCGGGCAGATCACAGTGATCCTTGTCGTCGCCCTCAACCCCGCTCTCGATGTCACGCATCATGTGCCAGGCGTCGATTGGGCCGGTGTCAACAGGCCAGCCGTGATCCGGGCCCAGGCCGGTGGCAAGGGGCTGAACGTGGCCCAGACGTTGCGGGCGCTCGGAGCCGAGGTCGAGGTGATCGGGTTCGCGGGCGGCGTCACCGGCGAACAGGTGACATCCGCGCTTGTGGAGCGGGGGGTGCCGGCGGCATTCACGTGGATCAGCGGCGAGACCCGGCGGACCTTCGCCGTGGTCGACACCGTCCGCGGGGATGCCGCATTGTTCAACGAGCCGGGTCCGCTAGTCGAGCCGCATGAATACGCCACGTTGTGCGGCGTGTACGAAAAGGCATTGGCGGGATGCACAGCCGTTGTTCTTTCCGGAAGCTTGCCGCAAGGCCTTTCGCCAGATACCTACGCAGAGCTGAGTGCCATGGCAGTTGCGGCCGGGGTGCCAGTGGTGCTGGACGCGCACGGGGAGGCACTGCTCCGGGGCGCGGCCGCTCGCCCGGCGATCGTCAAGCCGAACCTCGCTGAGCTGGAAGCTCTTGTCGGCCGCAGCCTGTCCACGGCAAGCGGCGCGGACAAAGACGCGGTGGCCCTCGCCGCGCGGGAGCTGAGGGCCGCTGGCCCGCAGGCGGTCGTGGTCACACTCGGAGCCGACGGGCTGTGGGCCGTCACCGACGATGGCAACTGGCAGGCGGTGCCGTCGGCCGAAGTGCGGGGGAATCCGACGGGCGCCGGGGATGCCGTGGCCGCTGGCCTGGTGCACGGGCTTGTCCTGGGGCGCCCGTGGGAGGAGCGGCTGCGGCACGCGGTTGCGCTCGGCGCCGCCTCTGCTGCCGCGCCCGTCGCCGGAGAGTTCAGCCATGCTGACTACGCCGAGGCGCTGGCCGGGGTCAAGGTGAACCACAGCGAGGGCGGCTGATGCCAGCGGCGCAGATGAACGAGATAGTGGGGCCGGCCGCGGCGGCAGGCCGCGGCGTCGGCGCCTTCAACGTCATCGGCATTGAGCACGCCGAGGCGATCGTCACCGGCGCTGAAGCCGCCGACGCGCCCGTGGTCCTTCAAGTCAGCGAGAACTGTGTCGCCTACCATGGCGCGCTCGCTCCGCTGAGCCGGGCCTGCGCCACAATCGCGGAATCGGCTGCTGTGCCAGTGGCGCTACACCTGGACCACGCCACCAGTACGGACCTGGTCCGGGAAGCCGCAGGTCTGGGCTTCAGGTCGGTCATGTATGACACGTCAGCCCTGCCCTACGACCAGAATGTGCGAGCTACAGCCGCAGTCGCCCGCTGGTGTCACAAGCGGGAGATATGGGTCGAGGCTGAGCTCGGCGAGATCGGCGGGAAGGACGGCGTGCACGCACCCCGTGCGCGCACGGATCCTGACGACGCGGCCCGCTACGTCGACGCCACGGAGGTGGATGCCCTGGCCGTAGCGGTGGGCAGCTCTCACGCAATGTTGACCCGCGATGCGGTGCTGGACGCCGGGCTCATCGCCAGGATCCACGACGCGGTCAGCGTCCCGCTTGTCCTGCACGGCTCGTCGGGAGTCCCCGACGCAGCGCTGGCCGCAGCGATCGGCGCCGGGATGACCAAGATCAATGTGGCCACCCAGCTGAACAAGGCGTTCACGGCCGCCGTCCGCGATTGTCTCGAGGCCGATTCCGCCCTGGTCGATCCGCGGCGGTACGGTGCGGCGGGGCGTGATGCGATTGCCATCGAGGTAGCCCGCCTGCTCAGGGTGATCGGCGCCGGGATCGTCAGTCAGGATGAATCACCGAGCAAGCCGTGAAGGAAAGCGGGAAGCGCAGGTGAAAGGGTATCGACGTGCTCGCCCATGGGCGCGTTGAGCTCGATGGTGTTGAAGTTCTGGAAATGCTCCAGCGGCCAGTGCGTTTCTGGTGGTCCTAGCTTGGTAGGCCTGGAAGCGCTCGCTCCAGCCCTTCGCGTACTGCTCGGCACCTGTCGAGCCGACAACCGCGACGAGGCGGGCGTCAGCCTGAAGCGAAGTATTCATCTCTGATCGACAGGTGAACGCCGCGGCTGAGTATGGCGGCCGACGCCGGGCACATACCGGTGCGTGCCCGTTCTCATCGGAACTTCCGGCTGGCAATACCGCCACTGGCGGGATGTCTTCTATCCAGCCGATGTCCCGCAAAAGCGCTGGCTCGAGCACTACGCGGAGCGGTACGCGACCGTCGAGAACGATGGCACCTTCTACCGGCTGCCGGCCCGCGAGACCTTCGCAGGCTGGCAGGCACGGACGCCTGACGACTTCGTGATGGCGATCAAGGCGAGTCGCTACCTGACCCACATCAGGCGGTTGCGCGATCCGGCCGAGCCGGTCGCCCGGCTGATGTCGAATGCAAGCGGTCTCGGTGCGCGGCTCGGGCCCGTGCTGCTCCAGTTGCCGCCGAACCTGACCGCCGACCCGTCCAGGCTTGATGCCTGCCTCGCTGAGTTCGCGAAGACCGAGGCTGACTCCCCGGTACGCGTTGCGGTCGAACCCCGGCACTCGTCATGGTGGACCGAAGAGACTCGCGATGTGCTGGCCGCGCACGACGCCGCGCTGTGCTGGGCTGACCGGCAAGGACGTCCTGTGACGCCACTGTGGCGAACGGCCGGATGGTGCTACCTCAGGTTCCATGAGGGCGCGGCGCAGCCGTGGCCGCGATACTCGTCAGCCGCACTACGGTCCTGGCTGGACAGGATCCTGGCAGCCTGGCCTGACGACGTGCCGGTCTACGTCTACTTCAACAATGACCAGTTCGGCGCGGCCATCGCCGATTCGGCGGAGTTCGCCAGATTGGTGCACCAGGCCGGGCTCCCGGTCAGCAGGACACCAGCCCCGGCCAGGTAGGAACTGGCGGTCAGGGAGCCTGCTGCAGAAAAGCGTTCGCGATCGGCCCCGCGCTGCTCGCCCCGAAACCGCCGCCCTCCACGATCACGGCAAAGGCCAGATTGCCGCGGTAGCCGATAAACCAGCCGTGCGACTTCAGCTTGTGGTTGGCGTCCAGGTACTCGGCCGTGCCCGTCTTGCCATACACGTCGGGCGGCAAGCCGACGCCGGCTGCGGTTCCGATCCTGACTACGGCGTTCATCATTGGCCGGAGCGTGGACAGGATCTTCGCGCTGATCTTGTGCGGGCGCGCGTTTTGCTTCGGGGCCGGATCGGTCACCAGGATCGGCGGCCGCCACGTGCCGCTCTGCACCGCGGCCACCACCGATGCCTGGCTGAGCGGGCTGACCAGGTCCGTGCCCTGGCCGAATGCGTCCGCGGCGAGCGCGGCCTGGTCCTTCGGCAGTTCGAACGATCCGAGCCTGGCGTTGATGCCAAGCGCGGGCTTGGCGTTGAACCCGTACCCCGCTGCCATCGACTTGAGTGACTTGCCGCTCAACCGCTCGTGAGCGAGCTCGGCGAAGGTCGTGTTACACGAGATGGCGAACGCATGCAGCAGGTCGGTCGCGCCGAGCTGCTCGTTCTTGTCATTGTGGAAATGCGCGCCGTCGATGACCACCTTGCTCGGGCACTGCACCGAGCTGGACGGCGTCATTCCGCCCCTGGCGAGGGCCGAGGCTGTCACGATCTTGAAGGTGGAGCCTGGCGGGAAGGTGCCTTCCAGTGCGCGGTTATATCCGCCTGGCCGCTCGACCACGGCCAGGATCTTGCCGGTGGACGGCTGGATGACCACCATGTCGACCGGCTTGCTTGTGCTGGCGCCCGAAACCGCATGCGAGGCCGCGAGCTGGACAGACATCTCGATGCTGGTGTGGACCGGCTTGCCCTTGACCGCAGGGAACGTCTTGGCGGTCCGCACTGTGTGCTTGGCCGAGTCGGCGATCTTGATGGTCAATGCCGGACTCCCGGCGAGGCGACTCTGATAGGCCTGCTCAATGCCGCCTATGCCGATAAGGTCACCGGCTTTGTACGGGGCGCCGAGCTGCTTGGCCTCTTTCGTGGTGGCGTGCGTGACGACGCCCGTCAGCAGGCCAAGCGAGCCAGACTCCGCGACGGTTGCGGGAGAGCTGAGCACCGTCCCGTCTGCGCTCAGGATTTGTGCCCTGGTGGGCCACGACGTGGTCAGCGTGAACTGGTCTCCGGCGCGCAGGCCTGGATAAATGGCGGACGGGCTCCAGTTCACCCACCAGTGCCGGTCCCTGGTCATCAGCCTGAGCTGCCCGTGGTACACCCAAGTGTGGTTGCCCGTGAGCACATCGGTGACCGTGAATCTGGCCAGCGCCGTGCCGTTACCGGTGCTGATCCTGCCGAGTTTCAGCGTGGTGCTGCGCACGCCTAGCTGAGCGTCGGCCGCCGTCACGGGACCCGCCACGCCGCCTCGAGGCACGCCGATGCTCACCTTGTTCATGGCGCGGTAGTTGCCACTTTGCCAGGCGCTCAGATAGGCCTGCGCAGCCTCCTGCGGGCTGCCCTTGGTACGCAGCAGAAAGTAGCTGCCTCCAGCCGCGATGACACCGGCGACCAAGACGGCAACGATGGCCACGATGGTGATGATCCGCCGTCTCGACCGGCGCCTGCGCGGCTCAGGCGGGCCCGCAAGCCGCGACGATCCAGCTGGTTTTGCCATGCCAGCGGCATTACCCGGTTGTGCGTGCGGCGACCCCTGGCCAGCAGGCTGGGTCTGGGACGTCTGTTGCTGCATCACCCAGCTGGCCATGGGCGTGGATTGCAACCACTGGTCCGCGCCGGCCTGGCCCGGACCGCGCTGGCCGGGAACGGACTGGCCTGGGTAGCCATTCCTCCCGAAACCGCCTTCGCCATAGCCGCCTTGCCCGGCGCCCGCCTGACTATAACCGGCCTGTCCGTAGCCGCCCTGTCCGTAGGCCCCCTGGCCATAACCACCCTGACTGTAGCCGCCCCGGCCATAACCACCCTGACTGTAGCCGCCCTGGCCATAGCCGCCTTGGCCGTGGCCGCCCGGTTCGTAGCCGCTCGGACCTTGGCCGGTCTGCTCGCCATGACCCTCCTGGGCTCCATAACCCTGCTGAGCGCTATAGCCTTGCTGGCCGCTATAGCCTTGCTGGCCGCCATAGCCCTGCTGGCCGCTATAGCCTTGCTGGCCGCCATAGGGCTGGTGACTCGAGTCGCTCCACTGGCCCGCAGGACCCTGCTGAGCGCCGTAGATCTGTTCGCGGACATGGTCGTATTGAGGCGTGTCGCTGGCTTGGGGCTGGCTGAACGAATCACTCGATCCGGTGGAATGGCCGTGCGGCGGATAACTCTGCCGGCCGCCGTAATCCTGCTGGCCAGCATGAGCTTGCTGATCGGAGCCAGAGGCCGGCCCCGGATAGCCCTGATTCCCGTAGGCAGGGCCAGCGCCGTAGGGGCGTTGCGCGCTGTCAGATTGCTGAGTAGCCCAGGTCCCCGAGCCAGCCTGGCTGGCAGTCCCGTGACCGGCCTGGCCGTAGTCATCTTGGCCATAGCTGTCCTGGCCATAGTTGTGCTGATCGCCGTAGGTGTGCTGAGCACCGTGTCCGTGCCGGGAACCGTAGTCGGCAGCGTAGGTTTGCTGGGATCCCTGCGCGTAGTCAGCGCCGTACGCGGTCCGGGCGCCGGGGCTGTCCGGAGCCTGCGGTGATGGTGGGCTGGACTGCGCTTCCTGGCTCGCCTGTTCGGCCGGTGTCGCCTCCGTTCCGGTGGCGGGCTGCCCACCCTGAGCACCGGCTCCGGCGGAGGGCGCCGACTTTGAGTGCCCGGCGACCGGCCGTCCTGGAGTCCAGTAAGCAGCTGTCGGCGTCCCGGCCGCAGCCGGTGGCTGCTGCCCGGAGGTTGTGCTGTCCTGGATGCTGGGCTGCCCGGGGGTCGATGACGCGGCGGGCAAACCAGCGGGATCGCTGGATGCCTTGCGCTCGCGGCGTCTCCGCACGTCAGGCCTCCCACCTGGTCACCGCCCGTCCAGCCAGGCCCCTGGCTCGACGGAAGCTACGTCATCGGCACCGCTGAGGTTCACACCCGCGCCACGTACCTCACCTGCGGTGACTAGGGAATTCAGGCCGATCTGGCCGACGATCGTGACTAATGCCCCGCGTAAATCCTAACTGGCACTTCGATGTGGGACTGGCTTCTCCTGATGTCTCCTCGGCGCGACTAGCTGCAGGTACACCGCCAGGACGCTTTCGCACCTTGCAGGTGACCGCGACTGCCGGAGGACCGAAAACCGCACGTCGCAGCCCGATCGACCATGCATGATTCTCGAGGTAGCGCGCATTGTTATTGCTTCATCGCTGGAATAAGCAGCCGCTGAACATTGCCGAAAAGCCGGTCGCATCAAACCTTGACGAATTCACCGCGCGTGCCTCAGGCGGGAGTCGAACCCGCTGCGCGCCGCTTTAGAGGCGGTCGCCCTGCCGTCGGGCCCCTGAGGCGCAGGTGAGCGGCGGCGCCTGCCGCTCACCTCATGATGCCTGAATCGGCCCCTGGCGATCCGGCCATGATCACCAAATGCGCAGCCTCAGGCAGCGTCCGGATCCTCGATCCGGCTTAGCAGAGCTTTGTCGCGGATCTGGGCCCTGGCCGACCGGTATTCAGCCGCTGTCAGCGACCTGCCCAGGTCGTCCAGCGTCCGCAGCACGAAGCGCTGGCTGACGACGCGCCGGTTCAGCGCGTCCAGCGCCGCGGCCTGCCGCCACACCTTCCGCTGCAGCCAGCGCGTCGCAGCCGGCACGTCGCCCTCGAGCTGAGCCCGCAACGCGTCACGCTCGGCCGTCAGCTGAACTAGATCGGCATGGAGCTCGGCAGGAGATTTCGTCGTGGTCATGTTCTCACCTCCTCTCCCTGAGAGGAGGTACGGGAGGTGGGAGGTACCGGACATGACGGATTCCGGGCCCGACAACGCCAGCGCCAGCACGGGCACGAGACGCAGCGGTCCAGTCAGAAATCAGATCGGTGCATTTGATAGCGAAGTCGAACGCCGCCCGCACAGCCTGACGTGCCTGAACTCTCAGGAGCAGATCGGCCCGGCCGGTCAGATACCGGCGGGAAGGGTGAGAGCCCTAGCGATGCGGCATATCAGATGCATACCCACGAGCTGGTCATGCGTAACATTTGCCGCCACCTAGTTTGCGCGCAACCGCGCTTCCTATTACGCAGATGAGTCACGGGTAGGAATCTGCCCATGTCAGCGGGGGCCCTGTGATCAGCTACGTGCTGGCCTTTTCGGCCGCGATCGTCAATGCGGTCGGGGACGTACTCAACCGCAAGGCCAGCCGGGAAGCGCCGGCGCATCTGGCGTTCCGGTTCAGGCTTTTCGCACACCTGCTACGTCGCCGAGCCTGGCTGGCGGCGGCCTGCCTGATGATCACCTCGTTCGTGCTGGCCGCAGCGGCGCTCGGCACCGGACAGCTCGCCGCGGTACAGCTGATCGTGATTCTTGAGCTCCCGCTGACGCTGGTTGGCAGCGCGTTGTATCTCGGGGGACACCTGCCAGCCAGAGACTGGGTCGCCATAGTGGCGATGACCGTGGGCGTGATCGGGCTGCTCACGCTGCTTGATCCGGAGCCAGGCACCGGCGAGCCTGCCTCGGCCGTCATCTGGCTGGCCGGTGCGGCAGCCAACGTTGCCGTGATCATTGCCCTGTATCTCGCAGCGAAAGCGCAACGCCAGCGCGCTATGCGGGCTGCATTGCTCGGACTCGCCAGCGGCTTCGGCTACGGGCTGACGGCCGCCTTCACTAAGGGCATGGCGTCGCAATTCGCGGCGCACGGAGTCGGGGGCGTGCTGTCATCCTGGCAGATCTACGCGTGCGGAGCCGCAGGGCTGGCCTCAACCTGGCTGCTGCAGAACGCCTATCACGCGGGAACGCTCGCGGCGGCTCAACCTGGCATCACCTTGATCGATCCGCTGGTCGCGACACTCTGGGGCGCGGCGGCATTCGGCGAGCATGTCAGGCATGGCTGGCTCCTCGTGCTCGCGGTGCTGCCGCTGACCCTGCTGATTGCCGGAGTGCTCATGCTCAGCCGTTCGCCGACCTGGCAGCGAAACGAAGAGCGGCCGCGGATCAAGGCGGAGCCAGTTCGCAGGTCAAGAGCATCGCTTCGGTAGCCCGCCCGGCAGGCGCAGCGCATACCCCGCATCCCTACTCCCCGGTGGCTGTCCAGCCCAAGATCTCGCCGTGCGGGATCAAGAACCAGCCATCGTCGGACTCGGACCACGCCAGCCATCCGTGCGCGAGCCGCTCCAGATCCCGTGGGGTGGCGAACCCGTATCCGACCGCCCGTTCGCCGAAGGAAGACTTGGTCAGGCGGTCGGCCCACAGCCTGCCCCACCAGGCCCGGTCCTGTGGGCTGGTGTAGCACCACGTGCTGGCCGATGCCTCGATGGTCGCGAATCCGGCGGCTCTGGCCCAGGACAGCAGGCGCCGGCCCGCGTCCGGCTCGCCGCCGATCGCCTTCGCGACTCGCCGGTACAAGGCCAGCCAGTCGGTCAGATCCTCAGATTCGGGATACCAGATCATGCCGCCGTAGTCGCTGTCCCTGGCGGCGACCACGCCGCCCGGCCGGCATACCCGGCTCATCTCGGCGAGCGCGGCGACCGGGTCAGAGAGGTGCTGCAGCAACTGGTGCGCGTGGACGACGTCGAAGGAGCGTTCGGGGAACGAGAGGTGGTACACGTCGCCGGTCTGGAAGCTGACGTTGCGGAGGCCTAGCCCCTGCGCCGCGCTCCGCGCCTCGTCCAGCACGTCTGCGGCCGCATCCACGCCCACGACACGTCCCTTCGTGGACAGGACGGCCAGGTCCAAGGTGATCGTGCCAGGGCCGCAGCCGACATCGAGAATGTCAGCGTCCGGCGGCAGCCTCCCGATCAGGTAGGCGGCGGAGTTCTGCGCGGTCCGCCAGCGGTGCGAGCGCAGCACGCTGTCGTGGTGGCCGTGCAGGTATGCATCGGGTCCGGTCGGCATCTCAGCAGTATGCAGGCCGCGGACATGTGTTCTCGCGCAGGCTTGTCGCCGGGGTGCGACCCCTCGGAGCGGCGCGAGCGTCCCCCCTCTAGCGCTGGCTGACCGCGCCGAGCACGGGCTTAATGTCCAGGACGGGGGTGCCGTCGATCGCCTCGAGGTTCCTGACCCCGATCCTGGTGCCGCGGATTCCGGTGATGAGCACGGTATGCAGGCCGATCGGGTTCGGCCTGTCGGGCGACCGGGTGTTAAAGACGCCTTGCAACGGCCGACTGTGATCCCCGCGCGGGTGCACCTGGTATACATCGCGGCTGGCCCGGTCGAGCCAGGTCAGCACGATAACCTCGGTGCCCTCCTCGAGCCCGGTGATCGCTGCCGCCATGTCAGGATCCAGCACCAGCCAGGCGTCAGGCGCGCCCTCGTCACCCTGGCATGGAGCCAGACTGGGATCCGTCAGCGGCGATTCCACCCGTCCGACCGGGCGCAAAACGTAACGGGCGTCGCCCCTGCCGGCGTCGCCTCTGCCGGCGTCGCCTCTGCCGGCCACACCTCTGCCGGTCTCGGTCATCTTGCGCTACCTCTCAGTTGCGGCTGCCCGGATTCCGGGCAGGCCGTGGTCAGCCCTCGAGCGTCTCGATGTCGCACTCGCTGATCCGTTCGGCGTCAGCGATCATCTCTATACCGGTGATCTTCCCGTCTGCGAATGTGAAACCGAAGATCATGCGCGTCGTGCCCGCTTGCATCCAGGCCGCGCCAGGAATGCCGTCGAGCAGCGCGGCCCTGACCGCCTTGGCGCGGCCGGCGAAGGTGCTGGCGACCTCTGCCGCTCCGACGACTTCCGCTGGGGCGCCCATGTGCACGCACGCGGCGTCGGCTCGCAGCACGACGTCGGGATCTAGCAGCGCCAGGAGAGTTCCGAAGTCCCCGCCTCGGGAGGCGGCAAGGAACGCGTCGACGATCTCGCGGCGCCTGCGGAGGTCGCCTTCGGCGACGGCATCGCCGCCCCGCACCCGGCGGCGAGCCCGGCTCGCCATCTGCCTGGCGGCCGCTGGTGACCGGCCCACGATCGTGCCTATGTCCTCGAACGGCACCCCGAACATGTCATGCAGCACGAACGCCACCCGCTCAGAGGGCTCAGCGTGCCGAGAACGACCAGCAGCGCCAGTCCGATCGAGTCGGTCATCACTGCCTGGCCCTCGGGATCGGCTTTTGCCGCATCAGTTGCCGCCTGCCGGCTGGCTGTCTGTTCGAGCGGGTCTTCGCGCCGGGATGCCCGCGTCCTCAGCATGTCGAGGCAGATCCGTGCGACCACGGTGGTCAGCCAGCCGGTCAGGTTCCCGACGTCGGACGTGTCGGACCGGCTGAGCCGCAGCCACGCCTCCTGCACGGCATCGTCGGCCTCGCTAGCTGAGCCGAGCATCCGGAAGGCGACGCCCTGCATATGAGCACGGTTCTCCTCGAACCGCTGGGCAAGCCAGTCAGATCCTGTCATCAGCCATCCCTTCTGATCCCAGTCAACTGGAAGACGAGGGACAGCGCGCAGATGTGACGGCGGACTTGGCCTCGTTCATTGCTCGCACGCACCGGTACCTAGGTTCCCGCGCGGCCGGAAGGCCGGCCCGGCGCGCCTGGTTGAGCGATGAGGCGGGCCCGCCATACCGTTCCAGTCATGACCGCCAACTGGCCGGATATCTCGTACCGGAACTGGAGCGCCACCTGCGACACGCTGCACGCGCACACCCAGGTGCTCGGGAAGCTGGCCGCCAAGCTCGCACCGCCCGAGCCGCAGCTCCAGCACGCAGCGCTGCGCCTCACCGCGCGAGGCTGGGAGACGGCGCCGCTGCCAGCTCCGGACGGATCCGGTGCCCTGGTGACGCTCCTGGACCTGCATGCGCATGAGGCGGTCGCTGAGCACAGCGACGGGCGCGTCGCGCGGATCAGCCTCACGCCGGACAGGCCGGTCGGCGAGGTGACGCGCGCGCTGCTATCGGCCGTTCGCGATCTGGCCGGGCCCGTGCCGTTCGACGCCGCTCCGCAGGAGGTGCCGTGGACGATGCCGCTCGATGCGGACACCGAGCACGCCAGCTACGACCCTGCCCAGGTCAGCGCGTACTTCGAGGCGGCGACACGGGCGGCGGGCGTCCTTGCCGAGTTCCGCGCGCCTTACCGCGGCAGGTCGACACCGGTCAACGCATGGTGGGGCTCGTTCGACCTGGCGGTGAACCTGTTCTCTGGACTGCCCGCCGAGCCGCCGTCCGCGGACTTCATCATGCGCAATGCGATGGACTCTCAGGAGATCGCGGTCGGCTGGTGGCCCGGCGACCCGCGCCACCCCCAGGCGGCTTTCTACGCCTATGCCCATCCGGCGCCGCCTGGCTACGGCGGCGCAAGCCTCACCCCGGCCGCCGCACGCTGGGACGGTCAGCTCGGCGAGTACCTGCTGGACTGGGACGCTGTGCGCAACGCTGACGATCCGCATGCGTACGCGGTCCAGTTCGCCAGGTCAGCGTTCCAGCACGGGTGCATCACTTGTTCCTGGGATCCTGGCCTCGCTGCAAGCGCGGAAGGAACGCCGCCGCCCGTCAGGTGAGCCAGCCGATTCGCCCGATGACCCTGGGGCTGACAGGCTGGGGGAATTCTCGTGCGTTCAACCTATAAAACCAAGCGATATAATAGAGTCAGTGCAAAGGATCAGCTTGCGGTCACCGAACGCGGCCGGAACGTTCGCGAAGCCCTGACCAGGTATGGCCACCAAGAGATGGACAAACTCATGACGCAAAGCCTCGTTCGTGACAACCGGATCGGTGAGTTCTCATCCATGGCACCGCCACGGCTGGCCAGGATCGTTTCAAGCACGGTGCAGGACTCCGACCAGTGGCTCAGGCTGGTCAGGTACGACCCGATCAGTCGTTGGTACACGCGCCTGGAGCGCACAGACGACTACGAGATCTGGTTGCTCAGCTGGCTTCCTGGCCAGCAGACCGGGTTTCACGACCATGGCTCATCGGCCGGCGCGTTCGCGGTCACGCTCGGGTCTCTCTGCGAACGTGGCGTCCGTGCCGGACGCCCTCAGCCGTCAGCGCGAAGAGTCGTGCCGGGGGATCTTCGGGCCTTCGGCCCCAGCTATCTCCACGATGTGCGCAACGCCGGGCCGGGCCCAGCGGTCAGCATCCACGCATACTCGCCGCCGCTGAGCAGCATGCGCCGATTCGAGGTCAGCTCCGGCGGCCAGCTGCGCGCCCTTGCCGAGGAGCGCTCGTGGTAGCGCACACGACTCGTTCGGTCGACGACTTGGTCTATCGCGCCCGCAGTCGGCTGGGCCGACTCAATCCGGTCGAGGCGCAAGCGGCCATCGGTGCTGGCGCGATCCTGGTGGACACCCGACCCCAGGCGCAACGGCAGACCGAAGGTGCAGTGCCGGGAGCGCTGCTGGTCGAGCGGAACGTACTCGAGTGGCGCTTCGACCCGAGGTCGGCGGCCAGGTTGCCCGAAGCGGTCGGCTATGACGCGCACGTGATCGTCATGTGCTCGCAAGGCTACGCCTCCAGCCTGGCCGCCGCGTCGTTGCAGGACCTTGGCTTGCGCAACGCCACGGATCTCGCCGGCGGGTTCGTCGCGTGGGCTAACGCCGGGCTTCCCGTCGGGCCAGGCTGCTGCCGGCGCGCCGGCAGCAGCCTGCGCGGCGGCAGCCGGCGCGGCAGCCAGCAATCGCCGGTTCGTCAGGAGTAGCAGTACGAATCGCTCGACGCGTCGCCTCCTTCGAGCCTGACCTGATGCATCCGGCGACCGCGGAACACATCACCCTCCAGGAAGAACCGCGGGTCGAAGCTAATCCCGCCGCCCTCGCCGACGTCGAGCTTGGTCATCCAGGCTCCGACGCCGTCCGGATAGAACTGCTCGTCCCACGCGCCGTACAGCGAGTTCGTGAAGTACACCCGCCTGCCGTCGCGGCTGATCTCGACCATCTGCGGACCGCCCGAGAGCGGCTGGTCCGGCCTGGTCGGATGCGGCTTGCGGCCGACGATGCCCCCGATCCGTACCGATCCCGTCTCGACTGGGTGGAACGGATCGCTGACGTCATACTGCTTCATCTCGCCGGTCCCCCAGCACGAGACGTACAGGTACTTGTCGTCGACTGATAGGCCGATGTCGGTCACCAGCGGCGGGACCGCTCCGAATCCCTGCAGCAGCGGCGGCAGCTGCTCGGCCGGCGCCGGCTCGGCCGGGATTGTGATCACCTTGCTGGCGGCCCACTGGCCGTTGTCGCGGTGCCAGAGCCAGATTGACGCTGACAGGTCCTCGACGCTGACGACCACGCCGGCGAACCCGTAGTTCTTCGCCGGGTCGTGGGCCGGGCGAAGCTCAAGCACCATCTGGTGCTGATCGCCGAGATCGACGGTCTGCACGTGATTGCCCATTTGCATGTCCCAGAAATGCAGCCGGTGACCGTACTTGCGGCCGAGCAGAAGCTCAGGGACAATCCCATCCTCGATCATGGAGGGCGTCGCCCACTCGGAGGTGACCAGCACGTTGTCGTTGATGTGCCACCAGACGTCGTAGGCCAGGTACTGATCGCCCCTATCCCGCTCAAACTGGCCGGTGACGTCGAACGTCGCGTGGTCGAGCAACGCCACACCGCCGGGACCGTCCTCGCCGTTCGCGCCGCCGAGACAGGACATGTACAGGTAGCCAGGCCCGCAGTGGACCGTATGCGGACGCGAATAGCCGGCTCGCTTGGCCAGCTCCTCAGGCCCAAGAACGCGCGTGACCTGCGGCGACGTCGGAGTGTCCTTGGTGTCGAGAATGTAGATCCGCGATGACCTGATCCCCGGAACGACGAGGTACCTGCGATCGCCGTGGCGGTGATCACCGGTCGGGCACAGCGCGCTCGAGCATGCGTTCCACCCGAAGTGATGCAGTTCGTCGCCGGTGAAAGGAAGCTCGGTGAAGCCGACGACGGTCGCGTAACTCGGCGAAGCCGGGTCGGTGTCAACGACCGCGATCGCATCCGGCTTGTCGGCGGGTCTGGCAAACGCCGCTACGTAGGCCAGCTTCTCCGGCGGCCCAGCGGCCGCATCGCGAGGGGACCGGTAAAAGGTCGGGTCGTGATCGTGGGCATGGCCTTCGTGCTCAGTTTGATCAGAGGTCACGGAGGTCCCCTTTCCGATAATCTACATTTTTCTGATAGGTTAAATATACATTAACCAGACGCCGCGCCTGGTGCAGTCCTCGGATAGTTACGGCAATCTCATGGTGACGTAAGTCCCCCGCCAGCGTGGTCGTCAACCCGGCGTCGTCACGGAAACGCGGACCGTCCACTGGACGGATCCCCATCTCGTGTCAGCCTCGGCGGTCGGCGGGCAGCCTGATGATCAGAAGCAGCTTGTGGCTCGCCGACTCAATCTGGAGCGCGGTGAGCTTGTGCCACGGAATGGCGCTGGTGCCAATGACCCGCGCGGTGCCGTCGTACCGTGCGCTCCAGCTCGCCGCGACGTCGATACCGCGGCGCGAGATGGCCACCAGCCGGCATCGTTCGTCGGCGGGCAACCCCTTGACGCTCAGCGAGATCCTCGTTCCGGCCGGGGTCGCCTGCAGGCGCGCCTGGGCGTGCACCCCGGTCGCGTGGTCGGCAGCACGGAATATGGCCCCGACCGGGACCGCAGGGTTGGTCGCCAGAACGCTCAGCACGCTAACCACCACGGCCGCTACGGCTGCCGCGGCAATCGGGATCGCTGCGAGCCAGCGACGGCTCTTGCTCGCCCGAACGGGCCGAACGGCCCGCAGGACAGGACCACCGAGCTTGCGCCGGACGGGCGAGCCATTGGACCCGCGGACCTGCGTGAGCCAGTCACGGACCGGAAGCAGATCCTCGTACTCGGACCTGCAATTTCCGCATGCCCGCAGGTGCTTGCGCACGTCGGCGCTCGCGCTGGAGTCGAGTGCACCGACGATATGGGCGCCGATGTCACCTCGCCATTGCGCACACGCCTGACTCATCTTCCGTCGCGCGTCCTTTCCCTTCCGACGCAAACGAGCGCGACCAACCGGTCCGCGCCAGCGGGCCCGGGGCTAATTACCGTAAGCGCCGCTGGCTGGATAGGAGTAGCCGCCGCTCGGCTTCGCGGACTGGCTTGCGCTCGCCACTGAACCATTGCCCCCGACGACCTGCCAGGTGAATGATCTGCCGCCGAACTGATCGCTGAAGTTATTGCCGTGCAATTCTCCAGGGCCCTGATCGAGGCGGAATGTGTAGAGCGGCCGCCCGTTGTATGTGAGCTGGGTGACTCCGTCATCGGTACGCCGGATGGTTCCCAAAGTTCCACTGAGGCCAGCCGCCGCGTGCGGCTGCGTCCCGGCCGCGACCGCCACGGGGAACCAGAAACCCAGGCAGCTGCCGGTGCACAGGATCTTCCCGTGCGCTTCCTGCTCAGGTGAATAGACGGTCTTGCCCGTTCGGTCAACGAGCACCATGCCCACGCCGGGAAGCTTGCGCGCGGTCACTGCCGGGCCGTGCGCGGCCGCCGCCGACTGCTGCCCGCCGCCTGCCTGAGTCGGCTGACCGCCGTAGCCTCCGCCTGCCGCGCCGCCGCACGCAGCGACCAGCCAGGCGAGCGCGATGGCCGCGAAGCCTGAAATAGCTATCCGCCGGTTTTTTTCCTTGCTGTGCGCAACCGAATGCGATTTCTCGCCAGCGGTCCCTACATTCCGTACCATGATTTCCTTCCTTCTCGCGGTTTTCGCTCCCGCCAGTTATTACGCTCCTGGTGCCCGCCGCGTTCAGCGCTTTTCTCGGCCGCCGCGACCAATCTGGCCGCCGCGAGTATCATGCGCACTGTGATCAGCGGCCCGCAGGTGACGACGGTCCCGCAGGCCTGAACGGCGACGCCTTGATCGTTACCAGAGATCTGTGGCCGGCCACGACGGCGAGACTGGCGATGTCCGATGGCCGCCAGGCTGCGCTGGCCGGCACCGTGATCGGGCCTTCGCGCCACGCCTCCCATAGACCCGTTGTTTCCGTCGCGCCGGCAAGTGATCTGACGACGAGCCGGCAGCGCACGTTCAGCGGGACACCGCGGACGGTGAGCCGGATGCTCGTCCCCCACGACGTGGCGACCAACGTCGCGGTCGCGTGCACGTGCGAGGCACGACTGGCCCCCGACAGCGTGACCGGAGGGTTACCACTCGGTCGTGTCGGCGACGATCCGCTGAAGGTCCCGCTTATGGCCGCCGCGGCAACCGCGACGGACGCGACTGCTGCCACCAGCGAGCCGGCCAGCCCGGCCGTCCACAGCCGGCTGGCGTACCTGCCCCGCCGGGCGTAACCAGGCCGAGGACGACCAGGCAGAACCTCGCCGGGCTGCCGCACGGTTGTCTGGCGCCGCAGACACGGCGTCGCCTCTGGCGGAACGGCGGCAAGCAAGCCAGGAATGGGCGCCAGGCGGACCAGCTCATCCCGGCACGACTGGCAATGCGGCAGGTGTGCCTCAACCTTGCGGCGCTCGTCATGCTCAGCGGCGCCAAGCACGTAGACGCCAAGTGAGGTCATCAACAGGCACGTCATGGGCCGGTGATTCCTTGCCTCTCGAGTTCCCTGCGCAGCGCACGCAGTCCGTAAAAGCAGCGGGATCGGACCGTGCCTTCGGGTATCTCCATGAGCTCGGCCACTTCGGCGACCGTCTTGCGCTGGTAGAACAGCGACGTGATCACGTCCCGGTGCTCGGGGCTGATGGCGTCGAGTGCGCCAGCAACCAGCCATCCGTCGACGACTCGGTCAAGGCCGTCATCAGCCTGAGGCAGCGCATCCTCCTCGAGCGGCACTTCGCGAGGGCGCACCCGGCGCCGGCGCTGATAGCTGGAGATCGCGATATTGCGCGCCACGGTGTGCAGCCATGACCTGGCATGTTCAGGACTCAGGCCGGTCGCGTGCTGCCAGCCCCTCAGCATCGTTTCCTGCACGACGTCTTCCGCGGCCTGGACGTCTCCGTTCACGTACGGCAGCACGAAGCCGACCAGCGGCCGACGATATGAGGTCATCCATGTGGCCGCCATGTCGTCACAACCGGAACCCACGACAGCTACTACGCCGGGGGACGGCCCAGCGTTCATCACAGCCGCGCAGAAATCGTGGCAACGGCGCACCCGCTGAGCCCTCGGTGGCGCTATTGGCCACCAGTGGTTTCAGCGGCGGGCCAGCCAGTGCTGCGGCCGCGCGGGCGGCGTGCCTGGTCTGGGCGGGCGCCCGGGTTTGCGGCTAAGTTAGCCGCGCATGGCGCGCAACGACTCCTTCAGCGAACCCATGGTGGCCAGCACGGCAGACGGCTCGTAGCCGCAATGCGCCATGCAGTTCGCGCAGCGCGGGTCCTTGCCACGGCCGTATTTGTCCCAGTCGGTGGTCTCGATTAGCTCGCGATAGGTCTTGGTGTAGCTGTCGCCCATCAGGTAGCAGGGCCGCTGCCAGCCCTTGAGCGAGTAGGACGGGATGCCCCAGGCCGTACAGGCGAAATCGGTCTTGCCTTCCAGGAAGTCCAGGAACAGTGGCGAGTGATTCAGCCGCCAACGCTGCCTGTTTCCGTCGGCGAACGCCTTGCGGAAGAGCTCGCGGGTTTCCGTGACGCCCAGGAAGTGTTCCTGGTCAGGCGCCTTCTCATAGGCATAGGCCGGCGAGATCATCATCTGGTCGACCTTGAGGTCGTCGTTGAGGTAATTGAGCACGTCGATGACGGTCTGCGGCGAGTCCGTGGTGAAGAACGTCGTGTTGGTCGTGACCCGGAAGCCGCGCCGCTGGCACTCCCTGATCGCGGCGACAGCCTCGTCGAAGACACCTTCCTTGCAGACTGACTCATCGTGGCGCTCCTGCAGGCCGTCGATGTGCACCGCGAACGCGAAATAGCGCGACGGAGTGAACTTGTCGAGCTTTTTCGGCAGGAGCAGCGCATTCGTGCACAGGAAGACGTACTTCTTGCGCTTGATCAGCTCGTCCACCAGCACTTCTATCTGCGGGTGCATGAGCGGCTCGCCGCCTGCGATCGAGACCATCGGCGCGCCGCATTCCTCGATGGCGGCGATGGCCTGCTCGACCGGCATTCTTTGCTTGAGCATGGAGGCCGGCTCCTGGATCTTGCCGCAGCCCGCACACTTCAGGTTGCAGGCGAACAGCGGCTCGAGCTCCACGATCAGCGGGAACTTCTCATTGCGAGCCAGCTTCTGCCTCATGAGGTAGGCCCCGATCCGCAGGCTCTGGCGCAGCGGCATGGACACTTGGGCACCAGCTTTCTCTTTGGTTACGTTCTTCTCGTCAGTTGCTGCCGAGGTTGTTGTTATCCCCTGCTATGCGCTGGCGCGGCCCCCGTCGACCGCGTCAACTTGGTGACTGCCGTAGCTCCCTGGGCAGCCCGAACTGCACGGCCTCAGTCGCTACAACGACTTCCTTCGTCTCGATCGAGCCGAGCCCGGACAGGGCCGTCACGATCTGCCCCACGACAGCGGGCGGCGCGGATGCCCCCGCGGTGATGCCGATCGTCGCGGCACCGGTCAGCCAGCCCAGCGCGATGTCCTCCGCGCTGTCGACCAGGTACGCCGTTGTCCCGGCCCTCTGCGCCGTCTCCACGAGGCGCAGCGAGTTGGATGAATTGGCCGATCCCACTACGAGCACGACATCGGCATCCGCTGCGATCGCACGGACAGCACTCTGACGGTTGGTCGTCGCGTAGCAGATGTCGTCGCTGCCCGGGCCACGCGCCGCCGGGAAGCGGTCCAGGATCGCATCGACCATGCTGCCCGCCTCGTCCGCGGCCAGGGTGGTCTGCATCAGGTACGCGACCTTGCCGGGGTCGGCCGGAGTCAGCTTGGCTACGTCCTCTTCGCCTTCTACCAGCGCCATCGACTCAGGAGCCTCGCCGAGCGTGCCGTCGACCTCTTCATGGCCTCCATGGCCGATCAGCGCAACGAGGTAGCCGTCCGCGGCGAACCTGCGCGCCTCCGCGTGCACCTTCGCGACCAGCGGGCATGTGGCGTCGACGGCAGCCAGGCCGCGCCTCTGAGCCTCCCGCCGCACCTCGGGCGAGACGCCATGGGCGGAAAATACTACGTTGGCCCCTTCCGGCACCTCGTCGAGCTCCTCGACGAAGATCGCGCCAAGCTCTTCAAGCTCGGCAACCACGGTCTTGTTGTGCACGATCTGCTTGCGCACATAGACCGGAGCCCCGTAGCGCTGTAGCGCGAGCTCAACAATCTCGATGGCCCGCTCGACACCTGCGCAGAACGAGCGCGGGCTGGCCATCAGTACCTGCCGCGCCTGAACCGCCGCTGCCCAGCGAGCCAGGACCGGCCCCGACTGGCGCAGCGACCGCAGCGCCGCCAGCCCGCCGGTTACGATCCGAGGACTGGCCAGCGGGTGCGTCGGCGTGTCTGAGATCGCCCGCACCACGGCCGACGGGCGGCCTGCCGCACCGCGCAGCAGCTGAGCAGACTCCATGTCAACGGCGATCGCCCCGGACGCCGCCAGCCTGGCCCGTTCGCCGCGGCCCACCAGGTGATCCACGGTCGCGATCGGCCCGAGCCTGACGTTCAGGCCGGCCCGGCGCAACTCGCCAGCGAGCAGTGGCGCGGACAGGCAGCTGACAGGCTCACCGCCGCCCCGCACCTCCGTGGCGACGACGAGATCGCCCACGCTGAGGTCGTCGGCGAGACCTCCGGCGACGCCACCGACGACGAGTCCGCCTCCAGACGGCTCCAGCCGCGCCGCGGAGGCGGCCGACCTCGCAGGCCCGTAGCCAGTCCGCAGTACGTCCACGGCTGCCAAGTCGTTGGCACCCCGCAAGCCGCGCCGCAGGGCCCTGGCCTCGACGCGCAGCGGAGCGCAGATCACCGGTTCGCTCATTGGCTCCTACCCAGGTATCGGCCGAGCGCGCTGACCGGGAAGGTCAGCCGGTACAGGTGATAGTTGATGTAGAAGTCGCCGGGGAAGCCGGTCCCCGTGAACTGCGGCTCGTCCCAGGTCCCTTCCGGGCTCTGGTTCGCGGCGAGCCACTCGACACCGCGGTCGGCGGCTTGTTCCGCGTCAGCGCCGCCGGCCGCGAGTAGCGCGAGCAGCGCCCACGCGGTCTGGGATGCCGTGGACTCGCCCCGCCCGGCCCAGGCAGGGTCCTCGTACGAGCGAAGGTCCTCCCCCCATCCGCCGTCGGAGTTCTGATGGCTGATGAGCCAGCTCACCGCGCGCCTGATGGCGGGCTTGTCGGACCGGACCCCCGCAGCGATCAGCGCGGGAACCACAGCGCCGGTGCCGTAGATGTAGTTCGCTCCCCAGCGGCCGAACCAGGAACCGTCTGGCTCCTGATTGCGAAGCAACCAGACCACTCCGCGGCGGGCTGGTCGGCTGCCGGCCAGGCCGACCGCCGCAAGCGCCTCCACCGTGTGCGCGGTGACGTCGGCTGACGGCGGGTCGACCACCTCGCCGAAGTCGCAGAACGGCAGCTTCGTCACCAAGGTGGCCGTGTTGTCGGCGTCGAACGCTCCCCAGCCGCCGTCCTTAGACTGCATGCCGGTGAGCCACGTGATCGCGCGTTGTATAGCAGCAGCCCCGTTGCCGCTGGTTCCGGCGCCTGACCCGGTCGGCAGCTGTATCCGGTCCAGCGCGAGAACCGCCTCGGCGGTGTCGTCGATGTCCGGGTAGCCGTCGTTGTCGAACTCGAAGGCCCAGCCCGCAGGCGCGAGCCCCGGCCGGCGCACCTGCCAGTCACCAGGCCCGCGGATCTCCTCGGCGAGCACCCACTTCGCCGCCGACCCCAGCGCGGGATGGTCGGCTTCCAGGCCCGCGTCGCGCAGGGCGATCAGCGCGAGCACCGTGTCCCACACGGGCGACTGGCAGGCCTCGAACCGCCTGACCGGTCCATCCTGGGTCTCCTCCCAGATGGTGAACCTGTCCAGGCCGGCCAGGCCGCGCTGGATAATCGGATGCTGCACGCCATAACCGAGCAGGTTGAGAGCGATCAGGCTGTAGACCCATGGTGGCTGGATGCCGCCCCAGCACCCGTCGCGCTCCTGCCTCGCGATGATCCACTCGGCGCAGCGGCGCATCGCCGCTGTCCTGATCGCCGCAGCCGGCTTCCGCACCACGACGTGGCGCTCGTAGCGGTGCAGCACCTGGTCAAGCCTCTCGAAGAAGACCGCCCAGGCGTCGGCCGGCGGCTTCAGCATCGCCGTGCTGGCTGGCGCGTGCAGCTCATCGAGACCGAACGAGAGCGACTTGGCTGGACGAAGCGAGCCGACGACCGTGAGCGGCACGATCGTCTGCCGGGCCCAGCAGGCCCAGTCGTAGACGTTCAGCGGGAACCAGGCAGGCAGGTAGATCAGCTCTGGTGGCATCACGGGCAGGTCATCCCATGACCACAAGCCGAACATCGCCAGCCAGATTCTGGTGAACACCCTAGTGGCCTCGACGCCGCCGGCATCCCTGATCCACGCGGCCGCGCGGGCCATGTGCTCGGCCGACGGCTCGTCGCCGGCCAGCCGCAGCGCCACATACGCTTCGGTGGTGGTGGACAGGTCACCGTCCCCGCCCTGGAAGTTTGCCCAGGTGCCGTCTGCGCGCTGACACGACCTGATCCAGCGCGCCGCGGCGTCGGTCTGCTCTGCTGTCCGCACCCCGAGAAACTCGCGGAACAGCAAGTCTTCGGCGTCCATGGTGACGTTAGTCTCCAGCTCGCCCTGCCACCAGCCGTCTGAATGCTGCAGGCCCAGCAGGTGCGTGGTCGCGCGCTTCAGCGTGGTCTTGGCGAGCTCGGCGGGCGACGCCGCGCCGCCGACCGAGCCAGCAGCAGGCGTGTTAGCAGCCGTCGCCTTGCTCTGGCTCACCACTGCCTCGCCGTGACAAATTCGGCGATCGCCGCGAACTCCGCGCGCACGTCCTCGGGCATGTCAGCCTCGTTCAGGCAGCCCATCGCAGAGGACAGGGCGGTGTCGGCCTCGGCCTCCACCCACTTCTTGCCTCCTGCCGCCTCGACCAGCTCCGCGGCCTGCACCAGCTGCTCCTCGGTGAGCGGTTCGGCGACGGCGAGCAGGCTGGCGAGGTCCCGGGCTGCGTCGCTCTCGCTCGTCAGCGCCGCGACCACCGGCAATGACTTCTTCCTCGACCGCAGGTCCGACCGCACCGGCTTGCCGGTGACGTCCGGCGAGCCCCAGATCCCCAGCAGGTCATCTGTGAGCTGGAAGGCCAGGCCGATGTAGGCGCCGAACGCGGTCAGGCTCATCGCGGTGCTGGCCGGGGCACCGACATAGATGGCGCCGATGCTGCAGGCGCAGGCCATCAGCGCGGCGGTTTTGTCAGCGGCCATATCCAGGCACTCGTCGACGCTGACGTGGTCGCGGCGTTCGAACGCCAAGTCAGCTCCCTGGCCTCCGATCAGCCGCTGCACCGCCGCTGCCAGGCAGCGCGATGCCCAGATGGACTGCGGCGCCGGGCCCTCGAGGAGCAGGTCGTTCGCCAGTGCCTGCAGGGCGTCACCGGCCAGGATCGCCGGGCCGATGCCGAAGACGGTCCAGGCGGTCGGCCGGTGCCGGCGTTCGGTATCGCCATCCATGATGTCGTCGTGGAGCAGCGAGAAGTTGTGCACCAACTCCACGGCGACGGCAGCGGGCACCGCCTGCTCGGGCTCGGCGCCGGCCGCGCGCGCCGACAGCAGGGTGAGGGCAGGACGCAGTGCCTTGCCGCCGGTGCGGTTGCCGGTGGGGTTCCCTTCCGCGTCGCAGAACCCGAAGTGATAGCTCGCCACCGGCTTGATGTCCGGGCTGAGCCGGCAGACGGCAGCCTCGATGCCGGGACCGACCAGATCGCGGGCCGTTTCCACGCCAGCGGGGATGGTCGCCGTCACGACGCCGCCTTAGGCGAGGCAGAAGTCGTCTCATAAGAAGAGACGACTGCTGCCTGTGCCTGTACTGGTTCGGGGGGGCGACCCCCCGGAGCCCCCCGATGCAGCTCTTCGATCAGCCTTTCCGCAGCATGCTGCCCACTACGCACGGCACCCTCCATCGTGTCCGGCCACCCAGTGTCGGTCCACGCTCCGGCGAGCACAAGCCCGGGCACCGACGTGGCGGTACCTGGTCGGATGGCGCCTATGCCAGGCGACTGCCGGAACGTCGCACGACGTTCTCTGGTGACGAAGAAATCGGTAACCCTGGCGCTCGCAGCCGCTGGGAAAAGCTGCTCGAGCGCGGGCAGGAACTGCTCCCGCAGGGAGGCGGCGGGAACATCCACGTAGCTATCGGCGGCCGACAGCGAGACGGCTAGGTACTGCCCGGCGGCGAGCCCGGCTTGCCTGGTCTTGTCGAATACCCACTGCACGGGCGACTCGACGGCCGCCGCGAAAGGCAGGCTGGTGACCTGCCGGTCGTAGATGACATGAACGTTGACGATCGGCGATGAGCCCAAGGCGTCCCAGCGATCGGCGTTGCTGATCCCGGCCTGGCCAGCCAGCCGGGCTGCCTGGCCGGCGGGCACGGCGAGCACGACGCCGTCGGCGTCAAGCTCGCTGACCTCTGCCGCGGACTTCTGGCCGTTGCCGTCAGCGAGCCGGGTTCCCCCGGCAGCGGACTCGATGCTCACCCGGAAACGGCCGTCTGGCAGCGGCTCGATCGCCGCTGCCCGGGAGCCATACATCACCTGCGCACCAAGCCGCGCGAGCACATCGGCCGCCGCGCGGCCATGTACATCCCCCAGGGGCACGTTGGCGATCCCGATGTCGGCCGCGCCGCGCTGCCCCAGCAATGCCATCTTGATCACGGTCGCCGACAGCGGCAAGCTGGCCTCGTCGCCGGCGATGTTCAAGGCCGAGACGATGAACAGGTCCCACATCAGGCGGCGCGCCGCCTCATTCTGGCTCCTGGCCGCAAGCCAGTCGCCGAGGCTGGTCTCATCCAGCGCGGGGTCCGCGGGGTTCAGGAAGCGCATGGCGAGGGCGGCCCTGGCTACCTTGATGCGCTCGGACAGTGACAGCAGCCGGTATCCGGCCAGCGCCTTGCCGAAGTGCAGCGGCCCTGGCAGCGCGGTGCGGCGCAGCCTGGCCGTGCCCCGCGGGGACAGCACGGTCACGTCAAACCGCTCTTGCACGCTCACGAGCCCCGTCGCGCCGAGCCGCTCAAGCAGTTCCTGGTAGCTGGCACAGCAGCGCAGGAAGACATGCTGGCCGTTGTCGATCGTCATCTCACCGCGCGCGAACGACGATGCGGCGCCACCCAACCTCGGCCGGGCCTCGACCAGCGTCACCGCGACCCCCGCGTCGCGCAGGCCGATGGCAGCCCTGATCCCGGCGAGTCCCCCGCCGATGACCACAACCCGCTGTGCTGTGTGTCCGCTCATGCCAGTGAGCTCGCTCATAACCGGCCCGCCTGTCCTTTCGTAACAGACGCCGCCCCGCCCGAGCCGTTTCTTGCTGCCCTGCGCCAGGCCAAGCCGGCCAGCGCACTCGCAGCCACCATCGCCTTCTCGCCCGCCGGCAGCGACAGCCGTCGCGCCAGGGCAATCTCCGGCGCCGCACAGATGTGCTCGAGCAGCCGGAAGTAGATGCTCGCCATCGCGCCCGCCGAAGCGGCGCTGCGCCGGTCGAGCAATGGCATCAGCCGGAGTCCGGTGGCATACCAGTCCTTGGCTCGCTGCGCCTCGAACCTGATCAGCTCCCCGAGGTCACCGGTCAGCACGCCCTGGCCGTCCTCGCCGCCAGGCGTCAGCGTGCAGCCGAACCGATTGATGTCTTCGGCGGGCAGGTATACCCGTCCGTTTCCGAGATCCTCGCGGATATCCCGCATGATGTTCGTCAGCTGCAACGCCACTCCGAGCGAGTCGGCGAGCGGCTCGGCGGCCGCCGGGTCGCGGCTGCCGAAAACTCCGAGCGAAAGACGCCCGATCGAGCCCGCCACGCACCTGCAGTAGTGCTCAAGCTGGCCGAAGGTCGCGTAGGTGGTGCCGCGGACGTCTGCCTCGCAGCCATCGATCAGCTCGCCAAAGGCAGCGAGCGGGATCGCGAACCTGGTCGAGGCGTCGCGTAGCGCGACCAGGACCGGGTCGCTGCTCCCGTTCTCGTGCAGCGAGGCGATCTCACCGCGGGCTTCCTCCAGCGCCTTGATCTTGTCGTCGGCGGCCATGATCCCGTCGCCGATGTCGTCGACTCGGCGGGCAAATGCATATACCGCGGACAAGGCCCGCCGTTTGTCGCCAGGAAGCAACGCGATGCCGTAGGCGAAGTTCTTCGCCTGCTGGCGAGTGATCCGCTCGCACTCCCGGTAGGCAGCAGCGACGTCGGCTGCAGCGCCGCCTGCGCTGCCGCCGGTGGCTGAGGTTTGAGCACGCGCCACGCTCGTCACCTGCCCCTCACGTACGCCGTGGCAAGCTCAGCCATCGTGCGGGCCTTGCCGGGGCGGGGCGTGACGGCCATGACGTCGTATTTGGCTGCCTCGATTGCCGCGAGCGCGGCCCGTCCGCCTGCCACGTAGCCCGCCACGGCGGCGCGTGCCGCGCCGCGCAAGCTGCCGATCAGCGGCGCGCCGGCGTCAATGAGCGACCTGGCCCGCCCGACCTCGAAGGCCATTAGCTCGCGCACCATCGGCCCGGCGTGGCGGGCAGCGAGGTCTTGCTCGCCGCAGCCGTGCACGGACATGTCATCCAGGGGCAGGTAAATCCGGCCCGCCCGCAGGTCCTCGGCCACATCCTGCCAGTGCTCGGCCAGCTGCAGGCCCGTGCAGACGTAGTCGGACTGCTCGGCCCGCTCGTCGGTATAGCTGCCGAATACGTACAACACGATCCGGCCGACAGGGTTAGCAGAAAGCCGGCAGTAACCGGCCAGATCCTCGAATGTCTGGTACCTGGTGACTACCTGGTCCTGCTGATTCGCTCTGATCAGGTCAACGAAGGGCTGCATCGGGATCCCGCACTCGCGGACCGTCCACGCGAGCCCGGCAACCGCAGCCTGGACCGGAATGCCGTTAGCCGGCGGATCGCCGCCATCGCCGAGGCCCGCGTACAGCGCACGCAGGTCGGCCTCGAGGGCGGCAAGCAGCGCCAGGCGCTCGGCCACCTGAGCCTGGTCGCCGAGATCATCGGCTGTCCTAGCGAACACATAGACGGCCATAAGGTGCTCGCGGTAGGTTCGCGGTAGCATACGCAGCGCGACGGGGAAGTTCTCGTGTGCGGCCTTGGCCGCGACAGCCTGGGGGGCCATGCCTTCATTGGCTGCCGCGGACTGGATGCCCGGTCTGGGGCTACCTGGCGCCGGGACCTGCGGCAGGGCAGCGTCGGGCTGAGGCAGTACGGCCGGTGGCCGCTGCCCCTCCGAGTGCTCCGTCACAGGTTCTGCCATGAGTTCCCCCAGGGGCGCAGCCCTGCTGTGCCCTGTCCGTCCCCACATTCCCTATTCCTGCATGGACTCTAAATGAAATGCAAACGATGACACCGACGTCACCTGATACGGGTGTCGTCTTCTGTCACGTGAGCACTGCAAACGCAAACCGGATCCGCCGCCCGGCGTTATACCCTACAATAGCCGTTTTCCATTACTTTAAGGAGGAACGTCCGTCCTAACCGCGCTCGCCCCTGCTGGCCTGCGAAAACTATCAGGTGCCTCGGAAACGGCATAGAAAGTAGTCTCCAACTATGACCTGGGAGCCTTGCTGTGACCGGGAAGCGACCGACGGGCTAGTGTCGCGAACATGACCAGGGATCCTCGCCACGACGCGCCACCGGAGCCGAGTTTGTCGGTCTCCGAGGGCGATGACGGGTTGCCTGGCGCTGGCGTGCGAGTGGATGCCGTCACAATGTCGGCATTGCCGCGCTCCACGCTCGCTGGCCAGCAGCATGCCGCTGTGGCCAACGAGGTGCTGGCCGACCGGAATTCGCCTGAGGTTCGCGCCACTCCGGCCGAGCGGCCTAACCGGCCAAGCCGCGGCACGGGGGTCCGCCCGCGCCGGCCCTCACTCGGCGGTGGCATCCCGGCCCAGGGCCGTGAACTCGGTACCCAGGGTAGGCAGACCGTGCGCAGGCTGCTGGAGGCCGGTTTGGCCGAGTTCGACGAACGCGGCTTCCAGGGCGTCAGGGTCGACGACGTCGTCCGCAGGGCCAAGACCTCGCACGGCACCTTTTATCTGTACTTCGCCAACAAGGACGACCTCTTCAGGACGCTGCTGCGGGACGCGCTGCGGGACATGGAGTCGATCACCGACGAGTTCCCCGTCGTGACGAGCAACGAGGGCGGCCGGGCTGCGCTGCGGCGCTGGATCCAGAGCTTCACCGATACATATGCCGCGCACGCGACGGTGATCCGGATTCTCAGCCAGGCCGAGATCGTGGGCGAGCAGGTCTACGGCGACGGGCTCAGGCTGCTCTTCCGCCTCTCCGAGGCGATCGCCCAGGGCATGACCGTGGCAACCACCGTGGTGCCTTCGACTCACGCCGCGGACGGGACCGGCCCCCGCCAGCAAGGTGGCAAGCGCGCCAAAGACCCGGTTCAGCATGCTGAGCTCACCGCGCTCGCGTGCCTGATGATGCTCGAGCGGATCAACTACCTGCTCAGCGTCGATGTGCGGTTGCCCCGCGAGGAGATGGTCGACCGGCTGAGCGCCATCATCTACGCGGCGTTCCACACGCCCTGACCGGAGGGAAGCTCGCATGAGCTCGGCCGCGCTGCTGGTCATGGCGAGCGAGCTGATGCGCGAATACTACTGATGACATCCGCGATCGGTCTCGTTGATGTCCTCTCGCTCGAACGCATCGAGGCCGACCTGTTCCGCTCTCGCGTCGTGTATGACGACCCGTTCGGCTTGTACGGCGGGCAGGTGGCGGCCCAGGCGCTGCAGGCAGCGGCGCAGACGGTGGATCCGTCGAGGCAGCCGCACTCGCTACACGGATACTTCCTAAGCCGCGGCGATCCTTCGCGGCCGGTGCTTTTGATGGTGAACAGGGACAGGGACGGCCGGTCATTCTCGAACCGCCGCGTCATCGCGGTGCAAAACGGCGTCGTCATTTTCAACATGGCCGCGTCGTTCCATATCACCGAGGACGGGCCCGACTACCAGGCCCATCAGCTGCCGAGCGTCACCGACCCGGAGGACGCGCCAGCGCCGTCGGGTCGCACCAGGATGCTGGGCATCGACATCAGGGTGCCCGGCCAGCCGGTACCTGGTCAGGAGTGGCCATCGCGGGTGTGGATGCGCACGCGGGAGCGCCTGGCCGACGAGACGATACGCGCGTGCGCGCTGACCTATATCTCGGACATGTTCACCGGCCTGTCCAGCGTGCCCGGCATCGATCAGGTCGGCTCGGTCACCAGCATCGACCATGCCGTCTGGTTTCACCGGCGGGCCGCGCTTGACGATGACTGGGTGCTTATGGACTTGTTGCCCGAGTCGACCGGCGGCGGGCGAGGCATGTACACCGGCCGGATCTTCACCCGCGATGGCCGGCTGGTCGCCGGCATCGCTCAGGAGTCGTTGTTCCGGCCAGGCACCCGGCGCAGACCGCTCGTCGAGTGAGCCTTCCCGGCGAGAGGTTTATTCACGTATCGTGCAAAATGAATCCCGGATGGCGGCGCAGGCCGTCCGTCCGCACCGTGCCGGCCGGATAATAGAGAGTACTGTTTAACATGTCGATCGCGATAACCGATGAGCATCGTGCGCTCGCCCAGACCGTCGCTGACTTCCTCGACAAGAATGGTGCCCGCGCCGCGGCTCGCGCCCTTCTGACGGCCGAGAATGAGGAACTCCCCGCCTTCTGGCGCGAGATTGGCCAGCTGGGCTGGCTCGGGCTGCACCTGCCGGAAGAACACGGCGGATCCGGATTCTGGCTGCCCGAACTGGTGATCGTTGCCGAGGAGATGGGCCGGGCGGTGGCGCCAGGTCCTTTCGTGCCGACCGTCATCGCCAGCGCTGTCATCGCGACGGCCGGGTCCGCGGAGGTGCAGGCGAGACTGCTGCCAGGGCTTGCGGACGGCTCGGTGATCGGCGCCGTCGCGCTCGCAGCCAATGTTGGCGTATCCGACGGGAAGGCGTCGGGACAGGCCGGGACCGTGCTCGGCGGCAAGCTCGCCGACGTGCTTCTGGTGGCCTTGGGTGCCGACATCGCGATGATCGACTGCCATGGCGAGGGCGTCACGGTCACGGTACCGGCGAATTTGGACCCGGCAAGGCGAGCCGCGCGCGTCACGCTTGACGACGCGCCAGCCGAAGTCATGCCCGGTGCCGGCCAAGTACTGACCGACCTGGCCAGGACCATACTGGCGGCCGAGGCCGCCGGTGTGGCGCGCGCGAGCACCGACATGGCCAGCGCCTACGCGAAGGTCCGCGAGCAGTTTGGCCGCCCGATCGGGATGTTCCAGGCGGTAAAGCACCACTGCGCGAACATGCTGGTCGGGGCCGAGCTGGCGACGGCGGCCGTGTGGGATGCCGCCAGGGCGGCCGCTGCCGGGGGTGAGCAGCTCACGTATACGGCTGCGATCGCCGCGACGCTCGCGCTTGCCGCTGCAGACGAGAACGCCAACCTCAGCACCCAGGTGCACGGCGGGATCGGGTTCACCTGGGAGCACGACGCGCACCTATATCTCAGGCGCGCCATTGCGATCGAGGCGATCATCGACGCCGAGGCGGCTGCGGAGCAGGTCACAGACTCCGTGCGCAATGGCGTCAAGCGGGCGCGGGCGATCGACCTGCCAGAGGAAGCCGAACCGATCCGGGCCGCGGTGCGCGAGTTCATCGGAAGGATCGCCGACCTCGACCAGGACGCCAGGCGCAAGGCAATGATCGAATCCGGCTACGTGATGCCGAACTGGCCCAGGCCATGGGGCCGCGATGCTGGCGCGGTCGAGCAGCTCGTGATCGAGCAGGAGTTCAGCGCAGCGGGCATCAAACGGCCCTCTTACGGAATCACGAGCTGGGTGATCCTCACCCTTATCCAGTACGCGACACCTGAGCAGGTGTCCCGCTGGGTGGTGCCCGCGCTCAATCAGGAGGTCATCTGGTGCCAGCTGTTCAGCGAGCCAGGAGCCGGATCTGACGCAGCCGGGATCAGGACCAGGGCAACCAGGACCAACGACGGCTGGCTGATTAACGGCCAGAAGGTGTGGACCAGCGGAGCGCACCTGAGCAGATACGGGCTGGCGACGGTGCGCACCAACCCTGACGCGCCCAAGCACAACGGGATCACGATGATGGTGATCGACATGAAGGCCGACGGCGTCACGGTCAGGCCGCTGAAGATGGCGACCGGCAACTCCGATTTCAATGAGGTGTTCTTCGACAACGTCTTCGTCTCCGATGCTGACGTAGTCGGGCCGGTCGACGGTGGCTGGACCGTGGCGAGGGCGACGCTGGGCAACGAGAGCGTCAGCATCGGCGGCGGTGGCGGTGGCATGGCGATGCCGTCAGAAGCCTTCATCGCGCCTCTGGATGCGCATCCTGAGCGGCTGACAGGCGGATCGGGGCGGGTCGGGCGCCACATCGCGCGCAACCAGACGATGGGCGTGCTGAACCTCCGCAGCGCGCACCGGGCCGTCGCAGGCGGCGAGTCCGGACCCGAGGGCAACGTCACCAAGTTGCTGCTGTCCGAGATCGGTCATGAAGCGGCAGCCATTATGGCCGCGCTGGCGGGACCCGACCTTGCTTTCCTCGAAGGCCCGGGCGCGCTCGGCGGCATGCTGTCGCTCGGACACCGGGCCATGTCCATCGCCGGGGGCACTTCGGAGATCAAGCGCAACCAGATCGGCGAGCGGATTCTGGGTCTGCCCCGCGACCCGCTGATCAGATAGCTCTCCGTATTAAGGAAGGAAGGCAGCAAGCGCCTCGAGGTGACATCGCATCCTGCGCGTGGCCACCTCGCGATCGCCTCCCTGCACCGCCAGCGCGATGTCCTCGTGTGCTTGGAGGATTTCGGCGTGCGCCTGCCTGCGCGCCTGCATGGTGAGCTGCTCGATGCCATGCAGCCTGCTCAGCCTGATGAGCACAAGCGCGACAAGCTCCAGCACCCTGCTCCGCGCCGTCCGGGCGATCGCGGCGTGCAGGTCGCCGGCGATCCCATCCTGCTCTAGGGCGTCCGCGGCTGGCTCGCTGTCGATCGCCTCGCGCAGCCGCGCGGCACCCGCGGGATCGATCCGCTCGGCCGCCAGGCCGGCCAGCGCTACTTCTACTCCGGTGCGCGACTCGCCGAGGCTGTCCGGCCGAATCCCGCGCCTGGCCAGATAGATCGCTGCGATGTCGGTGACTGCGCCGGCGCTGGGCTCGAAGACGAAAAGGCCGCCGCCTGGCCCGCGCCTCATCCGCGCGATCTGGTGATGCTCGAGCAACCGAACAGCCTCGCGGAGCACGGCCCTGCTGACACCCTCCTGCTCGATCAGTTCCCTCTCGGCGCCGACCAGTGCGCCAGGGCGCATGCCTCTGCCGACGATGTGCAGGGTGATCCTCCTCGCCACGGCCTCGGCACGCTTGCCGTCTCCAAACTCGCCGAGCACGGCGTGATCGGGCAGGAGTTCAGTGGTCGATCGCAGGCGGTGCAGGTAATCACGCTCTGCTTGTAGGTGCCTGCGCATCCGGCTGCCCGCGAGCCCGGGATCTGCGGCGATCACCGCTTCGGCAATCCTGGCGTGCGCGTGCGCCGACTCGGCGCCGATCTCAGGGCCGAGCGCCTGCCAGTCCATCGAGTACAACATCGCCACGCGGTTGAGCACGTCCACGAACAACTCGAGCGCGGGGTTGCGCGTGATCGAGGCGAGCAGTGCATGCAACGCGCGCGGATCGGCGTTCTGATCTGGGTCGCCCGCCTGCAGGAACGGCCGCAGCCGGGTCAGGCCGCTCTGCTCCAGCCGGCCAGGAGCCAGGCTGGTGACGATCTCTTCGAGCACGATCCGCGCCTCGAACAGCTCGTCCAGGCTTGCCTCGATCCGATAGAGATAAAGGACGACCGCGTCGATGACCGCGCCGACGCTTGGCTCGCTGATAACCAGGCCTCCGCCTGGACCGCGCCGGGTGCGTGCGAGCTGCTGATGCTCGACCAGGCGGACGGCCTCGCGGAACACGGCACGGCTGACGCCGTAGCGCTTAAGCAACTCGGCTTCCGACCCGAGCAGCGTTCCAACCGGCCAGCCCTTGGCTATGACGTCACCGATAATCCGGTCAGCGACCTGTTCTGCTCGCTTGGCGGCCGGGCTCGGGCCAGGACGGGTCGGTGGATCCTCGCCCCCCGTCGGCGTCGCGCGGCCCGCCATTAACAAAGGCTAACCCGGCAGCCCGGCAGCCACCTTTCCTATCACCCCGCCAGCTCGCAAGTCCGCCCGCTCGCAAGGGCGGCAGTCCTTAAGGTCCTTGCAGCACATCCAGGGCCGAGGCCGGCAAAGTCAGCAGTCCTTTCGCGGCGAAGCCGCGAACCACGACGGCCCACGACGGCCGGTCATCGATCAGCGCACGGAGCACCGCGCGCCCCGCTTCCTCGTCGCCGGCTGCGATGAGCGCCCCGCTGCGGATGAAGCGCAGGTTCTCCTCGCCCGGCAGGAGCACGAGCCCGCGGTCGGCCGCCTCGAGGGCAGCCCGTGCGTCGCCGCCGACGAGAGCGTCCACGGCGCTCCCGAAGCGAGCGTAAGCTTCGGCGGCGTCGAGCAGACGCAGCAGTTCACCGAGCGGATCCTTGCTGCGGTCGGTCCTCAGGTCCACCAGGCGTCCTGCCCACGGCTCCGCCGGCTGCCCGGCAACGATGACCAGCGCGGCCGACATCACCCCGCGCGCATCTCCGCCGGCCGCCTGCCCGGCTTCCAGGACCGCGAGCAGGCGCCGCGCGAACGGCCACGCCGCCTCGCCGTGGGCACGGTCCCCGCCGCTGGGCCCGCTCAGTCCGGGCTCTGCCGCTGGCCTGGCAGCCGAGCCGTACGCGGCGGCCATGGCGGGCCAGACGTCCGGGCTCGCCATCATGTTGGCCTGCACAGCGAACCCGTCGCCGACGACATGGCCGGCCTGATCGATGCACCATTCGCCGGTGAAGGCGGCCGCCCTGCCGTCGGCGGCAACCACCCCGACCTGCCGCAGGAGCGCCGCCTGGTCCGCCGTGATCGCCTGGTCCAGCGCGGCTTGCGCGGACGCGCCGGCCTGCAGCGCATCCAGGCACCGCGTCCCGTAAGCCGGCTCAGCGATTGCCTGCGTCGCGATCGCTCCGACACCGGCGCGCGCCCAGGGCACGGTCGATCCCACGGCGAGCATTGCCGTCTGCACGGCGACGCCCAGCAATCCCGACTGGGGGTCCCTGGCGACGATGGAGTACGTCACTGACTACCTCCGCTGTGGTTCGGCATGGCGCCGGGCCGCGGCGACTTCGAGCACCGCGTCGGCGGCTTCGGCGGGTCCGTCGACGGCCGCGAAGGCCTGCTTGAGACGGTGCGCGCAGCGGCGTGCCTCGGCGCTGCCCAGCAGGTCGCGGGCGGCCGCGGTCAGCGCAGGTGTTTCGACCTGGTCCTGGGCGATAAGCCGTGCCGCACCCTGGCGGTGGGCGAAGGCTACGTTGGCGTCCTGCTCCGGCTGGAGCGGAATGCCGATGAATGGAACTCCGGAGGCCAGGGCTGTCTGCACGCTGCCCTGCCCGCCAGCGATGACCGCGAGATCGACCGCGGGCATCACAAGGTGGCTGGGCAGCACACCGGCCACGAGGGTCTGGTCATTGGCAACGTCGCCGAGGTCGTGCGTGGTCGCGGCCACCAGGATGCGCGCGTCGAGCGGGGAGAGAGCGGCCACGACGTTCCTGACAAGTGCCGCGGTACTTGAAGTGATCGCGACGTAGATGACAGGGCGACCGCCGGCCAGGAAGGCGCGCACCGCGTCGGGCACACCGACATTCAGACGCGCGTAGATGGGCCCTGCGTACTTGAGCGTGGTGCCTGGCCGGTAGCGGGCTGGATCGCGTGGCTTCCACCCGTCGACCTGGGCTCGCGACAAGCCCAGCAGCTCCGGCACGTCGGTGACCAGGGTCAGGTCACCGAGCAGCAGGGCCGGAAAGCTTGGCACCGGCTCGACGCCGAGTTCGGCGGCCACCCGGTTGAAGCCCGATGTGTAGATCTCGAGCCTGGGAACGCCTTTGTTGTAAAGGTGCCGCCTGATCCGCTCGGGCAACAAGCGCTCCGCCGGAAGGCCAATCGGCATGCTCGGCGCCGGCAGCATGCCGCGCTCGAACACCGGCGGCAGGAAAGACCCGGCGTGCTCGGTCACCAGCGGTATCCCGGCGACCCTGGTCGACAGCAGCGCCGTGAGAGTCCAGCCCGTCACGGCAACCGACACCTGATGCCGGCGGAAATACTCGGCCTCAGCCAGGGCGTAGCCGCGCAGCTCGTCGTCGGACCACATGCTCTGATCAGGCGAGCCTATGCCTGGCAGCGAACGCAGGAACTCCTCGTACCGCCGGGCGCTTACGCCCGGCCCGATCAGGTCATACGGCACCCCGGCGGCCCGCAGCACGCTCTCGTAGGGTCCGCCGTGCGTGAGGATCCTCAGGCTGGCCGTCCCGCGGCCACCGCGCGCCTGCAGCGCCTTGTAGATCTCCAGCATCCGAGAAGTCTCGGACAGGAAGCAGCAGTTCGGCATCAGGCAGATCATCGACGTGTCATCCCCTCGGCCATACTTAGGTAATATATTACCTATGTCAAGCGAACAAGGCAGCTGTGGACTGGGTCTCTCTGAGATGGATGCCGCCCGTCTGGGCGAGGACGGCGCTGTGCGGGTCCGCACCTTCCGACTGATCGTGCTGCTGTCCCAGGAGCTCCGCACCCTCATGGACCAGCTGCTGCGCGGCGACGGCTTGACCACCCAGCAGGCCGCCCTGATAACCGTCGTCGACATGCTCGGGACGCCATCGCTCTCGCAGGCGGCGGCCGCCCTCGGCTCGACGCACCAGAATGTCAGGCAACTCGCGGATGCCCTCGGCAGGAAGGGCTTCCTTCAGGTCAGCACCGACGAGAGCGACGCGCGCGTGCGACGGCTGCGCACGACCGATAAGAGCCGTAGCTACTGGGCAAAGCGGTCAGCCGCGGATCAGCAGCAGGTACTGACCTGGTTCGCCGATCTGGACCCCGATGAGGCGCGGAGGCTGTTCGAGTTGCTCACGAAGGTAGAAAAGCGAGCCCGGTCAGCGCTCGGAACTGGCTAATTACTACCCGGGCATCAGCCTTAGGAACGCGGCGGCCTTCGCAAAGTCAGGATTGGGCCCCGGCACGTTCAGCCAATAACCGTCGACCTCGACGGCTTGCGCCGCCTCGGCCATTTGCTCGGCGGTTCCGTACCGGGTCGAGATGCCGGACAGCTGGGTCGCATAAGGGTTCGCCGCCGTGACCTGGGCGGCAGCCCCCTCCACGAATGCGATGTAGGCGGCTTGGTCCAGCGTGAGCGCCTGGGCCTGCAGGTCAACGACGTCCGCGTGCCTGGCGGCACACCCGGCGATGCCGGCCCGCAGGTACCAGGCAGATATGTTCTCGCGAGGCAGCCTGGGAACCCATGTGCCTGGCACAACTGCGAGATCGCGAGCTGGCGTGAGTATCACCCGGTAGCCGAGGCTGTGTGCAAGCTGGCCGAAAGATTGCATGGCCGCGCACGGGTCGACCTGCTCGGCCACCGGTGTGTCCGGCCAGCTTTCCGGGTCGTACATGACCCAGCGGAACGCCTTGTGGATCGTCCTCGCCTGCACGTCGGCCTGAAAGCTGGCCAAGGAGCGGTACCTCGCGACCGGCGTTCCTGTCGGAGCCGGGGCATGCGGATCGCTCAGTACGAAAGCGCGATCCAGCATCCGCCCGGCGTCCCCGTCGGCGGTCTGAATCGGCCGCACGACATTGGCGGCGACTAGCCACGTGCCCACGCCTCATTCCCTCCATTCCTGGAAATAACTATGAAAGACCTTAGCCCTTTCTGCGCCAAACTCGTTGGCGGCATGCAGGTGGCCGGCGACCTGCCTCCCGTCGCGCGGCGCTGGGCCTGGCACGGTGCTAGCCGCTCAGCCTTCCGAACCGCGGTGGTCGTCGCTCGAGGAAAGACTGAACGCCCTCCGCGAAGTCGGGACGGCCAAAGCTTTCCCGCATCAGCTCGCGCGCCTCGCGCTCAGCCGCCAGCAGACCTGCGTGCACCTGCTGGTAGACCTGCCGCTTCATGATCGCCATGGATGCGGGTGAGGACGTCGCCGCCAGGTCCCTGACATATTGCTGTGCGTGCCCGAGTACCTCACCGGCCGGCAGCGCCGCATTGACCAGTCCTATCCGCGCGGCCTGGTTGCCGGTGACCTTGCGAGAGGAGAACAGCAGGTCGAGCGCGACCGCCGTCCCGGTCAGCCGCGGCAACAGCCAGCTGATTCCCCACTCCGCGATGAGGCCGCGTTGCGCGAATGCAGTGAGCAGAACCGCGTCGGCAGCCATGAAGCGCAGATCGCACGCCAGAACAAGAGGGACGGCCATGCCGGCGACCGGTCCGTTGATCGCGGCGATGACCGGTTTCGGGACCGACATCAGGTAGGCATGGGTGCCGTCGTGGAGGTCTTCGCCGAACGCGACATCGCCAGGATCGCTCGCCAGATCGTCCGGCATCGTCTCCGCCTGGTGGTCGCCCGTGCTGACGGCTGAGAGCCGCCGCATATCTGCCCCGGCGCAGAAACCGCGCCCGGCGCCCGTGATCACGATGCCGACCACCCTGGGATCGTGCTCGGCCTGGCCGACCGCATGCCGGACCTCTAGGCCCATCCGGTCGGTCCATGCGTTCAGCGCCTCGGGCCGGTTCAGCGTGATGGTGGCGACGGGATCGTCGACCTCGAATCGGATCTGCTCGTACTCGGTCACCTGACCCCTTACGGCCGATGGATTGAGGATCCTCTTTGCTGGAACACTCCATCCCGAATCGGGGCGTTGCTCACGCTTGGCATTGCTCACCGGCCTGCAATCTGGAGAAATGAGGGCAAGAAGCATCCAACAGAAGCACAGATTGTGATTCGATTGCTCCTGCAGACAGTGTTCCACCAGCGGGATACGTGTGCGCGGCCCCTTCTTCCTCACCTTCCACACGGGCAACGATGATGAAGTCATCACCTCAGTCGGCGGGCCATCCTGACCGCCACCCGGCCGACTCACGCGTGGCTGCGCCGTGATAAGTCAATCCGTAGCCAATGTTCGGTCTGCCCGATACTGGGTAGGTCTGGGCAGGATCCCGCGACCGGTCGGCTGAGAAGGGACGAGTGGCTGACTTGAGTCCGTCGATGCTGAATCAGGTGCTCGAAGCAACCCTGGCGTTCATGATCTTCCTGCTTCTGCTGTCGGTGACCGCGATTGTCCGGGTGGATCCGATGGCCCCGGCCTCGACTGAGGCGAACACCGACACCGACATCGGTGCGCCCTTTCCCGGCACTATGGTCGCGGGACCACCGCCGGGTCAGATGGCCGGCGCAGCCCCCGCCCCAGCGCTCTGGCCACCTGCCGCCCCGAACGGCATGCGACCGCCAACGCCCGCGCGCAGGTCCGGGTTGCTCGGCCGCACTCGCTATGAGGCCCGCCATGTTCGCGGCCGGATGCCTAAGCCGCGCCCGCCGGCACCTGCGGGACCGCCCTGGGGCCCGGCAGCGCCGCCGCCAGGTCGCCAGCAGCAGAGTTCTGAGCGCTGGACCTGAGGACGCCAGCCGCAGCGACGCGAGCGATTTCACTAGGTCGCTAAGAAAATTGGTGAACCAGAGCGGGCCGCTGCGCGTAATAGAGGGCAGAGGTCGGCGGCAGAGCCACCCTTGACGTGCGGGTGAGCCAGGGCCAGATCCGCCACATCGGCCCGAGGCTCTGCCGCCGACCCAACCAATCCCAACTCAGCGCCATTACTCCCACCGGCCCGCGACAGCATCAAACCGGAACGGCAGCTCCGTTGATGAGCCCCGATCCGGGAGCGGCGAGATAGACGTAGGTCGTGGCGACGTCGGGAACCTTCGGCCACGCCTCGTGGTTGGCCGACGGCATGGCGGCCCGGTTCGCCGGAGTGTCGAGGATGCTGGGGACAACGCAGTTCACCGTGATGCCTGTGCCGCGCACTTCGTCGGCCGCCATGGTTACCAGGTGCAGCACGCCGAGTTTGCTGACCGAGTAGGCGAACCCCGAACCCTTGCTCACCACTCCGGCCCTGCTGGCCGTGTGGACGATCCGGCCCGCGCCTGCCTGCTGCATCACCCTCAGCGCGTGCTTGGTGATGACGGCCGCGCTGACCAGGTTCAGCTCAATCTGCGCCCCCAGCTCACCAGGATCGAGTTCGGCGAACGGGCGGTGCGGCGCGAATCCTCCGACCGTATTCGCAACCGCCCACGGCACGGGAACTGAGTCGAACAAGGCACCCACCGCTTCGTCGGAGAACGCGTTGGCGGCGCGGTAACTGACGCCGGTCAGCTGCCGCTCACTCGGTGGCTCGGCCTTGTCCACGCCCGTCACAGTCGCGCCCGCCGCGGCGAATGCGGCTGCAACGCCAGCACCGAGCGCTCCCCCGGCGCCGAAAACCAGGACCGTCCGGCCCGCCATGTCCAGCTCAGCCATCGGCTGCTCCCTCGCGCTCATGCCCAGGACGTTGATGGCTCCCCGTGCACGCGCAGCGACGCGACCAGGTAAGCCACCCCGAATGGATCGTCACAGTAGCGGATCTCGCTGGAGACCTTAGGGCCCTCGAGCGCGCCAGCCAGCACCTGCCACGCCGGTCGTCCAGCCGCCATCAGATCCCGGGCCAGTACCTCGTCGACGGCGAGCAGCGCATCAATCCGACCCTTCCTGACGGCCTTCTCGATCTCGGCGTCAAATCCGGCACTGCGCTCGTCCAGGTAACCAGGCGCCTTAAGTCCGCGCCGAGCGCTGCCATCGGCCATCACGAGCAGCCCTACCCGCTCGCGAGAGTCCGCGATATCCGCGCCGATGGCTGCGCACGCGTCGGCCGGCTCATCGGGGCCGACGGCTTGCAGCAGGCGCGAGGCTGGGCTACCTGCTTGTGTTAGCAGCCAGGCGCCGACGCCGAGCGCAGCCGGCAGCACAATCCGATCTGCGTCCGCCGGTCGCTGGCCGTTCGCGATGCCGTGCCCCGGGGCGTATCTGGCCAGATCCAGCGCGGCGCGATCGTTCCAGACGCCCGTGCGGCTGCCAGCGCCCACCACAGCGATCACGTCGGGCTTGGCAGCCGTCAGCTCCGCAACCGCTGCGAGGCAGGCGTGACGCAGGTCAGCTGCCACCTCTTCGGCACCGGTGAGATCACGGACGAGCAAGGGCGCCGCTGGACAAATGGCTGCGCAGACAATCATCGGCTACGCCAGCCCCCTGACCGCACGGGCCGGCGGCGCGTCGCCGCGGATCGCCGAGACCATGTCGAGGACCTGGCGAGTCTGGACGACGTCATGGGCGCGGAAGATCCTCGCTCCCTGCCAGGCACTGACCGCCGTGGTCGCCAGGGTGCCGGCGAGCCGGTCAGGCAGCGGGACGTCCAGCGTCTCGCCGACGAAGTCCTTGTTCGACACCGACACGAGCACCGGCCAGCCGGTCGCGGTCAGCTCGGACAGCCTTCTGGTCACCTCAAGGGAGTGCCAGGTGTTCTTGCCGAAGTCGTGGGCCGGGTCGATCACGATCCTTGCCGGGTCGACGCCCGCAGCAACGGCGCGGTCGGCGAGCCGTTGCGTGTGGGCGAGCACGTCAGTCACCACGTCTTCATAGCTCACCCGGTGCGGCCTCGTCCTCGGAGGCTGGCCTCCAGCGTGCGAGCACACCAGCGCGGCCCCGGCCTCGGCGGCAACCGCCGCGAGCTTGTCATCCCACCCACCCCAGCTGTCGTTGATCAGGTCGGCGCCCGCGGCGCACGCCTCACGTGCCACCTCGTGCCGCCAGGTGTCGACGCTGATGACGACGTCAGCGAACGCAGCGCGCACGGCCGCTATGAACCCGGCGGTGCGTCTGATCTCCTCCCGCACGCCGACGTCCTGCCCAGGTGCCGCCGGAACCCCACCGATGTCGATGATGTCGGCGCCTTCGGCGATGGCCTGGCGGGCCCGCTCCATCGCGGTCTGTTCGTCCCAGGTTTCACCTGGCCTGAAGAAGGAGTCGGGCGTCCGGTTCACGATTGCCATCAGCAGCAGCTGACCGGGCCTGAAACTGCGCGTCCCGAGCCGAAGCACGGACTGCTCACCCATGGCGGGTACTGGCTCCTTTCCGTCAGTAGCGTGGCAGCAGCCGCTGGGGCTTGAGCTCACCACGACGGTTCGGAGCCAGCCTCACGTGGTACAGCGAACGCCAGCGCTTTCCGGTCAGCAGGAACTCGCCTGGCGATGGCAACGCGCTGATTCCGTTCATGACCGCCTCCGGATCACGGTAGTGGCGCTCCCTGGCGGCACGCGCGTCCACCATGTCGGTGACCTGTCCGCTGGCCGGGTCTATCGCGGCGAGATAGGGCCTGGACAAGATGTTGGCCCAGATCCTCACGCCGTCCCAGGTCAGGTCGTTCAGGCCGTCCAGTCGCCTGCCAGCTAGCCGCACCCTGATCAGCCCGACCGGCCTGAGTGCCTCAGGGTCACGCCAGACCAGCTCACTGCTGCCGTCACTGGTCACGATGTGATCCCCGAGCTGGCAGATGCCCCAGCCCTCCCGGTTATACGAAATGGTCTCGAGCAACTCCATCGCTTCCGGATCCCAGCGCAGCGCGACCCGCTCGCGCCACGTGAGCTGCCACAAGTGACTGCCTGCCTGGCAAATCCCCTCGCCAAACAGGTGCGGAGGCAGCGGGGCGCTTTGTTCTGCCTGGAAGGCGCCAAGCCGGTAACGGGTGAGCGTGGACCGCCCGTACAGGCCGGTGCTTTCCCAGGCCGTCGAGCCATTGACTATCAGGCCCTGAGTGAATCCTCGGGTGGGGTGCGGAACACGGTTAAGCACCTCAAACCGGAAGCTAGTCAGGTGGCCACCTCGATCCTGGGGGACACATGGCCGGAGGTCAATCCGGTCCGACGGGGACAGGCTAGACCTGGCCGGCAAAGAAGCCGAATCGGGACAGCGGCTCGGTGATCTGCTGCTCCTCGTAGGCGAGGTGCGAGCGGAGCGTGTCGGTGAGCGCGTCGATGGCCGCTTGCAGCTCAGCGAACTCGTCCGGCCTGGCCGCAAGTCCGACGAGGGCCTTGTCCACTCCCTCGACAACCTCGTGGATGATTACGTGTTCATGCTCGAGCCTGTCGATCACCGGAACCAGACCGGGGTCGGCCTCGCGCAGGTGCGGGAAGACCGCCCTGTCCTCCAGGCCGTGATGCGCGGTGATCATGCTGCAATAGGCAGCGCAGTAAGCGCCGAGCGTCCAGTTGTTCTGCCGCAGCGTCATCTTGTTGAGCACGGCGCGCGCCGCCCCCACCGTCATGCTGCCTTGCTTGACCTGCTCAAGCAGGTCGCGGATCTGGTCAAGCTCCTGGCGCAGGTGATCGTGCACCTCGGCCAGGTGCCTGCCCACCGCTCGCCCGCGGGCTGAGTATTGGTGGCCTGGCGGCGCGGGCGGGGCGACCGGACGGGCTGCCTCGTCCCAGAATCTGCTCGTTCCCTTACCTTCACCAGGCACCGGCGCCGGTCCGCTCCCGTCGGCAGACGCGGGGCGGGAACCGGTGAGGGCGCCGACCTCGCCGGACTTGTTCCGGGCACCGGGGTCGGCGCGCTCAGCCGTAACAAGCTCCCGCACCGTCGGCGCGACCTCCTGGCCGAAGCGTTGGATCGCCGTTGGATCGTCGCCCATCAGGATGAAGCCGGAGATCCCGCAGTCCAGGGCGAGCCCGGCCAGTTCCTCTGCCCACTGGCCCACGGGGCCGTTCAGCAGGCCGGAACTGGTGGCGGAGAACTTGCCAGAAATGTTGAGCAGGCGTCGCACCGATCGCGGATCGCGCTCTGCCGCGGCAGCGGCCCCGTCGATCCGCGCATTGAGGTCGGGCAGCTGCGCGATACCGCCCGGCAGGTAGGACATGCTCGGCAGCCACCCGTTCGCGCTCGCGCCGATCAGGTTGAGCATGCGCGGCTTGTAGCCGCCAACCCAGATGCCTATGTCGTGCGCAGGAGCCGGACCGCGCTTGGCGCCAGCGACGCGATAGTAGTCGCCCGTCACGCGGACCCCGCCGCGATGCGTCGTATCCCATACCTGGCGGATGATGGCGATCGCCTCGGCCAGAGCGCCAACGGCCTGGCCAGGCGCCAGGCGGCGGCCACCGTTGGCCTCGATCGCCTCCCAGAACGCGCCCGCGCCGAGGCCCAGTTCCACCCGGGCGCCGCTGAGCAGGTCCAGGCTGGCGGCGCTGCGAGCGAGGACGGCAGGCTGGCGGAGCGGCAGGTTGATCACGTTCGGAGCCAGCCGGATCCTGGTCGTTGCGACCGCGATATATGAAAGCAATGTCCAGGCGTCCAGGAACTGCGGCAGGTACGGGTGATCCTGCACCGTGATCAGGTCGAGTCCGGCCTGCTCGGACAGCTGCGCTAGCTCGACAACCTGGTCAGGCTCCGCTGCGGCAGGGGTAACGAAGCTGCCGAACAGCAGGTCGTGCCCGTAGTCCGTCATAGCGCAGATCTGCTCCCTGTTCGCCAGCTCGTTCGCCCGGCCGAGTCTACCCGAACAAGTTGAAGCTTCAACCTAAGGCTCTCGCCCGCCGCCACCCCAGAGCGAGCAGAACAGGCCAGTCAGTGTCCCGTTGAGCCTTGCTGCCATTGCGGCTTGCGCTTTTCCAGGAATGCGCGCATGTTCTCGCGTGCGTCAGGCAGCTGGCTAGTGGCCGCCATGACCTCGATGGCGTATGCGTACGCCTTCGGCTGGTCGAGATCGATCTGGGCGTAGAGCGCCTGCTTGCCGATGCCCTTGCTCTGTGCCGATCCTCTGGTGACACGCTTGAGCAAGTCAAAGGTGGCCGAATCGAGCTGATCAGCCGGCGCGACCCGGTTGACCAGGCCCCAGTCGAGCGCCGTTCTGGCGTCGATGACGTCACCGGACAACGCCATCTCGGCGGCCCTCTTGCGACCGACATTCCTGGCGATCGCCACCATCGGGGTGTGGCAGAACCAGCCGCCCTTTCCGCCGGGAGCGGCGAAACCGGCCTCCTCGCTCGCCACCGCAAGGTCGGCGGACGCGACGAGCTGGCAGCCTGCCGCAGTCGCGAGCCCGTGCACCCTGGCAACCACGGGCTGCGGGACTTGCTGCATGACGGTCATCAGCTCGGTGCACGTCATCAGCAGCGACCGCACCGATGCGAGGTCGGCGTCGGCTACGTCAGCGAAGTCATGCCCGGCGCTGAACACCGGGCCGTTGCCGGCGAGCACAATACCGAGGGCGTCACTCGCACCGATCTGTGTCAAGGCGGCGATCAGCTCACGCATGTGCGCGAGGGACAGCGCGTTGCGCCGCTGCGGGCGGTTCATCGTCACGGTCGCGAACTCGCCGGACCAGTCGACCAGGATGTGCTCGAAGTCCATGACGGCTCCCTTCTCACCCGATTGCAGCCTACGTCTGGACCGGGCCGATGGGTCTAGCTGAGTCGCCGCAGCCCTTCGAGCACTCGGTTCAGAGATTCCGCCGGGACGTGGGTGAAGATTCCCGGCGCCGACCCGCTGCTTTCATCGCGAACGTCATCGGGCGTCCGCGGCTGGCGGGCGGGCATCTGCGTGTCAGTGCGCTCGTGGTCGGGCGCGCTCGACGAATCGGGGCGTCGGATAGCGTGCTTGCCGGATCCGGACAGTCGAGATCACCCCTCGGCTCTAGTTTGGAGCAAGTCGCGCGGCCTACCTGTCGCGAGCAAGCTGAACAGGAGCAAACGGGCAGTTCACGCAGAGCGCAGCAGCTGGTTACAGGTCGTTATAGAGCACCATCTGTCATGAACCATCCGGCAGATTAGTGTCGCCGCCCGGGTGAATGCAAGCACGTGCCATCAAGATTCACCCGCGCGTCGTCGCGGCGTCCTGCAGTGCGACGGTCAACGCCGCGGCCCGGCACCAGACGGTGCGGCCCGGCACCGTCTGGTGCCGGGCCGCACTGCCCGTTCGGCATTTACCTCATCCGGCAGGACCGGCGTGCAAGGTGATCTGCGCGGAGTGCTGGGTTCCGCCCTGATCCACCCAGCTGATGTTCACCCGGTCGCCAGGGTGGTGATGCCCGAGGACCGTCTGCAGCGCCAGCGGTGACCCGACTCGCTGACCGCCCGCCGCGACGATCACGTCACCGGCCTGAAGGCCCGCCGCGCTAGCAGCGGTTCCCGGGAAGACACTGGCGATCAGCGCGCCGCTGCCGGCCGGGATGCCCTGCGTCTGCGCTTGCGCGGTTGAAGCCACGCCGACGCCGACAAATCCCGTCTTGCCGATGTGCACGGTAGCCGTGTCACGCCCGGACTCGATCTGCTGGGCGATCGACAGAGCTCGGTTTATCGGGATGGCGAAGGCCTGTGTCGGGCCCTGAAGCTGGAAGCCCTTGGAGCCCGCAGAGGCCGCGGTGTTAATGCCGATGACCTTGCCGGTCCGGTTGACGAGCGGCCCGCCTGAGTCACCGGGCCGGATCGGAGCATTGTGACCGATCATGCCGTGCAGCCGTTCAGAGGTGCCCGCCGCATTGTCGGTCGCGGTCACCGAGACACCCAGCGCGATGATCCGGCCGGTCACCACCGACGGGGTGCCGCCCCTGCCGCCAGCGTTGCCGAGCGCAACAACCTTCTCGCCCACCGCGGCGCTGCCGGAGTTGCCGGTCGCCACGGTGTCCAGTCCGGACGCGCCTTGCAGCTTCAGGACGGCGATGTCATGGCTGCGGTCGTAGCCGACGACGCGGGCCTGGTAGGTCTGCCCGTTGCCCACGTCCGTGGCACGGATCGAGGTGGCGCCCTCGATCACGTGGTTGTTGGTCAGAATCTCGCCTGACGAGGTCAGGACGATCCCGGTTCCAGCCGCTCGCGCGCTCTGGAAGCCGAGCGTCGTGACGATGTTGACGACGCCGTCGTCCACCTTGCCTGCGATGGCGCTGGTGGACTCAGCAGCGGTCGGCTGCGGGCTGCGTGCCGCCTGCAGGCCCCAGAAGCTGGCCCCCGCGATGACCACAACCGCGACGAGCCCCAGCAGTCGCCGGCGCATCCGCCGGAACGGGCCACCCGGACCGCCGCCTCCGTAACCGTAAGAATCATATGGTCCGCCAGGACCGCCATGTCCGGGCCAGCCATAAGGCTGTTGCGTGCCATATGGCGGCTGGCCGTAGGTCGGCTGCCCGTTTGGCGGCTGCGGGTACGGCTGGCCGCCGTAAGGCGGGGGTGGCTGGGGCGGAGCCCACGGTGATCGAGATCCGGATGGCGGATCGTAAACGCCTGTCATGCGATCGGCTCCCTCGGCCGGCTTAGCTCTGTCTGCTCTGCCGCCATGGTGAAGCATCGACCTGAAGGAAGTCTGAAAGCCCGCTGAGCGCCACCTCGGACTGCGCCTAAAGCTGTCACGGGGCTGTGTCACAGGCGTGCCGCGTTCCCTTATCTCCGATATCGGTTATCAGGACGATCTGCCGATTCTGACTATCTATGCATACCGTGTGCGGAGGACTCGCATCCGCTAGCCCGCATCTGGACGAACTGATGCGCCGTCTTCGCGGACGGTGAGCACATGGGCCCTCTGGACGTGACAACACCCATCGCGATGATCGCGACCATGAGCCCGGCCACCAGCACGATCGGAATCGTCGCCGACACCTTCGCCACGCGGAGCGGCATCTGCAGGACCCGCTGCGCCAGGTTCGGACCCCGGGCCAGCCGCTCGGTCCGCGGTGGGCCGTCGTCCCTGGTCAGCCGCGTGAAGATCGCGAACTTCGAGGCTAGTACCGGGTCGCGCGCCACAAGAGCACGGTCCATGCCGTTCAGGAGGGATTGTTGGTATGCAGACAAGCTCACCTAGCGGAACTGCCCGGGTTCGAATCGACCAAACCGAACGCTTGGCGCTCAAGCGACGAAGCCTTTACGCGCGTCGCGAGCCGTTCACGCTGTGGCACAACGCCACCGGAATCATCGATGCCCAACGGGTACTGACGGCGCTCGACCGGTCCGGCGCGCAGCACGTCAAGCTGATTCTCGAGGTGATCCCGCCGTTTCAGCAGGACGACGGTGCCGTCGTCAGCGACCTGCGCGAGTCCTGCAAGTACTGGCGGGCTGCGCTGGCAGCCCACGCACGTGGCTGATCTGGATGGCGGGCCCGCGCACCTGCGGGGCGTGATCTTCGACATGGACGGCGTCATCGTCGACTCCGAGCCGCTCTCGCTGGCCACGATCGCGGAGGTGGTGACCACACGCGGCGGCCTCGCTGACCCGGCCGGATTCGGTGACCTGGTCGGCCGCAGCCTGGATGACGCTCTGACGCTCGCGGCCATGCGATCGGGCCGCGAACTGGCCCCTAGCGATCTGCGCCGGGCCTACGACGAGCGCTACCTGCCCAAGCTTAGGGAAACCGCCGTGCCGAACGCGGGGCTCAAGGAGCTGATCACGGCACTGACCCAGGCCCGGATACCGATGGCGCTGGCGTCGTCATCCACGCTTGCCGAGATCGACGCGGTCGTCTCGGCGCTCGGCCTGCGCAGCGTGCTGGCTGCGTTCGCCTCCGGTGAGGAGGTACCGCGGGCCAAGCCGGCACCCGACGTCTACCTGCTCGCGATGCGGCGACTCGGGCTCGGCGCACAGGGCGTTGTCGCGATCGAGGATTCCGCGCCCGGTGTCGCTGCCGCCACCGCAGCGGGGCTCGCTTGTGTGGCGGTGCGCACAACGCTGACGACCGGCCACGATCACGCTGCCGCCACGCTGACCGTCGGCTCGCTCACCGAGCTGAACCTCGGCGTGCTGGACCGGGTCGCTGGCCGCCAGCCGTCAAGCCCGCCTGGCTGAACCTGGCGGTCAGCTCTGAGTGCGGCCGCGTTCGATCACGCCGTCGCGGCGGCTGGCCACGAGCATGTGGTCGATCCCGCCGGCGTGCCAGCGCCGGTGCGCCTGCGCCTCGATCAGCGCTGCGTCTGCGGCAGTCACCTGCGCGCCCTCGTTATAGGTATTGAGAATTTCTCGCACTGCGGCGGGATCGGCTGACGCTATGTCGGCTGCGAGGCCCCGCGCGAAGTCGAGCAGCTCATTGTGCGGCACGACATGGTTGACCAGGCCCCACGCCAGCGCGGTTGGTGCGGATATGAAGTTGCCCGTCGCACTCATCTCGCGCGCCTGCCGCAGGCCCACAGCCGCTGGCAGCGCGACCGTCAGGCCCCAGCCCGGCATCACGCCGACCCTGGCGTGCGTGTCGGCGAACCTGGCCCGGTCGGAGGCCACGAGAAAGTCGCACGCCAGCGCCAGCTCAAGTCCGCCAGTGACTGCCGCGCCGTTGATCGCGCCGATCAGCGGCGTTGTCAGCCCGGGAAACACCGCGCCGATGCCTGCGACTGAAAGCGGCCCGCCTGGCTCGCCAAGCTCGGTCAGGTCAAGTCCCGCGCAGAACGCCGGGTCCGCGCCGGTCAGCACGATCGCCCGGACGTCGGCCCTGCCGTCCAGGTCGGTGAGCGCGTGCCGCAGCGCCGTGAGCAGGCTTCCGGAGATCGCGTTGCGCCGCTCAGGTCGGTTGAGCGTCACTACGGCGACCTGGTCGGTGACCTCGGCAAGCACATCGGACATCGCGATCGCCTCCCTTGCTGCCGCCGATCCTAACCAGGGCAACAGCGCCCGACGGCGGGCGATGCGACGTTGATCACCAGCGGTTACGCGGGACCGTCCACGTGCGTGGCCGAGGGCTCTCGCCCTACAGTTATGAGGTTCGTATTATTTGAGTATCGAAGTACTTGTCGGGGAGGTGAGGCGTTGGGAGGGCCAGCGGACCGGGAGCGGCGCCGCAAGATGGCCGCAGTCCTCAGCGGGCTGCGGGACCTGCGCGTCGAGCTAGCGGTGCTGAATCATCGGGTGGGTAAGCGGGTCAGGCTGAGAGATCTCGATTTCGACTGCCTCGACATCATCTCCCGGCAGGGTCCGATCAGCCCAAGCGCCCTTGCGGGGCGCCTCGGCGTGCACCTCGCCACGATGACCGGTGTGCTCGACCGGTTGGAGCAGGGCGGCTGGGTGACGCGCGATCGGGCTCCGGGCGACCGGCGCGCTGTCGTGCTGGCGGCTCCGCCAGAGCGCCAGCGCAAGGTGTTTGCCGAGTTCAACGGGATGAATGTCAGGATGGGGCAGATTCTGGCCGGGTACAGCGACGATCAGCTGGACACGATTGCGGATTTCCTGCACCGCACCACGGCGGCAGGGCGTGCTTCCTCGGACGAAATCGCCGGGCTACAGTCGGAACCGGCTCGGGAGGGCGCCGCCGGGTCCTTGGGCAGGACCGAGTCCGCCTCAGCCTGAGCCTGCCGCCCGACTGTGACGAATAAGTCCGCCGTCTTCGCATGAGGCCGCACGCGGGCCATGGCCCCGAAGGAGACGCGTCATGCCGGAGTCCCCCGCCAATGGATTCCTGCTCACCGACGATGATCGCGAACTGATCGCTAACCAGTACGCGGACCGGCCGCAGCTCGAGCCGGTGCTGGACGCCGTGATCGCCGCGGCGTTGTCGTTCGGCGAGGTCAGCGTGCAGGTGCGCAAGACCGTTGTGTCGCTGGTCTCGCCGCGCCGCACCTTCGCCGTGCTGCAGGCTCGCACCAGGCAGCGGCTGGACATGGGCATCCGGCTCGCTGACACCGAGCCGCACGGCCGGCTGCTCGCCGCCAGAGACCTCGGGGCCTCGACCGTGCGGATAGCCCTGGCGACACTAGACGATGTCGACGCCGAAGCCGTCGGCTGGCTGCGCCGTGCCTACTCGGAGAGCACAGCGCCGCCGCCTCCGCGCAAGCGCCCTGCACCGCGGCCGCCCGCCGAGCGCCGCCCCCTCCTGGTCCGGATTGACGGCTATGACCTGCCCGGCCGTTCATGCAACCCGGCGCCCGGCGGAACGGGATACCAGAACGTGCACGTCGGCATCGGGGATGACCGGGCCGACGCCACGGGCCTGGAGGTGCCAGGCCGTCGCTGGGTCGCAACCAGGCTGGTGCCGGGCGACGCGGAGTCGGCGAGATGGGAGGTCACGGTCATGATCCGGCGTGGCAAAGATGCCATCGACTTCGGCGGACATTCGGTGCGCGGCGACCGCACCGACCGCCACCTCGGCCTCATCTGGGGTGAGGTTCCTGGCGACGGCACGTTCCGGCTCTTCCGCGGCGCCAAGCTGCGCCTGGTCGACGTCGATCAGCGCCTCATCGAGAAGGCCTGGCAACCGGGCTTCGCGCTCGTCGCGCGCGTCCGGCTGACCGATGCCCGCGGCAATCCGATCTGCGCCAGGGTCAGGCCGCCGGACATTGAGTGGTCCGCGGAGCGGGCCGGAGGTGCGGCTAGCGACAAGCAAGCGGGAGAATGCTTCGGTGAGCAGGCTCTGGGGCAGCGTGATGCCTAAGCCTCACCACACAAGGAGGAGCAAATGAGCATAAAGCTGGGTGACACGGCCCCGGACTTCGAGGCCGACACCACTCAGGGCCGGATCAGGTTCCACGACTGGATCGGTGACTCGTGGGCTGTGTTGTTCTCGCACCCGAAGGACTTCACCCCGGTCTGCACCACTGAGCTCGGCTACATGGCGAAGATTCAGCCCGAGTTCGACCGGAGGAACACCAAGATCATCGGCCTGTCGGTGGACTCCTCTGGTGACCACGAGAAGTGGGCTAGCGACATCGAGGAGACCCAGGGCGCCAGGCCCGAGTACCCGATCATCTCCGATGCCGACTTCAACGTGTCGAAGCTGTACGACATGCTTCCGGCCGACACGACAGGCGACGCGAAGAGCCGCACGCCGGCCGACAACCAGACCGTGCGCAATGTGTTCGTGGTTGGCCCGGACAAGAAGGTCAAGCTCGTACTCGTCTACCCGATGACCACGGGCCGCAACTTTGACGAGGTCCTGCGCGTCCTTGACTCGCTGCAGCTCACCGCCAAGTACAAGGTCTCTACACCGGTGAACTGGAAGGAGGGCGAGGACGTCATCATCTCCGGCTCGGTCTCCGACGATGAGGCCAGGAAGACCTATCCGGATGGCTGGCGCTCGCCGAAGCCTTACATCCGCATCGTGCCGCAGCCGAAGTAACCGGAGCGGGAACCAAACGCCGGGCCGTGCGGCCCGGGTCCACGGGGACCCGGGCCGCAGTCGTGTCTCCTGGCACCCAAGGCGGATATTGCCCGTGGCGTGCGTTCCAGGCGTGAGCCAGACTTGAGCCCTATGGGCTGGCTTACCGCCTCGCCCTACGGGCTGGCTTACCCCTAGCCCATCGGGACCTCAGCGGTGGCGGAGGCAGGCGATGCCAGGATTCGTGCTTGATCCCCAAGGCGGCGACGCCTACGGCTTCCACGGTTCACGCGTGCTGATCAAGGCATCGGGCAACGACACGCTCGGCCAGCTGGCGGTGATCGAGTCGGTCTATCCGCCGGGACTGTCGGTCCATGTCCACGTCCATGACGGCGAAGACGAGATGTTCTACGTGATCGCTGGTGAGCTGGCAGGAACGTGCGGCGACGAAACCTGGACGGCCCGGCCGGGCAGCTTCGTGTTCGTCCCTCGCGACACCCCGCACAGCTTCAACGTCACCAGCGCAAAGCCCGCCATCGCGCTGGTGATAACCGGGCCGCCGCGGCTCGACCAGCAGATTGTCGCCAGGGCTGAACCAGTGCCTGACGTCGGCTAACTACGCCCCTCAACGCGGCAGGCCTGGCTCACAGGTGATAGGCGTACTCGCGGAACTCCCAGTCGGTCACGTGTCGCTCGAATCGCTCGATCTCGTTGCGCTTGTAAGCCAGGAATGACTCGACGAAGTATGGCCCAAGCACGTCGCCAAGCTCGTGATCGGCCTCGAACGCATTGAGCGCATCGCACAGCCGGGCCGGGAGCCTCTCCGCCGACTCCGGGTCGTAGCCATATCCCTCGAGCTTGCGCGGCGGCTCGACCTTGTCCTTCAGGCCCAGGTAGACGGCGGCGCCGACCGCCGCCATCGCCAGGTACGGGTTCGCGGTGGCGTCACCAAGCCTGATCTCCATCCGCGACGCCGGCCCGCGCTCGGGCGGGATCCGAACCATCGCGCTCCGGTTGTCCAGGCCCCAGTCGATCAGCCACGGGGCGAGCGTGTCGGGCCCGAACCGCTTGTAGGAGTTGATCGTCGGGTTGAGCAAGGCGCTGAGCGCTCTGGCGTGCCTGAGCACGCCGCCGATGGCGTGCCTGCCGGCCGCCGATAGCCCGTCAGACCCGTCAGGATCGCCGAACACATTGCTTCCCGCGTCGTCGTTCAGCGAGGCGTGGACGTGGAATCCTGATCCGCCTTCATCATTGAACGGCTTGGCCATGAACGTTGCGAGCAGGTCCTGCTGGCGCGCGATCTCCTGCACCGCCGACTTCAGCCGGAACGAGCGGTCAGCGGCGTCCAGCATCTCGGAGTGGCCGAGGTTGATCTCGAACTGACCTGGTGAGAACTCGTGGTTGGCCGCTGTTACCTGCAGCCCGGCGTCCCTGAGCAGCCTGAGCATCCGCAACAGCAGGCCGCGCGGATCGCCCTTCCGCCCGACCACATAGACATTGCCCAGGTCATTGGCATAGCGCTGCCAGTTCCCATTCTCATCGCGCTCGCAGACGAAGAACTCCAGTTCTGGACCGCAGATCAGCCGGTACCCGAGGCCAGCGAGCTGATCCGCGACCCGCCGGACGACCACGCGCGGCGACTCCAAGGCCGGCTGACCATCGGGGGTGGTGGCATCGCCCAGGCACCAAGCGGCGTTCGGCTCCCACGGAAGCGGCGACAAGGTCGACAGGTCGGGCCGGACGATGATGTCCGGCAGGCCGGCCTCGAGGCCGCCCTGAACCGGTACCACGTCGCCCATCGGGGAGGTGTGATAGACCGCCCGGCAGAACGCGAGCCCGTGGTCGGTAGCCGCGGCCAGTTCATCGAGCAGTACGTCACGACCGCGGTCCACGCCGATCAGGTCCGGATAGGAGACCCGCACCACGTCCACGTACTCGGCTCGCAGCCGCTCGCTGATGGTGGCGTGATCGGCACCAGGCACGTTATGCACTGTGACTCCGCCAAAGATCGTTCGGCAACGAATGATCTCGAAAGCGTAGTTGGCGGCACAATAGGCGGGCAACGATCTGGAAGCGACGTGAGCGAAATGAACGGTTTCTTCTATCCACGGACGGCGACGGGCAAGTCCTCGCTCATCCCGCCGCCTCCCTGGTACTACTCAGGGGATCTGCTCACTGTGGAATACCGGACCGATCCCGCGAACGTCGTACGGCTGCTGCCTGAACCGCTGCGGCCCGCCGACGAGGACCCCGGAGCTGTCGCGCTGATCTGGGCCGACTGGCAGTCCTGCGGGTCCAGCGGAGACGAGTTGCTGGACCCGGTCAGGGCGCAGTACTCCGAGTGCTTCGTTGTCGTCCGGTGCACGTTCGGCGGGCGGATCTACTCCCGCTGCGTGTTCATCTGGGTGGACACAGACTTCGCCCTTGCCCGCGGGCTGGTCCAGGGCTATCCGAAAAAGCTGGGCTCGATCCACCAGACCAGGCCGCACCCGTTCGGCCGGGCGGCACCGAGGATCTCACCTGGCGGAGTCTTCGCCGGCACGCTGTCGGCAGGCGGCCGTCGGCTCGCCCAGGCTGTGGTCACGCTGCGCGAGGAGGCACCGGCCAACGGCTTCGTCAATGCGCATCCGATGGCGCACCACCGATGGATGCCCTCGGTCGAGAAGGGCGCCGCCGACACGCTCAGCGAGCTGGTCTCCTCTGGCAGCGCCGGCTTTGAGGCAGGACCTGCCTGGCGCGGCGACGCGAGGTTGGAGCTGTTCGAATCGCCAACGGAGGAACTCGCCGACCTGCAGGTCAACGAGATCATCGGCGGCTATTACCGCCAGGTCGGCGTCACCTGGGACGGCGGCTCGGTCCTGGCGGCACGAACCCCACCCGCCCAGCACCCCTAACCCGCCTCCGCACCCGCACGATGAGCCCGTCTCCGCACCCGTCGCCTATGTATCGAAGTGCCGTCCATCACCAGAATGTGCAATGGATGGCCCATTCATACGCGCCCGATGAGCGGCCGCTCAGACCGCGGCGGTCTTGACCGCTCATTGCGGGCCTTCATAGTGTTTGGTTCCAAACGATCAGCACGGCAGCGGCAGCGGACCGGCGGGAGCGGACCGGCGGTCGGGCTCGGGCCGCTCGGCGACGGCAGGATGGCGATGAAGGAGGGGCACGTGACGCGGGTCGCCGCGGTCGACGTGGACACTCGTCACTGGATCGGCGGCCGGCGGGTGGCCTCAGCCGAGACCTTCACCGACGTGTCCCCCATCGATGAGCAGCCGCTGGCAGATGTCGCCAGCGGCTGCCAGGCCGAGGTGGATGCCGCCGTCGAGGCGGCGCAGCACGCATTCAGGGCCTGGTCGCGCACGCCAGCCAGCGACCGGGCCGCTGCGCTGCGCAGGATCGCCGACGGAATCGACGCCCGCATCGAGGAGCTTGCCCAAGTTGAGACCGCTGACAATGGCGCGCTGCTGCGCTCGCACCGGCGCAGCGTAATTCCGCGGGTCGCGCACAACTTCCGCTTCTTCGCTGACTGGCTCGCCGAACTCGACGGGGAAGGGCTGGAGATCTCCGGCCACGCCGAGCAAGTGTCCTGGGAGCCCGCGGGCGTGACCGCCGTGATCACCCCGTGGAACGCGCCGCTCATGCTGGCCACCTGGCGGATCGCGCCGGCTCTGGCGGCAGGCAACACGGTGGTGGCGAAGCCGCCAGAGTGGGCGCCGCTCACGGCGAGCCTGCTCGCCGACATCACCAGCGAGGCTGGCCTCCCGGACGGCGTGTTCAACGTGGTGCAAGGACTCGGCATACGGGCAGGCGCCGTACTCGTCGATCATCCGGGCGTGGCCAGGGTCGCCTTCACGGGCTCGGCTGCGACCGGCCGCGCTGTAGCGGCAGCCGCTGGCGCTCACCTGACCCCGGTCTCGCTCGAACTGGGCGGCAAGTCGCCGCTGCTGGTGTTCGCCGACGCCGACCTCGACCTGGCCGTCTCGCACGCTGTCGGCCAGTACGACAACGCCGGACAGGTCTGCCTCGCCGGCACCAGGCTCCTGGTCGATGCCGCCGTCGCAGAGGAGTTCACCGCACGATTCCTCGACAAGGCGGTGAAGCTGCGGCAGGGCGACCCGCGCGACGACGACACGGACATCGGCCCGAACATCTGCCGCGCGCACCTGGAGCGAGTCGACGGCTTCGTCCGCCGCGCGATCGACGGGGGCGCCTCGCCCCTTCTCGGCGGCTCTGTCAACCCCGACCTGGGCGGCCTGTACTTCCAGCCGACGTTGCTGGCCGACGCCGAGCCGGGCGCAGAGATCCTCACCGAGGAGGTGTTCGGACCTGTCCTGACCATGCAGACCTTCAGCGGCGAGGATGAGGCGGTGGCGCTGGCCAACAACACCAGGTACGGCCTGGCCGCCACCCTGTTCACCGGCGATCGAGGCCGCGCTGACAGGATCTCGGGCCAGCTCCGGGCCGGCACGGTCTGGGTCAACTGCTTCTTCGTCAGGGACCTGCGTGCCCCGTTTGGCGGCGCCGGGCAGTCAGGCATCGGCCGCGAGGGCGGTACCTGGAGCTTCGACTTCTATTGCGATGTGAAGAACACCGTCTGTGCCCCGCACGGCTGGCGGGCAGAAGGAGATGACCCGGTTGGCTAAGACGCTGACGACGCCCTGGGCGAGCTATGGGTGAGGTAGTTGGTGCCGGCCTGCTCGCCCACGTCCCGACGATCATGCTGCCTCCCGAACTGCGCAGGGAGATTAACGAGGGCGCGGAGATCAGCCTTGTCCCCGGGCTGCGACGACTTCGCGCCGAGATCTTCGAGGCGCTCGACTACGACACGGTCCTCGTGCTCGACTCGCATTGGCACACGACCGTCGAGTTTGTCGTCGCGGCGCACGAGACGAGGGCCGGGCTGTTCACCTCCGACGAACTCCCGCGCGGCATGTGCCGCGTCCCCTACGACTGGCGCGGAGATCCCGAGCTCGCCTTCGCGATCGCCGGGCAGGCTGAGGGTCACGGCACCTGGATCACCCCGATCGATGACCCCTACCTGCCGGTGCACTACGCCACGGTCAACCTGTGGACCTACCTCGGCAAGGGCCTGGACCGGCGCTGGCTGTCGATCAGCAATACGGCATATACCGGCGACACGGAGGACTTCCTGCGCGCGGGCGAGTCCATCGGCGCCGCGATCGCGGCCACTGACCGCCGGGTGCTGCTGATCGCCTCCGGCGCGCTGTCGCACACGTTCTGGCCGCTGCGCGAGCTGCGCGCGCACGAGGCAAGCGACCCGGTGCACATCAGGTCCGAGCAGGCCAGGACGGCAGATGCGGCCAGGATCGGATGGCTGAGCGCAGGCGAGCATGCCAGGGTGATAGACACGATGGGCGGCTACCTGGCGGTGCGGCCAGAGGCGAAGTTCGCACACTACCTGATGATGGTCGGGGCGCTCGGCGGCCGAGCCGTGACCGCCCCATCGCGACCGTTCAGCGACTACGAGAACGCGATCGGCACCGGGCAGATGCACCTGTGGTTCGACTGCCCGGCCGGTGGATGGACGGCGCCAGCCGCGACATCGGAACCGGTCAGTGCGGATTCGAATGGGCGCGACCGCAAGAACGCCCGTTAGGAGGACGGCATGCCGGAGTACCGGCGGATCCTGCTCGACGGCGCCAGCGTGCAGGTGCGCCGCGAGAGCGATGAACTCGTCGCCGGAGACGGACGCCGGATCGCGTCCGACGAGGCCATTCACCTGCCCCCCGTTAATCCCTCCAAGATCATTGCGGTGCATCTCAACCACCGCAGCAGGGTCGCCGAATTCTGCGCCACTCTCCCCGCGGCGCCCACGTACTTCCATAAGCCGACCTCGGCGCTGCTCGGACATCGCGGCGCGGTGATCAGGCCGGCCAATTGCAAGTACCTCAACTACGAGGGCGAGGTAGCGATCGTGATCGGCCGGACGTGCCGAGGTGTGTCCCCTTCCGAGGCCGGTGACTTTATCGCCGGGTACACGATCGGCAACGACTTCGGACTGCACGACTTCCGCGACACTGACGCGGGTTCGATGCTGCGCGTCAAGGGCTCTGACACCCTCGCGCCCCTCGGTCCTGGCCTCGTCACCGGCTGGGACTTCCACGGCAAGCGGCTGCGCACCTACGTGAACGGGGACGTCGTCCAGGACGGCTCCACCGACGAGATGGCCTGGGACATGCACTACCTCGTCGCGGACATCGCCAGGACCATCACGCTGTACCCCGGCGATGTGCTGCTGTCCGGCACCCCGGCCAATTCCAGGCCGGTAGAGCCGGGAGACGTGGTGGAAGTCGAGGTCGACGGCCTCGGCAAGCTGACCAACTACATCGTCGCGGGACCGCAGGACGTCGCCGCCGGATACGGCGCCCAGCCCACCGAGAGCGAGGAGGTCATTTCGACGGCCTTCGGCGGGGACTGGGAGTTCCGCGGCATCCGCGCGCCGATCCGGGCCTAGAGGTGTCTGCACACTCATGAACCTGCAGCAATGGCTTGACCAGGCCGCCGAATCGGTGCGCGACTGGCAGTCGGGCTATCCGCCGTTTGAGACGCACCCGTCGCTGGAGATCAGTGACGAGCGGTTCACGGCGGCGTTCACGGAGTTCGCCGACCGGATGCGCGGCAACTACCCGTACTTTCACCCGAGCTACGCCGGGCAGATGCTGAAGCCGCCGCATCCGGCAGCCGTCGCGGGCTATGTCGCGGCCATGCTGGTGAACCCCAACAATCACGCCCTCGACGGCGGCAAGGTCACCTCGGAGATGGAGAAGGAAGTCGTCGCCGAGATGGCGGCCATGTTCGGCTTCAGCACCCATCTGGGGCACCTGACCAGCAGCGGCACGATCGCGAACCTCGAGGCCCTGTACGTGGCACGCGAGCTGCGGCCCGATCGCGGCGTTGCCTACAGCGCCGACGCGCATTACACCCACGGCCGGATGTGCGGCGTCCTCGGCATGAAAGGCACGGCGGTCGGCACCGACGCAGCCGGGCGGATCGACCTGGACGCCCTTGATGACCTGCTGGCCGGCGGCACGATCGGCACCGTCGTGGCGACGGCGGGGACGACCGGCCTCGGCGCGATCGACCCTGTGCACGAGGTCCTGGCCATCGCCCGCAGCCACGGCGTACGGGTACACGTCGACGCCGCCTATGGCGGGTTCTTCACGCTGCTGGCTGGCGCTGGCGGCAGGACCGGGCTGGAGCCCGAGCCGTGGCGGGCAATCGCGGAATGCGACTCGGTCGTCGTCGACCCGCACAAGCACGGACTGCAGCCTTATGGCTGCGGGGCGGTGCTGTTCGCCGACCCGGCTGTCGGCAGGTTCTACGCGCACGACTCGCCGTACACCTACTTTACGTCCGACGAACTGCACCTCGGCGAGATCAGCCTGGAGTGCTCACGGGCAGGGGCGGCCGCGGCGGCGCTGTGGCTGACCTTCCGGCTGCTGCCCCCCGCCCGCGACGGTCTCGGCCAGGTGCTCGCGGCCTGCCGGGAAGCCGCGCTGGACTGGTCCGACCTCCTGGACAGCTCGGACCGGCTGCGCATGTACCAGCGCCCGGAACTCGACATCGTCAGCTACTTCCCGCTCACCGCCGGGTCCGGCATGGCGGCCATTGACAAGACGTCTGCGCGGATGCTCGCCGACGGCATGGCGGACAGCGAGCGGCCGTTGTTCGTCAGCACGCTGACCGTCCACGCCGATGCGTTCGCCCGCCGCCACCCAGACGTCACGGCCGACATCGCTCAGGGCAGGATCTTGCGCAGCGTGCTGATGAAGCCGGAGTCGCAGTCCTATGTGGCAGAACTACACGCTCGCGCCGAGGCCCTGGCCTCGCGCTGAGCGCGCGTACGATCGTCCCATGTCACGCCGCCTAGCCGCCGACAGCGCCAGCGACCTGGTGCAGGCCGAGCGCGACATTCGGGCCAGGGTCGGCGGCCAGCCACTCGACTTCGCTGCGATGGCGGCCGTGTCGAACATCTACCGGGCCGCCAACGTGGTCCGCAATCACATGGAACGGCAGATCCTGGCGGGCGAAGATCTCTCCTGGGCCGCGTTCACCGTGCTGTTCGTGCTGTGGATCTGGGGCGATCAGCAAACCAGGCACCTGGCCGATGAGGCCGGCGTGACCAAGGGCACGCTCACCGGTGTGCTCAAGACGCTGGAGAAACGCGGACTCACCAGACGGCGCGCCCACGACGATGACGGCCGGCTCGTGCTGGTCAGCCTGGAGCCGAAGGGCGCCGCCGTGATCGAGCGATTGTTCCCGGCCTTCAACCAGGGCGAAGCGTCGGTCAGTGCATGCCTGACCGAGGAGGAGAAGGACCAGCTCGCCGGGCTGCTCCGCACGATCATCCGCTCGGTCGAGAACGGCTAGCCCGTCGGCTACCCCAGCAGCCTGCGCTCGTCGAACAAGTGGTGGGCGAGTTCGTGAACCGTCCGGCGGCCGATCCATTCCACCGTCCTGACCTCCGGAGCAGGCCACGGGTAGACCCCTCTCCGGCCCCAGCCCGCGTCATCGAGCGCCATCATCGTCTGCGTCAGCGCGCCGGCACCGGCCTCGATCTGATCCGCGACGACGGGCGGGTCCTGATCGTTGTACGCCTCTTCGATCGCCCGCTCATCCCTGCGCATCGAGGTGAACCGAGGCGTCTGCGCGGCCTGAGCAAGAAGCACGCGCTCGCGCTGCACTCCGAGCACGTCCCTGACGTGGCAACCGTACTCAAGCGGCGACCAGGAGCCCGGCCTGGTGTGCTCCCGCAGACGGCCGGCTGGCACACCCCGCAGCAGCCCGGCGTGCTCGGCGGCCAGGACGGGAATCGCCACTAGGATCTCGGCCCTACTCAGGGATTCGTAGTCATAGCGGCATTCCTCGCAGGGAACCATGCCAGCACGGTATCTGCCAAGTCCCTGGCAAGGCAGACCGCGATCGGGCAGGTCGTTCTGCGATGCGCCGCCGCGCCGACGTGAGGGAGGAACAGATGGACAACGAGGAACTGCAGCGCAGAATGGCGACCCTGAGCGCCGCCAATGTGGCCGACGGCTGCGTTCGGGCCGGCTTGCCGGTGCGTTTCGGCCCACCGCTGCTCCGCCCGGTTGTGGCTGTCAGCCGGATGGCCGGACGCGCGCTGCCGGCCAGGCACGTCGGCAGCGTCGACATCTTCCTTGAGGCATTCGAGCAGGCAGAGCCTGGCGACATCCTCGTGGCCGACAACGGCGGCCGGCTTGACGAGGCCTGCATCGGCGATCTCGTAGTCCACGAGGCCCAGTCGGCCGGAGTCGGCGGCGTGGTGATCTGGGGCCTGCACCGCGACACCGCCGACGTCTCAGCGATCGGGCTACCCGTCTTCAGCCTCGGCTCTGTTCCGGCCGGGCCAATGCGTCTTGATTCCCGTCCGGCCGATGCGCTGGACTCCGCCACCATCGGGAACTGGACGCTCACAAGGGACGACCTCGTTATCGGAGATGACGACGGTGTGCTGTTCGTGCCGGCCGATCGGGCCGGCGAAGTGCTCGAGGAGGCAGAGGGAATCCGCGACGCCGAGCGCGACCAGGCGGAGCGGGTCAGGCTGGGGGTGACGCTACGGGCCCAGTTCAACTTCGGCGAGTATCTGGAGCGGCGCGCTCAGGCGCCCTCCCTAACCTTCCGCGACCACCTCCGCGCCGTGCGCGGCGCAATCGAAGAGTAGGCCGCCGATCGATCCCGGGATCGATCCGACAATCCCGGATGGATCCCGGGATCCATCCGATGCAAGTCAGCGGGTGAGGATGGGGGTGTTCGCTAGCTGCAGGGCTGTCTCGACCAGGCGATCGGCCCGCACGCGTGCGTCTGGTTCCTCGTCGTAAGCCTGAGCCAGCAGGGCGTCAGGGTCCTGGCCCGCGGCGAGCGCCTCCTGCCTGCCGCCAAGTTCCAGCCACAGCCTGAGCTGCTCGCCGTCGACCTCGGGGTGGAACTGGACGCCCAGGTGCCTGCCGACGGCAAATGCCTGGACTCCCGTCGCGTTGCTGGCCAGGATCGTCACCTGGGGCGATGGCTCGCACCGGTCACCGTGGAACAGCAGCCACGGTCCTGCCGGGATCAGGTCAGGGCGGGCCGAGTCGATGGTCAGCCAGCCGACTTCCTTCTGGTCGGCCGCGACAACCTTGCCGCCGAAGATCGTGCATAGCTCCTGAGCGCCGTAGCAGATCCCGAGCACGGGCACGCCCGCCTCGTCGACCGCGCGCAGCCACTCCAGCTCCGGCTGAACCCAGGGCACGCTCGGGTCATAGATCGACGGGATCGCTCCCAGCATGACGATGTGGTCCGCGTCGTCAAAGGCAGGGAGCGGTCGGTCATCAGGGAACAGGTGCGTGCTGAGCTCCGCGCCCCGCGCCTCGAACGCCTCAGCGATGAAGCCGGCCGAGTCCTCGGTGTGGTGCCGGATGATCATGACGCGCATGGTGCTCCCTCGATTGCCGCGCAATTTGTTTGGTGCCAAACTATCTGGCATGACGCCCTCGCCCACAGTCGATCTGACCGATCTGGACATGTGGGCGCGCGGGGTCCCCTACGAGGAGTTTGCCCGGCTCCGCAGCGAAGCGCCAGTAGCGTGGTCCGACGAACCCGATGGCGGACCCGGCTTCTGGTCGGTGCTGCGCTATGACGACATCGTGGCTGCCAGCCGGGACACAAGCACGTTCTCGTCTTCGCGCGGCATCTCCTTCGAGGACCCGACCGATGAGGACATGGCGGCTCGGCGGACCATCATCGACACCGACCCGCCCGCCCATACCAAGCTTCGCAAGATCCTGTCCGGCAGCTTCACGCAGCGCGCGGTCGCCGTCTACCAGCACTTCGTGCAGGGCCTGACCGAGCAGGTGCTCGACGCCGGCCTGGCGGCAGAGCCGTTCGACTTCGTCGACGCCGTGGCCAAGGAGGTCCCGATCCGGGTGCTGGCCGAGATCATGGGCCTGCCCACGGACGATCTCCCGCTTTTCATCGACCTTGGCGACCGGTTGATCGCCAACACGGATCCCGAGGTCACCGACGTCGTCTGGGGCCGGGACGACACCGACGCCTACCGGCTGTTCCCGTTCCGCAGCCCGTACGGCAAACAGCTATGGGATCTCGGCAGGACGGTCATCCGCGACCGCCTGGCCGAGCCCGGGGACGACCTGCTGTCCGCGCTGCTGCGGGCCGAGGTCGACGGCGAGCGGCTGACCGAGCGGGACCTGGACAACTTTTTCTCGATCATGGTCATCGCCGGAAACGAGACCACCAGGATCGCCATCGCCCAGGGCGTCCTCGCGTTCTGCGAGTACCCGGAGCAATGGCACCGGCTGCGCGCCGACCCGTCGCTGCTTGATGCGGCCACCGAGGAAGTCCTTCGCTGGACGTGCCCGACGCATTTCATGCGCAGAACCGCCACCGCGGACGTCGAATTCGGCGGCGCTAGGATCCGCGCCGGAGACAAGGTGGTGCTCTGGTACGTCTCAGGTAACAGGGACGATGGTGAGTTCGCAGAACCGGACACCTTCGACGTCGGGCGTTCGCCGAACCGCCAGCTCAGCTTCGGGCGCGGCGGCCCGCACCTCTGCCTGGGTGCGCACCTGGCCAGGCTCGAGATCCGCGTAGTGCTGGCGGCGCTGGCCAGGCGGGTCGCGGGCTTCGAGCTCGCCGGGCCGCCGCGGCGGATCCGGTCCAACTTCACCAACGGGTTGCGGCAGCTGCCGATCAGGATCCGGTCGGCCTGACCGATGCCGCCGCGAATTTTGCTGATCCTGACCGAGAACCACACCATGCGGCCCGAGCCGGACGTCGCCGACCTGGTCGGGTTCGCGGCGGCTGCCGAGCGCGCCGGTCTCGATGGCGTCATGGTCAGCGAGCACGTTGTGCTCGGACCATCCGCGGACGCGGCCGGCCGGCCGGCGAATCCGCGGGACTACGCGCTGCCCGGCAATCAGGACCCGGCCACCCCGTGGCCGAGCCCGTGGGTTCTGCTCAGCGCCATCGCGGCGGCAACGCAGCGGATCCGGGTGGTCGCCGGAGCCCTGATCAGCCCGCTCCGGCATCCTCTGCTTCTGGCGAAGGACCTCGCAACGCTGGACCGGCTGAGCGTCGGCAGGCTGGTCGTGCAGCCGACCGTGAGCTGGCATCGCGACGAGTACGACGCGCTGGGGATCGCTTTCGAGCGCCGCGGCGAAATCCTCGACGAGCAGCTCGATGTCTGGTCCCGCGCTTGGGCTGGGTCGCCGGTCTCGTTCGAGGGCACGCAT
>DATAEH010000161.1:0-32196 GCA_036258115.1 Streptosporangiaceae bacterium
CCGCGGCGTCGTACACGATCAGGTACCCCAGGTCGAGCAGCCGCCATGACATGTCGGTCTCCTCATGGCCGAAGAAGAACGCCTCAGGGAACCCGCCCGCCTCCAGGTACGCCGACCTGCGGATCGCGCACACCCCTCCAGCGAACGTCGTTACAACCGACGACCGCTCCGGATCGGAGGCACGCAGCCGCGGCACGTGCCAGCGACCGCCGGATCCGCCGTCTGGATCGGTGACCCGCAGCGACAGGACCGCGAGCGTCGGGTCGGCCGCGAACCTGGCCGCGACATGGTCACCGAGCGCGGCGGCGTCCGGGTACCAGGCGTCATCGTCGAGGAACAGCACGACGTCGCCCGCGCAGGCCTGGACACCAGCGTTCCGGCCGCCGGCGACGCCCGCGTTCTCGGCGAGCCTGACCAACAGGGCGCCCTCGGGCAACGGCCCAGGATCGGCGCCGTTGCCGACGATCACCAGCTTCCCGCCCGCAGCGCGGAGCGGCGCCGTGCTCTCAATGGCACGGCTCAGCTCTGCTGGGCGATCGCCCATGGTCAAGATCACCACTGAGAGCTTCACCGCAACCGCCTCGAGGCCAAGATCGCGACCAGATGCGCGATCACCATCAGGCCGGCAACGACCAGGCACGCGATCACGAGCACGCGGGTTGCCGTCAGGTCACCGGTGATGGCGTCGGCGATCGCGGCGATCAGGATCAGCAGTGACAGCTCGACGGCCTGGGTGATCCTGTGCACCTTCAGCACGCTAGCGGCCCGCCTCGCCCTGGCCAGCCCGGCGCTGGCCGGCGTCAAGGCCTCGTCGTCGTGCCCGGCCACCAGGCCGACCTTGGCGCGGGCGACCACGACGTTGTCGGTCTCGGCCTTGACGAGCATCGCCAGAAGCGCGGCCGCCAACCCGGCGGTGACGTAGCCGCCCGACACGGTGAGGTCGCCCTGAGCGCGGAACCCGAGGCCCACGAGCAAGGCGCTCTCGCCCAGGTAGTGGCCGACTCCGTCAAGGTAGACACCGGCGACCGATTTCCTGTTGCTCCATCTCGCGAGCTCGCCGTCGGAGCAATCGAAGATCAGGTACAGCTGGACGAGCAGCGCCCCGATCACCGCTGTCGCGAGCCCTCCGAACGCGATCACGACCCCAGCAGCGATCCCGCACACGATGAACGCGACCGTGACCGCGTTGGGCGACCAGCCCAGGCGGGCGAAAACCCATGTGAAGTACGGCGACAGCTTGCGGCCGTAAAGCCGGCCGAGCCAGTGCTCGTCGTTGAGCCGGTCGAGCACCGCTTGCGGCTGGCCTTTCTCCCTGAGCTCAGCCAGCGATGGCCCTGACATACTCCTCCACTCGCTTGGCTACCTCGGCTCGCGACATCGCGAGGCGCTCGAGGATCGTGTACCGGCCCGGCCTTGTCTCGGGAGCGGTGCAGACCGCGGTGACGAACTGCTCCGCGGTCAGCCCTACCTCGGCAGGCAGCCGCGGCAGACCGTGCCGTTGCAAGCAGGACGATATCGCCGCTGCCTGGCCCGCGTCGCCACGCAGGTGGGTGCAGAACAGCGCTCCGAGACCGGCCAGCTCGCCATGGCTGGCTGTACCTGGGTAAAGCTGGTTGATCGCGTGCATGATCTCGTGGTCGCCGCCGCTCGCGGGACGGCTTGACCCCGCCACGGCCATCGCCATTCCCGACATGATGAGCGCCTCGGCGAGCACCGTCAGGAACTCATCGGTCCTGCTCGGGCCTGGCTCGTGCAGGACCGCGTGCGCGGCGGAACGGGCCATCGCCACGGCGAGGCCGTCCACCGCCTCGCCGGTGTCGGCCGCCGACAGCTCCCAGTCGGCGACCGCGGACAGGTTGCTGATCGCGTCCCCGATTCCCGCCGTGGACAGCGGCCCAGGGGCCTGCCGTACCCGGTCCAGGTCAACGACGACGGCTACCGGCGGCACCACGCCGTAGGAACCGCTGCCGGACTCGTGCGCAAGCGTGCTCACCGGCGAGGCGATGCCGTCGTGCGCGAGGCTGGTCGCGACCGCGACCATCGGAATGCCCGCGACGTGCGCCGCGAGCTTGGTGACATCTATGGTCTTGCCGCCGCCGATGCCTGCGACGGCCTCGTAGCGGCCAGCCCGCAGGTCCCTGCCGAGCGCGACCGCGCTGTCGTAGCCGCCATCGGGAATCCTGATCACATCGGCGATCCCGGGCGGGAGCTCCGCGGCGATGGCATCGCCCTGACCGGGTCCGAGCACGACCGCTACCCGCCCCTGGCTCGCGATCTTCCTGTCGGTCAGCAGCGGGGCGAGCCCAGCGATCGCCCCCGGCCTGACGTCGATGACCAGAGGGGCGGCGAGCATTCGCGCCAGCAGGGGCATGATCCTCCTCCGCCATGCACCCGGCCGCATGGGGCTGCCGGTACCACGCGAGATTAGCAGCGGAAGGCGATTTCCCTGGCCCGTAGCAGATCGGCGTGGTCGTCGACTTCGACCCACTCCACCGCGCCGATCGGCGCGGCGAGGACCGCACCGCCGCGGTCGGAGAACTCCGCGAAGCCGTCCTCGTAGTACAGGTGCGGGTTGCGCCGCCAGGTCGTCTCCAGGCTGTCGGCGAGGGCGACCGCCGCGGCAGGCTCGATCAGCGTGACTCCCATGTACTCACCGTGGGCCTGCGCCGGGTCCAGCACCTTGGCGATCTGCATCAGCATTCCGTCCTTATCGAGGACGACCTTCATCTCCTCCTCGGCCAGCGCCTTGATGTCGTCGATGGCGATGATGATGCGGCCGAGCAGGGGTTCACGACGGGTGCAATTGCCGGGCCTGCCGGCCCGACCAGCTCCGCCGGTCCTTCCCGCGCTGGCGGCCAGCAACGTCTTCTCGACGCTGACCGGATGAACGGTGTCGCCGTTGACGAGCATGACGCCCCGGCCAAAGTATTCGCGCGCGAGCCACAGCGAGTAGGCGTTGTTCCACTCCTCGGCCCGCTGGTTGTGAACGAGGTCGATCGATACCCCGTAGGCCTTCTCAAGTGCCGGAACGCGGTCGGCAACCATGCCGGCGGCGTACCCGACAACGATCACGACCTCGCTCAGCCCGGCCGCAACCAGGTTGCGGAGCGCGATGTCGAGGATGGTGGTCTCGCCGGCCACCGGCAGCAGGGCCTTGGGCCGCCCGTCGGTGTCGGGCCGGAGCCTGCGCCCCGTTCCCGCGGCGAGAACCATGCCGATCACCATGGCCTCCTGTGGAAGCGCCGTCCTTCAAGGCGGGGAGGAATCCGGCGGCCATGGATGTCAGAGCCAGCCGGGAGGATGGAGGCATGTCCCGGTACCGGCTGTACCCAACACCCGTGCAGGAGGCGGTCCTGCGGGAGCACTGCGCGCACGCCCGGTACGTGTGGAACCTCGCGGTCGAGCAGCAGGCATGGTGGGCGCCGGGCCGCAAGGGCCCGCCGGGGTTCGCGGCGCAGTGCCGGCAGCTGTCCGAAGCGCGGGCGGCCAGTCCGTGGCTGGCCGCCGGCAGCGTGATCGTGCAGCAGCAGGCGCTGCGCGATTTCGACCCGGCGATGAGGGGTTTCTTCGCCGGGACGCACCGCAAGCCGGGCTGGCGCAAACGCGGCAGGAACGAGGGCTTCCGGATCGTCGCAGTCAAGCCAGGGGATGTGCGGCGGCTGAACCGCCGGTGGGGGCAGGTGAAGGTCCCGAAGATCGGGTGGGTGCGGTTCCGGTGGTCCCGCGCCGTGCCCGACGCGAAGTCCTACCGGATCACTAGGGATCGGGCCGGGCGGTGGCATGTCGCGTTCGCGGTCATTCCCGAACCCGTGCCCGGACCTGGTACCGGGCAGATCGTCGGTATCGACCGCGGCGTCAAGCTCACGCTGGCGCTGTCGGACGGCACGACCTATCAGGCACCCGGGCCGCTGAGTACTGTCCGGCTGCAGCGGCGGCTGGCCCGATGTCAGCGCGGCAGCAACCGCCGCGACCAGGCCCGCCAGCGGCTCGCGAAGATCCGTGCCAGGGACGCCGACCGGCGCAAAGACTGGGCCGAGAAAGCCAGCACCACCATCGCCCGCTCCTACGACCTGATCCGGATCGAAGACCTGAAGATTAAGAACATGACCCGGTCGGCTGCCGGGACGCTGGCCGAGCCGGGCACAAACGTGGCCGGCAAGAGCGGCCTGAACAGGTCGATCCTGGCCCAGGGCTGGGGACTGTTCGCCCGGCGGCTGGAGGACAAGACACCCGGCCGGGTGGAGAGGATAAGTCCCGAGTACACGTCTCAGACGTGCTCGCAGTGCAGGACACGGGATCGGGAGGCTCGCGAGAGCCAAGCTGTCTTCCGATGCCGGGCTTGCGGCTACTGCGGCAACGCTGACGTGAACGCGGCACGGAACATCGCGGCAGGGCATGCCGTGAAAGCGCGCGGAGGCGACCGGGTTACCGGGCCTGTGAAACGCGAACCTCAAAATGACCTGCTCCTCGCGAGCTAGCTCTTGCAATCCCCGCCGTTCACGGCGAGGAGGATGTCAATGCCGGTCTTCCTCCCTGAGTACGAGGTAGCCGGTCATGACCTCCCGGCAGATGAGCACACCAAGATACGCTGCCAGCCCAAGGTACCCAAACGTTGCCAGGCCGAAGGTGGCTCCGAGACCGATGACGAACATCCTTGTCTCCCAGCCAAGGCCTGCGCCCCAGCCGACCCAGGACACGGGCCCCGACTCCGGCAGCGACCCCAGCCTATGGCCGGGGCCATCGCCCTGCGCGCCGAAACCAAGGCCGCCGGCCGCGCCGGCTGCAGCAGCGGACCCGGTCACAATCGCGGTGTTGCTCGCGTACCAGATGGCTAGGACGGCGCAGGCCGAGAAGACGATCGGTCCAGGCAGGGCCAGTGAGAACCCGAGCGGCCCCATATACACGAACTGGGCTGCGACAAGCAGCACAGGAACAAGCCAGTCGAACCTGCTGTCGTGCGGATGGCTTGATCCTGGCGCCGCCAGCATCATCACAACGGGTGGCGTCAGCGCGATGAACGAAGGCAGGTGACGCAGGCCCAGAGCGGCGAGCAGCGCAGTGGCAATCAGGCCGGCCAGAGCGGGCGGCACCGGAATCAGGTTCCCCTGCACCAGCCCTCCGGCCCACCGCGCAGCGGCCCCGTCGTCGCGAAGCGCCAGGATCATCGCCGCGCCATCCTGGGTAGGGCCGGCCGCGAAGTCGCCTTGGGCGGCATCAGCACCGGCAGGGCTTGCCGCGCGAGCCGCACTCGCCGGGCTCCCAGCTGGATCCGCCGTGGCCCCAGTTGGATCCGCCGCGGCCCTACCGGGATCCGCTAGGCGCCTTGGGGTGCCCTTCTTGCTGCTCGCGGCCGTCCAGGTGGGCGACGGAGTGGTCGTATACCGAACCGACGTCGTCTCGCCAGGCGATCCAGATACGCCGACGACGGCCGTGATCGTCGCAGAGCCCCTCGCCGGCTTGCTTGTCGAGGAGTCGGTCGATGGTTTGGGGGGCGCTCTGCGCACGGGCGCGGCCCCGGCACCATGGACGGACGGGACGACAGTGGCAAGCGTCGCGATCGCGGCGGCAATGGCGATGGCCCCGAGGCCGCAAATGGCAAGCAGCGCTATCTGCGGGCCGCTCACGGCGTACCCGGCGAAGGCGATCATTCCTCGCAGAGCCGGGGGTATGCGCAACAGCGCTCCGACCGCGCGCAGGACCGGGTTGCGTCCGAGCCGCTTTCTGCGCTCTGCGGTCAGGGCCGCCGAGCGACAGGCGCCGAGCATGTCCGTAATCGCGACCAACGACACTGTGAGCACCGCGAGCGGCCAGGCGCCGAACAACTGCTTCTGCTGGATCCCCGCTGCCATCCCGCCGTAGATCGCGCACTCGGCGGCCACGCCGCAGACCGCGGCAAGCCAGCCAAACCCGAGCGCGCCTGTTTCAACGAGGTCGCCCTGCGATTCGTCCGCGCCACCAGATCGCACTCCTGCTGGGGTTTTGTCGGCCCAGGCGGCCGCGGGCAGGATCAGCCAGTCGGTGTCGCGTTCAGAAGGCCAAGCCCCGTTCGATGCCGACGCTGACTGCAGAGCGGGGCCGCGGTCCTTGAATGCGGCGAGACCTCGGGCCGCCATCAGGAACAGCAGCCAGGTGGTCATGGCGAGTAGGCCCCGCGCGCCGTGTTCGCGTCCGCCCCCGCTGAACCAGGTTGCGGCACACACGGCGAACAGCACAGAAACGCCCGCAAGCGAACCCGGCGTGACGGAGCGGGCTACCGCGCGTGTCGCCAGCCAGAGGAGCCCCCGCCGCACCGACTCGCTCGCGGCTATCAGCAGCGCGAAGAACCCTGTCGCCGCGCTGCCGTTGTCGCTCGGCGTGCCCGTGCCAGAATCGGCGACGAGTTCGCCGCTTGCCGGGCGCTTCATTCTAGAGAGGATCAGACCTCCTTAACGCCACTGTGACCGATTGCAATCGATCAATTACTCAGCGTACCCAGATGGCGTCAGCGTCCGATGCTTGGCTCGAAAAGGGAGCGTTTCCCCGGGCAATGCCAAGGAAAAGGCGCGGCAAAGACCGCGCCGCGCGGAGGGCGTTGTCGCCGAACGACAGCTAAGCGCCCACGTCGTGCCTGCCCACGGGCAGCACCGCACATCGTGGCGCCCTAGCTGCTGTAAGTACGACAGCCAGGCGCCCACGTTGTGGTGGCCTGAAGGCAGCACGGCACATCGTGGTGCCCTAGCTGCTGAAAACCCGACAGCTAGGCGCCCACGACGCGGCTGCGCGGGGCGGCGCGGCGGCCCGGCCGCGCCGCGGCGGGGCGGCGGCAACCCACGCGGGGTCGTGGACTGTTCGTCTGGATAGGGTCCGTTCATGCGGACAGTCGCCGTCGTGCTGGCCGGCGGCTCAGGGGTGCGGCTTGGCGGGAACACGCCGAAGCAGTTGCAGATGCTTGCCGGACGGACCTTGCTCGAGCATTGCGTCGCCGCGTTCGACGCGGCTCCTGGCGTCGATGAGGTTCTGGTCGTGATGCCAGCCGATCTCATCGAAACGGCGCGGCGCCAGCTGGCCGGCGCCGGATACCGCAAGCTCAGCCACGTGATCGCCGGCGGTGCCGACCGGCCTGGCTCGACCAGGCGTGCGATCGAGCATCTCAGCGGGGAACGTGGCGAGCGCGCCTCTGCCGACTGTAACGTGCTCTTTCACGACGCGGCGCGGCCCCTGGTCGACCAGCGGATCATCGCCGATTGCGTGGCGGCGCTTGCGAAGGCTCAGGCGCTGGGAGTCGTCGTGCCCACGGCCGACACGATCGTCGAGGTGACCGCGGGCGTGATGACGTCGATCCCGCCACGGGAGTCGCTTGCCCGCTGTCAGACCCCGCAGGGCTTCCGGTTGTCGGTCATCAGGCGAGCGCATGAGCTGGCTGCCGCCGATACCGATGCTGCCGCGTTCACCCCCACCGACGACTGCGGCATAGTCCTGCGCTACTTGCCGGACGTGCCGGTCGTGGTTGTCCGGGGCAGTGAACGCAACCTGAAGATCACCTATCCCGGCGATCTGCGGATTGCCGAGCTGTTGCTCGCTGAGATCGGGCCGGCCGGACCAGACGAGCCGTACGGGCCCTGATCGCCAGATCGCGGCGCCTTGACGAGGCGACGCGAACTGGTGAGGAACCCTGCCCCCCAGCAAAGGTGCATAGTGGCCAGGACAATCGGCAGGCAAGCGACCGCGCGACCGCTCAGGCGGCCGTCCGTGCCCGCTCGTGCGGTGACGACCAGCACGCCGATCAGGTAGCCAAGAGGCACAACCAGGCCAGCGGTGAGCAGCCATTGCCACCAGGTGCCGGTTCGATCGGCCAGGCTCGCCACTCCCGCGAGCCCTGCAAGCGTTCCGATCACGAGCACGACCAGCGTGGCCGGAGGCGCGAGGTAGCGCAGGTTCATCGTGCCAGGGTGCCTTCGCGCGACCGCTCGCCGCCACCGACCGTACAGGAAGTACTGCGCCGCCAGCTGACGCACGTTGGTTCGTGGCCGGTAGGTCACCCGCAGCTCAGGCTGGAACCAGATGAGTCCGCCGGCCTCGCGGATCCGGTGGTTCATCTCCCAGTCCTCGCCGCGCAGGTACTGCTCGTCGTACCCGCCGACATTCTCGATCGCCTCGCGCCGGAAGGTCCCGAGGTACACCGAGTCAGACGGGCCGGCCTTGCCGCCGGTGTGAAACCTCGCCGAGCCGACACCGGCCGGGGACGTCATTGCCCACGCGACAGCACGCTGGAACGGCGTAACGCCCTCGGCCGCCATGACGCCGCCGACGTTGACCGCGCCCGTCTCGCGAAGCGTGCGGACCGCGGCGGCGATGTACCCGGCAGGCAGCCGCGACCGCGCGTCGACCCGGACGATGACTGGATGCCGCGAGGCGCGCACGGCCGCGTTGAGCGCGCTCGGAATCCCGCCGGTCGGGTTGGCCACCACCTTGATCCGCGGGTCACCAGCCGCGAGCTCCTTCGCGACCTGCTCGGTCTGGTCCTTCGAAGGACCCACGGCGAGCAGCAACTCGATCTCACCGGGGTAGGCCTGGCTCAGCACATGGCTGACCGATTCTGCGAGGTGCCCTTCCGCGTCGCGGACGGGCATGATCACGGAAACTGGGCCCGCGTGGCCGGTCTCTCCGGAAGGCCGACGTGCTTCCTGGTCCGCGGCGGCCTCGGCCCTGGCATCGTCGGTTTCGTTCATGACAGGCTCGACGGTACCGCGTCCGGCACGTTCCCGGCGCCCACGTCGCGGCGAGTGCCGGAGCGGACCTGGCGCCAGTTAGTGCGCGACGTCCTCCAGCATCTCGGTGACCAGCGCGGCGATCTGCGAGCGCTCGGAGCGCACCAGCGTGACATGTGCGAAGAGCGGATGGCCCTTGAGCTTCTCGATCACCGCGACGACGCCGTCATGCCGGCCGACCCGCAGGTTGTCGCGCTGCGCGATGTCGTGCGTGAGCACGACACGGGAGCCCGCCCCGATCCTGGACAAGACCGTGAGCAGCACGCCTCGCTCAAGAGATTGCGCCTCGTCCACGATCACGAACGAGTCGTGCAGCGACCGTCCCCTGATGTGGGTCAGCGGCAGCACCTCCAGCATGTCCCTCGCCACGACCTCGTCGATCACCTCGGGGCTGGTGACGGCGGACAGCGTGTCGTAGACGGCCTGGGCCCACGGATTCATCTTGTCGGCCTCTGAGCCCGGCAGGTAGCCCAGCTCCTGGCCGCCCACCGGGTACAGCGGGCGGAACACCAGGACCTTGCGGTGCTGGCGCCGTTCCATGACGGCCTCGAGGCCGGCGCAGAGGGCGAGCGCAGACTTGCCCGTGCCGGCCCGGCCACCGAGAGAGACGATCCCGATCTCGGGGTCGAGCAGCAGATCGAGCGCCACGCGCTGCTCGGCGCTGCGGCCGCGCAACCCGAACACGTCCCGGTCACAGCGGATCAGGCGCACCGACTTGTCGGGCTGAACCCTGCCGAGCGCGCTGCCAGACCCTGCGGCGCCCGAGTACAGCACCAGGCCGGTGTGGCAGGGCAGGTCCCTGACCGCGGCGGACTCAAGCGTTCCGGTCTGGTACAGCTGATCGATCTCGTCCGGCGCGATCTCGACCTCGGCCATTCCCGTCCAGCCCGAGTCGGGAGGCAGTTCTGCGCGGTATTCCTGCGCTCGCAAGCCGATCGCGGCCGCCTTGATCCGCAGCGGCAGATCCTTGCTGACCAGGATGACCCGCTCGCCTTCGGCGGCCAGGCTTCGAGCGACCGAGAGGATTCTCGTGTCGTTGTCGCCGAGCCTGAATCCTGCGGGAAGCACCGTGGGATCGGAGTGGTTCAGCTCGACCCGCACCGTCCCGCCCAGGTCGCCGACCGCAATGTCGGCGTCCAGCCGGCCGTAGGTCACCCTCAGGTCGTCAAGATGGCGCAGCGCCGCGCGAGCGAAGAAACCAAGCTCGGGATGATTCCGCTTAGCCTCTAGCTCGGTAATCACGACCAATGGCAAGACGACCCGGTGCTCAGCGAACCTGCCCATGGCGCCGGGGTCGGCGAGCAGGACGCTGGTGTCGAGCACGTAGGTGCGGCGGTCGTCCCCAGGCTCCGGCTGGGCGGCGTCCGTCGCTGGTCCGTTCTGGCGTGATCGCTTCCCTGCCGCCTTCGCCGCGGCTGGGCTCGCTGCTGACTCTTGAGGGCTGTTACGGTTCGGCCGCGATGCGCGGGCTGATGCGGAAATTGCCACTCACTCTCCCCTGAGCGCCCCGATGGCGCCACGTTGAACACAAACGTGTCGGAGGGACCGGGACCGGCCAGCGAAGGACCGGCGCCGGCCCTTTCGCTCATCTCGCCTGCGTGCCAGGACGCGAAGCTCGAGAATCCGAGGGCCTTCCCGCCGGGCGGCTACGCACCGCCCGTCAGTCCAGACGGTACCTGCGCCAGGCACCGCGCGAAAGTAGCGGCGCCCCACGAACTGACCGATGCCGGTCGGATTGCCCGCGAGGGCACCGTAATTTCGCCTGGCTGTAACCAATTGGCCCGCTCGCGCGTCTCACAGCATGTGAGCGTTATGTGGCCGGATTCCGATGATCAACCAGACCCTGCCTATGACCAGTCGAACACTCCCTAGCCGATGGCCAAGACAGCCAGCCGGGCGGACTTCGACGAGTTCTACTTAAGCTCAGCGGCACGTCTCGTCCGGCATGGATATGCACTGACTGGCGACATGGCCGAAGCCCAGGACATTGCTCAGGAGGCATTCGCCAGAGCCTGGCAGCGATGGGCGATGGTCAGAGACTGCGACTCACCGGAGGCCTGGGTTCGACGGGTAGCGACCAATCTGGCGGCGAGCCGCTGGCGCCGCATCCGGGTGGCCCGCGCCGCCGCCGGCCGCGCGGCCGAGCAGCACGCTCCTGAAGTCAGCACCGACACCGTCGCCCTCGTGAGCGGACTTCGGACGCTGTCCGAGCGGCAGCGAACCGTACTCGTGCTGCATTACATGTGCGACATGACTATTGACCAGATCGCAGCAGAACTCGGTTGCCCGGCAGGCAGCGTGAAGAGCTGGCTCTCACGTGGCAGGACGGCCCTGGCAGCCGCCGTCGAGATCGTCGATCCTGAGCAGCCAGCCGAGCGCCTCAGAGCCCGCCGGGCTTTGTCAGCCCAAGCTAAACCGGAGGCCAGCCATGCCTGACGACCGGTTGCGCGAACTCTTTGAGCATGCCGCCGCTGAACCCGTAGGCGTTCCGCCCGTTCAGCGCGTGCTGGCAAGAGGACAGCAGCGGCGCCGCCGTGCCAGGCTGCAGGCATCAACGGCCGCGTGGACGATCATGCTCGCAGCGGGCTTCGGCGCCCCGCAGGTCTCGGGAAGCCTCGCCACGGGTTCCCCGGGGCCTAAGCTGAACTCTGCGACCAGGCCTGCTCCGATGCCCAGCTATCAGAGCGTGCAGGCCGGCAAATATGGCATCAGCCACCCGCCGCAGACAACGACCTCGGCGCCAGTGCGCAGCTCCAGCCCTCGGGTCAGCCCGCCGTCGCCCCGCATTACAGCGACCGTGCGGCGACCGGCGTTGCCGCCGCGCGGCACAGGCAGCCTGATCCTCGGCCTGGACAGCGCCCAGCAGTACGTCATGACCAGGATCGGCGCAAAGAAGGCGCCGGTTCGCGTCGCCGGCCTGAAGTCGATTGCTGGGGCGCCACCTGTCCTCGCGACGAACCCCGCCGGGGGCTGGGTGGTCGCTTTCGCCCGGGGCCCGGCGCGCGAAGCGGTCAGGGACCGACTGGCCTTGGTGAGGGCGAGTGGCCGGAGCGTTCCGTTCGGCCCACTGTTCTCAGAAGCGGTGACCTCAGCGGCCGTGAGCCAGGACGGTAGCCGGGTAGCCGTCGCCGTGAGGAAGCGATCGGGCGGCGCGCGGATCGAGGTGCTTCCGCTGCCTGGATACCGGGTAAGACGGCAGTCCTGGAGCGTGCCGCCGGCGCAGGCCGATCTCGTGACCGCGCTGTCCTGGTCACCCGACGGGCGGCATGTCAGCTACCTGACCAGCCAGGCGGCCAGGGCTGGTGCCGCCGGCGGCCCCGTCAGCTTGGAGACGGCGGCAAAGGGCGCGACGGAGCCGCAGGTCGCCCGATGGATGATCGCGATGAAGACCGGGGTAGCGTGCCTGCCACGGGCGGCGGCCTGGCTCGGCGCGAGCGGGCGTTTCGCCGTGCTGTCTGAATGCATGACCACGGGCGTAGCGGTGCTCCAGATGTCCGACGCCCGCACCGGCGTCGCTGTCGGAGAGCCGCTAGTGGTGGCGCACAAGATCGGATGCGCGGCCGCGTCCCTGAACTCAAACGCGTCCGGCAGCGACGTCCTGATCAGCTACTGCGGCGTCTTCCTGGATCACCGCGGCCACCTCTCCAGGCAGACGGCCAGGCTCACCGCGGCAGCGCTGGCTGGTTAGTCAGGTACCGAACCTGCGATGCCGGGCCGCGTACGAACGCAGTGCCCGCAGGAAGTCCACCTTCCTGAACGCCGGCCAGTACGCGTCGCAGAAGTAGAACTCCGAGTGCGCGCTCTGCCACAGCAAGAACCCGCCGAGCCGCTGCTCGCCTGAGGTCCTGATAACCAGGTCAGGGTCAGGCTGTCCAGCTGTGTACAGATGCTCGGCGATGTGCTCGACGTCCAGGATCTCGGCCAGTTCCTCGATCGTGGTGCCCCGCGTAGCGTGATCGTGGAGCAGCGACCGGACGGCGTCGGCGATCTCGCGCCGGCCGCCGTAGCCCACGGCAACGTTGACCTTCAGGCCCGGGTAATCGGCGGTGGCCTCACCGGCGTCCTTGAGCACCTGGGCCATTTCGGCGGGCAGCAGGTCGAGCGCGCCTACCGGCTTAACCCGCCACTGCTGGGCCACCAGCTGGGTGACCGTGTCCTCGATGATCTTCAGCAGCGGCTCGAGTTCGGATTCCGGCCTGGCGATCAGGTTGTCGGTGGACAGCAGCCACAAGGTGACGACCTCGACGCGCGCCTGCTTGCACCACTCGAGCAGCTCGAAGATCTTGTCGGCGCCCTTTCGGTGACCGGTGCTGACGTCGAGAATGCCCGCGGACCGTGCCCAGCGACGGTTACCGTCGCACATCACGCCCACATGCCGCGGAGCCGCCGACTTCGAAAGCGAAGCTTCCAGTCGCCGCTCGTAGAGCAGGTAGAGGAGATCGCGCACACCCATCAGGGCACCCTTCCTCGTTGCCGCCTGCAGGCTAGCTGAGTCGTCCTGCTTGGATACCGACGTCCCGGCGGCCTGATAGCCGATTGCACTGCGCCGCCGCCCGGCTCCCTCTAGAACGTTATCTAAGAATGTGAGCGAAGCGGCAGATGTCGCATACCTCTGCCACCACGTTTCGCTGTTCCCCCGCGCATCACCAGCCGCACGTCGCACTGTGGGCCGGTTATCTTGTCAACGACTGTGCCACTGAAAGGGTTCGCTAAACCGCCCTTGAAGTGGGGTGAGATGCGCGAGTGCCCGCGCCTGGACTGGCACGGGGCACTCGGACTTCCACGTCGGCCTGCCGATCGCGATCAGCCGATGGACTCGACGATCGCGTCGTCAAGGCCTGTGAAGGAGGCGAGGTATTCCCTGCGCTCCTTCTTGATCCGCGCGACCATGGCGTTGTATTCGTCCAGCCGGCCCTGCCGCTCATAGAGCTTGCGGGGCTGGAGGATCTCGGCGTCGTCGACGCCGGGCAGCGCCTTGGCGACTTCGTAGCCGAAGTCCTGGTCGGTCTCCCACTCGATCGTCTCCTCGACGATGGCCTGGACCATCGCTGAGGAGTACGGGATCGTCACCTTCTTCGAGGTCGCGTCGTCGGTGCCGCCCACCCGGCCGGTGTTCAGCACGTAGACCTTCAGCTCGTGGCTGTTGAGCAGCTCGAGCATCCGGTTGCCCATGTCGGCCATGTTCCTGGGGAAGAACGGGTTCGTGCCCGGGACACGCAGGAACTTGCCCTCCTCATCCTTGCCGCCGGCCGAGGTGCCGGTCGTCTCGCCGAGCATGAAGTAGGCGGCCGCCCGCGTCCGGTCCAGGCGGGCGACGCCCGGCACGATGTTCTCGTTCCTGTTCAGGATCAGCAGGAACTCAGCGGGCGGCACCTCATTGCCCGGCCACGGGTGCACGTAGGAGAACGGCCAGGTGGTGCGGCCGTTCTTGGTGTAGGAGGTGTCGAAGAAGTCGACCTTGCCCTCAGCGTCGACCGAGACGTTCTCCAGGTAGGCGTCAGGCTTGGTGGTGGCGTAGTAGATCGCGGGTTCGTACCTCGGGTCCAGGCCGAACGTCTTGGCGAAGCACCCGTTCTCGGTGGTGTAGACCTTGCCGGCTGGCATCAGGGCGACGAAGTCGTCCTGGGCCGGCTTGCTGTCGAGCTGCGTCGTGAACGTCGTGGTGGTCTTTCCCGTGCCGGACAGGCCCACGATGAGGATCGAGGTCGGATCGCCGCTCCTCGGCATCACCTTGCAGCCCGCGTGCAGGGCAAGGCCGCCGCGGCCGTAGACGATGTTGTTCCACATCCGCAACCCGCCCTTCTTGGACTCGCCGAAGTAGTCCGAGTTCAGGACGCGGGTGATGTTGGTGTTGAGGTCGACAGCAATGACGCGGTCATCGGGGTAACCGGGGGCCGGGAGGTTAGGCGTGTAGATGACGGTAGTGTCCGGATCCCAGGCAGCGGCGTCGTAATCCGCCTCGACCGGGTAGTACAGCTGCTTCTGCATGCCGGCGACATTGGCGTTCGCCGCCTCCATGATGAGCCTGGCCCTGGTGCGGAACTTCGGATCGGAGCCAATGAAGCCGTCGACGACGACCATGTGCTCGCCGGCGATGTAGCGGTCCTGCTCTGCGGAGATGCGGTCGTACTCTTCGCGCGTGATCGTCTGGCTGGTGGCGTTCGTTGAATCGTCGACGACGAAAGTCGACCTGGTGCTCCGCGAATCCACCCGTGCCTTGACCACGACATTGTCGAATTCGGTCAGCTGGCTGTTGGGCATCTTCTCGGTCAGCTCACGGAGCCGCTCGGCACTTGGATTAAATTCCGCCTGGGCGGCCCTCACCTCATAGACCACGACTGCTCCTCCTCGTTGGCGGAAGGCCACGCCGCATTCCGCTTGCGGGGTACATGCCAGTTCGGGCAGCCCAAATCACGCCCGGACTCGCGGGATCGATTTGGGGAGTGTACCCCGGCCCACGCAGGCTCAAAATATCCCCCTGCGCATGAAATGTTGCCCGTTGTCAGCCGCGTTTGCCAGCAGGGCTGCGGCACCAAGGCCATTACATCAGCGCCAGCTTCCCCGGTCGCGGCCGGACATGCACAACGAACGGAACAGGCCTCATGGTTTCCCTGCGGCGCCCGTCAGCAGGCAGCCAAAAGCCCGGCCGCCAGGCATGGCGCCCTGGCAACCGGGCCATTGCGCAGCGCTTGTTCAGGCCGAGCGAGGGCCGTCGGCCCTGATCTGCTCCACATGCTGCAGCGCCTCGCGCAGATCTCCGAGCCATGCGTCCTCATGCTCGCCGACCAGCTTGACGCACCACGCCAGCGCGTCGCTGCGACTGCGGGCGACGCCGGCGTCGACCAGCGTGTCGAGCACCAGCCGCTCGTTCTGCCTGAGCCTGGTCATGACCGGCACCGAGAACGTGGTGAACATCACGATCTGGTCGCCCGAGCGCACGCCCCACGACACTTTGCGGCCGTAGGTGTGCTCGGCCTCCTGCGCGATGTCGATCCGGTGCTGCCTGGTGTCCTCACGGAAGCGGCGGCCACGCCCGTCCCACGCCGCTGCCTGCTCGGCCTCCGACGCTCCATCGGCGACCTGCGGTGCGCCGATAGGCATGATTACCGTGATCTCCTCACGGTCGACCTTGACCTCGAGCTCGCCATCCAGCCACTCTTCAGGCAGCCTGCCGGTGAACCAGCCCCGAAGCCGCTCTGCAGCCGATGCGCGCTGCTCGCTCTTGTCTGTACTCATGTAATTATGATTACACACCAAGGTCAGCGGCGCAATCCACACCCGCGCGGCTCACCCTGAGCTCGGGTCGGATGGATCCCGGGATTGATCCGGAAATCGCGGATGGATCCAGGGATCCATCCGCGGTGGGGGTTGCCGGCGGGTCAGCCCGCGAGGTTGCCGGCGACGGCGGCGGCGACGCGGGGGTAGACCCGGACGGCGCCGGCGAAGCCGGCGCCGAAGTCGGCGCGGACGACCTCGACGTTCATCCCCGGCTGCGGTGCTTGCAGCATCTCGTCGTTGCCGAGGTAGATGGCCACATGCGAGATGTAGTTCGGCGCCGTCGGGTCGGTGTGGTAGAAGAGCAGGTCTCCCGGGCGCAACGCACTGACGGGAACCAACGGACCGGTTCTCGCCTGATCCGCGGCGACGCGCGGCATCAGGATGCCCGCCCGCCGCATCGACCACTGCACGAGGCCAGAACAGTCGAACTCGTCGGGACCTGCGCCGCCCCAGACATACGGCAGCCCGATCCGGCTCTCGGCCGCCGCCAGGAAGCTGGCGATCTGCGTGACCGTCAGCCCGGGTCCCTGTGCCGCCGCATTGCCGAGCGCGCCGGCCGCGCCAGAGGTCACGGTCACCGAGCCCATGATTACCTGTGTCACGAGCGGCGCTACCGCGGTTCCCGCCGGAGCCAGCTTCTTGAGCTTGGTCATCAGCTGGTCAAGCCTGACCTTAGGAGCGCTGAGGACGATCGCGTTCCTTGACGGAAGCCCGAGGCGCCGGGCAACAGCGCCGGAGACCACCGCGTCGACGCCACCGATGCCGACCGTGCCGAACCCTGCCACGGCGAGTTTCATCGATCGGGCGCCGTCGACCCGCACCGGCTTGGTCAGGCTGAGCCGGTCCTGGTGGCCCATCGTGTAGGAGAGGGCCATGCCGCCCTCGGCGACGTTCTGCCACAGGGCAACCGAGCGTGCCGTCGGGCCGGCCGCGAACGGCCGGAAAGTAACCGGGTTCACGCCAAGAACGTTGGTGAAGACGTCGTTGACCTTGAGTCGTCCCGCGTCGACCGGAACGGCCGCGGCAACCCCAGCTACGTGCCGCACGCGCTTTACCAGGCCAGCCGGCAGCGGCTTCTGAGCGACCAGGAGGACATCAGCCTGCAGCAGATGGGCCAGGCGGCCTTGCCGCTTGCCCGCTGGGTTCTGCGGCGGATTCGTGACGACCGTTCGCACGGGCGCCGTTCCTGACGCGGGCGACCGGAGCCCGCGCGCCGGTTTCCGTGACCCAGGTATGGCACCGACCTGTCCGCTGAGATTCGTCGCGCCAACCGCAGTGTGCGGGGTCGCCGGTCCGTAGCCGGCAGGAAGAATACTGGTTGCCGCCAGCGCCGGCTGGCCAGGCATCGCGGCCACCCACAGGCCGAGGCCCGTCGAAAACGTGAGGACCGGGAGTAGCCGACGCGCGAAAGAGCGCAAGCTCGGTTTCCTTCCGCTTGGAGGCAATCTCGTGCGCTACCGGAATTATGCGCCAGTCAGCCCGCCCGCAAAAGGGCCAGCCCGCTGGTAACGGCATTCCGTGGCACCACGTTATGTGCGGAAAGTGACAAACAGATGTCCGTCCGATGACAAGCGGGAACCCTGGGCTCCGCTACCGGCCAAGCGTTGCGAGCAGCTCATCTGCGCTGGTGACCGGCAATCGGCAGGTGAAATTGCGGCACACATAGGCCGCCGGCTTGCCGTCAACGAGTCCCCGTCCGGCCAGCAGCGGAATCGCTGCGCTTTCGCCGGCGCTGCCCGCTCCGTCGGCGCCACCGCCGACGGCGATCACCGCTCCAGGGGTGGCGCCAAGCGCGGCCGCGCGGTGCAGCGCCCTGGTGCCGTCGTCAGCGGGCGGGCCTACCACCGCGATCTCATCGGGGCCAGCCAGGAACGCTTCGGCGACGGCCAGTCCCCAGCCCGCCGCCTGCGGGTACTTGCCGGCCACGTCGGTGAGCGAACCAAGCGCGGCGACCGCGGCCTCGCGGTAGCTGGCCGATCCGGTCAGGGCCGCGTAGCTGAGCAGAGCGCCGGCGACGGCGAAAGTTCCCGAAGGGGTGGGACCATCGCCGGGGTCGGCGGGCCGGTAGATCAGCTGCTCGGCATCATCGGCGGTGTCATAGAAGCCACCGCGGGCGTCCTGGAACCGCTCCAGCGCTGTGTCCAGCAAGGCTCGGGCCATGTCGACCCACCGGGTACTCCCCGTGACGCCGGCCAGGGTCAGGAACCCGGCCGCCACGTTCGCGTAGTCCTCGAGGACGCCGGCGCTGTGCCCGGCGACGCCGTTCATCGAGGTCCGCAAAAGCCGCCCGCCGTCAAGGTGCACCCTCGCGAGCAGATCGGCCGCGCCGCTGGCCGCCTCAATGTAGTCCGGCCGGTCGAACAGCAGCCCGGCCTCAGCCAGAGCGCTGATCGTCAGCCCGTTCCACGCCGCGACTACCTTGTCATCGCGAGCCGGCCAGACCCGTTGCGAACGCGCCGCGGCAAGAGCCGACCTGATCCGCTGGTATTGCCCGGCATCGGCAGGGTCGACGGGAAGTTGCAGTACCGAGGTGCCGTGCTCGAAGGTGCCGGCATGCGTCACGGCGAAGAGCTCGGCCGCGTGCGAGCCGTCGGCCTCTCCCAGCACCTCCGTCAGTTCGCCGGAATTCCAGACGTAAAAGGCGCCCTCCTGGCCGTCGCTGTCCGCGTCCAGCGCGCTTGCGAAGCCTCCTTCGGCCGTCCTCAGGTCGGCGATCATCCAGTCGCAGGTCTGTTCGGCAACGCGCCCGGCCAGCGAGCTGCCCGCGCGCCGCCACCAGTGCGCATAGAGCCTGGCTAGCTGAGCGTTGTCGTACAGCATCTTCTCGAAATGCGGCACGATCCAGTCCGCATCGACGCTGTATCTCGCGAAACCGCCGCCGAGCTGGTCATAGATGCCGCCTCTGGCCATGGCCTCCATGGTTCCCTCGGCCATCTCCAGGGCCTTGCTGGCTTGTGGCCTCGCGGATGGTTCAGTCGCCTGTGGCCTCAACTTTTGCTGTCCCCGGCCGCGCTCGGAGGTCCTGAGCAGGAACTCCAGCACCGTTGACGGCGGGAACTTCGGTGCTCCGCCGAACCCGCCGCGCCACGCGTCAAAGCGCTTGGCCAGCGCATCGACCGCGGCGTCGCCAAGCGCGGCCGCGGCAGCGTCAGACCACACGCCAGCGCCACCGCCCGGAATCTGGCCCGCCGTCTCCGCTAGGGCGGCCGATACCTTACCTGCCTGATCGGCGACGGCGTCCCTGTTCTCCCGCCATGCCTGCGCCACGGCGGTGACCAGCTGTTTGAAGTGCTCGCGCGGGTAGTAGGTGCCGCAATAGAAGGGCTCCCTGTCCGGCGTCATGAACACCGTCATCGGCCAGCCGCCCTGCCCGGTCATCGCCTGGGTCGCGGTCATGTAGACGGCATCGACGTCAGGGCGTTCCTCCCGGTCTACCTTGATGGGCACCACCAGGTCGTTCATCAGCCGGGCAGTCGTCTCGTCCTCGAACGACTCGTGTGCCATCACGTGGCACCAGTGGCAGGCCGAATACCCGACTGACAGCAGTACGGGCACATTCCGGTGACGCGCCTCGGCGAAGGCGTCATCGCCCCACTGCCACCAGTTCACCGGGTTGTCGGCGTGCTGCAGCAGATAGGGACTGGTCGCATTCCGTAGCCGGTCAGCCATGCCCCTATCCTCCCGCAGCGGGAGCGACGCGGTCGCACCAGGCAGCGCCGCGAGCGGGCCAGAGCGTGCCGTCCCTGCTGGTACCGTGCGAGTTGTGAGTCTCCCCGAGCGCACGGCCAGCGACCGGCCGCACGGTACCCGGGTGCGCGGCACCCGGCAGGCCGAGGCTGTGGCGGCGGTGCTTGACCGGCTGCCGGGGTTCAGCAGCGCTCAGCAGATCCACGCGAAGCTGCGCGAACGCGGTGAGCCCGTCGGCCTGACGACGGTCTACCGGCATCTTCAGGTATTCAGCGAGTCTGGCCGCGTGGACGCGATCAGGGACGCGAGCGGAGAGATCCTGTACCGCCGCTGCCAGACCGACGCCCATCATCACCACTTGACCTGCCGCAACTGCGGGCGCAGCGTCGAGGTGGAGGGCAAGGCCGTCGAGCGCTGGGCGGAAGAGGTCGCCGAGCAGGCCGGGTTCTCTCAGGTCGGTCACACGGTCGAGCTGTTCGGGCTATGCCCTGACTGCGGCCGCTCCTAGTGCCCGAGCACCGCGTGCGGGATGTAGAGCTCCTCGAGCTGCCTGACTTCGTCCTCGGTCAGATCTAGCTGCTCGCCGGCGAGGGCATCTTCTAGGTGGCCCAGCTTGGTCGCGCCGATGATGGGCGCGGTCACCCCTGGGCGCTGCAGCAGCCAGGCAAGGGCGACCTGCGCGGGAGGTACGCCGCGGCCCGACGCCATGGCGGCGACCCGGTCGACAATGTCGAAATCCGACGGCGCCGCGTACATCGAGTCACTAAACGGGTCGGTACCCGCCCTAGTCGTGCGTCGCTCACCGGACCGCGTACGGTTGCCTGCCAGCACGCCCCTGGCGAGCGGGCTCCACGGAATCACGCCGACGCCCTGGTCAACGCACTGGGGGATCATTTCCCGCTCTTCCTCCCGGTAGAGCAGGTTGTAGTGATTCTGCATGGAGCTGAACCTGGTCCAGCCGTGCGCATCGGCGCAGTACTGAGCCTTGGCGAACTGCCACGCGTACATCGAGCTGGCGCCGATGTACCTGGCCTTGCCCGCCCGCACAACGTCGTTGAGCGCGTCCATTGTCTCCTCGATGGGAGTCCTGCTGTCCCACCGGTGGATCTGATACAGGTCCACATAGTCCATGTTGAGGCGCCGCAGCGAGGCGTCGATCCCGGCGAGTATGTGCTTGCGCGACAAGCCTCGGTCGTTCTCGCCGGCCCCCATCGCCCCGTGCACTTTGGTGGCGACGACGACCTGGTCGCGGCTGAAGTATTTGCTGAGCAGCCGCCCGGTCGCTACCTCGCTGGCTCCGGCTGAGTAGACGTCGGCGGTGTCAAAGAACGTGATGCCGCCATCGACGGCCGCCTTGACGATCGGCTCCGCGGCATCCTCGTCGAGCACCCACGGCCGGTCACTGTCATTGCCGTAGCTCATCATGCCGAGGCACACCCGCGAGACCCGCAAGCCAGTTCTGCCAAGGTTCACGTACTTCACTTGTCACCTCCGGGCCCGACGCCACGAGGCACCGTATCAGCACGCGCAGTTGATCTTGCCTGAGGGCTTCGTCAGATTCGGGCCAAAGAACGCGCCGTTCCGGCAGGCGGTGCTTGCCTTAAAGCTGCCCGATATCGAGCCGAGCGGCTTACTCGGCGCGGCCAAGGCGTGGAAGCTCGTCCCCAAGATGAGCTGGAGTGTTCCGGGGATCAGGCCCGTCACCTGCTTGACCGTGGCATCCGGGAACTGCTGGCGGAGCGTGTCGACGGCGGGATGCTCGGCCGCGGAGCCATACTCGATCACCGATTGCACGTAGTTTGATGTGGCCGCGTTGCCGGGCTGCCCGACGACCGTGAAGCCCCGCCCGGCCAGATCGGTGGCGACCTTGGACGCGAGCTGCGAGATCGACGTGCCGTTCAGCACTGCCACCTTGACCTTGGCAGGACTGGTCGTCAGCAGCGTGGATTTGCCCTCGTGGCTCCGCTTGGCGGAGTGAGGCAGTTTCTGATCCTGGGCGATCGCGGCGAATACAGCCTTCGCGTGCGGGGCGAACTCCAGCTCGTTGGGGTTCGGCGGGTAAGGAGACACTGGCGCTGTGACGAACTGCACGTCCTTTGTCGAGATCCCGCTGAGGCTGGTCGCGATGTGCACGAGGTCTGACGAACTGGCGTCGGTCGACATCGAGCTTGCGACATCTGTGATCACCGAATAGAGCTTTGTCGGGCTGGTGAGCAGCCCGCTGTGCAGCACGCCCTTGACGATCTGGGCCATCAGGTACTGATCACGCTTGATCCTGTCGACATCGCCGCCATCGGCGAGGGCGTACCTGGCGCGCCAGAACTTCAACGCCACCTTGCCGGTGATGTGATGACTTCCGGCAGAAAGCTTCAGCCCGGAGCCGACCACATCGCCATTGGCTAGCGTGCGGTGAGGATCGCTGATCGCGACCGGCACGCATACGTTCACCCCGCCAACGTCATTGACGACGCGCTGAAAGCCAGTGAAGTCGAGCTGGATGATGTCGTTGATCCTGATGTGCGTCTGCTGTTCGACGGTCGTTCGCACGCACTCAGGCCCGCCCGCCTCCAAGGTGGCATTGATCCTTTCGAATGCGTTCGGATCGGCCGCTTGCCCTGGCGTTCCCTGGACCGCGTCGCACTTGTAGAGGGGTACCACAGTGTCGCGCGGAATGCTCAGCACCGTTACCTCATGACGGCCAGGGGAGATGTGAGCAACCATGATCGTGTCTGAGCAGTTGCAGCCGCCCCTGCCGCCGATCACCCGGTTGTGCCCGGACCTCGTGTCCGATCCGAGCAAGAGGATGTTGAGCGCGTTGTTATAAATGCGCGGGCGATGGTTTGTGTCGGCCATCGCGATGCGGCCGATGCTGTCAAGCTTGGCCCGCACCGTGAAGTAGAGCCCGAGCGCCGAGGCCGTCACTACGACGGTCAGCACGATTGACGTCCAGGCGAACAGCCGCCGCCGCCTCCGTCGGCCTGGCCGGCCTTCGCGGCTTACCGACCCTTCGCGACCGGCCGGCCCATGCTGCCCGGACCCTCGTGCCGTCATCTCAGCACTCCCGTCATCCGCACGGACAGTACGCGCTCTTTCCCTGGGCCGTCCCGCCGGTGCCGTAAAACGCGCTGTTGCGGCAGGAGACGCTGGCGTTGATCCCGCCGTAGTTGACGGACAGTGCGCGGATCGAAGCGCGAGAGGTGGGCTTAGGCGGCGCAAGCTTGGTGAAGTCCGAGCCGAGAATGAGGTCGACCGTTCCGGTTGTCAGCCCTCGTACCAGCTTGAGCTTGGCCGAAGAGAACTCGGCGCGAAGGGTTCTGGCGGCTGGCAGGCCGGCCAACCCGCCGTACTCGATGACCGTTGACCGATAGGTGGCGGCCGGAGCGTAACCGGTGCCCACGACATTAAAGCCGCGGCTGGTCAGCCCGGCCTCCGCCGCGCTGGTGCGGTTGGTCTTGCTGGAGCCGTTCAGCACCATGACCTTGACTTGGGAAGGGACGAGCATGGTCAGGTTGCCGGCGGGGCCGAGGCTGATCGGGCCGTTCATCGGTCCTTTCACGGTCTCGATGTGTAGTTGATGATGTCTGCCCTTGCTGGGCGGCGGGACGGCGGTGTCGTGAGCCAGCGCCCAGAAGATCGCGTCGGCTTCAGGCTGGGCGAATTCCACTTCGTTGGGGTTGTACGGGTACGACACCCAAGGCGCCGTGATGAACTGAACGTTCCGCGCGGAGATGCCGTGCAAGCTGGTCGCGATGTGCAGCAGTTCGATGTCGCTCGCGTCCGTGGTCATCGCGTTCGCGACGTCGGTGATCACCGAGAAGATCTTCGTGGGGCTGCGCAGCAGGCCGCTGCGAAGGACGCCCTTGACGATCTGCGCCATCAGGTACTGGTCGCGGGCGATCCTGGCGATGTCCGAGCCGTCCGCGACGTTGTAGCGCGTCCGCCAGAACTGCAGCGCGACCCTGCCGTTGATGTGGTGCCGGCCCGCCGACAGGTGCAGGCCGGAGCCTTCGCTGTAGGTGACGACGTTGTCGATCGAGAATGGCAGGCAGACGTTGACCCCGCCGATATCGTTGATGACCTTCTGGAATCCGTAGAAGTTGAGCATGACGACGTCGTTGATGTAGACGCCGGTCTGCCGTTCCAATGTCTCGCGCACGCATTCGGGCCCGCCTGCTGCGAGCGTTGCGTTGATCCGCTCGACCGCGTACAGGTCAGCGTTTTGCCCGGGGAGTCCGCGCCACGGGGTGCATGCGTACAGCGGCACGACCGTGTCCCGCGGGATGCTGACGACGGTCACGCTGCCGTGGCCCGGTGAGATGTGCGCGAGCATGATCGTGTCAGAGCATGCGCAGCCCGTGCGGCCGCCGATGGCCCCGTTGCGCCCAGTCCTGGTGTCCGAACCGAGCAGCAACAGGTTGAGAGCGTTGGTATACCTCGGCGGCCGTATCTTGGAGTCGATCCTGGGGACGTGCGTGATCCCCGAGAGCTCCAGCTTGAACGCGGCGTAGATGCCGGCCGTGACGACCACGAGGATGGCGACGAGGGCCACGGATGTACAGGCGAGTATTCTCGCCCGCCGCGACCGCATGCGCATGACAGGCCCTTTCCGAGCAGTGGCGTTCGATCAGCCGATCATGCGCCAAGCGGCAGGCTAGCCGACGTAACGCACAGCCGATTAGCCGGCCGCAACGTCCTAGGCTTCCCGCCTCCGCGGTGCTTGGCCGCCGTGGTCGGCGCCCATGCCGCGGGAAAGCCGAAGCAGGAATCCACAGCTGTCTACCGGGTGAACGGACTAACTCTTCCCCAGGTTCCCGTCCGTATTCCTAGTTAACCTCCTAAAAACTGCGGCGCATCGCCATCCCTATCCCCGCACCCCTGACGCTCCCTTTCCCAGCGGCCGCGCCTTGTCTTTGAACGCCAACCGCCCACTGACGTTGAAGGAAGACGCTCGGTGGGGCATCGGTGTTCTTCTGCACCGGCCAAGGCATTGACGGCATGCGTCCGGTTCGGGAAAATGGTCTAAAGATCAGTCCACTAGACCATGACGCCGGATGGCGGAGACTCGATGCCCCAGCGCGGCTCAGAACGTCGGGCAGACGTCGGCGCGTCGATGGAGCGCGGCTCACCACGCTGGGCGGAAGTTGACGCGGCGATTGAGGAGGAGGCCGAGTCAGCGTTCACTTTCCTGGAGCGCCTCGTCGCCGAGCCGAGCACCGTCGGGGCCGAACGCGGTGCCCAGCACGTGGTCGCCGCCGAGCTGGCGAGACTGGGTTTCGCGGTCACCGAGCTCTCGATCCCGGACGACATCGCTGACCAGCCGCCAGCCGGGGTCGCTCAACGTTCTTACGCCGATCGCCCCAACGTCCTGGGACGGCTCAATCAGGGCGGCTCCCCCGCCCTGCTCCTTAACGGCCACGTCGACGTCGTGCCTGCCGAGGGGGCATTGTGGCCGTCCGACCCGTTCCTGCCCGTCCGGTCCGACGGCTGGCTGACGGGCCGCGGAGCAGGCGACATGAAGGGCGGCTTCGCCCTCGGGCTGCTGGCCGTCGAGGGATTGCGGAAGGCGATGCCTGACGCGCTCGCCGGCGAACTCGGCTTCCTGTCGGTCATCGAGGAGGAATGCACGGGCAACGGCACCTTCGCCGCGTGCCAGGACGGTGTGATCGCTGACGCAGTCGTCGTGCTCGAGCCGACCGACCTCGACGTCCTGCTCGGTGGCGTCGGCGTGCTGTGGATCGAGATCGAGATCGGCGGCATTCCCGCCCACGCCGAGGCGGCCGACAGGGCGCAGAACCCGATCAGCAGCGTCCCTGCGATCCTGCGTTCGCTAGCGAAGTTCGAGGACGGGCTGAATGCCGAGTCCGATCCAGACCCGGCGTTCGCGACGGTCGCGCGACCCTACAACGTCAACGTCGGCACCGTGCGCGCGGGCGACTGGGCATCGAGCGTGCCGGGGCGGACGAGGCTGGGGGTCAGGGTCGGGTTCCCGCGCGCATGGAGCCCGGACAAGGCATTCAAGCGAGTCAGCGCCGCGATCGGTGAGGCAGGCGCCGAGGATCCATGGCTCGCCAGCCACCCGCCGGCGATCAGGCAGACCGGCTTTCGCGCCGAGGGCCATCTGCTCCCGGCCGATCACTGGCTCGCCGAGGCGATGGCGCAGGCACACCTGGCCGCGACGGGAACCCAGCCGCAGCGGGCAGCGGTCGGCGCGACCACCGACGCCAGGTATTACCTGAACCAGTTCGGCATCCCGGCCCTGTGTTTCGGACCGCGGGCGCGGAACATCCACGCCATCGCCGAGGCAGTCGAGCTGGCCAGCATCGTGACCGGCGCCAAAGCCTTGGCCAGGTTCATCGCGTGGTTCTACGCGCGCGGGGCGGTGCCGGCATGACCGAGTACCTGGCCCCGATCACCCTGCAGACCGCGAGCGAACGGATCGCTGAGCGGATCGTCACGGCGATCGCGCTCGGCGAGTTCGTGCCCGAGCAGCGGTTGCCGACCGAGCGGGACCTCGCCGCGATGCTAGAGGTGAGCCGCACCACCGTGCGGGAGGCGCTGCAGCGGTTGCAGGCGGCCGGTTATGTCACCACCAGGCGAGGGCGAGCGGGCGGAACGTTCGTCGCCACAGGAGGCGGACCCGACGCCGACGACATGATCCGCCGCACCCTGGTCCCGGCCTGGCAGGAACTGACCACGATCCTGGATTTCCGCAGTGTGATCGAGCAGACGATCGCCCGTGCCGCGGCGAATCGCCGCGACAAGGCCGACATCGCGGCGATTCGCCAGGCCGTCGCGGAATATGCGGCCGCCCGGGACCGCGATGCCTCGCATCTGGCCGATCACGCGCTGCACCTGGCGATCGCCAGGGCCGCGCACAACGACAGGCTGGTCGAGCTGAGCGCCAGCATCAGACGCGAGGTCAGCCTGGGCTTCGATGCCGAGCCATACACACCCCAGGTCAGGCAGCTAGCGGTCAAGCAACATCCGGCCCTGGCCAAGGCAGTCATCGCAGGGGACGCCGACCGGGCCGCCGCCTTGGCGGCCGAGCACTTCTCTCTGACCGAGGACATGCTCAGGGAGCTTCACGCCCGCATCCGCGTTCGAACCGGAGGCTGATCGCTATGCCATTTGCCAAGGTCAACGACATCGATCTGCACTACATGCTGGACGGCGACGGCGAGGAGACGATCGTCTTGATCAACGGTCTCGCCGACGACCTAGAGTCCTGGTTTGCGCAGACCGACACATTCCTCTCGGCCGGCTACCGGGTGCTCCGCATCGATAACAGGGGCATCGGTGCGAGCTCCAAGCCGGCCGGGCCCTACTCAAGCCGGATGCTGGCCGACGACGCCAAGGCGCTCGTCGACCTGCTCGGCGTGACCGATTTCCACCTGATGGGCGTCTCGATGGGCGGCATGATCGCCCAGGAGTACGCGCTCGCCTACCCCGGCGACCTCCGCTCGGCCACGTACGGGTGCACGTACGCGGCGCCGGGACCGTTCTGCTCACGCATGTTCGCCATGTGGGCGGATATGGCGCCCGTGCTTGGCGTCCCCTTCGTCATGCGCGACGTCACGCTCTGGGCGTTCACGCTGCCCTTCTTTGAAGGGCGACCCGGCGATCTCGAGGAATTTGAAACCGCGATGCGATACATGGACCAGCCGGTCCATGCCTACCTCGCGCAACTCGCCGTCATCCAGAATCACGACACGACAGACCGGCTGGACCAGATCACCGTACCTTCCCTGGTTCTGGCTGGTGAGGAGGACATCCTCATCCCCGTCGCGCTCTCGCGGCGAATCCATGAAGGGATCCCGGGCTCCGAATGGGCGACGACCAAAGGCGGTCACGCGTGCCTATGGGAGCACCCTGACGAGTTCAACAAGACGTTCCTCGACTTCATCCGACGGCATGGAAGGGACTAGCTATGGCCGTCACCGCATCAACTGAGCGCCCCGAGCGCCTGCAAGGCAACCAGCTGGGCTTGTTCGGCGTGATCATGCCGGGCCTAGCCCAGGTCGCCCCCGCCTTCAACTTGTTCTTCACTACCGGCTTTATGGTCGCGCTGGCCGGCGCTTCCGCTCCGCTGATCTTCCTGATCAGCATGGTCGCCATGGTCGCCACGGCGAGCAGCCTGGCTCAGTTCTCCAGCGTCTACCCGAGCGCCGGGTCGTTCATCACGTACATCACCAGGGCGATCGGCACCAAGGTGGCGGTCGCGACAGGCGTGATCTGCGTGCTCGGCTACATCATCGCCTTCGGCGGCATCTACATCTTCGTCGGCAGCTACATCGTCGAGAACGTGTTCAACAACGTGCACTTCTGGGGCGTCACTCAGCTCGTCACGATCGCGTACGGCGTCCTGGTCGTCGCTCCTGTCGTGGTCGGGCTGAAGTTCGGCGTGAGGGTCACGGTCGTGCTGTACGTGTTCGAGGTGGCGCTGCTCCTCGCGCTGAGCCTGACCATCCTCTTCAAGGGCGGCGCGAGCGGCCTGTCAGGCACCCCGTTCACCTGGCCGGGCGGCAAGGCGAGCGACGTGCTGCTGGCGTTCAGCCTCGCGGTGCTGGCCTTCGGTGGCTTCGAGGCGGCGGCGCCGCTGGCCGAGGAGACGCGCGACCCGAGGCGAACCGTGCCGATCGCGGTGGTGGGCTGCGTCCTGGTCAGCGGCATCATCTACGTCGTCGGCTCCTACGCCCTGGTGACCGCCTTCGGAGTCGACCACACGAGCGTGCTGGCCAGTGACGGAAACCCGTTCCATACCGCGGCCAAGGCATTCCTGCCGTTCGTCGCGCCGTTGATCACTTGGGTGTTCCTGTCCAGCGTGACCAGCTCGTACGTGGCCGCCAACACCCAGACCTCGCGGGTCGTCTTCGCCGGCGCCCGCGGCGGGCTGTTGCCAAGGGCGCTCGCTGCGGTGAGCCCGCGGTTCAGGACTCCGGCCGCCGCGGCGGTGGCGTTCGTCGCGCCAAGCATCCTGATCGGCGTGGTCTCGACGGCCTTCACCGACCCGGGCACGGCGGTTGGCCTGCTCAGCACCTGGGGCATTCTCGGGCTGATCCTGATGTACCTGGTAGCCAATGTCGCCCTGATCGTCGAGTGGGCGAAGTTCCGCCGCCAGGGAATCCACAAGAACGTCTGGCTGTGGGTGGTCACACCCGTGATCGGCGCGGCGATCCTCGCGGTGCCCATCTGGGGCGACCTGCGGCCTGGCCAGGCCAGCCCGTTCGACAAGCTTCCCTGGCTGACGATCGGCCTGATCGTGGTCGGCATCGCATACGCGGTGATACTCGGCGCCGTGCGCCCGCAGACGCTCCAGCGAGCGCCAGCGCTACTCGAAGGTGAGGACAGCCTGGCCACCGACCCGCTGCCGCTGTCCTGAAACGACTCCTGGTGCTGCGAGGGGACACGCCACCCTCGCAGCACCAGGTTCCACCACTCAGCCGAGCACCGCTGGGGCGACGGAGTCGCGGTGCACCATCGTCATGGGCTCGCGAACCAGCATGTCGCGCTCTTTGCCGCCCTCGACGCGCGTGATCAGCGCGTCCACGGCCGCGCTGCCCAGCTCGGCGAGCGGCATCGCGACGCTGGTGACCGGCACCTCGAGGAACGCCAGGCACTCGTCCTCGTCAAAGCTCACCAGAGACATCTCCCCGGGCACCGGCACGTCCGCCGCGCGCAGCACGGCCATCGCGCCGAACAGCTGGTTGAGGCTGCCGACGCCGCAGGCGGTGGGCCGGCTGGCGCTGCGGAGCATCTTCTGAGCGGCGTACCAGCCGCCCTCCTCGGTCGCAGCCTCGTGCAGCACCATCAGCTTGATCCCTCTCGCGGAACAGATCCGCCTCGCGGAGGTCACCCTGCGGTGCACCGTATCCACATCGGCCGACCCATCGATGATGCAGATGCTGCGGTGGCCGAGCCCGGCGACGTGGTCGATGAACAGCCGCATCGCCCCTGGTTCGTCCATCACGACGTTGTTGCCGCGATGGGGCCCGCGCCGGTTCACGTACACGTGCGGGATGGCGGGAACCCCCGCCGAGTGCTCGGCGATCCGGAGCGAGGTCGCGATCAGCAGGCCGTCGGCCCGGCTCTCGTCGACCAGGTACCGGTAGCTGCCTGGCGACTTCGGGTCATCGGTCGGCTCTTCCATGAGCATGATGACGTAGCCGCGCTCGGCGGCGCGCTGCAAGGCGCCGCGCTGCAGCGTCGACCAGATCGGGTTGCGCAGCAGCGGGATCACGAACGCGAAAGCGCCGGTTCGCTGACGTTTCAGCGCACGCGCTAGCGCGTTCGGCCGGTAACCCTGCTGCCTGGCCGTGATCAGGATCTGCTCGTAAATCTCAGGCCGGACCGACTGTGCCGGATCTCCGTTGAGCACCCGCGACACGGTCGACGTATGGACCCCGACCGCCTCGGCGATGTCGACCAGCCGCGATGCCTTTCGCCGCCCGGCCCGCGACGCAGTCGCGGTGCGGCTTGTCGGAGCGGACCTCCGCACCACGCCGCCCTGCGGCGGAACGGTCGCCCGGCCGGCGGGCGGCTTCCCCCCGCTCTTGCCCTGATCGTCAGACACCTGCTCACTCACCTGGCGCTAATTCATGCCGTAACGCCGCCATCGACCATCACCACCGAACCCTGCAGGTAGCTCGCGTCGTCCGATGCAAGGAACGAGACGGTGGCGGCGATCTCGTCCGGTGAGCCGATGCGGCCTGCCGGAGCCCCGGCGTCAAACCCAGCCATGGCGGCTGCGTCGTGCCTGATCCAGTCGGCCATCTCGGTATCGATCAGGCCAGGGCAGACACAGTTGACGCGGACCCCGTCGTGCCCGTGGTCGATGGCCAGGCTTCTGGTCAGCAGCACGAGACCGCCCTTGGATGCACAGTACGCCGCACGCCGCCGCCCGCCTCGCACGCCCGCGGTCGAAGCGATGTTGACGACGCACCCGCTTCCGGCGGCAATCATCGCCGGCAGGAACTCGCGGCAGGTCAGAAACGGGCCTTTCAGATTAGTGTCGAGTATCCGGTCCCACTCCTGCTCGTCCAGGTCTGGGAGCAGCTGGATGCTGAACACCCCAGCGGCGTTGACCAGCAGCCACGGCTCGCCAAGCTCGGACCTGATCCGCGTCGCCACCGCCGCCACCGACCCGGCGTCGCGCACGTCGGCGGCGTAGGCGCGCAGCGGCAGAGTGACGTCGGGCTCCTTCAGGTCAACGCACGCGACCGAGAATCCGTCCGCAGCGAGCCTGCGGCTGATCGCCGCGCCGATCCCGCCTGCCGCGCCTGTGACGACCGCTGTTCTCTGCTGGCTCACATGACCTCCGCGACGGTCCTGGTCAGCAGGATCGCGGCGCAGAACGAGCGGTACACGGCCAGCGGGTCGGATCCGGTGAACCGCAGCTCGCGCGGTCCGATCTGCTCGACGCCGCGCACCCAGCTCGCCGCCTCAGCGATATCGGTGTTGCGCACCGAGATCTCCAGCGTCGCGGAGCTGAGCGGGGGCGGAGCGGCCGAGCCGGCGCCCGCGACCGCGCGCTGTGCGGTCTGCTCGATCAGCTCGGTGGCCTTGTCGGGGTGCAGGCTGTGCGCGGCGAGCCTGCTGACGTGTTCCTTGACGATCACGCCATGCACGCCGGGAATGAGCGCCTCGGTCTCCTCGCACGCGCACCTGTCCCCGGTCACGAGCACCACGGGCACGCCGTAATGGGCCGCGACCAGCGCGTTGATCCCAGCTTCCCCCGTCACCTTGCCGTCTAGCCGCGCTTCCACCACCGCGCGGGGGTTGTAGGTATGCGAGAGGCCAGCGGGTGCACCTACCGACCCGTGATACGAGATGAACAAGACCGCATCGAAACTGTCGTCCAGTCCCTGCATCATGTACAGCGGCTTGTGGCTGCCCGAAATGTAGGACGCGCCGCCGGCCAGCTGGCCAGGCGGCAGGTTGCGCATGTTCGCGTGCGAGTCATTGACCACGATCTCGGTGGCGCCGCCCGCGACCGCCCCCCCGATCGCCGCGTTCACCTCGTCGAGCAGCAGCTTGCGTCCGGCAGCCGCCTCCGGCCCGTCACCGACGCACTGGTCCCAGTCGACGACGCCTGCCGTCCCCTCCATGTCGCTGGACACGAAGACCTTCATAGCTGCGCTCTCTCCTCGATCCGGTAGCTGTCGTCGTAGGCCGTCATCACGCTGTAGGTGGCCCCCGGCCGTGTCGACGCCCCGCCGTGGCTGCCATCCGGGGTCAGGCACAGCGCCTGGAGCGGAGATCGGTATTGGTCAGGCAGCGTCAGCGTCTCAGCGAGCGCGGCCGCGCACGCCTGCGCGGGTCCCAGGCCGGCCCGCAGCTCCAGCAGCACCTCGCGTGCGGTGTTGGCACGGATGGCCAGCTCGCCGCGGCCGGTACAGGCCGCCGCGCCGACCCGGTTGTCGCAATAGTTCCCGGCGCCGATCAGCGCCGAGTCGCCGACCCGGCCCGGGTACTTCCACGGGTATCC
>DATAEH010000162.1:0-5181 GCA_036258115.1 Streptosporangiaceae bacterium
GGGCATCGTAGAAGACGTCGTTCTTGGTGCCTTGCTCGATGATCCGGCCCGCGTACATGACCGCCACCCGGTCCGCCACATCGGCCACCACGCCCATGTCGTGGGTGATCAGGACGACGGCCGAGCTGTACTCGTCCTTCAACTGCTTGATCAGCTTCAGAATCTGGGCCTGGATGGTGACGTCGAGAGCGGTCGTCGGCTCGTCGGCTATCAGCAGGCTCGGGCTGCAGGACAGCGCCATCGCGATCATCACGCGCTGGCGCATGCCGCCCGAGAACTGATGCGGAAAGTCATCGACCCGCTCAGCAGGGTGGGGGATTCCTACTGCCGCGAGCAAATCGATCGCCCGAGCTCTCGCTGCCTGCTTGGAGATCCGCTCGTGGGCCCTGATCTGCTCGACGATCTGCCAGCCGACCCGGTAGACAGGGTTCAGCGAGGTCATTGGGTCCTGGAAGATCATGGCGATCTCGGAGCCCCGGATGCCGCGCAGCTCGGCCTGGCTGAGTGACATCAGGTCACGGCCCTTGTAGATGACCTCGCCCTCGAACTGCGCGTTCGGGTCGATGATCAGCCGCATCACCGACATCATCGTGACGCTCTTGCCCGAGCCCGACTCTCCGACAATGCCCAGCGTCTCGCCCTCGGAGACCGTGAAGGAAACTCCGTCGACGGCGCGGACGACACCGTCTTCGGTGCGGAAACTCACCTTGAGGTCCCGCACCTCAAGCAGCGGATCGCTCATGAAGCTCTCACCACCGGGCCACCAGCGCCTACCGACCTGGCCGCCATCAGGCGGGCCGCACTCTCGGGTCGAGGCCGGCATACGCGATGTCGACCAGCGTATTGGCAAGGACGATGAAGAATGCGCCATAGATGACGGTGGCCATGATCACGGGCAGGTCGAGGTTGGTCAGCGACTGGTAGGTCAGGAATCCGACGCCGTGGATCGCGAACACCACCTCGGTCAGAAGCGCTCCACCGCCGACCAGCACGCCGAAATCTAGGCCGAACAAGCTGACGAACGTGATCATCGAATTGCGCAGCGTATGCCGCAGCAGCACCCGTCGCTCGGTCAGGCCCTTGGCCCTGGCGGTCCTGACATAGTCCTCGTTCTGGATCTCGAGCAGGTTCGCGCGCAGCACCCGCGCATAGAAGCCGATGTACAGGATCGACAGCGTGATCCACGGGAAGAACAAGCCCTCGAACCATCGCACAGGATTCTGGGTCAATGGCGTATACCCGAGCGGCGGCACCCAGCTGAACAAGAACGTATGGTGCAGCCTGCTCTGCGTGATGAGGTTGACCACCTCGCCAAGCCAGAAAACGGGCATTGATATGCCTATGAGCGCGATGATCATGAGGAGCGGATCGAGGAGCGTACCCCGTAGCACTGCTGCGGCAACGCCCATGATGATCGCCATCACAACCCAAATCAGGGCGGCGCCGAACACTAGCGACAGCGTCGCGGGCGCTGCCGCGATGATCTCAGGTATGACCTTCGTACCCTGGTTTGAATAAGAGACCAGGTCATGGGTGATGAAGATCTTCTTCATCATTAGGCCGTACTGAACGGGGAACGGGCGATCGAGCCCGAACTGATGCCGGATCGCCGCCATCACCTCCGGGCTCGGGTTCCGGCCCGCGATCTCCCGCGCGGGGTCTATGCCCGGCGTCTTGAAGAAGATGACAAAGACCAGCACGGTGATCGCGAACATCACGACCACGGTCCACATGATGCGCCGCACGATGAAGGTGAGCATTAGCCCTCCACCCGCAGCTTCGCCCGCGGGTCGAGCGCATCCCTGACGCCGTCGCCGAGCACGTTGAGCGCGAGCACGGTCAGCACGATCATGAGGCCCGGGGCGATGGCCACCCACGGTCTGGTATAGAGCAGATTCTGGCCGTCGTTGATGATCGTCCCCCAGCTGGCGCTAGGCGGCTGCACGCCGATGGATAGGAACGACAGCGCGGATTCGGTCAGGATCGTCGTGGCGATCATCAGCGGCAACAGCACGATCACCACCGAGACCACGTTCGGCAAGATGTCAGAGAAGATGAGCCGCAGGTCGGAGGCACCCTGGGCGATGCCGGCCTGCACAAATTCCTTCTCTGATACAGAGAGCACGTGACCGCGGATCGGCCGGTAGACATAGGGCAGGTAGATGAACGCGATGATGATCGTCGGCAGCCACAAGCTCGTCGCGACCAGGTGCACCGGCCCGATGGACAGGCCGGTGGACTGGGTCAGCAGCACGGTGGAGATCGAGATTGCCAGCAGGTAGACGGGAAAAGCCCAGATCACGTCCATCACCCTGGAAAGCACCGCATCGACGATCCCGCCGAAGTAACCAGCGATCAGCGCGATGACCGTGGCTACAACGCAGCAGAAGACAGCCGAGGTGATGCCGATCTGCAGTGAACTGCGTCCGCCGTAGAGCACCCGCGCCATCACGTCGCGGCCCTGCTGGTCGGCGCCGAGGAAGTAGTGGCGGACGTCCCAGGTCGGCCCGATCGGAGTCTCGCCGAGCTTCAGGATGCCGCCGCCCTGCTTCATCAGCGGCACCCGGTGCCCGTCGACGATGGTCGTCCCGTTGAGGTTGTTTTCGAACGGGTTCACCTTTGCGATGTGGTGCGCGTATAGCGGCGCGGCGAAACTGACCGCGATGATCAGCAGGAACAGGACGAGCGCAGCCATCGCGATCCGGTTGCGCCACAGGCGGCGCCCGGCCAGTGCCCACGGGCTGCGCCCGCTGACCTCCGGCGACAGGTCAGGTGCCTGCGCCGGAGGCTCAGCGGACTCAGTGAGCGCTATCGCCATCAGCGGCTGCCCGCGCGGCCGCTGATGACCACGGTCACTTCTTCAGCCACTGCTGGTCGATCAGGATGTACCACTGGGGATTCCACTGGTATCCCTGCACCCGCTTGGACAGGAAGTCGATCTGCTGGGGGTTGAACATGTCGACCCACGGCGCCTGGTCGGTCACGGCGTGATCTACCTGCGCCCATAGGTTATTGGCGGCGTCCTGGTCGGTGACGCCAAGGTTTATCGCCTTGTCCATCTGCGTCTGGATCGTCTTGTCACAGAACTCGGCGATGTTCGGGCTGGCGTCGCTGCCCTGGTGGACGTTGCCGCAACCAAGCAGGACGTTCAGGAAGTCGGAGGCTGCCGGATAGTCCTGGTACCAGGCCGAATAGGCGACACTCCACTTCTTGATGTTGTTGGAGTTCTGGATGAACGGGTACTGGATGCTGCCGGTCAGCAGCTGGCTGGAGGCCTTGTAGCCGATCTTGTTCAGGTCGGAAACCATCTGGGCCGCCAGTGCCTTGCCGGTCTCATCGGTGGTGCTGTTGACGACCACCTTCATCCCGGCCGTACCCGATTCCTTGACCAGCTGCCTCGCCTTGGCCAGGTCAGGCGCGGTCCACTTGCTGGTGTCAGAACCAGCCGTGTAGGGGCAGTACGGCTTGTAGCCCGGGAAGTTGGGCGGCAGGACCTGGCAGGTCGGGACAGCCAGCGACGGGCCGCCGCCGATCTTGACGTATGCGTCGCGGTCCGCTGCGAAGTTCGCTGCCTGGCGCGCCTTCAGATTATTGAACGGCGGCTGCTTGGTGTTCAGCGCCCAGTACCAGTCGGCCGTCAGCGCGTTCACGTGTACCTGCTTGGCATACTGCGGGCTGTTCAGCTCGCTCAGCCGGTCAGGCGGGATCACGTCGCCGTCAAACACCTCGTCGGCCTGGCCGTTCTGAACGGCCGTAACCTCATCCGAGATGGTCTGCCCGTACTTCTCGACGATCTTGTCGGGGTACCCGGCGGGCTGCGCGTCAGCGTTCCAGACGTGGAAGAACTTGTTACGCACCAGCACGGCCTCGGTGTTGGGGTTGTACGACTCCCACATGTAAGGCCCGGTGCCCGGCGGCACGTTGTTGCCGGTCAGCTTGTACGACGTATTGCCAGGCACCACGTACGCGAACGGCAGCGCGAGCTTGTCGAAGAACTCGGGATCAGCCGCGGTCAGGTGAATGGTCAGCGTGTAATTCGTGTCGTCGGCGACCACGCCCTGGCTGAGGTCGCAGCCCTTAGTGCTGCACTTATCGGCCCCGACAATGCCGGAATAGAACGACGTCGGGCCTGGCACCGTGAACTGCCGCTCGAGGGTGCGCACGAAGTCACTTGGCTTCATGACCTGGCCGTTGGAGAACTTAATGCCCTTCCTGATGTGGAACAGGTAGGTCTTGCCGCCATCGGTCGCCGTCGGGAGAGTGGTAGCCAGGTCGGGCACGATCTCCGTGCCGGCCGCGCCGCCCACCCGCTTGAACTGAACGAGCCCATCGTGGGTGTCGATGAGCAGCTGCCATTGTTCGAGCGTGTAGTTCTGCGCCGGGTCGGCGACGCCGAACGCCGAGTTGGCGAGGATCGTGTATGTCCCGCCAACCTTGCCCTGTGATTGGTTCGTGTTGCCGTTGCCTGAAGACGGTCCTGAACTGCCGCACGCCGCGGCGGTCAGCGCCAGCGCTGCGACTCCCGCCAATCCGGCGATAGCCTTCGTACGACCAGCAAGCCGACGCCGAGACGGCCGCCCCCTCGTGCCTTTGGACGTATCCGATTTGACCGGAATAGGTAGCATCTGGCACCTCCTTACAGCCTGTTATACAACGATCTGAAGCATCGCTGTAAGCGGTTAGCGGTAACTGTTTGGGCGCAGTTGACGGTTTCGCTGAACCGCGGCGCCTGATCAGCCGTTGACGGCCGGACGGATGTCGTCGAGCTTGATGACCATCCGCTCCGGGCCGCGGAGGTTGAAGTTGGGCTTGTAGACAAGCGTGGATTCGTCCAGAACGGGACCGGCTAGCCGCACGGCTAGCGCACGCAGAGCGATCGTCGCCTCGAGTCGCGCGAGGGGCGCCCCCAGGCAGAAGTGTGGTCCAGCCGCGAATGCCAGGTGTTCCCTGGCGCCGCGCCTGATGTTGAACACATCGGGCTCCGGAAAGACCGCCGGATCGCGGCCCGTCGCCGCGAGAAGCAGCAGCAAGACCGCGCAGTCCTCCGGTTCGACCCCATCAATGGCGATCCCGCCTCTCGCCACCCGCCCAGTGAGCTGAACAGGCGAGTCATAGCGCAACGTCTCCTCGACCGAATTCGCGGCGAGGTCCGGATCTGCGGCCAGCGCGGCGTACTGCGCT
>DATAEH010000163.1:0-21134 GCA_036258115.1 Streptosporangiaceae bacterium
GGGGGTCGAGCCAATGGGGCGCGGCCGAGCCAAGGCCAAGCAGGTGAAGGTGGCACGCCAGCTTAAGTACAGCGGTGGCGGCACTGACCTTGACCGGCTGCGGGCAGAGCTGGGCGTCGGCATGGATCAGCGGGATACCGATGGGCGGGACGCATACGCGGACCACGGCGATCGCTACTCCTCGGCTGACGACGACGAAGCTGATGCCGACGAAGAGTTCGCATACGACGAGGACGACGAGGACGAGGACGCGCATCGCCGCTGATTAACGTCCCCTGAGCTCCCGTTCCGGTCCGGGCAAGCGAGGCGCAGCCTACGAACGCCGCCCGGTCACCGATGTCGTCCGGTCAGCCGGGCGCGACCTGTTCCGCTGACGATCTTTCCCAGCGGCCAGGCCGGGACGCCTCGCTCGGCCAGCAGACCGACGGCGTCTTCGGCGTCGGCGGGCGCAACGACGGCGGTCATCCCGACGCCCATGTTGAACACGTGCTCCATCTCGTCGGCTTCAACCGATCCGAGCTTTGCGAGCAACCCGAAGACCGGTTGCGGGCTCCAGCTCGACCGGTCTAGTACGGCGTCGGCGTCGGGCGGCAGCACCCTGGCCATGTTGGCGGCCAGCCCGCCGCCGGTGATGTGAGCAAACGCACGCACCTGGCAGGCGCTCGCGACCGCCAGGCAATCCTGGGCGTAGATGCGGGTCGGAGTCGATAGCTCGGCGCCGAGCGGCTTGCCGAGCTCGGACGGTTCAATGTCAAGCTCCGCGCCGGAATCGGCGAGAATCTGCCTAACCAGCGAGAACCCGTTGGAATGCAGGCCCGACGAGGCGAGCCCGAGCACGACATCTCCGGGCTGAACGAGGGCGGGACCGAGAAGCCTGTCAGCTTCGACGACGCCGGTCGCGGCGCCGGCCAGATCGAATTCCTCGGCCCCGAGGTGACCGGGGTGCTCGGCCGTTTCACCCCCGATCAGCGCGCAGCCTGCCTGGACGCAGCCCTCGGCGATGCCGGCGACGATCTCGGCGACCCGCTCAGGCGTGACCCGCCCGCAGACGATGTAGTCGGTCATGAACAGCGGCTCGGCGCCGCACACCACCAGGTCGTCGACAACCATTCCGACCAGGTCGATGCCGATCGTGCTATAGCTGCCGGTGCGCTGGGCGATCAGCACCTTGGTCCCGACACCGTCGGTGGAGGTGGCCAGCACCGGCCTGCGCATCATCGCCAGCCGCGAAGCGTCGAACAGCCCGGCGAAGCCGCCGATCCCGCCGATCACGTCGGGACCTGCCGTCTTCGAGACCGCCTCGCGCATCAGCGCGACGGCACGCTCGCCCGCTTCGATGTCCACGCCGGCCCCGGCGTAACTTGACCGGCTGCTGCCATTACGCACAGCGCTCACGGCACTAACTCCGTCCGGCGTCCGGCAACCGCACTCTCGAGCAGGTATTTACCCTGCTCAGATTCGCTGACGGGAACCGGGTAGTCGCCATCGAAGCACGCGCGGCATAGCGTGGCTTCCGGTAGCGTCGTCGCCTCGATAAGGCCCTCAAGGGAAACGAACCCGAGGGAGTCGGCGCCGATCGAATCGCGGATCTCCTCGACGGACAGGCTGCCCGCGATCAGCTCGGCCCTGCTGGCAAAGTCGATGCCGAAGAAGCATGGCCAGGCCACCGGCGGGCTCGAGATCCTGATGTGCACCTCGGCGGCGCCCGCCTCGCGGAGCATCGTCACGATCGCCCGCTGCGTGTTTCCGCGGACGATCGAGTCGTCCACGGCGACGATCCGCTGGCCGGCGATCACGTCCTTGAGCGGGTTGAGCTTCAGCCTGATGCCGCGCTGCCTGATCGTCTGACTCGGCTGAATAAATGTCCTGCCCACGTAGCTGTTCTTGACCAGGCCCTGGCCGTAGGGGATCCCGCTGCCCTGTGCGTAGCCGATCGCGGCCGGCGTGCCCGACTCCGGCACCGGGATCACGAGGTCGGCCTCCACCGGGTGCTCGGCCGCCAGCCGCCTCCCCACGGCGACCCTGGTCGCCTGCACGCTGCGCCCGCTGATCGACGTGTCTGGCCTCGCCAGGTAGACGTACTCAAACAGGCAGCCGCGCGGCCTCGCGGCGGCGAACCGGCGCGACCTGACGCCGCGCTCGTCGACCGCGATCAGCTCACCTGGTTCGATCTCGCGCACGAACGTCGCGCCGACAATGTCGAGCGCCGCCGTCTCGCTCGCGACGACCCATCCGCGTGGCAGCCTGCCGAGCACCAGCGGCCTGAAACCCTCGGGGTCGCGCGCGGCGTACAGGGTCTTCTGATCCATGAAGACCAACGAGAACGCACCCTGCACGCGCGGCAGCACCGCAAGCGCGTTGTCCTCAATGCTGGTGCTGGTCGTATCCCCGCCATCGGCCCCCGACGCGAAGAGGGCCGTGAGCACGTCGGTGTCCGAAGTAGCTGTGCTGCTGCCGCGCGGCGCGCCGGTCATCGCCGCGAGCTCGCGCAGGTTGATGAGGTTGCCGTTGTGGCCGAGCGCCACGCTCACCGACGGGGTGGCGCGGAACGTGGGCTGGGCGTTCTCCCAGACTGACGACCCAGTCGTTGAGTAGCGGCAGTGACCGACAGCGATGTGACCGCGCAGAGTCGTGAGCACTGACTCGTTGAAGACCTGCGCAACCAGGCCCATGTCCTTGAAGACGACGATCCGCGTGCCGTCGCTGACCGCGATCCCTGCCGACTCCTGACCCCGGTGCTGCAAGGCATACAGCCCGAAGTAAGCGAGCTTGGCGACGTCCTCGTCGTGGGTCCAGACGCCGAACACCCCGCAGGCGTCCCTGGGCGGACGATCTTCGGCGCTTAGGTCGTGAGTCAGTCGGCCGTCGGGCTTGATCACCTGGTAAGTCTAGGCGCGTTTGCGGGCTGCGGATCTGCGGACACGCCCTGGATGGGCATCCGCCCTAGTCCGGCGGGCGAATTCCGGCTGGCGGCGCGGCTGGCATCAGCGGAAGATGCGCGGACACATCTGCGCGCAGGCCGCTGGCCCTGACCGAACCGCTTGCGATGGCCTCAGGCCAGCCGGTCCGTCCCACCGCGAGCATGATCCAGGTGAGCGCGTCGGTCTCCACCACATTCGGCGGCGTGCCGCGGGTGTGCCTGGGACCTTCAATACATTGCACGGCCCCAAAGGGAGGCACCCGCACCTCAACGGCTCGTCCTGGAGCCTTCGCCTCGAGCAGGCCCAGCGTGTGAATCACCGCGCCGCGCAGCGCTTCCCGCTGCGGCTGCTGGCCCGCGTCAGCGGCGGCCACCACTGCCGTTACGCATGCCGCCCCCAGCGCGTCGATCGTGTCAGGACCATGCCACGGACCAGCGCCGATGGCCTCGCGCTGGGCGGTCAGCGCTGCCAGCAAGCGATCGGGGCGCAGGCGTCGGGCTGGCATCGCAGCGACGATAGCGCATCCTGCCGACCGCGCGGCGGAGGCCGGCGGCCTCTGGCAATTGTCATAGAGTCTCTACGAACCAGGCAAGAAGCCTACAATCCCGAGATATGCCCGGTTCGCTCAGTGCGCGAACGCATCGAGCCAGGGGATCGACGGTTCCTCGGCTCGCTGGCATGGCTGTGATCCTGGTGCTGGCAGCCGGCGGCCTGGCCGTTTACCTGGCATCGACCAAGCAGGACGAGCCCGTGGCGCCGCAGCACGGACACGATGGCAAGCCCGTCGTGTCCTCGAAGGTCAAGAAGGCGCAATCGGTCGGGATCATCGACGTCGGGGTCGTGCGGCATCCGCTCAAGCTGCTGCCGACGAACCGCGGGCTGAGCTGGGTCGCGATCGCCAGGTCCGAGATCAGGGCCGGCGTGCCGACGTGGACAGAGAACCAGATGGCCGACGGAACCGACGTCTTCATCTACACCGCCACGGGGCAGTGCCTCAGCGTCGGCCGCGACCCCGTGATGGTGCGACTGGCCCACTGTGACCTGACCCTCGACCAGCGCTGGCGACCCATCCGTCCCGGCATGGCTCACCGTCAGGCTTTTGTCGAGTACGCCAACGCCGAGACCGGCCGCTGCCTGACCGCGCCGGATCAGCCAGGCCTGGCGACGCTTACTGCCTGCGGGAAGCCGCAGTTGCCCGCACAGGAGATCACGTTCTGGTGGAACGCGTGAGCCGCAGAGCGGTGCAGAGCTGATCCCGGTCAGCTGGAACCGAACAGGGCCGGCAGGGTACGTCGGCTGACCTCGCTGAGCTGGCCAACTGGCACGGTGAACAGGCCATTCACGTCGAGATTCTGGCCGCCGGTCCGGCCGAGCCTGGTGGCGGGCAGCTCATGCTCGGCGCACAGCTCGGCGAAGGCCGCCTCGGCGGCAGGCCGCACTACCGCGATCGCCCGCGCCGCCGACTCGCTGAACAGGGCGGCCATCGGAGCCGGCTGGTCAACGCCGTCCGGAAGAGTCACCACGCAGCCTGTTCTGGCTTCGCCGCCAGGCTGCGGCGCGCGGCTGTCGCCGGCCAGGCAGCACTCGGCCAGCGCCAGCCCCAGCCCGCCCTCGGACAGGTCATGCGCCGCGGATAGCAGGCCGCGAGCCGCTCCGGCGACGAGAACGGCGGCTAGCCGCCGCTCGGCCTCGAGGTCAACCGAGGGCGGGACCCCGCCGAGGTGACCATGAATGACCTGGGCCCACAGCGAGCCGCCGAACTCCGCGGCCGTCCGGCCGAGGAGCATGATGATCTCTCCTTGCGGCCCGAAGCCGCTTGGCAACCGCCGCCTGACGTCGTCGAGGACGCCGAGCACGCCAACCACCGGTGTCGGCTGGATGGCCGCGGCGCCCGTCTGGTTATAGAAGCTGACGTTCCCGCCGGTTACCGGGATGCCGAGGGCCAGGCAGCCGTCAGCGAGGCCGCGAACCGATTCCGCGAACTGCCACATCACGGCCGGGTCCTCTGGCGAGCCGAAGTTCAGGCAGTTCGTCACAGCGATCGGCCGCGCCCCGGCGGCCGCCACGTTGCGGTACGCCTCGGCCAGCGCGAGCTGCGTCCCGGCGTAGGGATCGAGCAGGCAATGCCGCCCATTGCCGTCGGTGGCGATCGCGACCCCCAGATGGGAGTCCTCGTCGATCCTCAGCACGCCAGCGTCGTGCGGAGTGGCGAGCACCGTGTTGCCTCGGACGTCCTTGTCGTATTGCTCGGTGACCCAGCTCTTGTCGGATCCGGCCGCCGAGCCGAGGAGGGCGAGCAGGTCGGCCCGCATGCTCTCCCCGGTGGCAGGCTGACTGGTCAGCCGGGCCGGGTCGTCGGCACGGAGCACGTCCTGGCCCTGCGGCCGCAGCACCGGGCGGTCATAGAGCGGGCCCTCGGCGGCGGTGGCGGGCGGTATGTCAACGACCACGTCACCGTGCCAGCTAACTTCGAGCCGGCCCGTGTCGGTCACCTCACCGATCACGGCAGCCGGGACGTCCCACCGGGCACAGATGCCGAGGAACTGCTCAAGGTTTTCTGGCGCGGTGACCGCCATCATGCGTTCCTGGGATTCGCTCATCAGGATCTCGGGCGGGCTCAACCCGAGATCCCGCAGCGGCACCGCGTCCAGTCGCACGCTCATACCGACCTCTCCGGCCGCGGCGAGTTCCGTGGTGGCGCACGCTATGCCGGCCGCGCCGAGATCCTGGACCGCCACCACCAGCCCGGCGGAGTACAGCTCGAGGCAGCACTCGATCAGCAGCTTCTCCATGAACGGGTCGCCGACCTGGACGCTGGGCCGTTTGGCACGCTCGCCGCCGTCAACCGACCCGAAAGAGGCGCTGGCCAGTACCGACGCGCCGCCGATGCCGTCGGGTCCGGTCGGCGAGCCGAACAGGACAACTTTGTTGCCTGGCCCGCTGGCCTTGGCCAGCTTCAGGTCTGCGTGCCGCATGACACCCAGGCACAGGGCGTTGACCAGCGGATTGCCCGCATAGCAGGGGTCGAACGAGAGCTCGCCGCCAATGTTCGGCAGGCCAAGGCAGTTCCCGTAGAAAGAGATGCCGCCGACCACCCCAGGCAGCACTCGCCGGGTGTCGGCCGCATCGGCTGCGCCGAAGCGCAATGCGTCCATGACCGCGACGGGACGCGCGCCCATCGCCAGGATGTCCCTGACGATCCCGCCCACACCGGTCGCGGCGCCCTGGAACGGCTCGACGTAGGAAGGGTGGTTATGCGATTCGATCTTGAAGGTGACGGCGTACCCCTGGCCGACGTCGACCACGCCCGCATTCTGGCCGATCCCCGCCAGCAGCGAGGTGGTTGCCGGGGCCTTCTCACCGAATTGGCGCAGGTACTTCCTCGACGACTTGTAGGAGCAGTGCTCGCTCCACATTACCGAGTAGATGGCGAGCTCAGAGTCGGTCGGACGGCGCCCGAGTTGCGCGGTGATGGAGCCGTACTCCGCGTCGGTCAGCCCGAGCGCCACATGCGGTTGCTCCCGGCCAGCAGTGGCAATGGCGTCGGTGACGGTATCGGCGGTCATCGCGACACTGCCTGCCCGGTGGCGGTATCCGCGATCGCTGCCGATCCCAGGATCGAGGAAAAGAACGCCAGGCCGCCCGTGCCCGGGCCCGTCAGAGCGTCGATCGCGTGCTCGGGGTGCGGCATCAGGCCGACGACGTTGCCGTCAGCGCTCGCGATCCCGGCGATGTCGTCTGCCGATCCATTCGGGCTGCCGTCGGTGTAGCGGGCGACGATGCGGCCGGAGGCGGCGAGGTCGGCCAGGGTCTCCTGGTCGGCGACGTACGCGCCCTCACCGCTTTTCAGTACCACCGTGATCACGTCAGCGGCGCGGTAGCCGGCTGTCCACCGCGTCTGGTTACTCTCGATGGTGATTCGCACGTCCCTGTTGATGAAGTGCAAGCCTGCATTGCGGGTCAGCGCGCCCGGCAGCAAGTGGGCCTCGCACAGGATCTGGAAGCCGTTGCAGATGCCAAGAACCGGCAGCCCCGCCGTGGCGGCCGGGATCAGTTCGGCCATGACGGGCGCGAACCTGGCGATAGCACCGCAGCGCAGGTAGTCGCCATAGGAGAAGCCGCCAGGCAAGATGACGGCATCGACGCCGCGCAGCGTGCGGTCACCGTGCCAGAGCGGAACCGGCGTGCCGCCCGCGCGCGCGACCGCCCGGCTGGCATCGGCGTCGTCAAGCGATCCCGGGAACGTGACGATGCCGATCTTGAGCGTCAATGCTTACCTGTGGGCCGGTGACTGCGCATGCTCCCAAGTTACCGGGTGGGCAGGCCCACGCTCGTCAGGACGGGCGGGTCAGAGCGAGCGGGTCAGCCGGCGTCCCTGAGCGCCCACCCTTCCAGGTCGGCAAGTGGGGCGCCGTCGCGCCACTCGCATCGCTTGAACAGCTCGACGACGGTCCCGCGTCCCGGCCCGCTGTGCAGGCTCACGTCGTCAACGCACGCCCGCATGATGGCCATGCCCCTGCCCGACTCGGCGAGCTGGGAGACGTCGCTGGTCCTGGCTCTGCGGCCGAGCAGTCCGGTGGGGCGGACCGGCGGGCGCTTCGGGTGGTTGCGGCGGCGCACCTGCCTCATCCTGACCGGATTGAAGCCGCGCCCGTTGTCGAGCACCTGAATGACAACCCTGCTCTTGCCGATTTCGGCGATGACCTCGTACTTGTGGCCGGGCCCTGCGTGGCGCAGGACATTGGTACATGCCTCTGTGACCGCGAGCACCAGGTCCGAAATGCACTCCTCGTCCAGCCCGAGCTTGGCGAGGGTGTCACCGAGCACGTGGCGCATCACCGGGATGCTGAGCGATTCGCGCGGGAACACCAGACAGAACCGGACGTCGCGAACATCTCCGTCCAGCTCCTGCGAGTGCAACACCCGAGTTCGCACTGCCCTGGTTGCCCTCCGCTGTTCCGCGCTACTTCTCGGCTCTCATCACATTGTGAGAGTTTCCACAGCTGGGGCGCGGTAATCATAAACTCGGGCGATCTTCGGACGAACAGTGTCGTTCTTCCAGGTCAACGCCGGAGAACCGACGGCGCGGCGAATCGCGGAAACGCCTGCGGTGTAGGACAATCCGGCCGCTCGGGCAGGAGGTGAGCCACATGTTTGGAATCGCGCAAACAGGTGAGCAAATGGCGCGTATGACCAGCATGGATTGCCCGGGCCCGTCAAGCCCCGTGGATGGCGAACTCCTCGATGATGGGATTCGCCAGCAATTCGGCCGCGAGTTCGGCAAAGCGGCTCGGATCAATGGCCTCCGCGAGCTCGACCTCAAACCGCTTGCCCTGGCGGACGGAGAGCACCTCGGTGAACCCGAGACGGTGGCACGCGCCCGCGATGGCCTCGCCCTGCGGATCGTGGATTTCAGGCTTGAGCATGACGTCCACCACTATCTTGGCCACAGCAGGCAGCGTACGCGAACTCTCCACTTGACCTGCCGGGAGGAGCGCCGAGTACTGTCACAGCGGAACACGATGACCGATGACCGCCAGCTGATCAAGCCAGCGGGCGGGATGTCGGTCCCTGAGTAGGCAAGGAGTGGCACGTGGCCGTCAAAGCTGCCGGGCAAGCTGCCTCCCGATCCTCCCGATCTCGAACTCCTGACAAGCCAGCTCCCCAGCCGGAGCTGATTCAGCTGCTCACGCCCGAAGGCGAGCGTGTTGAGCACCCGGACTATCCCCTTGAGCTGACCGCGGACGAGATCAAGGCGCTGTACCGCGACCTGGTCCTGGTCCGGCGGATTGACTTCGAAGCGATCGCGTTGCAGCGCCAGGGCGAACTGGGCATCTGGGCATCGCTGCTGGGCCAGGAAGCCGCTCAGGTCGGCGCGGGCCGGGCGCTCGGCCCTCGCGACATGGCCTTCCCGACATACCGGGAGCACGGCGTCGCATGGTGCCGCGGCGTCGACCCGGCCAAGCTGCTCGAGCTCTACCGGGGCGTCAGCCACGGCGGCTGGGACCCCAAGGAACACAACTTCCACCTGTACACGATCGTGATCGGGGCGCAGACGCTGCACGCGACCGGGTACGCGATGGGGATCCAGCGCGACGGAGCTGTCGGGGAGGACGGCGAAGCCGCGATCGTCTTCTTCGGCGACGGGGCGACCAGCCAGGGTGACGTCAATGAGGCGTTCATCTGGGCGTCGGTCAACAACGCTCCTGTCGTGTTCTTCTGCCAGAACAACCAGTGGGCCATTTCCGAGCCGCTCGACCGGCAGACCAAGATTCCGCTCTACCGGCGCGCCGCCGGGTTCGGATTCCCCGGCCTGCAGGTCGACGGCAACGACGTGTTGGCGTGCCTCGCCGTGACCAGGCAGGCCATGCAGGCCGCGCGAGAGGGCCAGGGGCCGACGCTGATCGAGGCGTTCACCTACCGGATGGGCGCCCACACCACGACGGACGACCCGACCAGGTACAGACTGTCCGCCGAACTTGAGTCCTGGAAGCTGAAGGATCCGATCGAGCGGGTGAAGCAGTACCTGATCCGCTCAGCGATGGCCGAGGAAAGCTTCTTCACGGGCATCGCCGCCGAGGCGGACGACGTCGGCCGCAGGGTCAGGAAAGCGTGCCTGGAGATGCCTGATCCGGATCCGCTGACCATCTTCAGCAACGTCTACGCGGAGCAAACCGCCCTGCTCGCTGACGAGCGGGAGCAGCTTGCCGCCTACCTTGACTCCTTCGCACCCGAGGAGGTCGGTCGATGACGACGGGCACCCCGGCCAAGCTCACGCTCAGCAGGGCCATCAATGAAGGCCTGCGCAAGGCCATGGAGAACGACCCGAAGGTCCTCATCATGGGCGAGGACGTCGGCAAGCTCGGCGGCGTCTTCCGCGTCACTGACGGGCTGCAGAAGGACTTCGGCGAGGACCGGGTTCTTGACACCCCGCTCGCGGAGTCCGGCATCATCGGCACCGCGATCGGGCTCGCGCTGCGCGGCTACCGGCCGGTGTGCGAGATCCAGTTCGATGGCTTCGTTTTCCCCGCCTTCGACCAGATCGTCTCTCAGCTCGCGAAGATGGCGTACCGCTCGGCCGGCAATCTGCGGCTGCCAGTCGTGGTGCGGATCCCGTTCGGTGGCGGCATCGGCGCCGTCGAGCACCACAGTGAGTCGCCCGAGGTCTACTTCGTGCACAGCGCCGGCCTGCGGGTGGTCGCCTGCGGCGACCCGGCCGACGCGTACGCGATGATCCAGCAGGCGATCAACTGCGAAGACCCGGTGATCTTCTTCGAGCCCAAGCGGAGGTACTGGGACAAGACCGACGTCGACCTGGCTGGCGGGCTCGCTGCCGCGCTGCCGCTCGACGCGGCACGAACCCTCGTGAGCGGGACCGACGTGACGCTGCTCTGCTACGGCCCGATGGTGCGGACCGCCGTCGAGGCGGCGACCGCCGCGGGTGAGGAGGGACGGTCAGTTGAGGTGATCGACCTGCGATCGCTGTCGCCGCTCGACACCGAGACGATCTACGCGTCGGTCCGCAAGACGGGCCGGTGCGTGGTCGTGCATGAGGCTCCGGTGACGGCGGGCCTGGGGGCGGAGATCGCGGCCAGGATCTCGCAGGAGTGCTTCTACCACCTCGAATCCCCCGTGCTTCGGGTCGGCGGCTACTCGACGCCGTACCCGCCGTCCCGGCTCGAAGAGCACTACCTGCCCGATCTGGACAGGGTGCTCGATGCCGTCGATCGCACCTTCACCTACTAAGGGGACGTGATGCCGGAACTGAAGCAGTTCAAGCTCCCCGACGTCGGCGAGGGCCTGACCGAGGCGGACATCGTCAAATGGCTCGTGCAGCCGGGCGATGCCATCACCATCAACCAGATCATCGTCGAGATCGAAACCGCCAAGGCGCTCGTCGAGCTGCCGAGCCCTTATGAAGGCGTAGTCCAGGACCTGCTGGTTCCTGAGGGCGAGACGGCGGACGTTGGCACGCCGATCATCAGCGTGAACGTCGGCGCGGAGGCGGCCGACGACGGACTCCCGACGGGAGCGCCCGAACCGCCCGCTGAGATCTCCCCAGCGCCGGAAGAGGGAGCGGTCGAGCCCGGGATCTACGGCAGCCCGGCGCCTAAGGAGGAACGGCAGGCCGTCCTGGTGGGCTACGGCGTCAAGCTCGGGTCGACCAAGCGGCGGGTACGCAAGCCAGGAAGTGCACATGCCCGGCCGGCCGGCGCGAGCGCCGCATCCTCCGCTCCGGCCAACGGAGCCGAGGCGGCGCCGGACCAGCGCGTGGCCGTGCTGGCCAAGCCACCTGTGCGCAAGCTCGCGAAGGATCTCGGCGTCGACCTGAGCACGCTCAGCGGGACAGGACCGTCAGGTTCGATCACTCGCGACGACATCCAGGCAGCCGCCGGCGCGACGGAGACGGCCGGACAGGCCGCTGCGGCCGCACCTAGTGCCGGGGCAGCCGGTCTGACCAAGGTCGCCGAAACACGACTGGCTTCGCTGCCGCGCGAGGAGCGGATCGCGATTCGCGGCGTGCGCAAGCACACCGCCGCCGCTATGACCAAGAGCGCGTTCACGGCGCCGCACGTCACCGAGTTCCTGCAGATCGACATCACCGAGACGATGACGGCGACCGCCAGGCTGAAGTCGCTGCCGGAGTTCGAGGGCGTCCGGGTGTCGCCGCTGCTGCTCGTAGCCAAAGCTCTGCTCGTAGCCGCGTCCAGGCATCCGATGATCAACTCGTCGTGGGATGAGGCCGCCCAGGAGATCGTGATCAAGCACTACGTGAACCTCGGCATCGCTGCAGCGACCGACCGCGGCCTGGTGGTGCCGAGCGTGAAGGATGCGCATGCGCTGACGTTGCCCGAGCTGGCGCAGGCGATTAACCAGCTGGCTGAGACCGCCAGGGCGGGCAGGTCCACGCCCGCCGACCTGAGCGGCGGCACGATCACGATCACCAATGTCGGCGTGTTCGGCGTCGACTCCGGCACCCCGATCATCACGCCGGGCGAGGCAGCGATCCTCGCCTTCGGCCAGGTCAAGGACGCCCCGTGGGTCGTCGACGGCCAGCTCGCGGTCCGCAAGGTCTGCACGCTCTCGCTGTCTTTCGACCACCGGATCGTCGACGGCGACATGGGCTCGGCAGTGCTGCGGGAAGTGGGAGCGATGCTCACAGACCCGCTGCGGATGCTGGCCTGGTCCTAGCCGGCTTCGACCTGGCGACGAACCTCCGCCCCAGCGAATTGGCGGTTGGGTCGGCAGGTTGTTAGAAGGCGGCTTCTGGCAGGTCCATCAGGTCGGTGGTGGTTGCCTCGGCGATCTCGCGTTCGGTGGCGAGGCGGGGCAGCACGTTCTGGGCGAAGAACCTGGCTGCGGCGACCTTGCCCTGGTAGAACGCCGTGTCTGCTGGCGAGGCTGGACCGGCGTCGAGCGCGGCCGTGGCGACCTCGGACTGGCGTACAAGTAGCCATCCGACGATCAGGTCGCCGAGGGCGAGCAGCAGGCGGGTCGTGTTGAAGCCAATGCGATTTGTTTCCCCTGGCTGTTCGAGGCTTCCGGCCAGGAAGCCGTGCATCGCGTTGACCATGGCCTCGATGTTCTCGGCCGCCCTGGCGAGCGCCGCCCGCTCCTCCTTCAGGCGACCGTTGCCGGCGTCGCCCTGGGCAGTCGCCTTAATCTGGGTCAGCAGCGACGTCAGTGCCTCGCCTTTGTTCCTGACGATCTTTCGGAAGTACAGGTCCATGCCCTGGATCGCCGTGGTGCCCTCGTACAAACTGTCGATCTTGGCGTCCCTGATGTACTGCTCGAACGGATAGTCCTGCAGGTAGCCAGACCCACCTAGGGTCTGCAGGGACAGCGTAAGCATCTCGTATGCGCGCTCCGAGCCGAGGCCCTTCACGATGGGAAGCAGCAGGTCGTTCATGGCCGCGGCGTGGTCGTCCGCCGTCCCGGCGGCCTCGGCGAGCTGAGCGGCATCCTGGAAGGTGGCCGCGTACAGGACCAGCGCCCGCATCCCTTCGGCGTAAGCCTTCTGCAGCATCAGGATCCGCCGCACGTCCGGGTGATGCATGATCGTCACCCTGGGCGCGGTCTTATCGGTCATCTTGGCCAGCTCGCCGCCCTGGACGCGGGTCTTGGCGTACTCAAGCGCGTTCAGGTAACCGGTCGAGAGCGTGGCAATGGCCTTCGTTCCCACCATCATCCGGGCGTGCTCGATGATGAAGAACATCTGCCTGATGCCGTCGTGCACATCGCCGACCAGGGTGCCGATGGCGGGATGGTCAGCGCCAAAGGTGAGTTCGCAGGTCGCGGAGGCCTTCAGGCCCATCTTGTGCTCAACGTTCGTGGCGTAGACGCCGTTGCGCTCGCCGAGCGAGCCGTCGCCGTTGACGAGGTACTTCGGCACCATGAACATGGACAGTCCCTTGGTGCCCGGGCCCGCGCCTTCCGGCCTGGCCAGCACCAGGTGGAAGATGTTCTCCGCCATGTCATGCTCGGCGCTGGTGATGAACCGCTTGACGCCCTCGACGTGCCAGGTGCCGTCAGCCTGCTTGATGGCCTTAGTCCGGCCCGCGCCGACGTCGGATCCCGCGTCTGCCTCGGTCAGCACCATCGTCGCCGTCCAGCCACCCTCGACGGCATGCGCGGCGAACCGCTTCTGCTCGTCAGTGCCCAGGAGGAACAGCGCCTTGGAGAATGCCGCACCGCTCGCGTACATCCAGATGGCCGGGTTCGCGCCGAGCACCAGTTCTGCCACGCTCCAGCACAAAGAGCGCGGTGCTGCGTTGCCGCCGAGCTCGCGCGGCAGCTCGAGCCTGAACCACTCCGTATCCATCCAGGCGCGGAACGACTTCGCGAACGACTCGGGAATGGTCACCGAGTGCGTGGCCGGGTCGAACAGAGGCGGGTTCCGGTCAGCGTCGGCGAACGATGCGGCGAGAGGACCGGCAGCCAGGCGCTCGACCTCGGCGAGTATCCCGCGTGCGGTGTCTTCGTCCAGGTCCTCATGCGGCGGCGAGCCGAACAGCTGCTGCCGGTTCAGCACCTCGAACAGGTTGAACTCGATATCGCGCAGGTTGCTTTTGAAGTGCGTCATCGCGCCTCCCGTCGGCACCCTCGACTGTCGTCCCGCATGTGGCCCGTCTTTAGTTACCCGCGAGTAACTAAGTGTACTACTCATCAGTAACTTTGGGGAAGAGGCTGCGTGGTTTGTGTGGCCGACCTGTGATTCGCCTTCCGCATGCGGTCGTTTAGACAGGCTTGGCATGGCTGGCAAACAGAAGCCGATTTACAGTGTCGGCATCAGCCGGATACCGGGATATCCCGGCCTGACCTTCGCGAGCGAGGCGGATATCGATGGCGCTTGGCCTGACTCCTGAGCATCTGGAACTCGCGGCAACGGTGCGCGGGTGGGCGCAGCGGCACTGCCCAGCCGACGTCGTGCGGGCCGCGGTCGAGGCCGATGACAGCGGAGCGCAGCACTACCGGGCGTCCCTCGCGCCCAGCCTGGCCGGGCAGGGGCTCTTGGGCCTGCATCTGCCAGAGGAAGCCGGCGGTCAGGGCTTCGGTCTGCCTGAGCTCGCCGTTGCCCTGGAGGAGACCGGCAGGGCGATGCTCCCTGGCGCGTACCTGGCCACGGTGCTGGCATCAGCCGTTCTCGCCGAAGCTCTCGATGTCCTCCCTGTCCTCGGCCAGCAGCTAGCCAAGCTGCTCGCCAAGCTCGCGGACGGATCCCTGGCCGGCACGGTATCCCTAGGCGCTGGTTTGGCCGCCCAGCCGCGCCCGGACGGGGGCCTGACGGTGACCGGCGAGACGGGACCCGTGATGGCGGGACCTCTTGCCGACCTGGTGATCGCCGCCGTCAGCACGGACGACGGCGAGGCGTGGGTGCTTCTCGACGCGGCCGATCTCGAGGTGACCGCGCTCGACGCCGTCGATCTGACCAGGCCGCTGGCGAACCTGCGGGCCGACGACGTTCTGGTTTCAGCCGATCGGATCATGTCCGGCCTTGACCGGACAGCCGTGATGAGCCTGACAGCGATTCTGTTCGGCGCCGAGGCATGCGGCATTGCCGACTGGTCCGTCCAGACCGCCGCCGACTACGCCAAGATCAGGCACCAGTTCGGCCGGCCGATCGGCCAGTTCCAGGCGGTCAAACACCGCTGCGCGAGGATGCTGACCGGCGCTGAACAGGCCGCGGCCGCCGTCTGGGACGCCGCCCGCACGCCGCCTGGACGCGATCGCGAGTTCGCCTCCGCGGTAACGGCCGTGATCGCACTGGACGCGGCCGTCGACGCGGCGAATGACTGCATTCAGACCCTCGGTGGCATTGGCTACACGTGGGAGCACCACGCGCACCTGTACTACCGCCGCGCCCTGTCGCTGCGCGCGCTGCTCGGCCCGTCGTTGGAGTGGCGCGAACGCGTCGCCGCGATGGCGACTGACGGCGCGATGCGGGCGCCGAGGGTGGAACTGCCCGACGGCGACGCCGAGTTCCGGGCCGCGGTCAGGACTGAGCTCGCCGAGATCCGCAAGGTAACCGGAAGCGAGCGCACTGCCAGGCTCGCTGCTGGCGGCTGGGTGCTGCCGCACCTGCCCAAGCCATGGGGCCGCGACGCCAAGCCACTCGAGCAGCTCGTCATCGATGAGGAGATGCGGGCCGCCGGCGTCCGGGCGCACAACCTTGCGATCGGCGCCTGGGTCGTGCCAGCGCTTATCCAATACGGGACCTCAGAGCAACAGCAGCGCTTTCTGCCCTCCACGCTGCGGATGGATTACCTGTGGTGCCAGCTGTTCAGCGAGCCGGGCGCCGGCTCAGACCTGGCGGGCCTGCAAACCGGAGCCGAGCGCGTCGAGGGCGGGTGGCGGATCACCGGCCAGAAGATCTGGACGTCCCTTGCCAAGCAGGCCGCCTGGGGAATCTGCATCGCCAGGACCGATCCGTCAGCGCCGAGACACGACGGGATCAGCTATTTCCTCGTCGACATGGGTTCGGCGGGAATCGATGTGCGCCCGTTGCGCGAGATCACCGGCGACGCGTCGTTCAATCAGGTCTTTCTCGACAACGTCTTCGTGCCGGACGACTGTCTGGTCGGCGAGGTCAACGGCGGCTGGCGGATCGCACGCACCACGCTCGCCAACGAACGGGTCTCGCTGTCGCAGACGTGGACGTTCGGGTCCGGTGTGAGCGAGTTGCTGGACGTGACGCGGGCGGCGGAGCATCCACCGCTGGGTGACGTCGGCAGACTGGTTTGCGAGGGCCGCTCGATCGACCTGCTGGGGCTGCGCGTCACGCTCAAGCGGATCTCTGGCACGGAGCCCGGAGCGACTGGCAGCGTGCGCAAGCTGCTTGGCATGCGCAACGCACAGCAGATCGCCGACCTTTGCTTCGCGATGTCAGGGACCAGCGCGGCAGTTGGATCGGGGTTCGGATCGCCGGTCACCAGGGACGGCAAACCCAACGGCGCACACTGGGCACGGCAGGACCTCGCGGTGAGGGCCGTCACCATTGGCGGCGGAACAACCGACATTCAGCTCAACATCGTCGCCGAGCGAATGCTGGGGCTGCCGCGTGATCCCGAGCCTCCGAGCCGGTGATCCCGGCGAGCGACTCGCACCCTCAGTTGGCACCTAATCACTCTGCGTAACGTTAACCTCGTTAGGATTGCGCTTTTCTGGGGGGTTAATGGCGCGGGGTGAATCGTCAGGGGGCGACGCGCGCGATCCACGCCACCGCGCGCCAAACCAGTGGCGCGAGAGCCGCGCATTGCCGCCAGCCCGCAGGGGCCGGGCCGCACCTCCCCCTCCTGCTCGCGATGGCCGTCCGGCGCAATCCGTGGCTCGCGAAAGCTGGCCGGACCCATCACCCGCCCGCACCCGCCCGGCGGCGCAATCCCGGCCTCAGGACAGCCGGGCGCTCGCGGCGCGGCGCCGTCTGGCTGCGCACATCGCGACTAGCAAGCGAGCCAGGGCGCAGCGAACGCTAGCCCTGCTCACCAGCGCGCTTTCGGCAATCGTGCTGTTGACGGCGGGAAGCGGCTGGCTGCTGGCCAGCTACGTAAGCGGCCATCTCGGCAGGGTCAACGCCGGCACGGCGGGGACTCCGGAGAGCGGGCCGCTGAATATCCTGCTGGCCGGCGTGGACGTCAGGTCCGGCCTGTCCAGGCACGAGCAACGGGTACTGCATGTCGGTCACGCCACCGGCCACAACTCCGACACGCTCATGGTTGCCCACATCACCGCGGACCATAAGCACATTCAGGTGGTGAGCCTGCCGCGCGACTCGTGGGTGCGGATACCAGGATTCGGGATGAACAAGATCAACGCGGCGTTCGGCCTCGGCGGCCCCAGGCTGATGGTCAAGACCGTGGAACAGGCGACAGGCTTGGTCATTAACGACTTCGTCGAAGTGAACTTCCTGGGATTCGTCAAGATCATCGATGCGCTCGGCGGGGTCGACGTCTGCCTGCCTTACGCCGTGAACGACCCGTATTCCGGCCTGCATATGTCGGCCGGACGGCACCACGTGAACGGCATCAGGGCGCTGCAGTTCGCCAGGGACCGACACTCGTTCGCGCTGTCCGACCTGGCCAGGATCGCCGATCAGCAGCAGTTGCTGTCATCGGTCCTCTCCGAGGCGGCGAGCTCAGGCACGCTGACCAACCCGGTCAAGTTCTCCCACCTCCTATCCGCAGCCACCGCTGCGACGAAGGTGGACAGCAAGCTGAACGTCACCAGCCTGGCCGATGAGCTCAGGCTCATCAGGCCCGGCGCGGTCTCGTTCACCGCCGTGCCGCTCGCCAGCACCAACTTCGTGGCTCCCAACGGCGAATCGGCCGTGCTCTGGAATCAAGCGGCCGCCGGCGCGCTGTTCCAGCAGATCAAGACCGATCACTGGTCCAAGCACCGACATCGGCACAAGCACCACCACGGCGGAGCCGGAAGCGGCCAGCGGAGCGTCTGGCAGGCCAAGCCCAAGACCGCGGCGCAGGCTGCCTGCCACTGACCGCCGGGTTGAGTCCGGTGGAACTAAGCGCCGGACTCTGGCGTGAAGAAGCCCTGCTGGTCCCACCCGGGCGGTCCGGAAAGCGGCTGGCCTCCCTGGTCGCCCGGACCAGGCTGCCCCGGACCTGGCTGACCCGGCTGGCCCTGCTGCCAGGGCTGACCCGGACCTGGCGGACCCGGCTGACCGGGCTGGCCTGGCTGCCACGGCTGGCCTGGCGCGCCCTGCTGCCAGGGCTGTTGCATCTGCTGGGCCAGCGCTGCCTGTTGGACTAGATCCACGTTGTACTGCCGCTCATGCTGCTCGATGTCGGCCAGGATCTTGGTGATCTGCTCCTCGGAGTCCCCGGTCGCCCTGCCGGTCTTCTCCGCCAGAACGGCGACCCCGAGACTGCGCAACAGCGAGTCGGCGCGGCGTTGGGCCGGCAGATTGTCGAGCTTCGCCATTGATTGATTGGCCTGCTGCGCGAGCGCGTTGGCCTGCTGCTTGACCCGGTCCATCAGACCCATGGCCGCCTCCATGTCGCGACGACCTGGGAACTCCCGAGCAAGGAGAAATGGTGACCCAGGCCTTGCTGTCGCGCCAAGACTAACCTCATCGCGCACTGAAGCGCTGCGTAGCGGCCGCCACTGGCTCAGGTTCAAAGTCCCCAGGCGACCAGGCCGTCGCTATTCGCGGTGAATATGCGGCCACCGGCGAAGACGCTCTGCGCGAAGTCCTGACTTCCCCTGGTCAGTCGGCGCAGGATCCTGCCGTCGGAGGCCCTCAGCAGGAAGACCGCGTTCGGCCTCTTGGTGAACGCATAGGTACCGACCGCTAGCACTCCCGCGCCGTCCAGCGTCGGAGTTCCGATCACGCCGTTGGGCAGCCCGGTTTGCCAGATCAGGGCGCCGGTCGCAGGATTAAGTGCCTGCACCGATCCGCCGAACGCCGTGCCGCCGATCAGGTGCCGCGGAGTCGCGACGTACAGCACGCGTCCGTCGTAGACCGCGGCTGCCGAGCAGCTGGCGACCCCGTGGCGCGGCGCCTCGGCGCCGACCCGGCGCGACCAGGCCACCTTCATCGTCGACCTGCGCAGGGCGTAGAAGATGCCGTTCTTGTTGCAGGCACCGACGAAGGGACCGAAGATCACCGGCGACGCCCCGAAGTCCCCGTTGTGTTCCACCTGGCCGCGTGGCACCTTGAACGCCCCGGCCGGGCGGAGGGAGAACGGAGCGAGCTTCACAATCGAGTTCGTGTGACCGGGCTCGGCGAAGCTCCGCTGGACATTGCCGGTCGACACGTAGACGAACCGGTCGGGATCGACAGCGGCGCTTGACCAGATCGAGGCTCCGCGCATCCCTCGCGGCAACGTAAAGAATGTGGCCTGCCTCTTGCCAGTGGCCTGCATGTAGCTGACCAGGCCAGCCCGCACCAGCGGGCGATCGCAGTTGGACGAGATGCCGATGTAGATCCTGCCCTGCGCCACGGTGGGCGACGACCATTGGAAGTAGTCGTTGATCTTTCTCGATGGCAGCGCGATCACCGAACGCCACTTGATCGACAAGTTAGACGCACGCAGCGCGTACAGGTAACCGTCAGGCGCGCCGACGTAGACCATGCGCTGGCCAGACTGGTCGGTGGCGACCGTCGCCGTGCCGACGAACCCGCGCGCCGGATGACACGTCAGAGCGCGTTGGAAGCCGATGAAGCGCTTGGCGAGCACCCGGCCGGTCCCCGCGCTGAGCTTGTAGAACCAGCCGGTCACCGAACCGATGTAGATCGTGCCGTCGGCCACCGTCGGGCTGGCGAGAAATCCGCGTCGGGGCTGCCCGAGAACGGGTGGCGGACCTCCTTGGAACCGCCACTTGACGACCAGCCCGCCGACATTGGACGGTGTGATCGTCCGCTGTCCAGGGCTGTACGAGCTGTGGGCGGGGCCGTGCAGGTAGGCCGGCCAGTTGGCTGTAGCAGCGGCCGGCGCGGTGCTTGCCTCGCTCGGCACGAGGCTGACAGACCCCGCCAATGCAGTCGCCATCGCGACAAAAATGGCTTTCGCTCCAGTGCGTACCGCGCGTCGCATCGGCTCCCCCCAAAGCCTCAGCTATCAAAGCGGCACTCATTATCGCATCAGAACGGCCTCGCGTCCTCGCTATGGACGCGCGGCGGCGAGTTCGGCGCCCACATAACTCGAAATGGCCTGCACATCGGACGCGACATTGATCAGGCGGCATCCGTTCTCCCGGTAGATCCGGGCAGTCGCGCCGTCGATCGAGTGCACGCCCACCGGCTTGCCTGCTGCCCGGCACGCCGCCCAGATCTGCTCGAGGGCCGACCGCAGGACCGCGTCGCCGGGGCTCAGCGCACAGCCAAGCGAATACGACAGATCCCGGGGGCCGACATAAATGCCGTCGACACCTGGCAGCGCCAGAGTGTCCTCGATCTCGGCCGTTGCGGCTCGAGATTCAACCATGATCACGCAGAACGGCCCGCTGGCGCTAGCGAGCACGCCGCCGCCAGACCGGTAGCCGGCAGGAGGAAAGCGACAAGCTCCGGCTGCCGCACGAGCCTGTTCGGCGGAGTCGACGTTGGGCACGATGACGCCTGCGCAGCCAAGGTCAAGCGCCCGGCCGATGTCCGCTGGGTGGGCGTACCTGACCCGCGCAAGCGGCGTCGCTCCAGCGCGCTCAATCGCCGCGGTCAGCGCAGGCAGGTCACCTTCGGTGGCGCCGCCATGCTGGAGGTCAACGACGACATAGTCCAGGTCCGCGGCAGCCAGAAGGCCAGCCGCGATCACGTCGCCAGTGACGCTCCAGCCGCCGTAGATGGTTTCGCCCGCGACAAGCCGGTCTCGGAGCACTCGGTTCTGCATGGATAGCGATCTAAGCAGGAGCGTTCGTTACGGCGATCACCTGGTCTGACCGTCGCTATCCCACCAGCTTGCTGGCCGAGCCGCTGCCCAGCAGGTGGCCGGCCGCGTCATAGGCGGTCCATGCGACGTTGCGGTTACGAGGATCAATGGGTAGGACGCAATACTTCTGGCCATCGATAGTCGCTGGGCGGAGGCGCATGACGCTGCCTTTCACCCTTGTCACCAGGAGATAGTTGACCGCCGACCCGACTTGCAAGACGCTCACGCCGATGTGCTCCTGTGAGACATAGGAGGTCTGCAGGCTCCTGACTATCGTTTCCGACCGAGCAGCCCAGCGTGGCGGCGACCTGCGCCTCGGTCAGATCCAGCCAGT
>DATAEH010000164.1:0-5400 GCA_036258115.1 Streptosporangiaceae bacterium
GCCAGCTGGGCAACCGGTCCAGGCCGCAGATGGCGGCATCTCCGGTCAGGAGCAGACCGAGGCGGCGCCGGTCGCCCCGGTGTCGCACGGGTGGGCGGAAGAGGCCGACGCGGCAGCCGGCGCCGAACAGGGTGAAGTGCCGGCTACTGCAGATCCCGATGACCCAGACACCGTGCCAGCTAGCGCGCTCGCCGACGTGCAGGCCGCGCTGATGTCGCTCGGCAGCAAGGTCGATGGTCTTGCGGCGACAACCGCGGAGCTGGCCAGGCTGCGGACGCGCGATACCGATCTCATCTCCCGTCTGCACGACGACGTGACAACGCTGCGCTCCGGCGAGGTTGCCGCCGCGCTGAACCCGGTCGTGTCCGGCATGATCAAGCTGCATGACCAGATGGTCAGCCTCGGCGCGCTGACCGATCCGGCCAGCCCGGTGGGAATGCTGTATACGCAGCTGCTCCAGACGATGGAGCTGACCTGTGGCGTCAGGCCTTTCAGCCCGGCGCGCGGCGACAGGTTCGACGCGTCTCGCCATACCGGCACCAGGCGGATCCCGACGACAGACGCATCGGCCGACGGCACCATCGCCGACACGATCAGGGCCGGGTTCATCCGCGACGATGGCTCGGTCGTGCGCGTCGCCGAGGTAGAAGTACACCGGTTGTCGGTCTAGCATGCGTCCGGACGATGTGGTGCGCCTGAGCAGGAGAGGTTCCCGTGGCTAACAAGGTCTTCGGCATCGACCTGGGCACGACGTACTCGTGCATCGCGCACGTGGACGAGTACGGCCGGCCGGTGGTGATCATCAACGCCGACTCCCAGCCGACGACCCCGTCGGTGGTCCTGTTCGACTCGCCCACCGATGTGGTTGTCGGTGTGCAAGCCAAGCGGCAGGCCAGGATCAGGCCGGACGACGTCGCCTCCCTGGTGAAGCGGCACATGGGTGAGGCGGACTGGCGGTTCGCCGCGCACGGGGAGGAGTACTCGGCGTCGGCCGTCTCCAGCCAGATCTTGCGGAGCCTTGCCAACGACGCCGCCCGGGCGATGGGCCAGCCGGTCAGCGACGTGGTCATCACCGTGCCTGCCTACTTCGGGGACGAGGAGCGGAAGGCCACCAAACTGGCAGGTGAGCTGGCCGGGCTGAACGTGATCGACATCATCAACGAGCCGACCGCGGCCGCGTTCAGCTACGGCTTTGCCCAGGAGGGCTCGGCCGCGCAGACCGTGCTGGTCTACGACCTCGGCGGCGGAACGTTCGACTCGACCGTGATCACGCTGGCCGACAAGAACATCAACGTGGTCGCGACCGACGGCGACCATGCGCTCGGCGGTGCGGACTGGGATGACCGGCTCGCCCAGTACCTGTCCCAGAAGTTCGGCGAGGCGGCCCCGGCCGCTGGCGACCCGCTCGATGACACCTACGGCGCCCAGGACCTGATCACCTCGGCCGAGGACGTCAAGCAGGCGCTCACCGCGCGCGAGTCCGTAGACGCGCTGGTGGTGTTCGGCGCCGACCGGGCCAGCGTGACCGTCACCAGGCAGGCGTTCGAGGAGCTCACGAGCGCGCTGCTCGAGCGGACCATCACGCTGACCCAGAAGGTGCTGACCGCGGCGCAGGAGAAGGGCGTGCAGAGCATCGACAAGGTGCTGCTGGTCGGCGGCATGAGCAAGATGCCTGTCGTCGCCAGGCGCCTCGCCGAGGCGTTCTCCGAGCTGCCGCCCGCCGAGCTGGCCGATCCCGATCTTGCGGTCGCCAAGGGCGCGGCGATCTACGGCCAGAAGAAGGAACTGGAGAACTACGTGATCTCCGACCTGGTTGCGCAGGGCAAGCTGGCCGAGGGCCAGACCATCGCCGACGCGAACCCGGTCGACCTTGGCGAGGCGGTCGCGGCCACCGCAAGCGAGTACGGCCTGGCCAGCACGGCCGTCGCCGATCTGGTCCAGACCCAGGTCAGCAACGTGACCAGCCGCGGCTTCGGCGTGATCGTGATGGACAGGGAAACCGACGCCGAATACGTCGACTTCCTGGCGCATGCCAATGACACGCTGCCGATCACGGTTTCTGAGCTGTATTACACCAACGTCGACGATCAGCGGGTCGTGCAGATCCAGGTCGTGGAGCAGGCCACCAGCGTGGAGTCGGCCAAACCGGATGACAACAAGGTGATCATCGAAGGCCCGATCGACAACATCCCGGCCGGCTTCCCGCGCGGGACTCCGGTGGAGGTCACCTTCGCGATGGGCCGCGATCAGACCATCGAGGTGACGGCCCGGCACGCGGCCGTTGCGGAGCCGCTTGTGCTGCGAATTGAAGTCGGCGTGTCGTCCAGCGCGATGCGCGAAGCGGAGCAGGCAAAGGTCAATTTGCTCAAGCAGAAGACCTGAGATATTTATCGCTTATCGACCGCGATCGCCTCGCGGCGAATTTAGTCCTGACGGTGCGCGGGGAGCGGGGAGATGACCGAGGTCGGCGCGTTCGACGCGACCGGCTATCGGCAACGCGTCCTATCCAAACTCCGCGGCGCGGCGAAGCTTGATCTGGCCGACCCTTTCTTCATCGTCGACCTGCCCGTGGATGTCGACGACAACGAATTGATCCGTGCCCGCATTTCGGCGCTGGTCGGATTCTGGAATAAGGAGCGCAGCCCTAACTACAAAGCGCTTTCAGCCGAACTCGCCAGGCATCGCGGTGATCTCGAGGAGGTTCTGCTCGACCCGGCGAAGCGGGCTGACTGCGCAGCAAAGGTCAAGGCGGCCAGGGCAGAGGCTGACGCCGACCGGTATGGCGCTCTCAACTCACTGGCGGAGAAGCTCGTCTCCCGCTATCACGGGCTGCCGCGGTCGCGTCTGCCGACGCTGGCCAGGCTCGCGAAGACCAGGGGCCTGGACGACGCCGCTTTTTCGGAGTGGGCCGACCGGCAGCACGTGATCGAGGACGGCGCCGACGCCGAGCCGCTCCCGGCCGGCCTGCGTGCCCAGATCCGCGGCGATCTTGATGAGTTCGGCAGGCTGACGGGCGACTCGAGCCGGTCCGCGACGTTGTGGACGTTCCTCGGCATAGCGCCAACGACGTCAGCCGACGAGATCGCCGCCCGCCACGCGGCGCTGAGCGCCGAAAACGAGCGCAGGCAACACGATCACCAGATGACTGTCGTCGCCAACCTGCTCACCTACGTCAAGCAGCACCTGATGACCGGTGACGCCGCGCGCTACGCCGCCAGCCTGATCGAGGACGCCAAGGACCGGCTCCGCGACACCGTCGCTGAGAAGGTGATCGTGGACGGCGAACTGAACGCAGCCGATTTCGAGGCCTGCGTTCGCAGGGTGATCGGCTTCGGGTTCGGGCTCTCCAGCGAGCAGGCCAGGCTAGCGGTCCGGCGGGTAGCCACGGATCTAGGTGCATCGCTGGCGGTCGCACCGGCGGTCGATTACCTGCTCTGCCCGAACTGTCGCGAGCCGCAGCCCGCGGGAGCGCAAGAGGACTGCAGGTACTGCGGCGCAGACTTGTACGTCCAATGCCCCGCGTGCGGACAACAGGCGGAGGCCGCCGCTGTCGCGTGCCGGCACTGCGGCGCCAGCTACCGCGCGATACAGGCCGCCGTCGAGCAGGTCGCCGCCGCACGCGCCGAACTCGCGCAAGGTCGCCCCGCCGCGGCGCGGGCTCAGCTCGAGCCGGCGGCAGCGGCTCCCGGCGGCGCGCCTTCGCTCGACGCGCAGATCGCCTCGCTGTCCGGCGATATCGAGCGTGTCATCGCGTCGGCCGCGTCGGACTGGCGAGCCGCCGAGGGCGACCTCCATGCCCATCGGCTGTATGCCGCCATGGACCGGCTGGCCAGAATCGCCAGGCTCGCCACGGACGTCCCAGGTCCAGACGGAGAGTCGGCGGCCGACCAGCTCGCCGAGCTGGCGACGGTCAAGGCCTCAGTGCAGGCCGACATCGCCTCCGCGCGGAAGCTGCCTGAGCAGGAGCAAGAAGCGGCGCTCGCGCGGATCCTCAGCGTTGCCATCGACTGCGGCGAGGCGAACGACATGCTCGCGGCGCTGCCACTCGCGCCGCCACAGAACCTGACGGCCGAGGTTGGCGCCGACTCGATCGCGCTGCGCTGGGAGCCGTCACCCGCGCCAGGCCAGGTGTCTTACAAGGTGACGCGGCTCGCGGCGATTGGCGGCCGCGAGGTCGATCGCAGGGTTCTCGGCACGACCAGCGCACCCGAGTTCGACGACGCTGGCGCGCCCGGCGGCGCCATGGTCACCCACCAGGTCGCCGCCGTTTCCGGCCGGCGAACGTCGGCGGCGGCGACGGCCGGCCCGATGTTGATGGCTCGCGATGTCACCAGCCTGACCGCGCGATCGGACGCATCGGGGATCACGTTGTCCTGGATCCTTCCGATCGTCGCGGGCAATGTCGTCGTCGAGCGGGAGGTCGATCCGCGGTCGGGCCTGAACCTGCCGCTGCGCAGGGCCAGAGCCGAGGATCAGTCGTGGCGCGATGCGAATCCGGAGACCGGAGTCGAATTCAGCTATCACGTATACGCCGAGTATCGCGACGCAAACGGCATGCTCGTCCGCACGCCTGGGGCGACGATCCGCGCCAGGGTCGCGCCGCGACCCAAGCCGGTCAGCGAATTGTGGGCGAGCACCCACGATGGCCGCACAACGATCGGCTGGGTCAGGCCGCCCAGCGGAGAGGTGCGGATCTACGCGGGCAACGGACCGCTGGTCGACCCCGACACCGAGGTCGAGCTCGGCGACCTCGCCAGGCGAGGCAGGTATGTCGGAGCCGGCCAGCGGCGGGTGACGGATGACAACCCCGGCCGGGGCATCGTCACCTACACCTCGGTCACGGTGGACGGCGGCCAGGCCGTGGCCGGGCCGTCAGTCCGCCACCTGCCGGTCGCGCTGCCCGCCAACGCCGGAGTCTCCGACACCGGATCTGAACTCGTGCTCACGTTCACGCTGCCGCCGGGCGTGACCGAGGCGGTCGTGGCCGGCAGGCGCGATGCGCCCCCTACCGGGCCCGACGATCCGCAGGCCCAGATCTGGAGCATCACGAACACCAAGCTCGAGATCGATGGCGGCCTGCACGTGCCAGCGCCGGCGGACGGGCTCGGCTGGTACTTCAGCATCCACTCTGTCCTCCGCGAGGGGTCGTCCAGGATCGCGGCGCCGGCCGGCCTCCAGCTCAAGGCCAGGGACTCCACCCCAGTGACCGCCAACTACACGGTCCGCCGGGCGGGCACCTTCCGCAGGACGGTGGTCATCGAGGTCACGGCCAGCGCCCCGCTGCCGGACCTGGTCGTACGCTCCAAGCCCAACGTGGTTCCAGCGAGCGCCGAGGACGGCACCGAGGCAGGCCGGATGCCGGGCGGCAGCCAGACGGCGCGGCTCGAGCTCCCCGTCAGC
>DATAEH010000165.1:0-5526 GCA_036258115.1 Streptosporangiaceae bacterium
CGGTGGCCTGCCCGGCCAGCAGCAGGTCATAGATCGCCTGATTGACGAAATCCAGGAAGCGCTTCATGTCGTTGCGGTCGACATCGACACCGCTGGCTGCGCGGAAGAAGCGCTCGAACTTCGAGTAGCCCATCACTGGCAGCTGGCGACCTCGGCCGGGCTTAGCCCGCTCCCGCCGCCGCCGACTTCCTGCCAGGTCAGGTCGAGCAATACGCCGGTGGCCTGGCATCCAATGGCCTCAACCGCCTTCGCGGTCAGCTGCAGTATCTCTGCCTCCTCGGCAGGCCGCATTGCCTGCAATGATCGGACCAGCAGACTCTTAAGGGCAGCAACCTGCCGTGAGTCGCTATCGCCCGAACCGGTCACGGCTAAGGCCCGCCGAGATACCTTCCAGAGTCACGATGCTTTCGGAGACGCCGAGGTGGCGCGGCAAGGGGTGCCCGGACCCGGGCTGGGGGCGGTTCAGCCTGCGGCGGCATAGCAAGACTTCCCGTCTAGCTTTTGGATTGCGGGCTTACGAATTTATGTACACCAGATCCCAGTGACCCAGGTCGCTGTCGATAGCTTGGGCAGGCCCGGCCTACGTCCGGGCACCGATCACATACTTGGGAACCACCCTACGACTGGCCTCTGAACATGGCCACCAAGGCACCCTCTTGATCTGGCTATGGACGCCCCTGCGGCGGGCTGGTGGTCCGAACAGCTTCCGCAGCCCGTGCCTAATACCTGATCGGGCCACTACCAGCGCTGCCAGATGGAGCCGATCGCGCGGATCTCGGGCTCTACCTGCGTCAGCCCGAGCCCGTCGGGCTGGTGGACGCGCGACCGAGGGGACCGGCTCCTGTCATGCTCGGGGCCGTGCGCGATCGGGCACTTGAAACCGCGCTGACCCTGGTGCGCGCCGATCGCAGCAACATCCAGATCGTGGATCCTGCGACGGGCGCGCTGAGAATCGCGGCCCACCACGGCTTCAGCGCGGAATTCCTTGAATACTTCGCGATCGTCGGCGAAGATACGTCGGCCTGCACCCGCACGACTTGCGGGCGTCCCTGGCGCAGCGCGTGGCCGTAGTATCGAGGTCGCTCATCGCGTCGGGAGCCGATGGGTTCCATGTCGGCACGTCAGGAGGATGGGAGCTTCCGGTTGGCGTGCCCGGCCTCGGCGCGACCCGGTCGGCCGACGCTGCTGCTGGTCATGTCGGTTCAGCTTCAAGCGCAGCTCGCGCCTGCAGCAGCTCTTGCCGAGTGGATGCATCGGGGACCGGGTATCGCGGGTCGATCTCGATGAGCGTATGGACGATGACGGCTGCGGCGCAGATCCGCGTGAACCACTTGTGGTCGGCAGGCAGGACGTGCCAGGGAGCCCACTCAGTGCTGGTATGGGTGAGCATCTGGGAGTAGACATGCTGGTAGTCATCCCAGTACTGGCGCTCGCGGACGTCGGCCTGGGAGAATTTCCAGTTCTTCTCGGGCAGGTCGATCCGGCGCAGGAAACGGATCCGCTGCTCCTCTTTGGACATGTTGAGGAAGAGCTTGACTAGCCGGATCCCGTTGTCGGTCAAGTAATGCTCCCAGTCGTTGATCTGCCGGTACCGGCGCTTCCAGACGTCGCCCCCTACCGGCCCTGGCGGGAGCCGCTCGCGGTCCAAGAGCTCCGGATGCACCCGGACGGTCAGGACTTCCTCGTAGTGGGACCTGTTGAAGATCCCGATCTCGCCCCGGGCCGGCAGGTGCAGGGCATGGCGCCACAGGTAGTCGTGGCGGAGTTCGTCGGCCGTCGGCGCCGTGAAACTCGCCACGTGCACGCCTTGCGGGTTCACGCCGCTCATCACATGCCTGATCGTGCTGTCCTTGCCAGCAGCGTCCATCGCCTGCAGCACGACCAGCACCGCGTAGGTGTCCTGCGCTGCCAGCCGGTCCTGGTAACCCGCGAGCAGTTCCACGCCATGCCTGAGCAGCCGCGCCCCGTCCTTCTTCTTGCGCACCCCGAACCGCGCGTCCGGGTCAAAGTCCCTCGGCAGGCTGACCTTCGAGCCCGGCCTGACTCGCAACGGCCCGACGAGCCCGGCGACCCAGCCGACGTCATGATCGCTCATCTGTGCCTCTCGCCCCCAAGTGATCGCATCCGTAGTTACTTCCCCGCACAGGGGCGAGGCAGCCGATCAGGTCCGCGATGACGCCGAAACAAGTCGTCGGCGAGGCGGCCAGGACGGCGGCCCGCGTGGGCCAGATTCCGGCAGGCAGGCGACCAGACCGCGCGGGTTCGCTGTCCGTGATCAGGCAGGGCGGACAGACGCAATCGTCCAGGCCGGTCCCGGCCACACCGGAGACCTCTGTTACCGCGCATCCAGAACCTCGGATGACAAAATCCGCAGTACAGAGTCGGCAACGGCCGGTTCAAACGGCAGCGCGGACCGGATCACGATCATGACCACGCTGTTCGGATTGTTAAGCACCATCGTGGTGGTCAGCGGGCCAAGATGATCAGCGATATCCAAGGGGGCCCTGCTATGGCGCATCGGCGTGGTAGCAGGGGCAGCCGCGGTGTTCCTACTGGCCTTCGCCGCGACGACGTATGACGTGTTGGCTCCTGGGTTTGCCTGCGGGCTTTGGAGTGAAGAGGATGATCCGAAGGACCCACCGACATGCTGGACGGGGCTGCAGTCCATATGGCCGCCTAAAGTCCTCGCCGTGGCCGAGGTTCAACGTGACGTTTGGAAGAACTATCGTGAGTTCACCGTGACTCGAGCGAACCAGAACCCGTCGGCGATCAGTCTCGGGTTCTGGGCGTGACGACCGTCTCAGCCACCGGGAGCGCTGGGGTTCGCCCAAAAAGCCTACGGTTTCAGCGCCTGGAGGGCGCGTCTCATCTCAGGAGGCGCAGCTCAAGCGGCAACGCTGGCGCGGTGCGCGCCAGAACACCAGCTCGGAAATGTCTTAGCCGGGCCGCTGGCCGCCTCAGCCTCCGTTGAGACACGGACGATGCCCGTTACGTCCGCCTGCGGCCATCTGGCACTCGGATGATCGGCTATCTGGATCAGCGCCAGAACCAGTCCCTGGCCAGGCGCGCCACCTGCTCCAGCGTGCCGGGCTCCTCGAACAGGTGTGACGCGCCGTGGACGATCTCCAGCCGGGACTTACCCGCTAGGTGCTCGATGGCCTGACGGTTGAGTTCGATAACGACCATCTCGTCGCCCCAACAATCAGCAGCGTGGGCTGACGCACTCTGCGCAGGTGCTCCCCGGCTAGGTCCGGCCACCCCTGCGGGCAACGACCGCCTGGACGGCCTCGGGCCTTTCCACATCAGCAACCAGCGCCGGGGCGACGCCCGTACTCGCGCCGAACAGCCCCGATTCCCAGGCCTGCGGTACGGTCCTCCGGCGGTACCCGGTCTCGGGCACCACCACCTCTGCCTCCAGGACCACCTCGGCGCAGCGCCAGCACAGCGGCTTGCATGGATGATCCGGTCGGCAGGCCATCATCTATGAGAATGACGGTCTTACCGGATAGGTCTAGGGCGAGTTCCTCATGCCCGGGAACTCCGAGCTTGCGCACCACGAATATGTGCAGAGGCGCGTCCAGCGCGGTGGCTACCTCCTACGCCACCTCGATGAGGTACCTCGGGAGCACGAGGCGTCTGCCCGACGGGTTTCCGCAGGCGGCGCTGGACGCTCCTTGGCGGCCAGACACGGCGTCGCGGATGCTCGCGTCCTCGATGCGTCTGTCTGTCCGGGCCTGACTTGATCACAGAGCGTGCCGACTTGCCTATGGCGACCCGTGCGCGTAGCCGCCGTTCGGCGCGGCTCCGATCGCGTTGCCGGTCGATCGGGTCTAGCGCCATGTCGGTCATTCTGCGCATCCACTCGGATCGACGGCAGTGGCTTGGCCCCGCGGCCCACGGGTGGCAGCTCAACGCCCTCCGGCGGCGGCAATGTGATGCGAAGCTTGCGCACGAGGTCGGCGAGTTACGCTCCTCTGCCTCTGTCAGGCCGCCGAGGATGCGCTGCTCGTTGGCCATGTGGCTGGCGCTGGCCTGGTCGACGAGGCTGCGGCCCTGGGAGTCAGGGTGATCAGGGCGCCGCGCCGGTCGTTTGGGTCGGGCTCGCGGGTGATGTGGCCGGCTGCCTGGAGCCGGTCGAGACGTTTTGTCGTGCCAGCAGAGGTCAGCATGAGACTGGCGGCGAAGTAAATCTGGGGCACTCCCTGGCCGCATCGCGAACGAACGCGCCTGTGACCGCATGGCGATACGTCTTCCTCTAGGGCAGCGTGGCAGCCAGATCTTTTGGCATCTGGGCTTTGGTGTTCTCCCACTCACCATCGGTGATATAGAGCCTGAGTGCGTGCGCCACTGTGTGCACCAGCCCCTCCATACCGCCCTTTACGTCGTACGGCGGCATCTCCCTCCGCACCTGGTTCAGGAAGTCGTCCCTGTGCATCTTCTTCGGTACCCGGCTCGGGTCCCATCCGTCGTAGTAGAGGCCGCGGATCAGCATCGGAAGCTATGCGGCGAAATGGGCGGTCTCGTCAACCGTCAGGCGATCCCGCAGTGCATGCAACACCGCACGCAAAGCGTTATACGATTGGTTTCGGCGCTCTTTCGGCCAGCCGTAGGTCTCCTCGATCTGCCGCAGAATGTGATTCGTCTTGTCTACCGTAGTATCAAAGGACCGGTATCCTGTCTTGGTCATTGCGGTGCCTCTGTTTTCTCGACGTCATGCCGCGAAGGCGAATCAACCCCAGAAGTCTGCTTCCTCCGGCACTCCCCGGAAGCGGCGAGCGTATCCGCGTGCCGCACGCGGCGCTCGCCAATGACGCCCCCAAGGACATCCACCGGCGGCATTCAACAATTCACGGCAGCCTTGGAACACAGGATCCGCCCCCGTCTCCCCCTTGCCCCGGGTCCGCACGGCGCAACCACACCTGCCGTCCTCTTTGCCCGAGTTCTCGGCCCCGATAGAGCAGTCGGCTTGGTCGCCGCGGCTGCCGCGACTGGGCCGAGAAGAACCGATGATCGCGGGCACAGATACCCGGCAGCGATCGCGACCAACCGCACCACCGGCCGAGGTTGCCTGCACGCAGTGGATGTTTAGCGTCGCTCCGTGTGAGCGTCGTCTTGAGCGGGCGTCAGCGGGTCTGAGCGTGGAGTGGGCAACCGGATTGACGACGGCCAGCCGGATCTGCCCAGCGGCGGCCATGCCGAGCTGCCCGGTGGCGGCCAGCACGATTACCTAGTGTCACTGCCTCCATGGTGGAGGCGCACGTAGCCGCCGGTTCTGCGGCTGCTCCAAGGCCGCAGCGATGAGCTCCGGTGACATGCAGATCAGGTCATTCTGATGCAGGGGACGCCCGGATCTGCCGAGTAGCGGATGTGATCTGGCACCGTCATTCGGTCACGGTGTCGGCATGCCGATGGGCTACCTTCCACTCGCCGCCCTCGCGGCGATACACCTGGGTGGCCCGCAAGGTGTAACTGCGCGGCTGACCGTCCATGGAGGCCGAGGTGTGCTCAAGGCCAGCGGTATAGGCC